>CAYJHQ010000005.1:0-38602 GCA_964369775.1 uncultured Lachnospiraceae bacterium
TTTAGTAGTATTCGGTGCACCGACAGCGACAGCGAGCTTTCCGATGGCAAGTAGAATGGGGGGCAACGGAGAACTTGCAGGAGTTGCAGTCGCATTCACTTCTCTCCTAGCTTTGGGATCCTTATTCATATGGATATTTATGCTAAATATATTGCAATTGCTTTAAATAAAGAAAAACTAGATATTTTGTAATAGAATTGACGAAAACCTTCAGAAACAGAACAAAGTTTCTGGAGGTTTTTGCGACTTTTCATAATTCAGTATTGTCTACTCTTGACTATTTTGAGCAAGGCAAAACACTTTAACTAGTATAAAGATTTGTTTTGAAGAAGTATTTATTCAAATGATTGTAATAAATAAATCAGAGGTGAGTTGAATAAATTGACAAGAATATATATGTGTATATTGCATAAAAATAATGAGCGGAAATTAGTGAAAATAGAAGAAAAGATATCTTTAATAGATTCTGTTGGAAAATAAATAGTACAACTGTTGCAAAGGGCAGTTCTTGCTAATATAATCTAACCAATGGATTAAATAAAAAAGAAAATGAAAAGGAGGAAGTGAATATTATGAAGAAAAATCAATTGGCAGGATACGTATTAATTGCGCCAGCATATATTCTATTTATATTATTTTTTATAATACCACTAATTTATTCTTTTGCCCTAACATTTGTGGAGTGGAATGGATTTTCGACAGAACAAACATTTGTGGGTCTGAGTAACTATATTGAACTTTTTTCATCAGAAGATTTTAGAAATGCACTTGTAAATACAGTCGTATACTCAGTAAGTACAACAGTGCTATCAACATCAATTTCACTTGTTATTAGTGCTGTTATCTATAAGGGGATAAAAGGGTATTCTGTTATAAAAGGAGTATACTTCTTGCCACATATTGTTTCTATGGTTGCAATCGGTATCGTATGGTCGTGGATTTTTCAACCTGGAGAAGGTGGACTTTTCAATTCTATACTTGGGCTCATAGGAGTAGAACCATTGGCATGGTTACAATCACCAGACTATGCAATGATATCATTAATCATAATAGGAGTGTGGAAATCATTAGGGTATAACATGATTATCATTATTGCAGGAATTCTAGCTATCTCTCCTTCGTTGTATGAAGCGTCTGGTATTGATGGAGCCAACCCAGTGCAACAATTCTTTAGAATTACGTTGCCGTTATTAAAACCAACTATGTTTTTTGTTATAGTATCATCGACAACAGCATCTTTATTTCAGGTGTTTGATATCATCAATGTCACGACAAAGGGTGGCCCAGTTGGAAGTACAGAGATGTTAGTAACATATTTGTATAAAGCAGGATTCGATGAATATCGAATCGGTTATGCATCTGCAATTGCGTTTGTATTATTTGCGATGGCAATCGGAGTTACAGTTGTACAAAAGATGATAATGGATAAAGAGTAGGAGGCTATAATGGAAAAAGTAGGAACAGTAATTAAACATGTCGTTGTATACGTAATTGCATTTATCATGATACTTCCTTTTCTATGGATGGTGTCAAGTTCATTGAAAATGCCAGATGAAATCTTGCAGGTTCCAATTAAGTGGATACCGAGCGAAATAAATTTTGATAACTACATAAATGCAGTGCAAGGATTTCCATTTTTACAATTTCTTAAGAACAGTATAATTGTAACAGGAGGAATTATGATCGGACAAATTGTTACTTCGGTAATGGCAGCCTATGCATTTGCTAGAATGGAATTTAAAGGAAAAAATTTCTTGTTTGTATTGATGTTGACAGGATTAATGCTTCCAGCACAAACAATTATGATTCCAATGACTAAGATTTTGAGTGCTTTGAATTTGCATAATACATTATGGGGGTTGATCATTCCGTTTAGCTGGAGCGCATTAATCATTTTCTTATTGAGACAATTTTTCTTAAAAATACCAAAAGAGATAGAAGAGGCAGCACAGATTGATGGTTGTAATTTATTCCAAATTATTTTTAAAATAATTTTTCCAATGTCTAAGCCGATTTTGTCAACATCGATAATTTTGATTTTTATATACGGATGGAATCAATATTTTTGGCCATTAATTATAACAAATGATGACACATACTATACGCTACAGTTAGGGCTATCATATTTCAAAGAACAAAGTGCAATTGAGACCGACTGGGGAGCTTTGATGGCAGCGACCATCTTAGTCATGCTTCCAGTGGTAATCGTCTTTGTATTATTCCAAAGAAAAGTAATTGAAAGTATTGCTTTTTCTGGTGGCAAAGAATAATTAAAATAGAGAACAAACAAGGAGAAAAAAATGAAAAAATTATTAGTAGCACTATTATTAGGAACATTAGTTTTTACAGGATGTGGATCTTCAGAAAGCACTGAAGAAGGAAGTGGAGCAGAGAGTACAGGGGAGGTAGAAATAACATTATGGCACGGTTTTCCTACTGAAAAAGCAGACTATCTGCAAAAGATGGCAGATGAGTATAGTGAGCAAACGGAAGGCGTAACAATTACAACAGAGTTTGTTGCAGCAAGTGAAGATATCCTCCCGAAGGTTCAAACCGCATTAATGAATGATACGCAACCTGATATTTTATGGGGAGCTCCATCTATGACAGGTGTGTTGGCAACATCAGGAAAATTAGTAGACTTGACAGATTCTATCTCTGAGGAGTGGAGAAGTGATATTCCAGAAGGGCTTTGGGATGCAGGGAAATTTGAAGGAAAAACATATTCTGTTCCTGTAGAGGCAGGAACGCTAGTTTTGATATATAATAAAGAGATGTTTGAAGAAGCAGGAATCGAAACTGCACCAACAACTTGGGAAGAATTATATGATACTGCAGAGGCGTTAACGACTGAAGATAGAAAAGGTATCTGGATGCCAATTGATCCAAATAATGAACGTACAACATGGACATGGTTGTGTTTCCTAGAGCAAAACGGGTACTCGCTATTAAATGATGATTATACAGAAGTTGGCTTTGACAAAGAAGGGGTAGTTGAGACACTGGATTATTATACTAGCTTCATAACAGATGGAATTGCACCTATCACTGTAGGAGAAGATGCTTTTGCAGAAGAGCAAGTGGCGATGATTATTGGAACACAAGGAGCAGCAAATGCTTATGTCGAGAATTATGGAATGGATATAGGGGTTGAAATGTTACCTGGGAATGAAGAGCTAAGTACAGGATTAGGAACAAATCACTACTACCTATTTGATAATGGGGATAAAGTAGAAGAGGAAGCTTTAAAGTTCATGGAGTATATGACAACAGGTGAGAAGAATGCAGAGTGGGTTATCAATGCGGGATACTTACCAGTATCTAATGAGGCAAAAGAGAGTGAAGCTTTTAAGAGTTTTGTAGCAGACAAACCACATTTTGAAAAGGCAGCTGAAGTATTAGAGTATGGTTTCTCAAGACCATCTATAGAAGAATATACACAAATTTCAAATACTATCTCAAGCGCGATTGAGGCGATTGCATTCGAGTCGATGACAGTAGAAGAGGCAGCGGATACAATTGTTACAGAAACAGAAGCAGCTGTTAGTAAGTAAGATAAAACTAGGGAAAGCGCGACAAGACAAGGGGGATCAAGATGAATAAGTTGAAAAGTTCAGACATTATGAAGAAGCAGAATATTAAAAACATATTAAGAGTAATCAATGATGAACGAGGAATTCATAGAAAGCTTGTTGCAAAAAAAACAAATTTAGCGACCCAGACGGTTACAAATTTAGTGAGTGAATTGTGTGACCAAAATATTTTGAGTGAATATAAAAATAATAATAATCAGAAAGGGAGAAGCCCCATCTCCCTTCTGATTAATTATCAGTACTTTCATATTGTGACAATTGTGGTATCAGTGCAGAATGTAAAGATTTTTTTGAACGGTCTAGATGGAAGCATTGTATATAAAAGTGAAAGTGAACTGAATAAGTTAATAGATCCGTTATTTGTAATCAAAAAAGCATTATATAAAATTAGGAATCAATATAAAATGGCAAAATATGCTGTCGTTATCAGTGTAGAAGGTGTTGTGAATGAGGACTTAGGTCTGGTCATTGAGGCAAAAGACATAGGGTGGAAAAACTTAGATTTAAAGAAAGAATTAGCAGAGTATGAGATACCAGTGTTCGTGTGCAATGATGTGAGCATCATTGCTTACTATGAAAAATTCAGATTCAAGGATGAAATGAACTCAATGATTGTAAAGTTAGATAGTGGAATCGGATCAGCTTTTATACTTGGACAAAATATTTTGAAAAGTAAGAATAGTGTAGCTGGAGAGTTAGGGCACTATACGGTAGAAAATAATGAGGAAAAAGTGAAGTGTGTTTGTGGAAAATGCAACTGTTTAACGCAATTCATTTCCAAAACAGCAATAGTAAAAAGGTATGGAAAGTCATACCGAGAATTACAAGACGATATCGATAATCAAGTTCCAGAAGCAATAGCGTTTATAGAAAATCTTTGCGAAATGTTAGGGAGAGTTTTAGCAAATATTATAACTTTATTGGATTTGGAAAGAGTAGTTTTAAATGGGGAAGTTATAGAAGATTTTGAGAATATTATGTATGGGCGATTGCAAGCGATTATACAGGAAAACATTAGTTATTGGGTATCTTTTAAAACATTAGAGATCCATAAAAATGTCAGTCCAACAGTTATTACTTCAAAATTTATACTTGATTATTACTTTAATGTGAATGATACAGAATTATTTCTGTGGGATATAAATTTAATAAATAAAGGAGAAGACGGATGTGTTTATTCCTAGATATAACGAATGAGAAATATACTCATGCGGGATACTTGAGGAAAGAGTTTCTAGGACAAAATTTATTTAAGAGATATGCATACAAAGAGATCTTGATAGATGTTACGAATGAAAATCGAATTGTAGAAGATAAGTGGATGCAAATCTTATGGAGACAGGGAATTCTTAAGGAAAAAAAATATAGAGCTTACTTAGAAGAAATTGATAATCTAGTTGGAGACTTTGATGTATATACAAATAGTTGTGATCAAGAGATATACCATGATATAGCTGGAATTAGAGATAAATATGTACCTCGAAGATGGTGGGGGAAAATCTATGAAGTTTTGGAGCAATACACAGAACAAGAGCCTAAATTTATTAACCAAATCAAAGAAGAGGCTAGGAAAATAGCATGCTGCACAGACATTATTTTCTATGTGAGTGATATACAATTTCTAGAACTGCTCATACAGGACATAGAAAAGTATAAGGAGCGTAGCATTTATCTTTTGCTCAAAAAGCAAGCCTATTTTAACGATAAGATAGAGGAAAAGCTAAAAGGACATCGGTATCAGATTATTTGGGAGAATACAGAGAAATACTATATCGATTTTTCAAAGATTTCAGATTCAAGATTATTGAGTCAGAGAGTGAAAGAAAAAAAAGTTCTGTTACTTGCATATGGTGAAGAAGCACTGTTATCAATAAAAGATTTAAGAATTAATAGTATTGTGAATACTACAAGTCGATGTGTAACAAGTAAAACTATGATAAATAATTTCTCGGAAGGTGGGATATCAAAGATATTTATACCTAAAAATTATAATATTTACCCATATACTAAAATTAGTGAAAAGACTAAAATTTCATACTACCATTTAGCCAAATTGGCGAGTAGGTTTGGCGATGAAATTTATAATAAAAGCTACGAGTCTCTCGTGGACCAATATCCAGAGTATTTTATCAATATCTATGATGACAATATGTTTCGCAAATCAATATTTAAAACAGTGATAAGAAAAAGAAAAGAGGACGAAGTCTGGGAGTTTAGAGATCGGTGCATTCATTTGTTGTTAAAAGACTACCCTAATTTAACTTATAAGATGGGGTATTTTCAACAGAGCAATTTAGAGGAGCGTTCGGTGGATTGGGAAGCGCAAACATCACAAGAGGCAATATTAGTACATGCTGCTATCTTGCATAAAATAACGAAATCAAGCGTTGTAAATCTTGGTGAAGGTGAAAGTCCGAGAAAGTATTTTCGCAAGAATGATAAAGACTCAATTCAAATTATCTCGAACTTTCTTTTTTTTACCACGAATAAAACAATTGCCCTTCATAATCGACTTAGGAATCAGATGCCACTAGAATGTATAGAGAATAGAATCGAGCATGTGGATTATTTGAGGATTAAGGAAAGTGAGAAAAAACGAGAGTCATTTCCGCTATACAATAAATCCTGTATTGGAATGAGTAAAGATGGGAGATTCAAGATTTTCCGCTTTTTATTAGGCGCTGGAGCAATTCAGATTAATGGTGTAAAGGTAGGATGGGAAGTAAAAGATATTAATGTGGAGGGAGAAGAAACGCAAACAAAAGACGTAATTGTGTATACTCCATATTTATCAAAGCGAGATATAGTAGAAAGATACTCGATGACAGATAGTTTACATTATGAAAAGTTGGTAGGAAAACAGAGATTGAATATAGCTTTTAGTGGAGATTATATATATTGCATTAAAAAGGGCGAAATACTGATGCCAGCAAACGGAGTAGTAATATCGCTTGCTGGGGATGCAAGAAGGCGAGTAGAAGATACATTATCCAATATAACAAATACACAATACTTTAATACAGATCAATTGAAATATGCTGTGAATCTGGAACCGCCAAATGGGATATCGAATGCTCAATGGAAGGAGTTTGAATGGATATATGGGGGGGCAATGACACTAATCGAAAATGGGAAAGCGACTTTTGATGAAGGGACTATCGTACAGCATATGATGGATGAAGGTTGGGAGACACCGCTGTCTATGCAAACACAAGAAGCGGATGTTCAAAACCTTTCCATTCATCCGAGAACAGCAGTGGGGCTCAATAAAAAAGGTGAATTATTTATTCTCGTATTTTCGGGAAGAACAAATATATCTTTAGGTGCAGATTATCTTCAAATGATAAAAATTGCTGAGAAGATGATTCCGGATATCGATGCGATGGTCAATGTTGACGGAGGTGCGTCTTCAGTCCTTGCAATAGTAAAAAACAGTGAGCTAATGGAGTTGAGTTATCCAGCGGCATCAGATCAAACGTGCGCAGGTGTAACACGAAATATAAAAACAATTTTTAATATAGAATTATAGGAGGTTAAAATGGTTAAATTTGGTACAGGTGGTTGGAGAGCAATCATTGGAGATGAATTTACAAAGCAGAATATTCAATTATTTGCGAAAGGAATGTCAAATAAAATTGTAGCAGAAGGAAAATCAAAGAAGGGGATTGTAATTGGTTATGATAGACGTTTTTTATCTCGAGAAGCATTGTTGTGGGTATGTGAAGTATTAACTGCAGAAGGAATCAAATGCTATTTTGTAAATCGCTCTGTTCCGACACCACTAGTAATGTACTATGCTATGGAGCAAGAGTTTGAATATTCAATGATGATTACCGCAAGTCATAACCCGGCACTTTATAACGGAATTAAGGTGTTTACAAAAGGGGGACGAGATGCAAGTGAAGAGGTAACTCAAGACATTGAAAGATACATAGATCAAGTGAATATTGATGATATTGTTTGCATGGATTTTGAAGTGGCAAAAAATAAAAATCTGATAGAAGAATTTTACCCAATAAACTGCTATATTGATAATATTATGAAACATATTAATATACCTTTAATTCAAAGTAGAGGAATTAAAGTTGCTCTAGATCCTATGTATGGTGTAAGTCAGACAGCACTTAGCATGATTTTATTAACTGCTAGATGTGATTTGGAAATTATCAACAACGAGCACGACACTTTGTTTGGGGGGAAAATGCCATCTCCTTCAAAAAATGCGTTGAAATCATTAGCATACCAAGTGGTTGATAAGAAATTTGATATAGGGATAGCAACAGATGGAGATGCAGACCGGCTAGGAGTAATTGACGATGAGGGGAATTATCTACATCCAAATGAAATATTAGTCTTATTGTATTATTATTTGGTGAAATATAAGAATTGGAAAGGCGATGTTGTTCGCAATATAGCTACAACACATATGCTAGATAAAGTAGCAAATACATTTGGTGCGACTTGTCATGAAGTTCCAGTAGGATTTAAAAATATTTCTTCAAAAATGGAAGAAACAGATGCAATCTTAGGCGGAGAGTCATCAGGAGGATTAACAGTAAAAGGACACATAAATGGAAAAGACGGTGTGTATGCAGCAGCTCTTTTAATTGAAATGATGGCTTGTATTGGAAAGAAAATGTCAGAAATAGTAAAGGATATAGAAGAAGAGTGTGGGAAGTTGTATATGATTGAAAGTGATTATACATTTAGCGCGGAAAAGAAAATAGAACTTCAGACATTATTGTTTGAGGACAAAGCACTGCCTACCTTTGCAGATTATGAAATTGAGAAAATATCATATTTGGATGGATGCAAGGTCTATTTTAAGAATGGAGGATGGGTTATTGCAAGGTTCTCGGGAACGGAACCGTTGTTGCGAATATTTTGTGAAATGGAATCTAAGAAAGAATGTAGAGAAATTATAGGGATTTTGGAAACATTTTTAAATGTGTAAAGGAGAACAATATTTGGACTTTCGAGAGTATTTTGTAGAATTTAATATTTATTCCATAGTAATTAGGCTGATACTTGCGGCTGTAATAGGAGGATTAATAGGAGCGGATAGAGAAAGAAGCACTAGATCAGCAGGATTTCGAACCCATTCTTTGGTCTGCTTAGGGGCAGCACTCGTAATGGTTATGAGTGATTATGTGCATTCTCATCAAGGCTTGGTGGCAGATGTAAGCAGAATGGGAGCACAAGTAATCAGTGGGATAGGATTTCTTGGAGCAGGTGCAATTATTTCAGCTGGAAATAGTAAGGTGAGAGGATTAACAACTGCAGCAGCATTATGGACTTGTGCTTGTATAGGTCTGGCAATAGGGATTGGCTTTTATAGCGGTGCGCTCATCAGTTGTGCAATTACCTTATTGTTGTTGAGAACATTGCGAATTGTAGATCGAATCTATCGGAGAAATAATCATTTTTTAGATTTGTATTTCGAAGGGAAAAGTTCCGATGTGATTAGCCAGATTATAGAGAAGATGAAAGAACAACAGATTGAGATACTTAGGCTAGAATCGACATCGGCAAAGATTCAATCGAACAAATTAGGTGGGATATTAACAGTGAAACTTAAAAAAGTTCAGACTTCAGAAGAGTTGATAGAGGAAATTATGTCAATTAAGAAAGTTGACTTCGTTCATAAGGTTTATGTGTAGTATAGTTGGATATCTAGGCATTTAACCAATTTCCAAATGATAATAGAAATAAGAAAAGAAGAGTGTGTAAAAGAGGAAAAGAATAATAATATGAAAATTATTAAAGGAAAAAATTATCAAGATTTAAGTCGTAAAGTTGCTAATATAATTTCAGCGCAAGTAATCCTAAAGCCTAATTGTGTATTAGGATTAGCCACAGGTGCTACACCAATTGGAGCATATAAACAATTGATTGAGTGGTATAGCAAAGATGATATAGATTTTTCAAATGTAAAAAGTGTTAATTTAGATGAGTATGTGGGAGTAGAGGAAAATGATGAACAGAGCTATCGCCATTTTATGAATGCCAATTTGTTTGAGCACATTAATATAAAAAAAGAAAATACATACGTGCCAAATGGAAAGGCAAAAGATTTAGAGGCAGAGTGTAAAAGATATGATTCTTTGATTGAAAAAGTTGGCGGAGTGGATTTACAATTACTAGGAATGGGATTTAATGGTCATATAGGATTTAATGAACCAGGGCAAGCTTTTGAAAAGACAACCCATGTAGTGGAATTAGGAATGTCGACACTAGTGGCAAATGCACGATTTTTCGATTCAATAAATGACGTTCCAAAGCAAGCGCTTACAATGGGAATAAAAGCTATTATGCAAGCAAAGAAAATTTTGTTGGTTATCAATACGATAGAAAAGAAAGAGATGTTAGAAAAGGCGATTTATGGACCGATTACACCAAGTGTTCCGGCATCTGTGCTACAGTTACATCCCGATGTGACTGTGGTGTATTGCGAAGAATAGGGGGGGATATGGTATTAAAAAATGGACTGGTATTTATTGAAGGTTATTTTCAAAAATTGGATATAGAAATAGAAAGCAACATATTCACTAACATTGATTTGGGATTAAAAGGTGAAGAAATAATTGATTGCACAGGGAAAAGAATATTGCCCGGAATGGTAGATATTCATACACATGGGTGTTTAGGATTTGATTTTTGTAAAGCTGATGATGAAGAAATAGAAAAAATGAGAGCTTATTATGCAAGTAAAGGGACTACATCTGTACTTGCAACAGTAATGACAACATCGAAAAAACATACGATGGATGCAATTAAGAAACTCTCTAGAACAGAGGAGGAGAGAGGTCTTACGAACATTAGAGGAATTCACTTAGAAGGTCCTTTTTTCAAGCCTGAGAAAAAGGGAGCACATGCCGAAGAATATCTAATTGCGCCAAATGCTGACTATGTGAAAGAATTGATTTATCAATCTAAAGATAGCATACGATTGATCGCAATTGATCCCTTGATAGAGAATGCCAAAGAATTGATTGAAACTTTTAATGATACAATTACTATGTCTATAGCGCATACAGCCTGTGATTATAAAAAAGCTAGAGAGGCAGTTGAGTGGGGAGCTAATCATGTTACCCATTTATTCAATGCCATGAATGGCCTACATCATCGAGATCCAGGAATTATAGGAGCGGCCTGTGATACAGATATCAACACAGAGCTTATTTGTGATGGGTTTCACGTACATCCAGCAGTTGTTCGATTAATGTTTAAAGTAAAACCAAATGGGATACTGTTAATCTCAGATACCATTAGTGCAGCTGGAGTTCCAGATGGGAATTACGAAAGTGGCGGTTTAGATATTAAAGTAGTTAATGGAGAAGCTAGGCTACTAGATGGAACAATAGCAGGGGCAACTAAATTTCTATATGAAGGACTAAAAAATGCAATCGACTTTGGTATTGAACCAGAAGCGGCAATATTAAGTGCAACTCTTAATCCAGCTAAATCTGTGGGAATTGATTCTGAAGTTGGGAGCATTCAAATTGGAAAGCAAGCAGATTTTATCATCGCAGATGAATTTTATAATGTTGAACAAGTGTATATTGGAGGAAATCTTGTGAGATAAAACCAATAAGCAAGTACTAATATTGCTTGTTTAGGAGCATTTACGACAGAAGCGATTCCCCTAAATAATATAATCACATTTACCAATGATAGTGGTATTTTATAATAGGATAACAAAAGGTATTAAAGACTTAGTTTTGAAGATGAAATAGGCAATTCAAGGAAAGGAAGCGGTAGGGATAGCAGGAGATATTCGATTCAGTCAGGTGAAATTAAGATATGAAGAGGATGTAATTCTAGATGTGTACTCCATGGAGATTACAAAAGGAAAAATAACCTTCGAGGGAAAAGAGAGTAGTTCTAGTTTCACATAGGAAGTCGACAATGAGTATAGTGGATTTAATTGTAGAAAAGTAAAAAACGAGGAGTCTAGAGGGATTAAAAATTCCATTCTAGACTCCTCGTTTTAACGTTCTTTTGCCTTGAACTGCTCACGACATAATAGAATTGAACATGCTACGGGAAAGATAACTGAAGCCATCATACCGCATTTCATACCGAATTGCTCAGGAGAATAACCTAGATTGCTGCCAAATACTATAAGGGACTCGTTTTGAATTGTAAAATCAGTTACAGCACCGACTAGTTGAGGTCCAATAGAGGAACCTAAGTCACCACCAGCTGCCATCAGGGCAAAGACAGTTACACCAGCAGTTGGAAATTTTTCTTGAACAAGTACCAAGCTTCCAGGCCATAACATAGCCACAAAATACCCAATAATAGCACATGCAAGAATAGTAATAATAGGTATGTCTACAAAGATTACAACTAGAAAAGAAATGCTTGCACCAATAGAGCCGATTAACATAGTTTTTCGAATATTTTTACCCCTACTTGCATAGAGGCTACGCCCGATACCAAGCATGGCAGCAAAAAAAGCAACGCCTAAGATATCAACCCATAGCTTGGGAAGCCCTAGTGACTGCTCCAGGTAGCTAGAACTCCACTGCGAAATAACATTCTCACTTGCGCCACCGAGGAAAATCGCAAAAAAGCAGAAGAGCATGCTTTTGTTCTTGAACAGCTTAAAGATACCACCCGCGGTTTCGTGTGTGTGTAAATTCGGTAGTTTAGTGCCGAAGAATAAAAATGCTGCAATGAATGGAATTCCAGTAAGTAACAGTACTAGAATATACCAGTTTTCATTCCCCACAATTTGCAGTACAATGGTAGAAAAAATTGTTACAAATACAACACCCCATGCATAAGCAGAATGCAAACGACTCATTTCACGATCGGGATTTTCCGAAGGGATAGCGGCAATTACAGGACTGATCAATACCTCTGCTAGACCACTTGCACCTGAAAAAATTATGGTTCCAAACACAAGACCAAGGTAAGTGTATTGGCCTAACATTATAGGAGAAAGTGCATAGATAGAAAAGCCGATAATTGCAATTAATGGAATACTTTTAATTGTTTTCTCCATATTAAAACAACTGGAGTAAAAAGAGAATATAAGATCGACCAACAGTTGGGTAGAAAAATTAATTACAGTTAATAATCCTAGTAGCGTATAAGAAATATTATATAACTCTCTGAAAGTAAGAAATAATAATGCGGGTAGGATAATAACAGTGGACATGCATACATTCGTAGCATAACATGCGAATTTGATACGCGAGTAATTGTGTGTGTGTGAACTCATTGTGGATAGCCCTTTCTTTTGAGATTTAACTTGTGAAGCTTAATGATATGAGTATAGCATAAATGTTAAAAAAAGTAATTGTTCAGTAATGCATAATTTCTTTGTTTTGCTAAAATAAAAAAGGTTGATTTACTTAGTTAATAATTGACAATTTACTTGGTTGGTGATATGTTTGTTGAGATACAGTTCGATTGTGTGAGTTGAAAAAATATAAATCTGGAGGTTATGTTTTATGCTAGTGAGAGAAAAGGCGTTTTATAAAGCTATCTTGACAATAGCGATACCTGTTGCATTTCAAAATCTAATTAATTTTGCAGTAAATCTAGTAGATACATTGATGATAGGTACGCTTGGGGAGAATTCTTTATCGGGTGTAAATTTGGCAGGACAATTATTTTTTATATCTATGATTATTAATATGGGGATCTGTGAAGGTGGAAATATTTTAATAGCTCAATATTATGGGAAGAAGGATATAGATTCTATAAAAAAAGTATTTCCGATTGTCTATCGATTAGCTGTAATGGTAGGGGCGATTGCGTTTGTTATTGGGTTTTTCTTTCCAGAGCAATTTATTCGGATTTATGCGAATCCAAATGATACAGAGGTTGTGACAGAAGGGGCGAAGTATTTAAGGATTATCGCACTTACATACATACCGAATGCGTTGACAAATTGTAATATAAGATCCCAAAGAGCGGTGCAGTCTGCGCATATATCAATGTATATCTACGGAGCCTCTCTTCTAGTGAATGCGTCGCTTAACTATGTTCTGATATTTGGGAATTTTGGATTTCCAGCATTAGGGGTAGAAGGTGCGGCTATTGCGACTTTGATAGCGAGACTTTTAGAATTTACGATTTCTATGGTATACATCTTCAGATTTGATAAAAAAATAAATTTGAAAATTCGAGATTTAAAAAGTGTGAACAGACGAATTTTTGGATTGTTTGTAAAAGCTGCAACACCAGTTGTGTTAAATGAAATATTCTGGGTATTTGGAACATCTGCTATTGCTGTTATTTTAGGAAGATTGGGGAAAGAGGTGATTGCAGCAAATGCTATTAACTCTGTAATTTCTCAACTTGTTAGTTTGTTTTTGTTTGGTGTTGGATCAGCTTCGCTTACGATGATAGGGAAAACGATCGGCTTAGGAGATACGAAGAAAGTGTACGAATATGCGAGAACTTTTCTTGTAATCGGATTTGTTATGGGTCTTGTGTCAGCGATAATTATTTATTTTACGAGAGACAGTTTCATTAGTCTTTATAATTTGTCGGATGATACAATTGCAATAGCAAGAGAGCTTCTTTCTGCTAGTGCGATTATGATGATTTTTCAAGCGAGTACATCTATATCCGGAATGGGAGTGCTAAGAGGAGGAGGGGACGGCAAGTATATTCTCTTTACAGAATTGGCTTTTGTGTGGCTGTTTGCACTACCACTTGGAGCACTTGCAGCTTTTTGTTTTGAGTTATCTATCTTTTGGGTTTTTATATTTACTAAATTTGATGGAATACTAAAGACAGTGTGTTATAGTGTTAGAATTCTTCGAGGTAAATGGGCAAAGGATATGACGGCGTTGGAGTAAATGAGAAAAATAAGACAGTTAGAACCGTTTTGGATTCAAACTGTCTTATTTTTGTGTTGAGTTATCTTTCGTAGGGTTTGAAAATTTTTCGGAATGTAAAGCAATGTATATAACTTAACATAGATGAACCAATTAGTATAAAGAAAGATACTACTAGTAAAGCTGTATAAATTGAGTAGAAGGTTAAAAACACAATAGGTATTAAAGGGAGTATCAATGTAAAAAAATATATAGGATTACTTGTGAGCATCTGTGGAATATGTAAGTAAGCTTGCTTCACGGAAAAGTGAAATCTAGCAATAATGGCGAAATAGTATAATGCAAAAATCCCTACTATAAAAAGAATAAATAGAGATGTAGCGTTTACAAGCATAAAGGGCATAGAAGAACTAGAACTTGTGAAAATAATATTGAGTGTCATAAGAATGCCGAACGCTAATAGAGGGAGAAACCCTAATGTTGCTACTCGAAAATTTTTTTTAAATGATTTGAAATAATAGGTTGCTATATAGCTTTCTTCGTTTTGTACCATTTTGAGATTTACTGAATTAAGCGCTGTTAAAGAAGCACCGATAGTGAAAATGGGTAAAGATGTAAGTATAAATAAAATATTTAATACAAATAAATTTACTAGCTTATCTAGAAAAGCAATTAGTTTGTTATCGTTAAACATATAACTCCTCCTTTTGGAATATTATACAATATTAACTAGTAAAAAGCAAACTATTAAAAAAAGAAATGAACATACAAAATAGACGAATTAATATTGTTAAATAATATACATTGGTGAAAATGCACAAAAAATATAGAGAAAAACTGTAAAAAATAAAAGAAAGTAAAAGTTAACCAAAGTAAAATATTGACTTTTGACTAAGTAAATGATAGATTGTAACCAAGAAAAGGAGGAGAAAAAGTGAGACTGAAAAAGAGATGGGAAAATGAAGAGATTCTTCATATAGGACGTTTGAATAGTCACACTGATTTCAAACGTAAAAGTGCAGAAAAATTTTCAACTTTATTAAATGGGAAATGGGATTTCCTCTATATGGAGTCACCAGAATATTCTCCAAAAGGTTTTTCGGAGAGAGATTTTGATACTAGCGACTGGGGGGGGATAACGGTTCCCTCATGTTGGCAATTAGAAGGATATGGAGATATGCATTATACAGATGTATGGTATTTGTTTGCAATTAATCCACCATTTGTTCCTTCGAAGAATCCTACAGGGATCTATAGAAAGACGATAGTTGTCGACGATGCATGGTTAAATGAGCGTGATATAATTCTTCGGTTTAATGGAGTGAGTAGTGCCTATGATGTTTGGGTGAATGGTTCGCATGTGGGATATAGCAAGGTAAGTAGATTAGCGTCCGAGTTTGATGTTTCGCCTTATGTAACAGCTGGCGAAAACCAGATTACAATTAGAGTGTATCAGTGGTCAGATGGAACATACCTAGAATGCCAAGATATGTGGTGGTATAGTGGAATATTTAGAGATGTAGAATTACAGAGTAAACCAAAGACAAGGATCGAAAATTATATTGTTGATGGAACATTAGATGAAGATTATACAAATGGAATTTTTAAGCAAGAGATTTTATGTACAACGGAAATAGATGAAATAGATTGGGTGTTGTACGATGAAAACCAAAGTGTAGTAGCAAGTGGAAATGTGGTTGAAGTGAAAGAAAAAGCATGCTTGCAGACAGGCATTAGCGAAGTAGAAAAGTGGAGTGCAGAAGAACCCTATTTATATAAAGTAGAGGTGACAGCTAAGGCGAAGGGATGTATTGTAGACGAAGTTAGCTCAACTGTAGGGTTTAGAAAAGTTGAGATTAAAGAAAACAACTTTTTGGTTAATGGGGTCGCTATTTTGCTAAATGGTGTCAATATGCATGATTTTAGTGCTAAGACAGGTGGAACTGTTGACGCAGCAACCGTAGAAGAAGACTTGATTCTTATGAAACAGCATAACATAAATGCAATTCGCTGTGCACACTACCCTAAGATGTCGTATTTTTATGATTTGTGCGACTATTACGGATTTTATGTAATAGATGAAGGTGATTTAGAGACTCATGGTTTTGAGTGGATTGAAAAATATGAGTGGTTAAATGAGGAGCCATCTTGGAGGGAGGCGTTTTGTGACAGGAGTATTCGTATGATTCAAGAACATAGAAACCATCCATCTATCATTATGTGGTCGATGGGGAATGAATCATCGATAGGTACGAATTTTACAGAATGTGCGAAAGAGATAAAGGCATTAGATGCCACAAGGTTGATTCATTATGAAAGTGATCATGGGGCAGATGTTACAGATGTATTTTCGTCGATGTATACAAGATTAGCTGATATGGTGTGTATTGGTGAAGGAAATGATGCACATGGAAAACCACATATTTTATGTGAATATGGTCACGCTATGGGAGTTGGTCCTGGAAACTTAGAAGAATATCAGAATCTATTTAGAAAGTATGATCGGTTACAAGGTGGATTTATTTGGGAATGGTATGATCACGGAATAGAGAGCAAAGATGAGAACGGAGATGTTAAGTACCTTTATGGTGGAGACTATGGAGATCAACCAAATAACTCTAACTTCTGTATGGATGGGTTGATTCGCCCGGATGGAATTCCTTCTACAGGATTGATACACTTTAAACAAGTGATTGCACCTGTAAAAGCAGAATTATACGATGAAAAAAATAGTACGATTTGCGTACATAATTTATATGATTTTAGAAACCTATCACATATCGCATGTAAATATGAATATGTTCATGATGATGTGATTGATCAAAGTGGAGTTGTTGAGAATCTAGAAGTAGAGGCAGGGAAAAGTGGAATTATAAATATACCGAAGTTCCAAGGAGAAGTGCAGGCAGGGTGTGAGTACTATTTGAATGTGACTTTTTTGGAGAAAAATGCGACTAAATATGCAGAAGCATCACATGTAATAGGAAGACAACAATTCGCTTTATCCACCTATAAAGAAGCAGAAGTAATAGAGCGAGATAAAAGTGGATCATTGAGTGTTGAAGAGACACCTACAGTGATTGAAATACAAGGAGATTGTGTTAGTGTTTGCTTTAATAAGGTGACAGGAAGAATCACAGAATATCAGGTAGATGGACAAATACAATTTTTAGAAGGACCTAAGTTGAATACGCTAAGAGCCACCATCGATAATGATATGTATAAAATTGGAGATTGGACTACTAAGTACTTTTTGCACAAACAACAAGAGCAATTAGAAAGTATAAATATTTATGAGTTAGAAGATAAGGTTCAAGTAATAGTAGAAACACATTTTTCGCCACTTAGTATGGCGTTTGGATTTAAAGGAAAGTATTTATATACCATATATTTAGATGGAGAGATGGAGTTGTCTCTCTCGATGAACGGATTTAAGTATAGCAAGTTTGTTCCAGAGTTCATCCCTAGAATCGGAATTGAGATGGAACTTCCGAAAGCTCTGAATCGAGTGAAGTGGTATGGAAAGGGATATGATGAGAACTATAGCGATATGAATACAGCATCTATCATGGGAATTTACGAAGCGACTATAGAAGAGATGCATGTAGATTATGCGATGCCACAAGAAAATGGACACCGAGAAGGTGTGAAGTGGTTTTCGGTAGGAGACGAAAATTCAAGTATGTTAATTGTTTCAAAAAATGAAGTAGGAATCAATGTTCATGACTATACGGTAGATGCATTGGATAAAGCGAAACATATTGGAGAAATTGAAAAAGCAGATGCAACGATAGTGCATATTGATGCAAAACATTCAGGACTTGGTACGAATGCTTGTGGAGAAGATCAGGTTTTTAGAAATAAGACGAGGATTAATGACTATCGATTAGATTTGCGATTCAGGAGCGTAAAAACAAATGAAGTTATTAAAGAAAGTAAATACGAGAGGAGATAGGAGATGAATAAGAGAAGAAAACCTATAATTAACAAAAATACAGTGCCGTATTTTCTAATAGGACCTGTATTTATAATATTCGTAGTATTCATGGCCTATCCAATAGGAAGATCCTTTTATTTGAGCTTTTTTGAGTTAGAGTCTGGTGTATATGAGTTTGTTGGTTTGAAGAATTATACGTTATTATTACAGGATAAAGTGTTTTATAAAGCTGTATTTAATACTTTTATATTTTTACTTATTCAGGTTCCAATTATGATAGGAAGTGCGTTGTTGATCGCGGTTGCTATTGAACAAAAATTCATTAAAGGCAGAGCTTTTTTCAGAACGGCAATTTTTCTACCATCAGTAACAGCGCTTGTAGCATATGCGCTTGTATTTAAAGTGTTATTGAATGGAGAGTATGGACTTGTAAACTATGTGATTGAGGCAATAGGTGGAACGGGTGTTGAGTGGTTCTATCAAGAATGGCCTGCTAGAATAGCGATTATTATTTCGATTACATGGAGATGGAGCGGGTACAACATGATTATTATCATGGCAGGTATTCAAGGAATATCTAGTGATATTATGGAAGCAGCAGAGATTGATGGAGCTTCTTTTTGGCACAAGTTATTCTACATAACCATTCCAATGATTAAGCCTATTTTACTATTTACAATCATTACATCTACGATAGGAACACTCCAATTATTTGATGAACCTTATGTATTAACCGAGGGTGGTCCCAATAATGCGACAATTACAATGGGTCAATATCTGTTCAATCATGGGTTCCGTTATCTGAACTTTGGATATGCATCTGCAGTAGGATATGTAATGGCAATTATTATCAGTATCTTCTCGATGATTCAGTTGAAGATAGGGAAGGAGGAGTAATGAAGATATTAGGTCGAATATTTTGTTATGTAATCTTAATAGGTGCAGCATTTTTGTCGATGTTCCCTTTCTATTTTATGTTTGTATCGGGGACAAATCAAAATACAGATATTTTATCAGTTCCACCAAAGCTAACACCAGGGGCAAACCTAATGGAAAACTTTGGGATTCTATCAGAACAGGTGGATTTATTTACAAGTGCTATTAATTCGCTCTTCTTAGCTGGGACATACACAGTATTAGCACTTTTGCTATTTTCGGCAGCAGGTTATGCACTTGCAAAATTTGATTTTAAAGGAAAATCTCTTATTTTTACATTTACGTTAGCATCTATGATGATACCTGGGTTGGTAATGTTTATACCGAGGTTTGAGATGATGATTGAATTGAATATGGTAGATACGTTTGCGGCAGTTATATTACCTATGTTAGCGAATACATTCGGTGTGTTTCTTATGAGGCAAAATATGGTGAATTTTCCGACAGCGCTTGTAGAAGCAGGGCGTATCGATGGAGTTGGTGAATTGGGGATATTTGGGAGAATTGTTTTGCCAAATGTTAAGCCTGCGCTAGGTGCTTTGGTTATTTATATGTTTACAAGTATGTGGAATAGTTTTATGTGGCCACTTGTAATATTAGGAAGTGAAGAGAAATACACATTGCCAATTGCTTTGGCTATGTTGAATGGAAACCCTACAAATAAAGACTATGCAGTGATTCTACTTGCAGCAGCTGTAGCGACCTTGCCAATACTGATTATCTTTTTAGTATTTCAAAAGCAATTTATAGCAGGCGTTATGGGTGGAGCAGTGAAAGAATAGGAGGAGAAAAATGAAAAAAAGAATGAAGAAATTAAGTGCCTTACTATTAATGGGAGTAATGGTAACAGCGACAGTGGTGACAGGATGCGGAGGATCAGGTGAAAGTGAAAGTGGAGGTGAAGAAGCTGTATTAGAAGTATGGGCGTGGGATGTTGCACTTATGCAGTTAGAAGAGGCTGCGGATGCTTACTTAGAAGCTAACCCTGATGTAAATGTAACGTTTGATTTTCAAGAAATGGGGACGGATCAAATCTATGATAAGTTGACAACATCATTAGCAACAGGTAGTGGTATTGCAGATATTATTGCAATTGAAGGAACAGTATTGGCAAGTTATGCAAATAAGTTCCCAGAAGGATTTTTGGATGTATCAGAGAATGTAAGTGTAGATGAATTCTTACCGGCTAAGGTAGCAGAAGTAACATTAAATGACAAAGTACATGCGTTCCCATGGGATGCAGGCCCTGTAGCTATGTTCTACCGTTCAGATTATTTTGAACAAGCAGGAGTAAATCCTGATGAAATTTTAACATGGGATGATTATATTGAAGCGGGGAAGAAAATTGAAGAGGTATGCAAAACACCTTCGGGAGATCCAGTAAAGATGTTGCCGATGGATCCAACTACATCATCAATTTATACAAGATTAAGAGGAATGTTAGGCGTTGATACTTTTGATGAAGAAGGAAATCCAGCAGTGGATTCGCCGGAATCAATTGCTGCTATGAAAGAAGCTAAGAGGATATATGATTCAGGTATTGCACTTAACTATGATGGTTGGAGTGAATATGAGCAATCGGTAGTAAATGAAAGTGTAGCAACAATACCAGAAGCGGTATGGATGATTGGGACTATAAAGGATAAAGCTCCACAAACAGAAGGAAAATGGGGAGTTATGCAGATGCCGACAATGGAAGGTGCAACTTACAGCACAAACAATGGTGGAGCAAATGTAGCTATCAATGCTAAGACAGATTTTCCAGAAGAGGCGAAAGCATTCTTGGAATTTGCTATGAAAGATACAGAAATTCAAGCGAGTGGATTTGAGAAATATGGACTATATCCATCGTATGTGGCTAGTTATGATGAGTCGATTTTCTCGGAAACAGATTCATTCTTTGGAGGAGAAAATGTGTATCAAATTTTTATTGAAAATGGACAAAATGTAGCAGAACTACCTACTTCTCCAGATTATTTAGAGGCGTCAGATTCTATTACCACAGCAGCATCAGATATCTATTTGAATGACGCAGATGTAGAAGAGACTCTTGCAGCGCTACAAGAAGAGTTAGAATCAAAATTCGGAGAGTAATAATAAGAAGAAGAGAGAATCTACTGTGATTCTCTCTTTTATAGACACTAGAGAAAGAAGGAATAATTATATGAAGAAGTATATGGGAGTATTTGGTCTCATAGTGGTTACAATTGTATGGGGAGGTGGGTTTCCGGCAAGCGAGATTGCGCTGGAAAGTGCAACACCATTCCAGATAATGGTTGCACGTTTTTTTATGGCTTCCATTGCAATGACATTGATTGGATGGAAACAAGTTAGGAAAATAAAGAAATCAGAAGTTTTTTCTGGCTTCTTTTTAGGCTGTGCATTATTTGCAGCATTTGCATTACAACTTGTGGGCCTACAATTCACAACACCATCTAAAAATGCATTTTTAACAGCTACCAATGTGGTTATAGTCCCGTTTATTGCTTTTATTGTATATAAGAAGAAAATTGCAAAAAAAAATCTTATAGGTGCAGCGATGGCTATAGCGGGTGCGGGAGTGTTATCGCTCCAGAATGATTTTTCTATTAATATAGGGGATTTGTTAACATTGCTTTGTGCAGTGGGATTTGCTTTTCAGATTTTTCTTACAGGGGAGTTTGTAGGTAAAATTCGGCCAGCTATTTTGAATTTTATGCAAATGATTACGGCGTGTGTTCTCTCTTTGCTCGTATTAATAGTAATTGGTGATTTTGAAATCAATATTACAACAGAGAGTTTTTTGGCAATTTTGTATTTGGGATTAATAAGCACGACGCTTTGTTATCTGCTACAGACAGTTTGTCAAAAATATGTTGATGAAACAAAAGCGGCTATTATTCTATCGATGGAGTCGGTTTTTGGGACACTCTTTTCCGTATGGTTACTAGGAGAGGCTGTAACAACTCGTATGATAGTAGGGTCGGTTTTGATATTAAGCGCAGTTATTGTTTCGGAAGTAAAGGTTGGTGAAAAAACCAACAGATAATACTTGGTAAAAAACTAGTAAAACATTGAAAAATTTACTTGGCTATGATAAGATGAACTCATGACATATATCGAACTATATGCAGAGAGGAGTGATAAATAATGGCCACAATTAAAGATATTGCTGATAAAGCTGGTGTATCAAGTGCTACTGTGTCAAGAGTGCTAAATCATGATGAAACATTAAATGCTCAGGAAGAAACAAAAAAAAGAATATTTGAGATAGCTGAGGAAATGGAGTATGAGCTACCAGTGCACAAGAAAAGAAAAAAGAAACTAAAGATAGGAGTGTTTTATTCTTATTCACCAGAGGAAGAATTAGAAGACCCTTATTATTTGTGTATTCGTCTAGCTATTGAGAAAAAATTAGAAACAGAAAAATATAAGAAAATTGAGATAACTATTGATGCGAGTTCAGAAATGATTCATAACATTGATGGAGTTATATGTTCAGGGACATTCAGTGAATCTATGGTTTCCACAATAAAGTCGTGGAAAAAACCTGCAATATTTATAGATGGAAGCCCAGATGGTTCGACATTTGATTCGATTGTTGTAGATTATAATAACGCAGTAATTCATGCGCTTGATTGCTTGATAGAAAACGGGCATAGTAAAATAGGTTATATAGGATGCTCTGAATACGATAAAGATGGTAGGAAGCTTGTGGAACCTAGAACAACACAATTCGTAAAATATATGAGCAGTAAAGGGTTACTAAATGCAGAGTATATGAAAACTGGAGAATATCACCCCAAATATGGATATCAGCTATTAAAAGAGCTATATAAGGAAGAGAATTTACCGACTGCATTATTTGCAGCTAATGATTCAATAGCAGTGGGGTGTTATAGAGCTGCATATGAACTAAATCTTAAAATTCCAGAAGATATCAGCATAATTGGATTTAATGATATTCCAACTGCGAAGTACATGACGCCCCCACTAACAACTATACGAGTATACATGGAGTTTATGGGGGAAAAGGCAGTGCAGCAACTTGCAGATAAAATATTGTCAGAACGTAAAATAAGCATGAAGTTAGTTATCCCAACAAAATTACAGATAAGAGGGAGTGTAGCTAAAAGATGCTAAAGAAAATTCTAGATACAGTGTCTGTATCTGGTGATGAAGAAGAACTTCAGAGATTACTTGTAAGTGAGATGGAAAGTAGTTGTGATGTTGTATATGAAGATAAAATTGGAAATGTAGTGTTTACTCACAAAGGGAATAGTGAGGAAATCATGCTTGTGGCACATTCGGATGAAGTTGGTCTAATGGTAACAGGGTTTACCGAAACAGGATTTCTTAAAGTGATGAATGTAGGTGGAACGAGAGCGCGACTGTATCAAGGAAATGCAGTTCAGGTACGATCAGCAAAAGGCAGTGTGCAAGGGATTGTTTTAGTCGATATAGATACATTGAAGCAAGATGATTTCCAGGTGTATGATTTGAAGATTGATATCGGTGCAAGAACCAAAGTAGAGGCAGAATCGAAAGTTGAATTAGGTGATAGGGTTGTAGTAGATACTAGAATTAATTCATTATTGAATAACCGTATAGGTGCAAGAGCCTTGGATAACAAACTTGGCATTTATGTAGTTATGAAAGCTTTTGAAAAGGCAAGGGAACTAAAGTGTCAAAATACCATACATGCCGTTTCGACAGTGGGAGAAGAAATTGGTAAACATGGAGCAAAGTGGATAGCACAAAAGTTGAAAGCAACAAAAGCTATCATAATAGATGTTACGAATACGAGTGATTGTGACGGGTTCACCGCAGCTAAAGATGGAGAAGTGGAATTAGGAAAAGGACCAGTACTATGTCTGAATCCAATTTGTAGCAAGCGAATGAATGTGAGAATAAGAGAAATAGCTAAGAAATTAAAAATTTCATTGCAGTATGAGGTGACAAGCGGACGAACCTATACAGATGCTGATGAAATATTGATGGCAAGTGGAGGAGTGGAAATTGCTATACTGTATGTACCACTTCGATATATGCATAGTCCTTATGAGGTTGCGGACTTAAAAGATGTAGAAGAAATGATAGAATTACTAACAGAATACCTCGTTAAGTAATCTGGAGCCTTTAAACGAAGGAATCATATTGAACTCAATTCAAGAAGCAAACTGTTGGGGAGTAGAAGACTATTCCTCGACAGTTCTTTTTATTTTAATAAATATTTGATAGCACACCTTTTTGGAGAGTAAATAATTTGACAATAGAAAAGATAAAGTATATCTTTTAATTATGGAGGGAGAGGAATGGAAAAGGCAAAAGTAACCAATATAAAAACGCTTTGGAAATTGTTCATGTCAACTATTTACATCAGTGCATTTACATTTGGTGGAGGTTTTGTTATTGTAACATTTATGAAAAAGAAGTTTGTAGACGAATACGGATGGATAGAGGAGGATGAAATGCTTGATTTAACAGCGCTCGCACAATCCTCACCAGGAGCGATTGCAGTTAATGCAGCTATTTTAGTAGGATGGAGAGTGGCAGGATTCTTCGGCATGCTAATAGCTGTACTAGGAACCATCATACCACCGATTATAATTATTTCTGTTATATCTATGTTTTATGCAGCATTTGCCGCAAATACGTATGTGGCACTTGTATTAAAAGGGATGCAAGCAGGAGTTGCAGCAGTGATATTGGAAGTAGTATATCATTTGGGCGCTAAAGTTGTTAAAGAAAAAAATATCATCAGCAATCTAATTATGGTAGCAACTTTTCTAGCGGTGTTTTTCTTTAATGTAAATGTAATTTATATTATTTTGATTGCAATTGTAATTGGAATATTTCGTGAAGTTGTGAGCAATAGGAGGGGTGGTAAACATAGATGACATATTTAGAGTTGTTTTTCAGCTTTTTACAAATAGGAATGTTTAGCATTGGTGGCGGATATGCAGCAATACCATTGATTCAAAGTCAAGCAGTTGATATTCACGGGTGGTTAACGATGAGTGAATTTACAGACCTTGTAACAATAGCAGAGATGACCCCAGGACCAATTGCTGTAAACTCAGCGACATTTGTAGGGATTCAAGTAGCAGGATTTCCAGGAGCATTAATTGCAACATTGGGGTGCATATTTCCATCCCTTATTATTGTATCTCTACTAGCTTACATTTACTATAAGTATAAGGGGCTGACTTATCTAGACAGCATACTTGCAACGCTTCGATGTGCAGTGGTCGCTCTTATAGCAGGAGCAGGAATTAGTATACTTCAGGTAGTTGCATTTGGCGATCATAATACTTCTTCAACAGGGGCGGTGAACTGGGTTGGACTTCTTTTGTTTGGCGGGGCGTTAGTGGCACTGATAAAATTTAAGACGAGCCCGATTCTAACAATGGTAGCTTGTGGTGTGCTAAATTTAGGATTAGCACAGATTATTTAAAAAAGGATATCTATTTCCTTGCTAATGATAGAACTCGATCCAATGCCGTTGGAAAATGAATTCCACAATTTTTTATCTTTGTAGTATCAATCAAGATATTTCGCATATCACCTTCAAAAGGCTCTAGGATGGACTCGTCTATACCAAGAGCTTTTGTTGATTCTTTATAAAACTCATAAATAGAAAGATCATTTTCACTACCAAAATTGTAGACACCACCTGGAAGCGAAAAGCAAAATTCTAAATTTTTAATTACATCTTTTATATAAGTAACGCTTCTCATTTGATTAACGTTCACACGAATCTTTGTATTATTAATTGAGGCGTGAACAAGTGCCTTTAAAAGCCCCATTCTTCGAGAAGGCTCTGACTCAGGCATATCATACATCCAAGTCAAGCGTAAGCTTACCGCACTTGATAATGTTTTATTTACTAGATATTCTGCTTCTAGCTTTTGTTGAGCATAAAGATTTTGTGGATTTAATGATACATCTTCTCTTAATGCAATACGTTCTTTATTGCCGGTATAGACTTGATCAGAGCTTAAAGACACCAACTTAGCGCCACATTGATTACATGCCTTAGCGATATAGTACGGTGCCATCTTATTTACAAGATTTGATATCTCGGGATTTTCTTGTGATTGGTTCACATCTGAAATTGCTGCACTATGAAGCACAAGGTCAGGGGAAAGCTTAGTAAAATAATTGAAAATCATTTCACCATCTCGTAGGTCAAGTACTTCTCTTGTGACTTTTACTACTTTATACTTATCATTAAAATATTCTACAGCCCTTTCTCCTAAAAAACCATTCGTTCCCGTAATTGCAAGTGTTTTCATATTCCTCTCCTATTTAAAAACCACACAATAATTTCCGTCCTTCGTTCTACACTTAGAGCAATGCACGCAGATTGCCTTTTTACGGTCCCCATTTTTCCAACGCTTAATTAACTCTGGTTCTGCGAGCAAAGGTCTGCAAATTGCGATGAAATCAATGTTACTCTCATTGATTAGAGTTTCCATTTTATCAATATTTTTAAACCCTCCAACTGTCATTACTGGAATAGTTAGCTCATCGCTTATTATCTTTGCATATTCAACGAAAAACCCCTCATCATTTATTTTGAAACCATCATATTCTTGACCTACCATTGACTTAGCTTTTCCATGTACATTTCCACTTAATTCAATAGCGTCTACGCCTAATTTTTCTAGCTCCTTACAGACAATTCGAGTCTCATCGAAAGTCAATCCACCTTGGAAGAATTCTGTTGCTGTCAATTTTATAAGTATAGGATAATCATTTCCGACTGACGTACGTACTTTTGTATATATTTCTTTCAGAAAACGCATTCGATTTTCTAAGCTTCCACCGTATTCATCTTCCCTTCTATTGTAATAAGGACTTAAGAACTGATTGATGAGATAAGTGTGAGCACCATGGATTTCGACTGCGTCAAACCCTGCTTCTTTCCCACGTCTTGCAGCATTTGCAAATGCATCTTCAATATAGGCGATATCTTCTTTGGTCATTTTGGTGCCGACTACACCAGTTGTCAATTCAGCAACTTCACTTGGAGCAAATATGGTTCTGTCTTCCACATTATAAGTGGTTTTTGTTCCACCGTAAGCAATTTGAAGTACAATCTTCGAACCATAACTTTGTACCATCTCTGTCAATTTTTTGTATTCTTCAACAAAAGAATCGTCGTAAATTCCCATCATTCCAGGATTTGGTTGTTCTTCTTTTACTATGTTTGCGTATCCAGTGATAATTAGTCCAACATTTCCCTTTGCTAACTTTTCGTAAACATCAAATAGTGGATCTGTCAAATGACCTTCGCTTGTTGCCATGTTTTCCCAGGTGGCACTGCGGACACATCTATTTTGTACTTCTATAGTACCTAATTTAGCTGATTCAAATATTTTTTTCATATTATTAATTCCTTTCGTAATCACTGGTTATTGTAACATTTATTCAAATCTAGTACAATAGTAGTAATACAGTGAACTGATTGATTAAAATTGATTGAGAAGGGTGATGAAATCATGGAAGAGCGAACTATCGGCTTTATAATATGGACAGTATCGGTATTGCCAATATTTATTTTGGGAGTGTTTTGTATAGTTTCGACGACACAGAGACAGTTTGGATTTTGGAGCAATATACCAAAAGTCGAGGTGAAGGATGTGAGGTCATATAATCGGGCATTGGGGAAATTATTTGTAGGCTCTTCAATAGGAATAGAACTGCTAGGATTACCATTATTAGTAGGAGATGATTCACCGTTAATACTTTTATCTATTATAGGAACCATGATTCTAGTAATAATAACGATGATTATATATGTTTTAGTCATAGAGCCTAAATATAGAAAAAAGCCCACTGAGTGAGCAATTTTGTTTGTCTTAAAGGAGTGTGATACATATGAAGAAACCTAATCTAAGTAAAGCAGAGATTCGACTTTGCTTTCTACGCAGTCTCTGCGTTGCTGTTTTTGTATTGTTTTCATTATTCATAGCGCACCAAATACATGATCGTATTTGGATAGTCTCTATTGCTGCTAGTGCTTTTATTGCATTTGCCTTTCCAAAAGCAGATTCAGTACGAACCAGTGTGCTTGTAGGCGGTTATATATCAGCATGCATATGGGGAATTGTATTTTCTTATGTTTTAGCATGGATTGGACATGCTTATATTAATACAATCATTCTTTGTGGTTGTGCGATATTCTTGACCTCTTTTTGCATGACAGTGCTCGATGTAGAGCATCCACCAGCAGCGGCATTAACAATTAGTATAGTGATTTCGGATGTACCTTTAGAGTTGGGGGGTGCCTCAATGTTATGTGTAGTAGTGCTATGTGTAATTAAAAAGCCTCTTGCACGTATTATTCTACGAGAAAAACAATAAGGTGTAAGTTACTGTAGGTAACTCATCAGAAGCTTCACAGTATTTTCAACAGCGTTTATATGAGTTCTCTCCATTCCATGGGAGGCGTGAACTCCTGGTCCTATTAAGGCGCCTCTCACATTATTTCCACCGCGAAGTGCAGCACCTACATCACTTCCGTAAAAAGGATAGACGTCCACGGCATAGTCTAGGCTATTTTCTTTTGCTAGTTGAACGAGCTTTGAAACCATTTCGTAATCATAAGGTCCGCCAGAATCTTTAGCGCAGATGCTTACGTCGTATTCTGTGCAAGATAAGTCATTGCCTATACATCCCATATCGACAGCGATTAGCTCTGAGATATCATCAGGAAGATGACTTGAACCATGTCCTACTTCCTCATATGTGGAAATAACACATATGACATTGTTAGCAGGGACTATATTTTTTTCTTTCCATTCTTTTAGCAGTGCGAAAATGCAAGCGACACTTTGTTTATCATCGATAAAGCGAGATTTAATAAATCCGCTTTCTGTAATTGTAGTCTTTGTATCAATTGCGATGTAATCACCATTTCCAATGCCTAGTTTTTCAACGTCTTCTTTATTTTTTGCAACCTCATCAATTCGAACGTGCATGTTGTCACAAGTTCGAGCCAATTCACTTGCATCTTTAAATACATGAGCAGCAGGAGAATTGCTTAAAATAGTACCAGTGTAAATTTTGTTATTTCTTGTGATAATTCGACAATATTCGCCATCTAAAGTTGGGAGTATTGGACCGCCGATATTTGTAAAGGCGAGAGTTCCATCACTTTTTATGCTCCGAACCATTAGTCCTAAAGTATCCACATGTCCTGATATGCCTATAGTTCTATCATTTTTTCCTTTTACATGTATCAGGAGATTCCCTTTTTCATTTTGAGTAGTGCGATACCCTAGTTGTTTTGCTTCGCTTTTGAGAAATTCTACTACATTTTTACAATATCCGCTTGGGCTATCGATTGCCATTATTTTTTTTGTCATGCTATAAATATATTCTCTCATATTTTTGTTCCCTTTCTAATCTATTAAATCGCTATATGTTCCATCGACTAATTGCGATAAATCGCTAGGGTTTATCAGTACTTGAGCACCTCTTACCCCTGCACTGATTGCAATTTTTTCAAAGAGTAGAGCTGTCTCATCGATATAAGTTGGAAAATTTTTTTTCATTCCAATAGAAGTACAACCGCCTCTGATATATCCTGTAAGCGGAAGTAAGTCTTTCATAGCGATCATCTCTACTTTTTTATTATTAGAGATTTTAGCTACATTTTTCAAGTTGAGCTCTTGGGCAACAGGGATACAGCACACAAGGTATCCGCTTTTGTCTCCTTTGAGAACCAATGTTTTAAAAACAGTATTTGGATCTTGTCGGAGCACTTGTGCTACATGAATTCCAGACAAGTCGGATTCATCAACTTGATATTCTAGAACTTCGTAGGGAATGTTCTCTGAATCTAGAATTCTCATTGCATTTGTCTTCTTCATATTGATATAACCTCCATCACTTGCAATAGCTTTATTTTGCGATATCCTTAAACTCGCGCTCTAAGGCTAATAGAGCTTCTTTGATAAATGACCTAGAGCTTGTTGGATTTACTCGCATACGAAGATCTCCATTTTGGAAGAAGGAGCGGCCATCATTTGCGATAAAACCAGCTCTATTAATCGCTCTTTCTAACATTTCTTCATGGCTGATTCCTAACTTGCTAAAATCTAACCATAAAAGGTAGGTGGCTTCTGGCTTCTGGCAAGTAATCTTAGGCAATCTGGTTTTTAAAAATTCAATGATATAGTCCATGTTTTTACTGATATAATCCACGCAGGCATCTAACCATGGCTGGCCAACTTCGTAAGCGGCAATAGTGCTATCCACTGCAAGCACAGCGCCTTGATTACAATGCAAGTATTCGGAAGAAAGTTCTACTTTTTTTGCAAGTTCATCATTGTAACAGATGGAATAAGAGGAAACCATTCCAGCTAAATTATAACCTTTAGAAGGAGAGTACATAGATACCGCAATTTCTTTTGCCCTAGCGTCTGCAAGAACTAAAGGAAGGTGTCTTTTCTCTTGGTCAATAATCATGTCAGACCAAATTTCATCGGAAATAATAGCAACGTTATGCTTTAGGCAGATATCAACAATTTGTGTCATCTCTTCCTTCGTCCAAATGCGTCCTGTTGGATTGTGAGGATTGCAAAAGATATGAACTTTAATTTTTTCTTTTATAATTGTTTCTTCAAAACTCTTATAATCAATGGTAAAGTATCCGTTTTCATCTTCTATTAAAGCATTAGGGATAACGATACGGTTCATATTTTGGATAACCTTTGTAAATCCTGGATAAGTTGGAGAATGTACAAGCACTCCGTCCCCTTCATTTGTAAATAGATTAAGGACGTGGCAGACACCAGCTAATACGGAGTTTTGGTAGTGGATATGTTTTTTCTCTAGAAAATTTACACCATATCTACTCTTGTGCCAATTAATAATCGAATCGTAATAACGATCCCCCATGACGTAGTATCCGAAGATTCTATGCTCCATACGTTTTAATAGCACTTCCATAATTTCAGGAGCAGTTTCGTAGTCCATATCTGCGACCCATAGAGGAAAGTTTACTTCTGGAATATTTTTATAAGGAATATCTTCGTATTTTGTTGCTTCGCTTCCTATTCTTTCAATTTTTGTGTCAAATGTATAGTTCAAATCTTTTTTCTCCTTAGCATCATTCGATTTCGACTCCTTTTTGTTTTAATTAGGATTCGACTTATGGGTTCACTATACATCATTTTAGATACGACAACAAGTCTTAATTTCTAAAGATTCCTAGGAAAGGGATTATTGAAAATTACGACTCTATATGCTACACTTTCCAGAGAAGATACGGAGCCAATAATACAAGGAGTGGATAGGTGTGAAACGTTTGAAAAATATACAGATAAAGGAAAAACGATTAAAAAAAATAGTGAAGAGAAACAAGACGATAGTTGAGTATATAGAGTCACAGATGAAAACATTTGAGGAATTGCCATTTAACGAAGTGGACAGTTTGATTTTTTCACAGATGAGTTATATGAATCTAGACAGGGTTGTTAGTTCTTTCGAAGATAGCTTAGGCCAATGGATTGAAATTTTATCTCTATATCGTGCAGAAGAATTTGATGGATTGGTGTTTAAGACGCTCAATCCACCACTAAATAGAGAACTCTTACGTGTTATATGTGCGAGTCCGAGATATCGAACAGTGCTTATGAATTATCATGCAGATAAATATGATAAGGAAAGTGAACTACAATTTTCGGCAGTGACATTTAAATTGCCGACAGGAGAAATTTTAGTTACATATAGAGGAACTGATGCTACATTCATAGGATGGAAAGAAGATTTTAACATGGTATATAAATCCCCAGTTCCAAGCCAGATAGAAGCTGAGAGATACCTTGAGAGTGTGGCGAGTAGAACAGATGGGGATATTATCGTGCAAGGTCATTCTAAAGGTGGAAATCTTGCAGTGTATAGTGGAGTTAATGCGAGTGAAAGCGTACAAGAAAGAATTGTAACGATATATGATTTAGATGGTCCAGGATTTCCAATGAATTTTTACGAAAATAATAAACATAAAGAAGTAGAACATAAAATAAAAAAAATAATTCCAGAAGGATCTGTGGTAGGAATTCTGATGGAGAGTGTAGGGAAGATAAAGATAATTAAAAGCAATAGTGTAGGGCTTAGACAACACGAACCATTTACATGGAAGATTGTAGGTAAGCGATTTATGGAAAGTGAGGAAATTGCAAACAGTTCTAAGCGCATGGATCGAACTATAAATACATGGGTAGAGAACTTAAGCATAGAGCAAAGACAGATGTTAGTAGAGACGCTATTTACAATAATTAGCGTGTCGAAGGCAGAACATATACAAGAATTTGCATCTTACGCCATTAAAGAAAAGGACATGATTCGAGAGGCTATAAAAGACATGGATGAAGAGACCTCAAATGCAATCAAAGAAATGATTATGACATTAGTTAGGATGTCAATCTCTATAAATGGAGATGAAGAACGTAGAGGATTTTCGATTATTAATAAAGACTAAAAGAAAACAGGTGTATGGGAAAATCGACCATACACCTGTTTGAGTTTATTAGATTAAAAATTGATTTTCTTTGTTATAAAGTGTCTTGTAACCTAGATTGAGTGCTAGGTATACGGAAAGTGAAACTACTGCTGCTAAACAGATATTTATCGAAATTTGGTATAAAATCGCAGTAGTAGGAGACTCACCCGATAACATCTGACCAGTCATCATACCAGGAAGTGAAACGATTCCCATTCCAAGCATGGAATTTATAGTAGGTAAAAGCGCAGTTTCAAGTGCAGTGTTCACAAAAGGTTTTAGGATGTTTTTAGGCTTGGCACCTTGATTCAAAAGCACTTCTATCTGTAGTTTTGAATCTTGAATTTTTGATATGAATGTTCGAACTCCTAAGGTAATACCAGTCATTGCATTACCTAGTATCATGCCGCTTATTGGTATCGTGTATTGAGGATTAAAGATGCTTTCGCCAATCACGACAGTTATAAAAAAGGCTATAATTAAAATTCCAGATAGGCTTATAGAAAAGGCAATGATTAATTTAAAAGTATTATTTAGCCCCTTATTTACTGAAAGAATTCTATGTACTGCGAATATACTCATTAAGATAACATAAGCACATACGAGAATAGGCGATGGGTTATCAAAAATATACATTAACACATAGCCAGAAAGGGTGAGTTGAATAGTCATTCTAATACTACCGATAATCAATAACTTTGTCTGCTCGATTTTACTCATCTTCATTATAATAGCAACTATAATAAGAAGAAGATAAATTAGAGCGAAATTAAAAATACTAATTTGCACAGCGTCACTCATTAATTTTACCTCCACTTAAAGTTACTATATTTTCAGCGAATCTCTCTGTCAGTTTGTTATCATGGCTGATAACGACTAGAGTTTTGTCGTTTTCTTTGATGTAATTAATTATATTTTGTAGCACTTTGACAGATAAGTTATAGTCAAGGGCGGATGTTGGTTCATCGAGCATAATAATTTCTGAATCCATAGAGAGACAAATAGCAAGATATACTCTTTGTTTTTCTCCACCTGAGAGTGTGTCACATAATACATCTAAGGAAAAGTTGGCTTCGGTTAAGGATAAGAAGAATTTCATTCTTTCTTCTGTTAGGTTAGGGGTGTCACAATAAGTATAAAAAAGTGTAAAGTTATCTTTTATGGAGCCGCTAAATAAAAATGTAGTTTGTGATATCAGTTTTACTTCTTTTCGAAGTAAAATAGTGTCAAATTCAGTGATTGGTTGATCTTTATAGAAAATTTCGCCGTTAGAGCAATTTTCTATTCTATTAAAGAGTTTTAAGAGCGTGCTTTTTCCACATCCGCTTTCACCAGTAATAAAGTTGATTTTTGATTTTATAATATGGATGTCTTTGTAGAAAATAAAGTCTTTAAAACACAAATTTCTTGTTTTTAACATGAGTTCTCCTTGATTTCTAAGTTTCTAGATTGTATAATAGTTGTATCGAATCAAGATAATGAATGACGATATCGAAATTCGATACAATGATAATAACATAAGGAGTATAAAAATGCAAGAGCCGATTTTAAGAAAATTATTTTTAGGATTTATTCAAATTCACATATTGCATCATGCGAAAAAGGAACCAGTGTTTGGTGCATTTATGATCGAAGAGTTGAAAGCTCACGGATATGACATAAGCCCAGGGACACTTTATCCGATTTTTCATAATCTAGAAAAAGCAGAGTTGCTAACGGTAGAGAGTAAGAACATAGAAGGAAAGATAAGGAAGTACTATTCGATAACAGAAAAAGGAGAGGAAGTCCTGATAGAAGCTCGGAAGAAGGCTAAGGAGCTTATGGGAGAGATTTAAGAATTTATGGGATTTTAAGAAAGGTAGATACACGATTTACTTGCAATAATCTTAAATTTGAGTTATATTGTATAGAACTACCCTCATGGGGTAGGAATTAAAATAAAGAGAGGAATAGTTATGAAGTTTCCAGATGGTAAGAGACTGAGTGCAGTTGCAATCGTGCTTAGCATGTTAGTGATGCTATTATTTCCAGTTTCGAGTCAAGCAACGGATGTGATTACAGACTTGCAAAATGAAACACAAGAACTAGAGAATCAAGTTTCGAGTATCAATGATGAGATACTAAAAGTTGGAGAAGAACTAACGGATTTGAGTCGCCAGATTGAGTTAACGCAGGGGGATATAAAAAGAACAGAAGATGAATTAGAAATAGCAATGGAGAATCAAGAGAAGCAATATGAAGAGATGACTTTGAGAATCCAGTTTATGTACGAGAATGGAGAAGCTAGTCTTTTGGAGTTGATTTTTGAAGCAGAGAGTTTTGCCGATTTAATTAACAAGACAGAATTCGTTTCTAGTGTACAAGAATATGATCAAGAACAATTAGATGCTCTTGAAGAAATACAAGACAAGATTGAGAGCGAAAAGGAAAACTTAGAGGCAGAAGAAGATGCTCTTAAACGGTTGAAAGATGAAAGCGAAGCAAAAGAAGTAGAGTTAAAGGAAAAAGCAGAAAGTGTATCGCTTACATTAGAACAGGTACAAGAACAGCTGCAAGCAGAAGAACAAAAAGCAGCAGAGAAAGCAGCGGAAGAGGCAGCGAGAAAAGAAGCCGAGCAAGCTACTAGTTCAAATGTATCTAGTGGAAGTTCTAACTCATCTTTTGAATACGAGGGGGATGCATCAGAACTAGATGTCTTTGCAGCGATATTAGATTGTGAAGCTGGGGCTGATTATAATGCGAGATTGGCAGTTGCTACTGTTATTATGAACCGTGTAGAAGATGGGAGATTTCCAAACACAGTGTCAGGAGTGGTGTATGCGCCAGGTCAATTTTCACCAGTATTTACAGGTAAGCTGGACAAGGTGTTGTCGAATGGGCCGAGCCAGTTATCGTATCAAGTAGCTCAAGCTGCGATGAATGGAGAACGACTGGCATCAGTGAGCCATTGTTACTTCTTTTTATATGCAGGTTCAACAAATAGAGATGGAGTAAATGTAGGTGGAAATTTATTCTTTACATCTTGGTAAAATAATAAAGAAGATTCAAATTGATAAGAACTATCAGTTTGAATCTTCTTTATTTTCTAGAACTTGATTGAGATAGATGGAAAGTGTACGCTTTATATTTGAAGCGAAATCGCAAGCACCACTTGTTAAGCACCATTCAAATACATTTCCAATAATAAGCATTCGGATATCTGTAGTAATAGATTCTAGGGAAAGAATAGGGTTTATTACTCCTATTGAGATTGCTGTGTTCAAATAATGTTCTACGGTTACAATCGGATAGGCTCTTTCAGTACGAAGTTTAGGATTAAGGGCTTCATTTTTCGGCGTATAGTAATTGGCAATGAAATCAACACCCAGTTCTTGACAGTAGCGTGCATAGTTTAAGTATACTTGTATGATAGTGTGAATAACTTGGCTAGCGGAACATGGAGTGGTAAGAATATCTGATTGTACTAGTGGTTGATGCTCTATGTAATAAGAAAGTAAATCTTCCTTGCTTTGAAAGTGATGATAGAAGCTTCCATTTGAAACGCCTGCTGCTTCGCAGATATTTTTGATAGAAAGTGATTCGTATCCGTCTTTTTTTAGTATTTCTTTTGCAGCTTTAAAGATTTTATCTTTTGTCAATTGGGATTTTTGTTGTTGTTTGGAAAATGAATATTCGCTTTTCATTAGGAACCTCCTTGCTTTTGTATCATAATAGCACAGAAAAAAGAAAAAAAACAGAGTGAACTCTAAATTTGCCAATAGAGGATATTTGTTTTATAATCAGAGAGATAGTATATACGAAGGAGAGGTATTGATTTAATGGATGTAAATCAAAAAATAACGGAAGAGTTGAATGTTCAAAGGTGGCAGGTAGATGCAGCAATAAAACTGATTGACGAGGGTAACACGATTCCGTTTATTTCAAGATATAGAAAAGAAGTGACAGGATCTTTAGATGATGAGCAACTAAGAAAGCTCCATGAAAGACTAACATATTTAAGAAACTTAGAAGATAGAAAGACACAAGTACTTTCTATTATAGAAGAACAAGGGAAATTGACTGAAGAATTGAAATTACAGATTGTAACAGCAGAGACTCTTGTTGTGGTGGAAGATTTATATCGTCCATACAAACAAAAGAGAAGAACTAGAGCGACAATTGCTAAAGAGAAGGGATTAGAGCCATTGGCGCAATTGATACAGTTGCAACAGATAAGCGAATCTTTAGAGGTGATTGCAGCAGAGTATCTATCAGAAGAAAAGGAAGTGAATTCGATAGAGGAAGCAATCGAGGGAGCAAAGGATATCATTGCAGAGTCGATTTCGGATGAAGCAGATTACAGAAGCTATATTAGAGATATTACATTTAAAAAAGGAAAAATCTTATCAGTTGCAAAAGATGAGAAAGAAGAGTCGGTATATGAGATGTATTACGAATTTGAAGAACCGATTCAAAAGCTTGCAGGTCATAGAATATTAGCGCTAAACAGGGGAGAAAAGGAAAAAATCTTAGTGGTAAAAGTAGAGGCACCTGAGGAAGATATTTTAAGATATCTCCAAAAAAAGGTGATTTTCAAGGATAACTCACACACAACACCTGTTCTTCAAGCAACTGTAGAAGATAGCTATAAGCGCCTGATTGCACCGTCGATCGAGCGTGAAATTCGAAATGAATTGACAGAGAGAGCAGAAGATGGAGCAATTGATGTTTTTAAAAAGAACTTAGGGCAGCTCTTGATGCAACCGCCTATTACGGGGCAAGTAGTGCTTGGATGGGATCCAGCATTTCGAACTGGGTGTAAGTTAGCCGTAGTAGATCATACTGGAAAAGTAATTGCAACTACGGTAATCTATCCGACTGCACCAACCACTCCTCAAAAGATTCAAGCGGCGAAAGAAGCGTTGAAAAAGGCAATTAAAAAATATAACATTACGTTGTTTTCGGTTGGAAATGGGACTGCGTCAAGAGAATCAGAGCAATTTATAGTAGAGTTATTTAAAGAAATTCCAGAAAAAGTGCAGTATGTTATCGTAAATGAAGCAGGAGCATCTGTATATTCAGCTAGTAAGCTTGCATCTGAGGAATTTCCAAAGTTTGACGTAGGGCAAAGAAGTGCGGCTTCTATTGCGAGAAGATTACAAGATCCATTAGCAGAGCTAGTAAAGATTGACCCAAAATCCATCGGTGTAGGTCAATACCAACACGATATGAATCAAAAGAAGTTAACAGAAGCATTATCCGGAGTTGTAGAAGATTGCGTAAATAAAGTAGGTGTAGATTTAAATACTGCATCTGCCCCACTATTAGCATATATTGCAGGAATTAGTAGTGCAATAGCAAAAAACATTGTAACTTACAGAGAAGAAAATGGCAGTTTTACAAGTAGGAAAGAATTATTAAAGGTAGCTAAGTTAGGTCCAAAGGCATTTGAACAATGTGCAGGATTTATGAGAATTAAAGGCGGTAAAAATGCATTAGATGGAACCAGTGTCCATCCTGAGTCATACGAGGTTACTACTAAGCTACTAGAAAATCTCGGGTATGAAGTGAAGGATATTGAAGATAATAATTTAGATGGAATTTCAAAGAGTGTAAAGGACTATAAAAAGCTTTCAAGTGAATTGAATATAGGAGAGATTACACTGAAAGATATTGTGAAAGAATTAGAAAAACCAGCAAGAGATCCACGTGATGAGATGCCAAAGCCTATTCTGAGAACAGATGTTTTAGATATGAAGGATTTGACAGAAGGAATGATTCTAAAAGGAACTGTTCGCAATGTAATTGATTTTGGGGTGTTTGTGGATATTGGCGTACATCAAGATGGATTGGTACACAT
>CAYJHQ010000005.1:38702-64426 GCA_964369775.1 uncultured Lachnospiraceae bacterium
GCAGGCATATTATTGGGGCTAGGAATCGGGTTGATTATACGTGCGGGTTCGTCTACAGGAGGATCAGATATAATCGCATTGATTCTAAATAAGACAACACACATGCCCGTATCAGTGACAATGTATATAGTAGACTTTGCAATTATCGGATTACAGATTATGTTTTGTACCTCAGAGCAACTTCTCTATGGAATATTAGCATTGATATTGACGAGTATGGTGATTGGCAGAGTTACGATTTTAGGACAGGCTCAAACGCAGTTATTTATTATTTCGAAAGAATATAGAAAAATCAAAGAAGAGTTATTAAACGATGTGCAAGTTGGTGTAACCTTGATGCAAATCGAGACAGGATTAGAAGGTGTAGCACAAAGCGGAGTACTCTGCGTAATTCCGCAGAGAAAGCTATTCACGGTAAAGGAAAAGATACAGGAGATTGATACAAACGCCTTTATTACGATCACTAGAATTAGTGAGGTGAAAGGAAGAGGGTTTACATTAGAGCGAGAATATCGGAGGTAGGGTATGGTTTATGATGTGATTATTATTGGTGCGGGACCAGCAGGATTGTCGGCAGGGCTTTATGCAGGAAGAGCAAAGCTAGCTACATTGATTATTGAAAGAGAAAAAGATGGAGGACAAATCGTACAGACAGCAGAGATTGAAAATTATCCAGGTGGGGTAATTGGAGATACTGGATATTCATTGATAGAGAGAATGGTAGAGCAAGCTAAGGCATTTGGAGTAGAAAAAGCTTACGACACTGTGAGTGAATTGAAACTAGACGAGGAAATCAAGACAGTAATATGTAAAAATGAGTCTTATCAAGCGAAAACGGTTATTTTAGCTATGGGGACAAAGCCGATAAAAATTGGATGTGAAGGGGAAGAAGAGTTTACTGGAAAAGGTGTATCCTACTGTGCAACTTGTGATGGAGCATTTTTTACTGGACTTAGAACATTTGTTGTAGGAGGGGGAGACTCAGCAGTAGAAGAAGCGATTTTCCTGACTAGGTTTGCAAGGGAAGTAACAGTTATTCATAGAAGAGATGAACTTCGGGCAGCAAAGTTTATCCAAGAAAAGGCATTTGCGAATCCTAAGATTAATTTCTTATGGGATTCGGTGGTAAAAGAGTTAAAAGGAAATGGAGTCCTTAATACAGTAGTAGTGGAAAATGTAAAGACGAAAGAGATAACAGAGATTGTTGCAGATGAAGCAGATGGTTTGTTTGGACTGTTCGTCTTTATCGGATTAAGACCGCAGACGGAGTTAGTTGAAGGAAAAGTGACTTTAAACAAGGGCTATATAGTTACAGACGAAAATATGAAGACGAGCATAGATGGTGTATTTGCAGCAGGAGATGCTCGTGAGAAGTTATTGCGTCAAGTGGTAACTGCTACAGCTGATGGAGCAATTGCAGCTGTTCAAGCCGAGATACATCAAGCATAAATAAAGCGTAAATTAAGTAGAATGAATATATCTAAAGTACTAACGGAGACTCCTAGAGCGATGATTAGGAAAAGTAGATATTTCATAAATAAAAATCGCATTGTACCCTTTTGAAAAGGGACGAGAGCAGGAGGAAAAAATGAATAAAAAAATGAAAACCAGTTATTTAACACAGATGGGATTACTCAGTGGGATTATTGTATTGATGGCATTCACACCGCTTGGATATTTGAGAGTAGGGGCACTATCTATTACATTTATCATGATTCCGGTAGCAGTAGGTGGAATTTTGATGGGACCAGTTGCAGGTGCAGCTTTAGGTGGTGTATTTGGGATGACAAGCTTTATTCAAGGGATGACGAGTGGGTCTCTTGTCACAGTACTGATGAATGAAGATCCGATTCGAACATTTATACTGTGTGTAGCAACTAGGGTCTTGATGGGATTTTGTGTAGGCGGAATATTTAAGGTACTAGAAGTTCAAAGCAAAGGTAAAGTGACTAGCTATGTAGTAGCAAGTGCTTCGGCAGCTTTATTAAATACTGTGTTTTTTGTAGGAACGTTGGGGTTATTATTCCAAGGGACTATATCTGAGATGGCATCTGAAGATGGAATCACATTACTAGGTTTTTTATTAGCATTTATAACGATTAATAGCGTAGTGGAGTTGATTGCAAGCGCAGTTGTGGGAACAGCTATCAGTAAAAGTGTGCATCGATTCTTAAAAAAGCAAGGAGTGTAGTCTATGAAGGAGAGAAGTGTAAAAGAAATTGATTTTATAGATGTGGGCGGATTTTCACTGGGACACGAACATGATGAGGTCGGAATCACTGGTTGTACAGTGATTCTGCCAGATGAGTGTGCGGTTGCAGGAGTAGATATAAGAGGTGGAGGGCCGGCGTCAAGAGAAGTTCACTTGCTTCACCCTCTGGCAGCGGCTATGGGAATTCATGGGGTACTGCTTTCAGGAGGTTCTGCATTTGGCCTAGATGCAGCCGGTGGAGTTATGAAATATTTAGAAGAACAGGATATAGGATTTGATGTAGGTGTAGCGAAGGTGCCACTAGTGTGCCAAAGCTGCATCTTTGATTTACATATCGGGAATGGAAAAATACGACCAGATGCAAAAATGGCATATAGAGCTTGTCAAAATGCCAAAAAAAATGAGCGAAGACAAGGAAGTGTGGGAGTAGGTATCGGATGTACGGTAGGGAAGGTCAAGGGCCCACAGTATGCAATGCAAGGGGGAATTGGAACATTTGCACTTCAGTTAGGGAAAATAAAAGTAGGTGCACTCGTTGCAGTAAATGCTTTTGGAGACGTGTATGACAGGGCGAAGAATAAGCAGATAGCAGGAGCATTAAATGATGCAAAAGACGGAATGGAATCATCACGGGAAGTGTTGTATAAGATGGCAGAAGAAAACGCATTTACTGGAAACACAACTTTGGGAGTCATAGTGACAAACTGTACATTTACAAAAGCACAGATGTGTAAAATTGCAAGTATGGCGCAAAATGGACTTGTAAGAGCAATCGACCCGATACATACAACAATGGATGGAGACACGGTATACGCTGTATCAACCGGAAATGAAATCGCAAATATTGATATAGTAGGGACTTTAGCAGCAGAAGTTATGGAAAGGGCAATTATCCGAAGTATCAACGAACACACTTTGGTCATATATTAGTAGTAAAATAATAAGGAAATTCATATATGCGGATGTGTGAAATTCGGTGCAAGGAAGTAATTAATATGTGTAACTGCAAGAAGTTGGGATGCATTATTGATGTGGAAGTCGACTTGTGTAAAGGGACAGTTGAAGCGATATTAGTACCTGAATCTGAAAAAACAGGAGGTTGGTTTGGCTGCGATAAATTGTATTATATTCCATATGAATGTATAAAGAAAGTAGGAGAAAACCTTGTGTTTGTGGAGATTTGTGAGGAAAAATGCTTAAAGGTCAATACGAAATGTAAGCGATAGAATGGAGGAACAGTAGATGAGTAAGGTGAAAATCTTGGTGGTAGACGATGAGAGCCGTATGAGAAAATTGGTTCGCGATTTTTTGGGAAGAGAAGGATATACTATCATAGAGGCAGAAAACGGAGCACAAGCAATGGAGTTTTTTTATAAAGATAAAGAAATCTCACTGATGATTGTAGACGTGATGATGCCAGAGATGAATGGATGGGAGGTTTGCAAAGAAGTTCGTCTAGACTCCCAAATTCCTATGATTATGCTCACGGCAAAAGGCGAAGAGAGAGACGAGCTAAAAGGATTTGAATTAGGTGTAGATGAGTATATAACAAAACCTTTTAGCCCGAAAATATTGGTGGCTCGTGTAAATGCCTTGCTCAGAAGAAATATAGAAGAGGTAGAGTCAGATGTTATCGATGCTGGAGGAATTCAAATCGATAAAGGAGCACATACGGTGAAGGTGGAAGAGCAGTATGTTGAGCTGAGCTACAAAGAATTTGAATTGCTTGTGTACTTTGTGGAAAACCAAGGGTTGGCGTTGTCGAGAGAAAAGATATTGAACCAAGTCTGGGATTATGATTACTACGGTGATGCTAGAACAATTGATACACATGTAAAGAAGCTACGGAGCAAGATGGGCGATAAAGGGGATTTTATTAAGACTATATGGGGAATGGGATATAAATTTGAGGTGATCGAATGAGAAAATCCATAAGAGCACAAATATTAACAGCTTTTCTAAGTGTTATCTTTCTGATGTTTCTTATTGTGTTTGTAGTAAATAATTTTTTGTTGAAGGAGTTTTACATCAGTAATATTCAAGATGAGTTAAAAGAAGTGTACACACTATTAGAAGCGTATATCAGTGATGATTCCATAGTGGATGAAGACAAGCAAGAAGAGCTTTTGCAATTGGTAGAAAAAAGCAATATATCATATCTTGTTCTAGATGCGCAAGGAACCACGTTGATGTCAAAAGATCAAAATCCCAATGCTCTTTATGTTCAGTTAGCAGGATATGTTATTGGTAAAAAAGAGATAGGAGACAATGTTTTAGAAATAGAAGAAAACTATGTTGTTACACAATCTCAAGATACAATTACGAAGCGAGAGTATGTAGAGATGTGGGGGAATTATGAAAATGGTTCTGCATTTATTATTCGGACTCCAATAGAAGGGATTGAAAGCAGTGTAGGGATTACAAATCAATTTTTACTCTATATAGGAATTGTTCTACTTGTAGTCAGTTTACTAATCAGTTGGTATCTGACGAATCGTTTTACAAAACCATTATTAGAGTTAGTGAAGATTTCGAAGAAAATGGCCGATTTAGATTTTGATGCGAAGTACACAAGCGGAGGCGAAAATGAAATTGGTATGTTAGGCGAAAGTTTTAATGAAATGTCAGGAAAGCTTCAAAAAGCAGTATCAGATTTGAAAAATGCTAATAATGAATTGTTACAAGATATAGAGAAAAAAGAAGAGTTGGAAAACATGCGAATAGAGTTCTTGTCTAATGTATCACATGAATTAAAGACTCCGATTGCGTTAGTTCAAGGTTATGCAGAAGGTTTGAAAGATGGAATTGTAGAAGATGATGAGAGCAGAGCTTACTACTGCGAGGTGATTATGGACGAGGCTGATAAGATGAATAAGCTAGTGAAAAACCTATTGTCACTAAACCAGATTGAATATGGAAAAGATGAAGTACACCTTGAGCGATTTGAAATTGCAGAGATGATAAAAGGTGTATTACAATCACTTGAACTGATTATAGAGCAAAAAGAGATACAGATATTATTTGAAGAAAATAAAAAAATATTTGTGTGGGGAGATCAATTTAAAATAGAGCAGGTCATTCGCAATTATTTGACTAATGCAATAAATCATGTAAATGATGGAAAATTAATTGAAATCAAGGTAGAATGTAATGAAAAGGTAAAGGTGTCCGTATTTAACAGCGGAAATCCGATTCCTGAAAAGGATATGAAACATATTTGGGAGAAGTTTTATAAGGTGGACAAGGCTAGAACGAGAGAATACGGTGGAAATGGAATTGGATTGTCTATAGTGAAAGCCATTTTAGAGAGTCACCATCAAAGATTTGGAGCAGAGAACTATAAAAATGGTGTAATGTTTTGGTTTGAATTAGACGAAAAATAATAATGAGGAAGGTAAACAAATGATAGCGATTCTAGATTACGATGCAGGAAATATAAAGAGTGTAGAAAAAGCAATTTTATCACTAGGAGAAGAAGTGGTTTTAACGAAAGACAGAGAAGAAATTTTAGGCGCAGATAAAGTGATTTTACCAGGTGTAGGAGCTTTTGGTGAAGCGATGGAGAAGTTAAAAGATTATAATTTGATATCAGTGATTAAAGAAGTAGTAGAAAGAAAGATACCTTTTTTAGGGATTTGTCTAGGATTGCAGTTGTTATTTGAAAGAAGTGAAGAGTCAGAAGGTGTGGAAGGGCTGGGTATTTTAAAAGGAGAGATTTGTAAATTTGACTCAGATATGGGATTAAAGATTCCGCATATGGGGTGGAATGCACTGTCCTACCCAGAAGAAGGGCGATTGTTTAAAGGAGTCGATAAGGGAGCGTATGTGTATTTTGTACACTCTTATTATTTGAATGCGGTAGATGAGAGCATTGTAAAGGCGACAGCTGAGTATGGAATTACTTTTCATGCATCTGTGGAGAAAGATAATGTGTTTGCATGTCAATTTCATCCAGAGAAGAGTAGCGATGTAGGTTTGAAAATTCTAAAGAACTTTATCGAATTGTAAGGAAGAGGAAGAGGAGAGAGTGCAAATGTTTACAAAACGGATTATACCATGCTTAGATGTACACAACGGTCGAGTAGTAAAAGGGGTTAACTTTGTGGATTTAAAGGATGCAGGAGATCCAGTGGAAATCGCAAAGGCATATGATAAAGCAGGAGCAGATGAACTGGTATTTTTAGATATCACTGCATCATCAGATGCTCGTGAAACGGTAATAGATATGGTTCGAGAAGTTGCAAAACAAGTGTTTATCCCATTTACAGTAGGGGGAGGCATTAGAACAGTAGATGATTTTAAGGTTTTATTGAGAGAAGGGGCAGATAAGATATCCATTAACTCGTCTGCAATTGCAAGACCTGAACTAATATACGAAGCTTCTCAAAAATTTGGAAGTCAATGTGTAGTAGTTGCAATTGATGCGAAAAAGCAAGAAGATGAAGAGTGTTGGCATGTTTATAAAAACGGCGGAAGGGTAGACGTTGGATTGGATGCTATCGAATGGGCAAAAAAAGCGGAAGAGTTAGGAGCGGGAGAGATATTATTGACTAGCATGGATTGCGACGGGACAAAAGCAGGGTACGACATAGAATTGACTAGAAGAATTGCAGAGGCTGTGTCTATCCCAGTAATAGCATCCGGAGGAGCTGGTAATATGGAACACTTTTGTGAAGCGCTTACAAAAGGGAAGGCAGATGCAGCCCTAGCAGCATCGTTGTTTCATTATAAGGAACTAGAGATAAAAGAAGTAAAAGAGTTTTTGAAAGCTAAAGAAGTACCGGTAAGATTATAAAGAGAGGGCGTGTAAACGATGGCGGCAATAGATAATGATTGGAAAGTGGCTTTAGGTGAAGAGTTTAAAAAACCTTATTATAAAAAATTATTTACCATAATAAAAGACGAGTATGAAACAAATGAAATCTTTCCAGCAGCAGAAGACATATTTGCAGCATACCATCTCACACCGCTTGCAGATGTAAAAGTGGTGATTCTAGGACAAGATCCTTATCACGGGGAGGGACAAGCGGAAGGGCTTTGTTTTTCGGTTAAGAAAGAGGTGGAAATTCCGCCTTCACTTATGAATATCTATAAAGAATTAAAAGATGATTTAGGGATAGAACTTCCAAACCATGGAAGTCTTGTAAGTTGGGCAAAGCAAGGAATCTTGTTAATTAACACTGTACTTACAGTTCGAGCACATCAAGCGAATTCACATAAGGGAATAGGGTGGGAAGAGTTTACAGATGCTACGATAAAAGCGGTGAATAATCAAGATAGACCAGTTGTGTTTATCCTCTGGGGGAAGCCAGCACAGAAGAAGAGAGCTATGCTAAACAATCCAAAGCATCTGATTCTGGAAGCTCCACATCCAAGTCCTCTATCATCTTATCGCGGTTTTTTTGGGAGTAAGCCTTTTAGTCAGACCAATACATTTTTGAAACAGATGGGAGAGGCACCTATCGATTGGAAGATAGAGAATTAGAGAGGAATATTTGATAATTATGAAAAGTTCAGATAAATTAATTGAGCTAGAAGAAGCAGTCGAGAAGGTAATCTTAGTCGGTGTTAGCATGAATGACAATGAGGATACGGATAAATCATTAGACGAATTAGAAGAACTTTGCGAGACAGCTAATGCTCAGACAGTGGGAAAATTGATACAAAATAGAGAGCAGATTCACCCAGGGACATATCTGGGAAAAGGAAAGATTGAGGAACTAAAAGAGCTAATCTGGGAATTAGATGCAACTGGGGTTGTGTGTGATGATGAATTGTCTCCAGTTCAGCTAGGAAATCTACAAGATATGCTAGAGACGAAGGTGATGGATCGAACACTGATTATTTTGGATATATTTGCAGCTAGGGCTAGCACTAATGAAGGGAAGATTCAAGTAGAGCTTGCACAATTAAAATATAGACAGTCTAGACTAATAGGTTTAGGGAAGTCTTTATCGAGATTAGGTGGTGGGATTGGAACAAGAGGACCAGGAGAGAAAAAGCTGGAGATGGATCGAAGGCTGATTAAAGGGAGAGTGGCGCAGTTAAATAGAGAGCTAAAAGATGTAAAGCGCCACCGAGAGGTTACCAGAGAGCAAAGGAGTAAGAATAACGTTCCAGTGGTTGCGATTGTGGGTTATACCAATGCTGGGAAATCCACACTTTTAAATAAATTGACCAATGCAGATGTGTTAGAAGAAGACCAGTTGTTTGCAACTCTAGATCCTACGACTCGAAGCTTGAAATTGAAATCAAAACAAGAAGTTTTATTTACAGATACAGTAGGGTTTATCAGGAAATTACCGCATCATTTAATAGAGGCTTTTAAAAGTACACTAGAGGAAGCAAAATATGCAGATATTATACTACATGTGGTAGATGCATCTAATGAACAGATGGATGTTCAGATGTATACAGTATATGAGACTCTTCGAAATCTAGGCGTCAGTGAAAAACCGATTATTACAGCCTTTAACAAACAAGACAAAGTATTAAATAGCGAAGTCGTTAGAGATTTGCAAGCGGATAAAATAGTTAGTATTTCTGCAAAGTATGGAGAAGGTCTTGAACCCCTACAAGAAGCGGTGGAAGAGATTTTGAGAGAGCAGAAAGTGGCGATTGAAAAAGTGTTTTCCTATCAAGATGCTAGTAAAATACAGATTATTCGTAAATACGGAGAACTTCTTGAAGAAGACTATCGAGAAGATGGAATATTTGTAAGAGCCTTTGTTCCTGCGGAAGTAGTGGGGCGGTTACAGTAGAACGCCAAATTGTTTCTAAAAAGGTTACTTTTTTTTGAAATTCAACTTGATATCTATATCTAGTAGTGGTATACTTTATATTGCTTAGAAAAACTGTAACAACACAATATATAGTGATTGAGTTGTGTTGGAGATTATAGAAAAAGGGGAAAGAAAATTGAAAGTAATCAAAAGAAACGGACAATTAGCAGAGTTTGACTCGAGAAAGATTGAGACTGCTATTTTAGCAGCAATGAAGTATGGAAGTGGAATTGTAGATGAAGATTGTGCAAGAAGTACAGCAATAGAGATAGAGAGAGAAGTAGATTCATTAGACAAAGACGTGAGCATCTCTCATATTGAAGATTTAGTGTTCCAAAAACTGATTGAGAAAGATCAGATATTAACGGCAAAATCATACGAAGGTTATAGAAGAGTAAGAGAATTTCAGCGCTCTACTAATACGATTGATGAAGCGGTTTATGGAATTGTAACGGGCTTTAATAAAGAAGCGATGGAGGAGAACTCCAATAAAGATGCATATGTGTTAGCGACACAAAGAGACCTAATTGCAGGAGAGTTCTCAAAAGATTACTGCAGAAGAACGATGATTCCGACAAATATTGTGCAAGCGCATGATGATGGAATTATACATTTTCATGATATGGATTACTATGTACAGCAGATGCACAATTGTGATCTCGTGAACTTAAAAGACATCTTTAAGCACGGAACTGTAATTAATAAGAAGTTAATTGAGACACCAAAGTCGCTACAGACTGCATGTACTGTGGCAACGCAGATTGTACAACAAGTAGCTAATGGTCAATATGGTGGACAGACGATTTCACTTTCACATTTGGCACCATTTGTTAGAGTGAGTTACAACAAGCATAAGGAAAATGTGAAAAGAGATGGAGAGTTAATAGGTCTTAAGTATACAAAGCAACAGATTGAAACAATTGCAGACCGCAGATTAAAAGATGAAATCATCTCAGGGATTCAGACAATTCAATACCAGATTAATACATTTTCAACTACAAACGGACAAGCACCATTTTTATCTGTATTTATGTATATTAATGAAGAGCCTGGTTATGAGAAAGAGACAGCAATGCTGATCGAAGAGATGTTGAATCAGAGATATAAGGGAATGAAGAATGAGACAGGTGCTTATGTAACACCAGCATTTCCAAAACTGTTGTATGTGTTAGATGAGAACAATATCCGCCAAGAGAGCGAATATAGATATGTAACTGATTTAGCTGTAAAGTGTGTATCTAAGCGCATGATGCCAGATTTTATCTCGGCAAAGATTATGAAGCAAAATTATGATGGAGAAGTATTTCCATGCATGGGATGCAGAAGCTTCCTTGCACCTTGGAAAGATGAGAATGGAGAGTATCAGTGGTATGGTAGATTTAACCAAGGAGTGGTAACACTTAACCTAGCAGATGTAGGGCTTTCAGCGAAAGGTGATATGAAGAAGTTCTGGGGAATTTTAGATGAGAGACTAAAGCTTTGCTTTGAGGCATTGATGCTTAGACATGAAAGTCTAAAAGGGACATTATCGGATGTATCACCGATACACTGGCAGTATGGTGCACTTGCGAGGCTAGAACGTGGGGAGACGATTGATAAACTTCTTTACAATGGCTATTCTACGATTTCACTTGGATATATCGGACTGTATGAGTGTACAATGGCCATGCTAGAGGAGAGTCACACACAAAAAGCAGGAGAAGATTTCTCGGTAAGAGTAATGCAGAGGCTAAGAGCAGCTTGCGATGAATGGAAAGCAAAGACTACCATGGGATTTGGGTTATATGGAACGCCAGCAGAGGCTACAACATACACATTATCTCGTGCCCTTAAGAGAAAGTTTGGAGTTATTGAAGGAATTACAGATAGAGATTACCTAACAAATTCATACCATGTGAACGTTGAAGAAGAGATTGGTGCATTTGAAAAACTTGAATGTGAAGCGAAATATCAAAAGATTTCTTCAGGCGGAGCAATTAGCTATGTAGAGGTGACAAATCTAACAAATAACTTAGACGCACTTAGTCAATTGATTGAATACATGTATGAGACAATCCAATATGCGGAAATTAATACAAAGTCAGATTATTGTCAAGAGTGTGAATTTACAGGAGAGATATTAATAGATGAGAACCTAGAATGGTACTGTCCAAACTGTGGGAATAAAGATAAAAAGAAGATGAATGTATGCCGTAGAACTTGTGGATATTTAGGTGATAACTTCTGGAATAAAGGAAGAACACAAGAGATTGCAGAACGTTTTGTACATTTAGATAATGTGATTTTTGAAGCTGAGGCGGTGAAAGAATAATGCGATATGCACAAATTAGAAATTGTGATGTTGCAAATGGTGAAGGAATTAGAACATCCCTGTATGTACAGGGGTGTTCTAGACATTGTGAGGGATGTTTTAACAAAGAAACCTGGGACTTTAAAGGTGGAAAACCTTGGGATGAAGAGATTGAACGCCAATTTTTGCAACTGATAGGAAAACCACATATAGTAGGAACTACCATATTAGGAGGAGAGCCATTAGATCCTCAAAATATTGATGAAGTTCATAAACTTGTTGAAAAGATTAAAGGGCGTTATCCAAACAAAACAATTTGGATATATACTTCTTATTTGTATGAAGAATTACTAGAAGACCAAAGAGCACTATTAGAAAAGATAGATGTGTTGGTAGATGGCGAATTTATAGAGAACGAGAAGAGCATGAATCTGCAATTCAAAGGAAGTCAAAATCAAAGAGTGATTCGTGTAGGAGAATCACTAAAGGAAGGGGAAATATGTCTTTACAATTAGTGTTAGGAAATGCAGGTGCAGGAAAAACACAATATCTGTACGACACGATTATAAAAGAATCTATCAAAAATCCTCAAAAGAGATATTTGGTTTTAGTACCAGAGCAATTTACCATTCAAACCCAAAGAGAGTTTGTGCTCAGACATCCAAACAAAGGAATTATGAATATAGATGTATTAAGTTTTGGCCGTTTGGCACATCGTGTATTCGAAGAAATCGGAAAGACTCATGGGACGGTATTAGACGATGAAGGGAAAAATCTAGTACTTCGGAAAATTGCTGGAAAATATGAATCCGAACTTAAAGTTTTTGGAAAAAACCTAAAAAAATTAGGCTATATTAATGAGATTAAATCTGTGATTTCAGAATTAGCCCAGTATGACATAAGCATAGAAGATTTAGAAGCTTTCAAAGAGACGCTTCCTGATTTTTCTATGCTTTCTTACAAGTTGGAGGATATTTATAAAGTCTATAAAGGGTTCAAGGAATACTTAGAAGGAAAATATATAACAGGAGAAGAGTTGTTAGATGTGTTATGCAGTGTGATAGATTCATCTCAAGTAATTAAAGGAAGTGTGATCGCGTTTGATGGATTTACAGGGTTTACACCAGTTCAAAATAAATTATTAGGGAAGCTATTTTCTCTCAGCGAAAAAACTTATATTACAGTTACCATTGATCACCGAGAAGGGTATCAAGAATACAATCACCCATACCAGTTGTTTGCGCTGAGTAAAGGGATGATTACAAGTACAAAGAAAATTGCAAGAGATTTTAAGGTGCAGATAGATGAGCCAATTGTTTTGACAGGCGCGAAAAACAGTAGGCATATAGAAAACGAAGCCTTACGATTTTTAGAAAAGAACATGTTTCGCTATTCGAATCAAGCGTATGAGAATGAGCAAAATGCTATATCGATTCAGCTGATGAGAAACCCACAAGAAGAGTGTCAAAAAGTTGTGGAAGAGATTAGAAGATTAGTGAGAGTCAAAGGGTATCGATATAGAGAGATTGGAATTATAGCGACAGAAGTCGAAGAGTATTCCAGACACATCAAGCGCGTATGCGAGCAGTATCAAATCCCTCTTTTTACAGATCAAAAGAGAAATATATTGATGAATGCATTTGTAGAATATCTGCGAAGTCTACTAGATATGGAGATAGAGCGTTATTCTATTCCAAGTGTACTGAGATTTTTAAAAGCTGGGTATGCACCTTTTTTAGCAAAAGAGATTGAAGTTGTGGAAAACTATGTGATTGCACTGGGAATAAAAGGATATAGAAAATGGCAGGAGCCTTGGATACGAAGAACGAAATCTATGACAGAAGAGAGCCTTGCAGAGTTGAACCATATTCGAGTGAAATTTATCGAGCATGTGGATAGATTTCACCTAGATTTGAAAAAGCGTAAAAAGACAGTGAAAGAAATTGCGGTTATATTGTATGAATTTTTTATCGAGCATAATATTGAAGCGGAAATAGAAAAACAAGTGCTCAGTTTCAACGAAGAAGGGTTGGTTGCATTAGCAAAGGAACACAGCCAGATCTATGGCGTGACAATGTCTTTGTTAGATAAATTTGTAGAACTCTTAGGAGAGGAAAGTATAACAGTAAAAGAATTTGGTGAGCTATTAGAAGCTGGATTTCAAGAATGCAAGATAGGTATTACTCCTCCGAATGTAGACTCAGTAGTGGTAGGGGATCTTGAACGAAGTCGATTTGATGAGATTAAAGTGCTTTTTGTAATGGGGGTAAATGATGGGTATTTACCTGGAAAGATGAATACCAGTGGCTTGTTGAGCGAAAGTGATAGAGATCGTTTCAAAGAGGGGAAGATTAATTTAAAGCCAGGAATTAAAGAGCAACTATACATTCAGAAGTTTTACTTGTACCTGAATTTATTAAAGCCTACAAAGAAATTGTATCTTTCTTACTCTAAGACAAACAGTCAAGGAAAAAGTGTGAGACCTGCATATTTGATCAATGAAATATTGAAACTGTACCCAAGTATTCAGATTCGAGAGTTTCAGCAAACCGTGGAGAGTCGAGAAGTGACAAAAGAGACTGCTTTAGAGTTCTTTATTCAGGGGTTGCATCAAAAGGATGTGCGAGAGACGAAAGAGTGGAAGGCGCTTTTTAAGGTGTATTCAGAAGAAGAGAACTGGAAAGAAAAAGTAGATATGCTTTATAGTGCGAATCGTTATCGGAATCGCAAGAGTAACTTAGCAGAGGAGACTAGTAAAGAGCTGTACGGACAGATGCTTGTAAATAGCGTAAGTCGTTTGGAAGGATTTGCGAGATGCCCTTTTGCGCATTTTGTGACATACGGATTAAGAGCGAGAGAACGAGAGGTTTTTGAGTTTGAGGCTATGGATATGGGAAATGTACTACACAGTGCCCTAGAAAAGTATGCAGTGAATCTACAGCTGTTAGGAGAGTGCTGGGAAAAGATAGATGAAAGTAAAAGAGAACAGCTCATTGAACGAGTGGTGGACGAAAGCGTAACGGATTATGGAAATTCTGTTTTATATCAAAATGCGAGAGAGACTTATGTAATCAGTCGAATGAAAAGGTTATTAAAGAGGAGTATTTGGGCGCTTACAAAGCAGCTGTCTTATGGTTCGTTCATACCGAGTGCGTATGAGGTGAACTTTGGTAGTCAAGCAGATTTAAAGTCTACAAGCATACAATTGTTAGATGGAAAGTCGATGAAGTTAAAAGGGAAGATAGATAGAATCGATTTATACGAGACGGATGAGCGGATTTATGTAAAAGTAATAGATTATAAAAGTGGGTATCAAAAATTAGATTTTGTGGACATGTATTACGGATTACAATTACAACTCTTCGTTTATCTAAATGCAGCAGTTGAGCGGGAAGAGCTTCGTAGTAAAGAGAAAAAGGCTGTACCAGGTGGAGTGTTTTATTTTCGGATTGACGACCCTATTGTAGAGACATATGATGAGGAGAGGGTAGAAGGCGCTTTATTAGAATCGCTTATGCTAGATGGTGTAGTTAATAACGGAGCAGAGGCAATACAAGCCTTTGATGAGGATATGGAAAAAAAATCTTATGCAATTCCAGTTACAAAGAACAAAGATGGGAGTTTGTCAAAGAATTCAAAAGCCATATCAGAAGAGTTATTTCAAACGTTCTCAGCATTTACGAATAAGCGTGTAAGAGAAATAGGGGAAGAAATAGTCTCTGGAAATGTAGAGATAAAACCTTACAAGAAAGATGACGAGACGGCATGTGGATATTGTAAATATAATAATATTTGTAGGTTCGATGCCAAGTTACTAGATGATAATTACCGTATAATAAAAAAAGAAGGAAAAGAACAAGTGATAGAAAGAATCGTTGAGGAGATGAATGATGAGCGTTAAATGGACAGCTGAACAGCAAAAAGTAATCTCGCTACGAGATAGTAATATATTAGTATCAGCGGCAGCAGGGTCAGGAAAGACTGCTGTATTAGTTGAGCGAATTATTACGAGATTGACAAAAGATGAGAATCCACTAAATGTGGATGAACTGCTGATTGTTACATTTACGGAAGCGGCTGCTTCTGAAATGAGAGAACGTATCCTTGCGGCAATTGAAAAAGCATTGCTAGAAGATTCGACCAACGAACATCTACAAAAACAGGCAACACTGATTCATTCTGCGTCTATTACGACGATTCATAGTTTTTGCCTTTCGGTGATACGAGAATATTTCCACGTAATAGATCTAGATCCAGGATTTCGAATAGGGGATGAAGGAGAATTAAAGCTTCTAAAACAAGAGGTGATAGAGTCTCTGATAGAAAGTGAATATGAGAAAGGGGAGCCAGAGTTTTTGCACTTTGTAGAATGTATGGCACCTGGAAAGAGTGATAAAAATCTAGAAGAGATGATTTTAAAGATTTATGAATTTTCAAGGAGTTATCCGATACCAGAAATTTGGCTTCAAAGCTGTGTTGACAATTACAGCTTGGAGAGTGTAGAAGAATTGGAGAAATCTGAATTTATAAAGATAGTCAAAGAGGATACAAAAAGAATCATCACTGATTTAAAAGAAAATTTACGACAGGCTGTGGAAGTGAGTACTGAAGTGGATGGTCCTCGAGCCTACGAAAAAACGCTTCAAGCAGATTGCGTGAATCTGGAAAGCATTGAAGATGCGAAAAATTACCATGAATTATGCAGGGCATTTGCGTTGATTTCCTGGAGTAGATTAGCGCCCAATAAAGATAAGACCAATGACCCAGATAAGGTGGAATATGTGAAATGGGTTAGAGATATTGTAAAAGATGGCGTGAAGTCTTTAAAAGAGCAGTATTTCGCAGTGTCTGTAGAGCAAGTATTAGCGGATATGAAAAATGCAAAGCAAGTAGTTGCAGTACTGGTATATTTAGTGGAGCAGTTTTCCTTAGAATACCGAAAAGAAAAGATGAGAAAAAATCTAATTGATTATGGGGATATGGAACATTTTGCGCTCCAAATACTGACAGAAAACAGGGGTGGCGAGCTAATACCATCACCAATTGCAAAAGCTTACCAAGGAAAATTTGCTGAGATTATGATAGATGAATATCAAGATAGTAACTTGATACAAGAGGCTATTTTGACCAGTGTTTCGAAATCCGCGCAAGACATCTACAACATCTTTATGGTAGGGGATGTGAAGCAGAGTATTTACAGTTTTCGATTGTCAAGACCAGAATTATTTATGGAAAAATTCCATACTTATTCTACAGAAGGTGGAAATCGGCAGAGAATCGATTTACATAAGAATTTCCGAAGTCGAAGTGAGGTTTTAGATAGCACAAATTATGTGTTTTACAAGATCATGCAAAAGCAACTAGGTGGAATTGAGTATGATAGAGATGCTGCGCTGTATGTGGGGGCTTCATATGAAGAAGCAGAGGGTAATGAAACAGAGGTTTTAATATTCGATAGAGCTATGGATAAGGAATCTATAGAGGTGGATGATACAGATAGAGAGTTAGAGGCAAGGGCAGTTGCTAGAAAAATTAAAGACTTGCTCCATAACCACAAAGTGTTAGATAAAAAAACAGGAGAGTATCGCAAGGTGCGATACAGTGATATCGTGTTGTTGACTAGAAGCATGAAGGGGTGGAGTGATGTATTTGCGAATATGTTAAATGACGAAGGGGTTCCTACTAATGTGACAAGTAAAGAGGGGTACTTTTCCACTTGGGAGATTGGTCTAGTCCTAGATTATCTAAGGGTGCTAGACAACAAGAGACAAGATATTCCGCTCATTACCGTTTTACGATCTCCAATTGGAGGTTTAACGGATGAAGAATTGGCTAAAATACGAAGCTTTGAAAAAGATGTTCCATTTTATCAATCAGTTTTAAATTATGGAAAAGAAAACGGACTAGATAACAGTATCAAAAGAAAGTTAGAGAATTGCTTGAATCAGATTAGCAGTTTTAGAGAAAAAGCACCACATACGCCTATTCATGAACTACTTTGGGAGATATTAAGAGAAACTGGTCTTGGAGATTATTTTAGTAGTATGCCAGGAGGTCAACAGCGAAAAGCAAATGTCGAGATGCTTGTAGAAAAGGCGATGGATTTTGAACGAAGTAGCTACAAAGGGATGTTTCATTTTATTCGTTATATTGAACAGCTTCATAAGTATGAAGTTGATTTTGGAGAGGCTAGTATTACTGATGAGAAAGATGATGCAGTTAGAATTATGAGTATCCATAAGAGTAAGGGCTTAGAATTTCCGATTGTATTTTCGATTGGAATGGGGAAAGGCTTCAATGCTCAAGATACTAAAAGCAAGGTAATAACACATCCAATCTTAGGAATCGGTATTGATACAGTGGATCCAATCAAGCGTACAAAGGCAAAAGGGCTTATGAAAAAGGTGATACAAAGGCAGTTGACCCTCGATATGTTAGGAGAGGAACTTCGCGTGCTTTATGTAGCGATGACGAGAGCAAAGGAAAAGTTAATCCTAACAGGTCAGATAAAAGACTATCAAAAAATAAAGCAAGGATTGGAGATTCAGCCGATGAAAGGAGATGGTCCTCTTGCATATTTTGAGATAATAAAGGCAAGAAATTATTATGACTGGTTATTACCTTGTTTGCTGAAGAATCCACTCGATAGACCAAGCTATATAAAAGTGAGAGAAATTGCAGAGGAAGAGCTGATTAAAGCAGAAGTAGAAGAAGAAATTGAAGGAATCTTTGATCATATCAAATTACAGCAACTACAGTCGCAATCATTTGAGGAAGTAGATTGTTATCATGAATGGAAGGAACAATTTGATTACTCTTATCCTTATGAAAAAGAGCGGGATTTCACATTGAAATTTACGGTGTCAGAATTGAAAAAACGGCATGTAGAAGAAGATGGTCAACCAGTGATAGAACCAGAAGTGGCGACTATTCCTAACTTTATTCAAAAAGAGAGTGCAGAGGTTAACCAAGGAGCACTTAGGGGAACTGCGTATCACAGAGTGATGGAGTGTATCGATTTTACAAAAATCTACAAAAAGGAAGATGTGAAAAAACATATTGAAAAGATGGTAGAAGAAGGAAAGATGGGGGCTGAGATAGCAGAAGCGATTGATATAGAAGATATATGTAGGTTCCTGCAAAGTGATATTGGGCTTAGAATGCATAAAGCTGCTTTGGAAGGGAAAGTATTCAAAGAACAGCCTTTTGTAATAGGTATCCCATCTGAAGAGATATATGGAGTTGAGAGTGAGGAACTAATTTTGATTCAAGGGGTAATTGATGCATACTTTGAAGAGGATGGAAAAAACATACTGCTTGATTATAAGACGGATAAAGTGAAATCTGCATCAGCACTTCGTGAAAAATATAAAGTGCAATTAGAGCATTATGGAAGAGCTTTAGAGCAATTGACAGGTAGAGAGACTAGTGAGAAAATCATTTATTCATTTACGCTACAAACAGTGTTATAATAAAAAAAGAATGAGAAATAAAGGAGTATGGATGAGATGTTAAGTGGAAAAACGATTGTCCTTGGTATTACGGGAGGAATTGCAGCATATAAAATAGCGAATTTAGCAAGTTTATTAGTAAAACAAAATGCAAATGTACATGTGATAATGACAGAGAATGCACAAAAATTTATTACGCCTTATACTTTTGATGCTTTGACTCATAATAGAACAGTGACAGAGACATTTGACCGAAGTCATGCATTTGAGGTAGAGCATGTAGAACTTGCAAAGAAGGCAGACTTGATACTTGTAGCACCTGCAACGGCAAACGTCATCGGTAAGATGGCGAATGGAATTGCAGATGATATGCTTACAACTACGATTTTGGCATCAAGATGTAAAGTACTAGTTGCGCCTGCTATGAATACCGGAATGTATGAGAATCAAATTGTTCAGCGAAATTTACAGACATTAAAAGAATTTAACATAGATGTGATAGAGCCAAATGAAGGTAATTTAGCTTGTGGTGATGTTGGAATGGGTAAGATGGAAGAGCCAGAAGTCTTGTTAGAGCATATTATACAAGAGGTGGCCTATGAGAAAGATATGGAAGGGCTTCAAGTGTTGGTTACTGCAGGGGCGACAAGAGAAAGCTTAGATCCTGTGAGATTTATTACGAATCATTCCACTGGGAAGATGGGATATGCAATTGCTAGAGCTTGTAAAATGCGAGGAGCTGATGTGACGTTAATCACTGGAATAACAAGCTTAAAAAAACCATTAGGCGTTACTTGTGTAGATGCGATCTCAGCAAAAGAAATGTATCAAGCAGTGGATAATCATCTAGAAGGACAAGATATCATCATTAAAGCAGCAGCAGTTGCAGACTATAGACCAGCGGTAGTAAATGATAATAAGATTAAGAAAAATGGTGAAAATCTAGAGTTGCAGCTAGAAAAGACACAGGATATTTTAAAAACAATCGGTGACAAGAGGACACCAAACCAATATATATGTGGGTTTTCCATGGAGACAGAAAATTTGATTGCAAACTCAAGGAAAAAGCTACAGCAAAAAAAACTAGATATGATTATTGCGAATAATTTAAAAGAAAAAGGGGCTGGGTTTGGTGTTGACACTAACGTGGTAACTGTAATCACTAAAAATGCAGACATTACGCTACCTCTTATGAGCAAAGATAAGATAGCGTTTTTAATATTGAACGAAATTTTGAGCGAAAGAAAATAGTCCAGTCTGATAAGACTGAACCATTTTTAGCTTTTTTTGATGAAATCCGTATGACAAGAAGGGCAGTGGATGCTAATTTTCCCCTTTCCCCTTGGAATGCGGATTTTTTGCTTGCAAGTTGGACATTTATAGATGTGATTCTTTTGTAAATACAGAATTTTGTGCTTTAGTACAGAAATATCTTTTCGAACTTTACGAGTGTCTTGAAGATATTTTTGATTCTCTGAGGCTCGTTTATAAATATTTCTAGAAAACATTCGGAAGTTACAATAAATGATTAATGCAAATGAAAGTAAAGTGATAAAAGTATTGTTTATAAACAAGTTGCAACCAGCTATAATAATTGCGGCCCAAAGAATTGTGCGAGAAAGTGAATCGACACCGTATCGTCCACGCATAAATAACATAATTCGCTCTTTGATATCCATGATATAGTCCCCCTCTTTTTTGCTATATAAAAGAGAATAACATATTAAACAAAAAAAGTGGTGCATTTTTAAAAATGTTCACATATGATATAAAATTTTAACATTTTGTGATTACCTAGAAAATTAAGGTTGCAACAAGGGAAAGTAATGATATAATGGAAGACAAAATGTAGTGTAGTGAGGTACGAGAAGTGGAACACCATGAAGAACTGAATAAACAGGAAATTCTAGAATTTGCTGTTGAATGTGGAAAGATGCTCTTACAAAATGGAGCAGAGATTTTTAGGGTAGAAGAAACGATAGAATTAATATGTAAGCACTATGATATAGAAGATTTAAATACATTTGTTTTATCGAATGGAATATTTGTAACAGCTAAAAAGGAAAGAGAAGACATGTATGCAAAAGTTACCCATGTGCCTCTTAGAGGGGCACATCTAGGAAGGGTAGATGCGATTAATAACTTATCGAGACAGATCTGTTCTGGAAATATTTCGCTTGAAAATGCAGCGATTCGCTTAGAAGAGATTGAAGAAATGCCAGAATTTAGTAATTTACTTTTAATAGGGGCTTCTGGATTTGGTAGTGCAGCATTTTGCTATCTTATGGGTGGAACAGTACTGGATAGTTTATTTACACTAGTTAGTGGGATGATTTTGTATTTGCTTTTGATTAAGTCGAAAAAATGGAAATGGTCAAAGATGATTACTAATATCTCAGGAGGTGCGCTGATTACTATTTTTGCTGTTATAGCATTTGCCTTTGCAGGATCGAGATTGCCAATTACTCTTGATAAGATGATTGTAGGTGCTATTTTACCGATGGTACCAGGCGTTGGATTTGTTAACTCCATCAGAGATATCGCGAATAGTGATTTCCTTTCAGGGACAGTGCGAATGATTGATACGCTGTTATCGTTTATCTATATAGCAGTTGGCGTAGGATTAGTGTTAATTACGTATGCTGATAATTTTGGAGGTGTAATCGTATGATGATATTAGATATAATCATAAATATTATTTGTTCATTTGTAGGAACGGTTGCGTTTTCGATTTTATTTTGTGTGCCAAAGAGATACTATCTATGGTGTGGAATTACAGGCATAGCAGGCTGGATGCTATATCTATTACTGATTAATTTTTCATCAGAGTTAGTAGCTAATTTTTTTGGAACAGTGATAGTGGTATTAATGGCTAGAATTCTAGCAGTGTATAAGAGGTGTCCGATTACTATATTTTTGATACCTGGAATTTTTCCTCTTATCCCTGGTAGTAGTGTGTATTACACAGTGTATTATTTGGTTACAGAACAAATTAGCGAGTCGCTAAATGCAGCGGGACGAGCGTTGACGATAGCTTTTGCAATCGTCTTAGGAATTGTTTGTGTGGTCTCTATACCAAAGAAACACTTTGTTTTTAAAAAGAGTAAATAGTATTGAATTGACAAAATCAAAAAAATGAGTTAGTATAGTAAAATAGTTTTTCGCTTTAAACCGTTAAAGTGAATAAGGGAAAATATAAAGAAATTGGAGAAAAAGGTTAAAATGATAATAGTATTAAAAACAATTGCAACAGATGAAGATGTAGAAAAGGTTATTGGGAAAATACATGCGAAAGGATTAGATACTCATTTAGTAAAAGGAGCAGGAAAGACAATCATCGGGCTAATCGGTGATACTTCAAGAATCGATGCAAAACTATTTGAAGTGCTTGAGATTGTAGATAAAGTAATGCATGTTCAAGAACCATATAAGTTGGCAAACCGCGCATTTCATCCAGAAGATTCTGTTATTGATGTAAGTGGAGTAAAGATTGGTGGAGAGCATCTTGCAATGATAGCAGGACCTTGTTCAGTAGAGTCTAAGGAACAAGTGCTTGAAATTGCGTTAAAAGCGAAGGCAGCTGGGGCTACACTTCTTCGAGGTGGAGCGTTCAAACCGAGAACAAGTCCATACAGCTTCCAAGGGATGGGCGTTGATGGTCTAGATATTTTATGTGAAGTGAAAAAAGAGACTGGTATGCCGATTGTATCAGAGATTATGTCTGCTGACTACCTAGAAGAGTTCAATGAGAAGGTTGATCTTATTCAAGTAGGGGCTAGAAATATGCAGAATTTTGAATTATTAAAGCGCCTAGGAGAGGTTGATAAGCCGATTTTATTAAAGCGAGGTTTAAATGCAACATATGAAGAGTGGATTATGTCAGCAGAATATATTATGGCTGCAGGAAATAAAAATGTAATTCTATGCGAGCGTGGAATTCGTACATTTGAAGCATATACAAGAAATACATTAGACTTACAGTCTATTCCAGTGTTAAAGAAATTAACACATCTTCCAATTGTAATCGATCCAAGTCATGCAGGTGGAAAATGGTGGTTAGTAGAGCCGATGGCATATGCGTCTGTAGCAGCAGGAGCAGACGGACTGATGATTGAAGTTCATAACGATCCAGAGAATGCATTATGTGATGGTGCTCAATCATTAAAGCCTTCAAAATATGAAGAATTAGTAAAACGAATCGAAGCGATAGCACCAGTGTTTGGAAGAAAGATAAGATAAAAATAAACAGTGAGGTGTGCATATGCGACAGTTAAAGGTTAACATAGGAGAGCGAAGCTATCCGATTTATATGAAAAAGGGTCTGCTTTTAGAAGTTGATAATTATATCAGCCAGATTTATAAAGGTAAAAAGATACTGATTATTTCAGATGATAATGTGTTTCCTCTTTATGGTCAGACTATTTTGGATAAACTAGGTAAAGACTACGAATGTCACACGCATGTCTTTCCTCATGGAGAACAATCAAAAAGTTTGCAAATAGCACAGCAGATATATTCAACTCTAGCAAATCTAAATTTCACAAGAAGTGATTTAATCATTGCTCTTGGTGGAGGTGTGGTAGGTGATTTAGCAGGGTTTGTCGCAGCGACATTTTTGAGAGGAATCAAGTATGTTCAAATTCCAACTACCCTTCTAGCACAGGTGGATTCTTCCGTTGGAGGAAAGGTGGCCGTAGATTTACCAGAAGGAAAAAACCTAGTGGGTAACTTCTACCATCCTTTAATGGTGTTAGTAGATTCGGATACTCTTAAGACTTTGACACCGAGATTTTTTAGAGATGGAATGGGAGAAGTGATTAAATACGGCTGTATACAAAGTAAGTCTTTATTTGAAAAACTCAGAGCCATCAAAGAGGTAGATGAGATAGAAGATGAAGAATTACTTGATATCATCTTTGAATGTATCGATTGTAAGCGCATGGTGGTAGAAGAAGATGAGTTGGATTTAGGTTTGAGAATGATTCTGAATTTTGGACATACTCTTGGTCATGCAATTGAACAACATGGAAATTTTATAAAAGAGAGTCATGGGGAAGCGGTTGCGATAGGAATGTATCAAATCATGAAAGTGGCAGAAGAGAAGGGGTTGACAAAAAGCGGAATAGCGGCAGAAATAAAAGCACTGATAGAACAGTATAACCTTCCGAGTGAGACGGATGTTCCGATGGGAGATTTAATGGCAGCGATTCAAAAAGATAAGAAAAACATGAATAATAGTCTAAATATCATTTTGATAAAAGAAATTGGAGAAGCTTATATACATAAGACAACAAGTAGCTTTTTCATAGAATAAAAAAGGTGAGATATTATGGGTTTAAAAGGTAAAATTGCGATAATAACAGGAGCAGGAAAAGGCATTGGAAAAGAAACAGCACTTTTACTGGCTGGAGAAGGTGCAACTGTAGTAGTAGTTTCTAGAACACAGAGGGACTTAGATACTGTTGTTGAGGAAATAGAGACAAATGGAGGAAAAGGATTTGCAGCAGTTGCAGATTTAACAGATGGAAATTCAGTGCAGTCAATGATAGATGCAGTAATGAATGAATATGGTCGTATCGATATTTTGGTAAATAATGCAGGAGGCTACCCAAAAGAAGTGTATGAAGGGCGTGAGAATCAAGCCATTAAAATCTGGGATTGGTCAGAAGAACAATGGGACCAGATAATAAAAACAAATTTAAAGCCACCATTTTTATGTACCAATAAGATTGCACCAATCATGATGGAGCAAAAGTCAGGGGATATAGTGAATGTATCCTCGAGAATGGGGAGAATTGCATCCCAAATGGGAGCTTATGCAGTTGCAAAAGGTGGAGTAGTTACACTGACAAAGACTTGTGGAATCCAATTGCAAGAATATGGAGTGAGAGTGAACTGTGTTGCACCAGGGATTGTAGATACACCAGGACAAAGAGTTTATAACCACTCAGTAGGTCAAGATGAGATACAGATGGGAGATGCAAAAGATGTTCCAAAAGCAATTTTGTACCTCCTAAAAGATGCTCCAAAAGTAATGACAGGGCAGACATTAGATTTATTTACGACACTTTAGTTATGTACGACGCCAGCTTTTGCTGGCGTTTTTTCTTTGAGAAAGCTTGCAAAATACTAGCGTAATTGGTACTATAAATAGTAGAAAAAACACGTCTTTAAGGGAGGGATTCCAGTGAGAAACATTACAAAAATACAAAAATATTCCATTCATGACGGTGATGGAATACGAACCACAATTTTTTTTAAAGGATGTCCCTTGCACTGTCTTTGGTGTCACAATCCCGAAACGATATCTTATAAGAGTCAATTGCTATTTCGCAAAGAGAATTGCGTAGGATGTGGTTCTTGCGAGCGAGCGTGTAAAGAATCAGCAATAAGTGTGTGCGAGGAGAAAGCAATCACAGATAATAACCACTGTTTACTTTGTGGGGAATGCTTAGACTACTGCGTTGGAAACTTGCGTCAGATTAGTGGAGAGGAGTATACGGTCCAAGAGTTAGTAAAAGAAGTAAAAAAAGATCAGATGTTTTATGAAGATTCAGGGGGCGGAGTGACTTTGTCAGGCGGAGAAGTGATGACGATGGATATGGATTACATAGAACAACTGCTACAAGCTTTTCACAGAATCGGCATAAAAGTGAATATCGATACTTGTGGACAAGCGCCGTATGAAAATTTTCAGAAGGTGCAACCATACGTGGATACATTTCTTTATGATTTGAAGATTATGGATAATGAGTTACATAAAAGATATGTAGGTGTAGATAATCGACTGATTTTAGATAATCTTATCAAGCTCTCAAGAAATCAGGCAAAGATATGTCTACGAATGCCAATTATTGAAGGAGCAAATGCAACTTATGAGGAAATGGAAGCGAAAATTACTTTTCTTAAAGAAAATTGCATAAAAGTAGATTCGGTTCACTTGCTTCCATACCACAAGATAGGAAGTGGAAAATATGCGCAACTTGGAA
>CAYJHQ010000005.1:64526-101637 GCA_964369775.1 uncultured Lachnospiraceae bacterium
CATTAAAAAAAGAACTATCGATAACTTGTGATAATCAACCATTTATTGCTAGTGCACCACTAGTGTTTGTTTTTGTAGCAGATCACACACGCTGGATTAGAAGCTTTGAATTGGCTAAAGCAAATCCGAGAGACTTGGGGGTGGGAGATCTGTTGTTAGCGATTACTGATACTGCAATTGCAGCTCAAAATCTGGTAATTGCAGCAGAGAGTTTTGGATTAGGCAGTTGCTACATCGGAGATATTTTAGAAAATTGTGAAAAACAAAGAGAATTGTTAAATCTACCACCTCATGTGGTGCCAGTGTGCATGTTGGTTTTGGGCTATCCGACACAAAAGCAAATGGAGAGGAAAAAGCCAGAGAGATTTGACAGAAGATATATTGTAGGCAAGAACGGGTACCCACATCTATCGGATGAAGAATTAATAGAATGTTATAGAGAGGTAAAGTCTAGGGATGGTGGGAAAGTACAGTGTTTCGATGAGTTTATGAGAGCTTTTTGTAATAGAAAATTTAATAGTGATTTCAGTATAGAAATGACGAGATCTGTCAAAAAATACTTGGATGAATACTTATGATTTCACTTATACTTTCTTTACCACGCTAGACTTTAATTTCATTGCTCCGAAACCATCAATTTTACAATCGATATCATGATCATCAGGAGCATCTAGAATGAGTCGAATGTTTTTTACTTTTGTACCCATCTTAATATCAGAGGATGCGCCTTTTACTTTTAGCGTTTTTACAACAGTGACGCTATCTCCATCGCTTAATACATTTCCATTAACATCACGGATGATATTTGTATCTATAGCCTCTTGTTCTGATGTTGCAGTGAATTCATGTGCACACTCAGGACATACAAGCAGGTTTCCATCTTCATATACATAACTAGAATCACAGTTTGGACAATCAGGTAAATTCATATATTTTCTCCATTTCTTATATTGCTATGGCTATTATACACTAACTGTGATAAAAGATTCAATCATAATGAGAAAATTGTTGCTATTAATCTGTAGTTGTGATAAGTATATAATAAATATATAAGTTCGGAATAACTTTCGAATCTAATCAACATCAAGAATTGATAACTAAATAATGAAAAAGATAGGCGGTAATCAGATGGAGAGACGTGGAATGAATGAAAGAGTGAAAAGGTTAAGAGAGCTAAGCTTAGCAAGTGTGGCACACATCGATATGGAGAGAGCCAAAATTGAAACTGCAGTGTATAAGGAATATGAGGGTAGTGTATCGATTCCTATGCTAAGAGCATTGGTATTGAAGAATTATTTTGCCGAAAAGACATTATATTTAGGTGAAGATGAATTAATCGTGGGAGAAAAAGGAGATGCACCTCAATCAGCTCCAACATTTCCAGAGATTTGTTGCCATACTATAGAAGATATGCATATTATGAATGATCGGGAATTAATTAACTTTAAAGTTAAAACAGAGGATTATGACTATCAAGCTAAAGAGATTATTCCTTTCTGGGGAAAACGTGCAGTTCGCAATAAAATCCTAAACAATATGACAGATGAGTGGAAAGAAGCGTACAGTGCAGGTATATTCACGGAGTTTATGGAGCAGAGAGGGCCAGGGCATACAGTAGGTTCTCATGAATTTTATGAAAAGGGAATGTTAGATTACATAAAAGAAATTGAAGATGAAATAGAAAATCTAGACTTCTTAGACGATGAAAAAGCATTGAGTAAAAAAGAGCAATTAGAGGCTATGGCAGTGGCTTGTGAGGCTCTGATTATCCTTGGAGAAAGATATGCAGCTTATGCTAGGGAATTGGCGAGTCAGGAACAAGATGAAACGAGAAAGAATGAATTACTACAGATTGCAAAAAATTGTGATGTGGTTCCAGCGCATAAGCCTCAGACGTATTGGCAAGCGATTCAACAGTACTGGTTTATACACCTAGCAGTAACGACAGAATTAAATCCTTGGGATGCATTTTCGCCAGGAAGACTAGATCAACATTTGAATCCATTTTATGAAACTGATTCAAAGTTAGGAATACTTGATGATGAGAAGGCTTTGGAGTTATTAGAATGTCTTTGGGTTAAATTTAACAACCAACCATCGCCACCAAAGGTAGGAGTTACATTAAAAGAAAGTAGCACATATACGGATTTCGTAAATATCAATACAGGTGGAATCTCAAGAGATGGGGCTAACGGTGTGAACAATGTGAGTTACCTAATCCTAGATTGTATGGATGAAATGCAGCTTCTTCAACCGAGCTCCAATGTACAGATCAGTAGAAAAACGCCGGAGAAGTTTTTGCATAGAGCTTGTGATATATCTAGAAAAGGGTGGGGGCAGCCAGCATTTTATAACACAGAAGCAATTATTCAGGAACTAATGAATGCAGGAAAGACTCTAGAAGATGCAAGATGTGGTGGAACAAGTGGTTGCATTGAGACAGGAGCATACGGAAAAGAAGCCTATATTCTAACAGGATACTTTAATATACCAAAGATATTTGAACTGACTTTGAATAATGGATACGATAGAGTGTCAGAGAAGCAGCTAGGGCTGGAATTGGGATATGCAAAGGATTTCCAATCTTATGAAGAATTATGGGATGCATTTAAAAAACAAATCGCATACTTCTTAGATATCAAGATTCGAGGAAGTAATGTAATTGAAAAGATATATGCTACATATATGCCAGTTCCATTTCTTTCAGTGGTTACCAATGATTGTATTAAAAGAGGAGTGGATTACAATGCAGGTGGAGCGAGATATAATATAAACTATATACAAGGGGTTGGAATTGGAACGATTACAGATTCGCTTTGCGCAGTGAAGTATAATGTATTTGAAGAGAAGAAATTTACAATGGAAGAATTGATGAGGGCGATAGAAGATAATTTCGAAGGTCATGAGCGAATCTTGAACTTAGTTCGTAATCGTACACCAAAGTATGGGAATGATGATGATTATGCAGATGACATTATGAAAGAAGTCTTTACTTACTACAGAGATACAGTTACAGGAAGAAAGAATACGAAAGGTGGAAGCTACAGAATCAATATGCTACCGACTACCTGCCACGTATATTTTGGAGAGGTCATGATGGCTAGCGCAAATGGCCGATTGGCTCATAAGCCTGTATCGGAAGGGATTTCCCCTGAAAAAGGTGCAGATACTAATGGGCCTACCGCTGTGGTGAAATCGGCTTCAAAGATGGATCACCTAACTACAGGAGGGACATTATTAAACCAAAAGTTTACGCCAAGTGTAGTTGCAGGGGAACAAGGGCTAAAGCATATGGGGAATTTGGTGCGATCATATTTTAATATGGACGGACATCATATTCAGTTCAATGTAATTGAAAGAGAGACGTTATTAAAGGCCCAAGAAAATCCAGAGGAATACAAAGACTTAATCGTAAGGGTTGCAGGATATAGCGACCACTTTAGGAATTTAAGCAAAGAACTGCAAGATGAGATTATAAATCGAACAGAGCAGTCGTTTAATTAGAGAGGGGAGAGACTAGATGAAATTAGGTTTTATAGGTTGTGGAAATATGGCGACAGCTATGCTTTCAGGAATTATTGCAAATGGAATTTGTAAAGCAGATGAGGTTATTGCGTCAGACTTAATAGAAGCAAGTAGAGAGTGTGCGAAGAAGAACTTAAATATCTGCGTAACAGAATCGAATATAGAAGTTGTGGAAAAAGCAGAGGTTATAGTATTAGCAGTGAAACCACAATTTTATGAGGCTGCGATAACAGAAATTAAAGAGTATGCGACAACATCAAAGATTATCGTGACGATTGCACCGGGAAAAACTTTACAATGGATAAAAGAGAAGTTTGGGAAAGAAATAAAGATAGTGAGAACTATGCCAAACACACCAGCCATGGTACAAGAGGGAATGACAGGAGTGTGTGCAAATGAAAATGTAACAAAAGAAGAATTAGATAAAGTATGCACAATTTTAAATGGATTTGGAAAAACAGAAGTGGTAAGTGAGCACCTAATGGATGTAGTAACGTGTACCAGTGGAAGTTCACCAGCGTATGTTTATATGTTTATTGAAGCAATGGCTGATGCAGCAGTAGCAGAGGGGATGCCGAGAAAGCAAGCGTATAAGTTTGCTGCACAAGCAGTATTAGGAAGTGCTAAAATGGTGCTAGAGACAGGAATTCATCCAGGAGAGCTAAAAGATATGGTGTGTTCGCCAGGAGGAACTACAATTGAGGCTGTGAGAGTATTAGAAGAAAAAGGAATGAGAAGTGCAGTGTTTGAAGCGATGAAGGCATGTGCGACAAAAGCAAAAGGAATGTAGAAAAAGGGACAACTGTATAGTTGTCCCTTAATCATAGATAATTTTTGAGATGGTATCCATCACATCGTCGTAGCAACCACCGCAACCGGTGCTGCAGTTTGTCTGCTCTTGGATGACAGAAAAATAATTTTCGACCTCATGAAACTTATTACTGGTATCCAACACTTTTTCAACATCAGCTACGGAAACATTCATACAGTTACAAATAATTCTATTTTCTAACATACTCACTTCACCTTGCCTTTCTGTTGTGTTAAGTTAATTTTAACACATTGAAAAAGTATGTCAATTGTCCTGCGTGTTTTGATCATAAGTACTTACTGATTTGGCAAAAGAAACCATGATAATGCAGATGAGGAAAAAAAATAAATTCAAGATAAACGGGTAAGTAGTGTTCCAGTCAAATAATTTACCAATAATAAAGCCAAATGGAACGGAAAGTGCAATGGCTCCAGCATTGAAGATAGCATAGATTCTTGAACGTTCTTCAACATCCACGTTGAAAGCCATCAAGGCATCTTTTCTAGGAATTACAATAGCATAAGCAACAGATTCTAAAATGGTATATGCTAAAACGAAATAAATGTTATGTACAGGAGTCAACAACAAAACCAGGTGGCTAAGAATGTATAGTATGAAAGCGAACAAGAGGGAATTCTTCATTTTTATCCGCTGTAAAAAATCTTGTAAAAGTAAGACGAACACCAACATGATCAAAGTCCGAATCATAGGGAATATAGCTACAAAATCATCAGAAATTCCTAGCGTTTCTGTAATATATAAGGAAAAGAAGTTTGCAGTTGTAATCAATATGATATTAGAAAGTGACATGAAAAATAGCACAAACAGCATATTACCAGAAGTAAAAATACGTTTTATCACACTGGTATACCCTGCTAAAAGGGATAAACAAGAAGTGTTTTTTGTCTCGAGTATTCTAACCTCACCGATGGTAGTTTCACTGCCATAGATAAAGAGCAAAATAAATTTTGCTGTCATAGAGATTCCGGAAATAAAATATATAACGGAAACTACTTCTATAACGGAGTATCGGTCTACAAAGTAGATAGCAATAGGAGAAAAAAATACAGAGAGCATCCCGCATAAGTGAACTAGTGTAAAAGCATTGGTCAAATGTTTTTTTGGACAGTCCTCAATAAATAAGCAACTCCAAGAAGCGTTTGTAATTTGATAAGCAGCATTAATACAACTCGCTAGTAAAAAGAGCCAAAAGGTATCAGCGAATGCCCATATAAAACAAGGGATAGACCAAGAGATAGTATCAAATATAAATGTGGTTTTTCTTCGCCCAAGTTTGTCTGTGATAACTCCTCCAATCAAAGAAAAGAATACCTGTAAAAAGTACCCTACAGAGATGGTAATCCCGATTTGTGCGCTCGTGAGTCCCAATTGATACATATATAATGAAGCAAAGGGAGAAAATAATGCAAAAGGAATATACCAGAGAGGCTCGGTAATCAATGACCATTTAGGATTTCCCTTTAAAGAGATGAATGTGTGGAATAGACCTAGCTTTTTTAACGAATTCATAAAGTTTACCTACCTAATACAAATTAATGAGGTTATTATAACTGAATACTATAAAAAAGAATAGATTAATTATTAATTTAAAGAATCTTTTGTAAAAAAATGTTGAAATTTGAGGGCGAGAGTGCTAATGTAAAGAAGGTGTTAAAACCAAGTAAAATTCACGGGAGAAAAGAAATGGATTATGTAAGCATAATTATAGGATTTTTAGGTGGTCTAGGTATGTTCATCTATGGGATGCACATTATGGCTGGAGGATTAGAAAATGCAGCGGGATCAAAATTGAAATCGATGCTAGAGATTTTAACTAAGAACAAATTGATGGGAGTCTGTTTAGGAGCATTTATTACAGCAGTAATTCAGAGTTCATCGGCTACGACAGTTATGGTTGTAGGATTTGTAAATGCTGGGGTTATGAACCTTGTGCAAGCCATGAGTGTTATCATGGGTGCTAACATTGGTACTACAGTAACTGGATGGCTGGTATCATCAGCCGAGTGGATGGACTTCTTAAGTCCGACGACTTTAGCGCCGATTGCAATTATGTGCGGGGTTATTGTGATGTTAACTGCGAAGAAGAGCAACGGCAAGGATATTGCAAGTATTGTAATAGGATTTGGTTTATTATTTGTAGGGATTTCTACGATGTCAGATGCAGTATATCCGCTGAGAGAATCAGAAGCAATAACAAACCTATTCGTAACTTTAGGACAAAACCCATTCTTAGGAATTGCAGCTGGGGCAATCGTTACAGCGGTAATCCAAAGTTCATCAGCATCAGTAGGTATCTTACAAAGTTTGGCAGTGGCAGGACTCGTTCCATTTAGTGCAGCAGTGTATATCATTATGGGACAAAATATCGGGACTTGTATCACTGCGATGCTTTCAAGTGTCGGAGCGAGAAAAACAGCAAAAACAGCAGCATATATGCATTTATTGTTTAATATAATTGGATCTACATTATTTACAATAGGAGCGATAGCATTTTTCCAAATCATCAACCCAGGAATGGGAGCGGGAAATATTACAACTACGGAGATTAGTATCGTTCATACAGCATTTAACGTGGCGACCACAATACTATTATTCCCAGCATCAGGTCTTATCATTAAGATGGCGAAGAAGATGAGTGGATTAAAAGAAGAGAGTACAAAGACAAAACCTGTGCAACTAGACGATCGTATGCTTCAAACACCTTCAATAGCATTACAATCAGCAGTGGGAGAAGTAGTTCGCATGGGTAAGATTATTACTGAGATGCTAGAACTTAGTAAAACAGTACTATTTGATAAAAAGTCACAATCTATAGAAGAAATTAAAGAGAAAGAGCAAATGATAGATATTATTAGCTCTGCAACCACTGATTATGCGGTAAAATTGAGTGGTCTACAAATTAGCGATAGAGAACATGAAGATACAGTACATCTACTATCTATTGTTGCTCATATGGAAAGAGTAAGTGATTACTGTGAGAATATTTCAGAGTTTGCAGAAGCATTGAAAGCGAAGAATATTACATTCTCAGACACAGCGAAGGTAGAGCTTGAAGAAATGATTGACGTGTGTATGAATAGTTTTGTCTATGCTGTAGATGCTTATGAGACAGCAGACAAGAATAAGGCGTTAAAAGTAGTTGAATTCGAGACAAAAGCAGATGACTTAGAAGAAAAACTTAGAGCAAAGCACATCAAACGCCTTGTGGCAAATCAGTGTAATGTAGAATCAGGGGTTGTGTATTTAGATACATTAATCTCTCTTGAAAGAATATCAGATCATGCAAGAAATATTGCTGAAGAAGTAATTGAAAGAGCAGTGTAATAGATAGAGGGGTAGCTTAGGCTACTCCTCTATTACGTGGAATTCAAAGTAATCAAATTCAATTGTATCTACAAAATTATCGGAGGTAAATCGACATTTGTCATGTCTCCTAAATTCAGAAATTGTATTTTCTAACCAGATAGGTTTGCTTAAATCGAATTCATAACACATCTCGTCTAATGCTTGAAATACCTTTTCTGTACGGCTTTGGTTGTTGTTGAGTTCAACCGTATAATCGGCTAACATTCTACTATCTTTAAATAATTTTCCCCATATTCTCATATTAAACATCTTCCTTTCGATGGAAATCCTTTGCTATAGTATGTTTGCAATTATACCATTATATGATATAGTAAGTACAGAATTTTTTAGGAGGGCTGAGGATGAAAGGAATAACGAATATCTTTAAACACATTTTTATAGACGGTTTGAGTGGGATGGCGCAAGGTTTGTTTGCTACACTAATAATGGGCACAATCATTCAACAAATTGGAACATTTGTTGGAGGCGAATGGGGAGATTTGATTTTCTTTGTGGGAAAAGTGGCAGCTTCTTTAACTGGAGCAGGTATTGGAATGGGTGTGGCGGCGAAGTATAAAGAGAGCGAATTAGTATTGGTTTCTGCAGCTGTAGCAGGAATGGTAGGAGCATACGCATCTTCTATATTGAGTGGCGCATTAATTGCAGAAGGAGCAGTACTTTATGGGGGGCCAGGAGAACCGCTGGGAGCATTTATTGCTGCTTTTTCTGGAATTACTGTTGGGCATATAGTGTCGAAAAAAACAAAATTAGATATCATTGTTACACCTCTTGTTACGATAGGTGTAGGTTCCGTTGTAGGGGTGATTCTAGGACCGCCTATTTCATCATTTATGATGAAGTTAGGGGCTTTAGTAAATTGGGGAACAGAGCAACAACCCCTATTAATGGGGATTATTGTAGCAGTACTGATGGGGATGTTCTTGACTCTTCCAATTAGTTCGGCAGCAATAGGAGTGATACTAAATTTATCAGGGCTTGCGGCTGGAGCAGCAACAGTAGGTTGTTGTTGCAATATGATAGGATTTGCAGTGGCTAGTTTTAGAGAAAATGGTATCGGAGGATTGTTAGCACAGGGGATAGGTACATCGATGTTACAGGTACCAAACATAATGAAAAAACCAATTATTTGGCTACCAGCCATTATCTCTAGTGCAGTACTAGGACCAGTTTCTACAATGCTTATAGAGATACAAAACAATGCAACTGGATCAGGAATGGGAACAGCAGGACTAATTGGTCCGATAATGGCATTTCAAACTATGGTGCAAAGTGAAGATGATGTAATGGTACTTCTTAAAATTATGATTATGCTATTCATCCTCCCAGCGATACTGACAGTGGCATGTTCTGAGGGAATGAGAAAAGCAGGAATAATCAAAAATGGTGATATGAAGTTGGATTTGTAAAAAAATATAGAAGTTTGTCAAGTGTTTTCAGAAATTTAAGAAAAAACACTATAAAATTTGTGACAAAAATAAGAAAGTGTGATATACTACAACCATGAATTAAGCAGTCTTCGAATGAGAGGAGTTAGAGATGATTTTAGAAGAAGCAGTTAAGAATTATGAAGATGTAGATAGTTGGAAGACTGTGATTTTTTTGTATAACGCAGCATTAAAAGAAGTGGGAACAAAATTAGAAATTTTGAACGATGAATTTCAGCACGTCCATCAATACAATCCGATTGAACATATCAAGACAAGGATAAAAACAGCAGAAAGCATTGTGAAAAAACTGAAAAAATATGGTTATGAGACCACAATTGAAAATATGATTAGTCATGTGAACGATATTGCAGGGGTGAGATTAATCTGTTCGTTCACATCAGATATTTACACCTTAGCCGAGATGATCGGCAAGCAAAGTGATTTAAAAGTGGTATCGATCAAAGATTATATCAAATCACCAAAAGAGAGTGGATATAAGAGTTACCACATGTTAGTAGCAGTTCCGATTTACCTTTCGGATAGTGTGGTGGATACGAAAGTAGAGATACAGATTCGCACGATAGCAATGGATTTTTGGGCGAGTTTGGAGCATAAGATTTATTATAAATTTGAAGGGAATTGCCCTGGATATATTACAGATGATTTAAAAGAATGCGCGCAGATGGTTTCCGCGCTAGATGATCGCATGTTGACTTTGAATGATGAGATTCAAAAATATGCAAATGATCGATTCGAATACATAGGAAAGTTCAAGAGCGAAGAACAAAAAGAATTAATAGTAGAATAGATAGTATGAGCTATCGACAGTTTGCGTGTAATTTATAGTAGGCGAATTTATTAGTTGTGCCTACAGATAAATCCATATAAAAGATCTGAAAATTGTTTCATGCGAAAGGAGGAGAAAAATGAAAAGAGATAGAACAATTAAAGGGTTGATATTTGATATGGATGGGCTACTGTTTGATTCAGAGAGAATCGTTCAACGAGCTTGGAACATTGCGGGGAAGAGGCTAGGGTATGGTGATAACTTCGGTGATCACATATACAACACTATTGGCTACAATGTAACAAAGAGGGAGCAGTACTTTAAAGAGCATGTACAAAAAGACTTTCCTATGGATTTATTCAATAAGTACACGAGAGAAGCGTATTGGGAAATTGCAGATAAAGAAGGGATTTCATTAAAGCCTGGTGCAAAAGAGGTCGTACAATATGCTAAGACAAAAGGATATAAGTTAGGGGTAGCAACATCTTCTAGAAAACTCCATGCGACGCAACTATTACAGACGGGTGGAATGCTTGAGATGCTAGATGCAACGGTGTTTGGAGATACAGTAAGCGTAGCAAAGCCACATCCAGAGATTTATTTAAAAGCTTGCGAGAAAATCGGGTTGGTTCCAGAGGAGTGTATCGCAGTTGAAGATTCACCAGCAGGGGTTGAATCGGCAGTTGCTGCAGGAATGGTGACTATTATGATTCCGGATTTGGTAAGACCAACACAAGAAATCAAAGAACTAGCAGACCATATTTATGAAGAACTATTTCAGGTTATAGAAATTTTATAAATATAGAAAACAATAGGGTTATTGAGTGTAAATACTCGATAACTCTTTTTTTCGAGGAAAAACGCGTTGCGCTTTTGTTTTGAGTGTGATATAGTTTGAAAGTAAAAGTATTTGAACATAAAATAATTTGACGACTTGTTTAAATATGCAGAAAGGGCACATTATGATAGGAGTAATAAAAGGAACAGGTTCTGCAATTCCTAAAAAAGTAATAGATAATAATCAATTAGCACAGATTGTAGATACGAGTGATGAATGGATTCGTGAAAGAACTGGAATTATTAGACGTCATATTGCAGAAGAAGAAACAACGGTGAGTATGGCAGCAGAAGCAGGAAAACAAGCGCTATTAGATGCAAAGATAGAAGCTGAAGCAGTAGATATGATTATTGTGGCAACCATTTCTTCTAATGTGATTATGCCTAGTACAGCATGTGAGGTGCAACGGTTAATCGGCGCAAAAAACGCAACTTGTTTTGATTTGAATTCAGCATGTACAGGATTTTTATTTGCCTATACAACAGCACAGTCTTACATTGCGCTTGGAGTAGCAAAGACAGTCTTAGTGATAGGATCAGAATCTCTCTCAAATCTATTGGATTGGAATGATAGAGGAACTTGTGTGTTATTTGGAGATGGTGCAGGGGCAGCAGTGCTAGAAGCAGAAAATGGAGATGTAGCACCGATGGTTCTTTATTCTGACGGAGAAAAAGGCGTAGCGCTTACCTGTGAGTCAAGGCACCAAAAAAATACAATAGAAGAAAATACTTTTTTAAAAATGGATGGCCAAGCAGTATTTAAATTTGTGGCAAGAAAAATCCCATCTTGTATTGAAGAATTATTAGATAAGAAGGGGATGGCGGCAGAAGAGATAGATTTATTTATATTACATCAGGCTAATAAAAGAATGATTGAAACTGTAGCCAAAAGACTAAAGATAGATGCAGATAAGATTCCAGTTAACTTGATGGAATATGGCAATACTTCATCAGCAAGTATTCCAATTTTGCTAGATGAACTAAACAAACAAGGTAAATTAAAACCAGGTATGAAATTGATTATGTCTGGATATGGGGCAGGCCTTTCTTGGGGAGCAACATACCTAGAGTGGAAGTAGTAATTACCGGGAATACCGGATTACATAAAAGTTAATTATAATTTATTAAAAGGAGACAAAATTATGTTAGAAAAAATTCAAGAATTAGTAGCAGAAGGTTTAGGAGTAGATCCATCAGAAGTAGTAGAGACAGCATCTTTTAAAGATGATTTAGGAGCAGATTCATTAGACTTATTTGAAATGGTAATGTCACTTGAAGATGAGTTTGGTGTAGAAATTCCAACAGAAGAATTAGAGAAAATGGTTACTGTTGGCGATGTAATGAAATATATTCAAGAAAACAAATAAAAAAAGAAAGAGGTTGCAATTATGAAGACAGAGGTAACCAAATTACTGGGAATAGAATATCCGATAATTCAAGGCGGAATGGCATGGGTTGCTGAACATCATCTTGCGGCCGCCGTATCTGAAGCCGGTGGCTTAGGTATCATCGGAGCTGGTGGAGCACCGGCTTCATGGGTACGTGAACAAATTAGAGAAGCAAAAAAAATTACAGAAAAACCATTCGGGGTTAACTTAATGCTTATGAACCCTGAAGCAGATGAAATAGCAAAAATTATAGCAGAAGAGGGTGTACAAGTAGTAACTACTGGTGCAGGTAACCCAGAAAAATATATGGCGATGTGGAAAGAGGCAGGAGTAAAAGTGATTCCTGTAATAGCTTCCGTTGCACTTGCAAGACGTATGGAAAGATGCGGGGCTGATGCAGTAGTTGCTGAAGGCTGTGAAGCAGGAGGACACATCGGAGAGACTACGACTATGGCATTAGTGCCACAAGTGGTAGATGCAGTAAGTATCCCAGTTATAGCTGCCGGAGGTATGGCAGATGGAAGAGGAGTTGCAGCAGCATTTGTGCTTGGTGCAAGAGCAGTACAGATGGGAACTTGCTTTGTGACTGTGAAAGAATCAGTTGTTCATGAAAACTATAAGAAGTTTATCATAAAGGCAAAAGATATTGATACAAGAGTAACAGGAAGATCGACAGGTCATCCTGTAAGAACAATTCGCAATAAGCAAACGAAAGAATACTTAAAGCTAGAAGCAGAAGGTGCACCATTCGAAGAATTAGAGAAGCTAACACTTGGAGCGCTTAGAAATGCAGTAGTAGAAGGTGATACAGAATATGGAAGCATTATGGCAGGACAGATTGCTGGACTAGTAAAAGAAGAAATAAGTGCGAAAGATTTAATTGTGTCTATGGTTTGCGAAGCAGAAGGATTGTTGAAAGGAAGCAACTTGTATGAGTAAAATTGCATTTATTTATCCTGGACAAGGCGCACAAAAAGCTGGAATGGGACAGGATTTTTATGAACAGTGTGAAATAGCAAAAGTTGTGTATGATAAAGCGACAGAATTGCTAGATATAGATATGAAAGCATTATGCTTTGAAGAAAATGATAAATTAGATATAACAGAATATACGCAAGCAGCATTAGTTACAACTTGCCTTGCGATGACAGAAGTAGTGTTACAAAAAGGTATTAAGCCAGATGTAACAGCTGGACTTAGTTTGGGAGAGTATTCCGCAATCTCAGTAGCAGGAGGAATGTCAAAAGAAGACGCTATTAAGACAGTGAGAACGAGAGGTCTTTTAATGCAAGAGGCTGTTCCGACTGGAGAGGGCGCTATGGCAGCGGTTCTTGGACTAAATGGAGATACTATTGAGGAGGCGATTGCTTCTATAGCAGGAGTATCTATTGCAAATTATAACTGCCCGGGGCAAATTGTAATTACAGGGGAGACAAAGTCTGTAGAAGAAGCATCAGAAAAGTTGAAAGAGGCGGGAGCAAAAAGAGTAATCGCACTAAATGTAAGTGGTCCATTTCACTCAAAGATGCTAACAGAGGCAGGAAAAGAATTAGGAAAAGTATTAGAAAATGTATTGTTTGAAACATTGACGATTCCTTACGTAACGAATGTGACAGCAGAGTATGTAAATGATATTAATGAAACGAAGTCATTATTAGAAGAACAAGTATCGGCTTCAGTTCGTTGGGAGCAAAGCATTAGAAGGATGATGGAAGAGGGAGTAGATACATTTGTTGAAATCGGCCCTGGAAAAACATTATCTGGATTTATGAAAAAGATTGATAGAACTGCAAAAGTCTACAATATAGAAACTTTAGAAGATGTAGATAAAGTAGTAGGACAATTAAAGGAGAGTTAAGATGTTAAAAGATAAAATAGCTGTAGTTACAGGGGCATCAAGAGGACTTGGAAAAGAGATTGCAATTGAAATGGCTAAAAATGGAGCTACTGTAGTGGTAAATTACAATGGATCTAAAGAAAAAGCAGAAGAAGTGAAAGCCATCATAGAAGAAAATGGCGGAAAAGCAATCACATACAGATGTAATATCTCAGAGTTTGAAGAGTGCGAGCAATTTATTAAAGACGTAGTGGATGAATTTGGAAGAATCGATATCTTAGTAAACAATGCAGGGATTACAAAAGATGGACTTTTAATGAGAATGTCGGAAGCAGATTATGATCAAGTGTTGAATACAAATCTAAAAGGAACATTTAACTGCATGCGTTTTGCTACTAAAATTATGATGAAACAAAGAATTGGGCGGATTATTAATATGTCATCAGTTTCAGGTGTTTTGGGAAATGCTGGACAAACGAATTACTCTGCATCAAAAGCAGGTGTAATTGGATTGACAAAGTCTGCAGCTAGAGAATTAGCATCGAGAAATATTACAGTAAACGCTATAGCGCCTGGATTTATCTCTACAGAGATGACAGATGCACTTAGTGATTCGGTGAAAGAAACTGTAGTAAAACAAATTCCACTCGGTTCTTTTGGAGAACCAGAAGATGTTGCTAACATGACAGTGTTTTTAGCATCAGATAAAGCGAAGTATATTACTGGTCAAGTGATTCATGTAGACGGTGGAATGGCCATATAATAAAAATTGTTCAACGAATGGTCTTGAGTAAAGGAGATAAAGATGAAGAAGAGAGTAGTGATTACAGGGTTAGGTGCAGTTACTCCAATCGGAAATAATGTAGAAGACTTTTGGGCAGGAATAAAAGCTGGAAAAGTCGGAGTAGAAGACATTACAAGATTTGATACTACAGAATATAAAGTAAAAATTGCAGCTGAGGTAAAAGGATTTGTTCCAAAAGAACATATGGACTTTAAAGCGGCAAAGAGAATGGAGCCATTTTCGCAGTATGCGGTAGCAGCAGCAAAAGAGGCTATGGCAGATTCAGGAATCGATATGGAAAAGGAAGATCCATTTAAAGTAGCAGTAATTGTTGGCTCGGGAATTGGAAGCTTAGACGTTGTAGAGAAGAATTATGAAAAAATTCAGGATAAAGGACCTGCTAAGGTGAATCCTTTAATGGTGCCAATGATGATTCTAAACATGGCAGCTGGAAACGTTGCGATTCAATTAGGGGCAAAAGGGAAATGTACAAGTGTCACTACTGCTTGTGCTAGTGGAACAAACTCTATTGGAGATGCATTTAGAGCAATTCAATATGGAGATGCAGAGGTAGTGTTTGCAGGTGGATCTGAGAGTTGTATCTCACAAGTAGCAGTAGCAGGATTTTCAGGTCTTACAGCATTGACAACAGAAGAAGATAAATCTAAGGCTTCGAGACCATTTGATAAAGACAGAAGTGGATTTGTTATCGGAGAAGGTGCTGGAGTAGTGGTGTTGGAGGAATTAGAGCGTGCGCAAGCAAGAGGAGCAAAGATTTATGCTGAGATAGTAGGGTATGGCTCAACTTGTGATGCATATCATATAACATCTCCTATGGAAGATGGAAGCGGAGCAGCAAAAGCTATGACTTTAGCTATGGAAGAAGCTGGCGTAAGTCCTAGCGAAGTGACATATATTAATGCACATGGAACAAGTACACACCACAATGATCTGTTTGAAACGAGAGCGATTCACGCATCGTTTGGAGAGGCGGCAAAGAATTTAAAAGTCAACTCTACGAAATCCATGATAGGACATCTATTAGGAGCAGCAGGTGGTGTTGAATGTGTGGTTTGTGCAAAATCTATTCAAGAAGGATTTGTACACCAGACAATGGGAACTGAAAATGTAGATGAAGAGTGCGATTTGGATTATGTAGTTGGAGCGCCAGTTGAGATGGAAGTGGAATATGCTATGAGCAATTCACTTGGATTTGGTGGTCATAATGCATCCATATTATTGAAAAAATTTAAAGCATAAGAAAGAGGAATGAATATGAAATTTGAACACGTATTAGAATTGATTAAGACAGTTTCGGATTCAAATGTTACTACTTTTAAATACGAAGAAGGAGAGACAAAAATCCTAGTTAAAACAGGAGAAGTAGCTCAATATATACAAGCTCCAATAGCTGTTCAAGAAGTGGCGACACAAGTAGCATCATCACAGACAGTTGTTGCAGCACAAGCTGTATCAACGGCAACAGAAGTAGTTAGTGAAGCAGCCGAAGGAAATGTAGTAGTATCTCCTCTTGTTGGGACATTTTATGCAGCGCCATCTGAAGGTGCGGATACTTACGTTAAAGTTGGAGATACCGTGAAAAAGGGTCAAGTACTTGCAATTGTAGAAGCGATGAAGTTAATGAATGAAATCGAGAGTGATTTTGATGGAGTAGTAACAGAAATATTAGTTGAAAATGCAACAGGTGTAGAGTACGGGCAACCGTTATTTCGCATTGGATAGGAGCAGGGTATGAGATTAGGAGTAAAAGAGATCGAGGAGATTATACCTCATAGACATCCATTTTTATTATTAGATTACATAGAAGATTATGTGCCAGGAGAGTATGCAATCGGATATAAGTGTGTGACATTTAGAGAAGACTTTTTTAAAGGCCACTTCCCTCAAGAACCGGTAATGCCAGGAGTGTTAACTGTGGAAGCACTTGCACAAGTAGGAGCGGTAGCAATCCTTAGTCAAGAGCACATGAAAGGGAAAGTTGCGTATTTTGGCGGAATTAACAAGTGTAAATTTAGAGGAAAAGTTTCACCAGGTGATAAGGTGAAGTTAGAAACAAAAATTATCAAACAAAAGGGACCAATCGGTGTAGGAGAAGCGACTGCAAGTGTAGATGGAAAAGTCGTGGTAAGTGCAGAACTTACCTTTATGGTAGGCTAGACCGAGCAAAGGAGACGATATGATTCAAAAAGTTTTAGTTGCAAACAGAGGAGAAATCGCTGTTCGAATAATAAGAGCTTGTAGAGAGATGGGAATTGAGACAGTTGCAATCTACTCAGAAGCAGATAAAGAGGCACTTCATACGCAGTTAGCGGATGAAGCAGTCTGTATAGGGCCAGCACCGTCTACAGAAAGTTATTTGAATATGGAACGTATAATCAGTGCAACTGTGATATCAGGAGCAGATGCGATTCATCCAGGATTTGGTTTCCTCTCAGAGAACAGCAAATTTGTAGAGTTGTGCCAACAGTGTAATATTACTTTCATTGGTCCAGATGCAGAGGTAATCAAGCGAATGGGTCATAAGCAGATAGCTAGAAATACTATGGTAGATGCAGGGGTTCCAGTTATACCTGGAAGCAAAGAACCTATTTTTGATGAAGTGACTGGCGCTAAAATCGCAGAAGAGGTGGGATATCCAGTTATCGTAAAAGCAGCTCTAGGTGGTGGCGGTAAGGGAATGAGAGTAGCTCATAGCAAAGAAGAGTTTGAAAATGCATTTCTGACAGCTCAGACAGAGACCAAGTTAGCTTTTGGTGATAACACAATGTATATTGAACACTACGTAGTAAAACCACGTCACATTGAATTTCAGATATTAGCAGATAAATATGGTAATGTTATCCATTTAGGAGAAAGAGACTGCTCGGTGCAGAGAAATCATCAAAAGATGATAGAAGAAGCACCATCAGTTGCACTTTCAGATGAGCTGAGAACTCAGATGGGTGAAGCAGCAGTCAAAGCGGCACAAGCAGCGAAGTATGAGAATGCAGGAACAATCGAATTCTTGTTAGAAAAAACAGGAGCTTTTTACTTTATGGAGATGAATACACGTATCCAAGTAGAACACCCAGTGACAGAGTGGGTAACAGGGATTGATTTAATCAAAGAGCAAATTCGCATAGCGGATGGACAAAAATTATCATATACGCAAGCAGATGTAAAAATCACAGGTCATGCGATCGAGTGTCGAATCAATGCAGAGAACCCTTTGAAAAATTTCAGACCTTCGCCAGGGAAAATTACAGATATGTACTTACCGGGGGGAAAAGGAGTTCGTATCGATGCAGCGATTTACAGTGGGTATACAGTACCACCTTATTATGATTCTATGCTAGCTAAGATTATTGTTCATGCGAAAAACAGAGCTGAAGCGATTCAAAAGATGAACTGTGTCTTAGGTGAAGTTATAATCGAAGGAATTGATACAAATGTTGACTATCAATATGATATCATCAATCATCCAGACTTTGTAAGTGGTGATATCGATGTAGAATTTATCGAAAAGATTTCTGAAACTAAAAATCGTCAGTAGAGGTGAATATGAACTTAAGTAAAATGTTTAAAAAAACAACTAAGCAGTATGTCTCGATAAAACAGACAGATGAAGCAAAAGAAAATCCAAGTACAAATACAGAAGATAAGCCAGAGGTGCCACATGGATTGGTGCGTAAATGCAACAAGTGCGGAAAAGCTATCTTTACGGATGAAGTAAAAGAGAATCACTATATCTGTCCAAAATGCGGTGGCTATTTTAGAATGCATGCTTTCAGAAGAATAGAAATGATAATGGAACCAGATTCTTTTGAAGAGTGGGATACTGGGATGGATACGAAAAACCCGCTTCAGTACCCAGGTTATGAAGATAAGATAAAAATGCTAAGAGAAAAAAACAACCTAGATGAAGCTGTAATTACAGGATGTGGAATAGTAGGTGAGACTAAAGCAGTAGTCGCGGTGATGGATGGAAGATTTTTAATGGCAAGTATGGGTGAGGTTGTAGGCGAGAAGATTACGCGAGCAACTGAAAGAGCGACAAGAGAATCCCTTCCACTTATCATATTTACATGCTCGGGTGGAGCGAGAATGCAAGAAGGAATTACTTCTCTTATGCAGATGGCAAAGACTTCTGCAGCGTTAAAAAGACATAGCGATAGCGGAAATCTATACATCACTGTTTTGACAGATCCGACCACAGGTGGTGTAACAGCAAGTTTTGCTATGTTGGGAGACATTATCTTGGCAGAACCAAAAGCACTGATAGGATTTGCAGGACCAAGAGTAATTGAGCAGACAATAGGTCAAAAGTTACCAAAAGGATTCCAACGCTCAGAATTTTTATTAGAGCATGGGTTTATAGACAAGATTGTTGCAAGAGACGAGATGAAAGATGAATTGGCAAAGATTCTATCGTTGCATAAAAAAGACTATGCTTCATCTCTAGAAAACGTAGAGAGTGTTAGCAGATTAGAAGATACAGAGACAAAGGATACATTACTAGATGCGTGGGATAGAGTTCAATTGTCTAGAATGAAGGATAGACCAGTTGGAGAGCAATATATAGAAACTATGTTTACTGATTTTATAGAGTTTCATGGAGATAGACTTTTTGCAGATGATGAAGCAATTATTGGTGGTGTTGCAAGACTAAATGGAAGACCGGTAACAGTAATTGCTCAAGCCAAAGGGAAAAACACCAAAGAGAATATAAAGAGAAACTTTGGAATGCCGTCTCCAGAAGGGTACAGAAAGGCGCTTCGCCTAATGAAACAAGCAGAGAAATTTTGTAGACCAATTCTATGCTTAGTAGATACTCCAGGCGCATTTTGTGGGTTAGAGGCAGAAGAGCGCGGACAAGGAGAAGCAATTGCTAGGAACTTATATGAGATGTCAGGTCTTAAAGTCCCAGTGCTTTCAATTGTGATTGGAGAAGGTGGTAGTGGTGGAGCGTTAGCAGTAGCGACTTCTGATGAAGTATGGATGTTGGAAAATTCAGTATATTCTATTTTGTCGCCAGAGGGATATGCGGCTATCTTGTGGAAAGATAGTTCGAAAGCAAAAGAAGCAGCAAAGCTGATGAAAATGACTGCTAATGACTTGAAATCAGCGGGAATGATAGAGAAAATAATAAGTGAACCAAAACATTACACGGAAGCAAATTTATCCATCGTATGTAGTAGACTTTCGAAAGAAATTGAGAAATTTATCGAAACATACTCTCAATATACACAAGAAGAATTAATCGAGAAGCGATATAAGAGATTTCGTAACATGTAAGCGTGTGGTCAAGTGAGGTTAGAATATGAAATATAAACCATTAGTAATAGGAGAGCTTACAGCGAGAGTGCCAATTGTGCAAGGTGGAATGGGTGTTGGCGTAAGTCTTGGAGGTTTAGCAGGAGCAGTGGCAAGAGAAGGCGGAATTGGATTGATATCAGCTGCTCAAATCGGCTTTAAAGAGCCAGAATTTGAAATGAATCCGTTTCAATCGAATATTGAAGCACTTAAAAAAGAACTAGCAAAAGCTAGAGAAATTGCACCAAAAGGGATTATTGGATTTAACATCATGGTGGCTTTGAAAAATTATTCGGAATATGTGAAGGAAGCAGTAAAAGCCGGAGCTGATATTATTGTATCAGGTGCAGGGCTTCCAACAGATTTACCGGAATATGTAAAAGGTTTCAAAACAAAGATTGCACCGATAGTTTCCACTGAAAAATCTGTAAAAGTTATTCTTAAGTTCTGGGATAAAAAATACAATAGAACTGCAGATATGGTAGTGATTGAAGGACCAAAAGCAGGAGGTCACCTTGGATTTAATGAAGTGCAGTTGGAAAAATTTGATGATGAGACCTACAAAGAGGAAGTTCAATCGATAAAAAAAGCAGTGCAGGAATATGAGAAAAAATATGACTGTCAGATCCCTGTTGTCCTAGCTGGTGGAATCTATACAAAATCAGATATGGAAGAAGCTATGAACCAAGGGATGCAAGGGGTGCAAATCGGGACTCGCTTTGTAACAACAAAGGAATGCGATGCTAGTGAAGCCTATAAAAAGACTTACTTGGCAGCAACGAAAGAAGATGTTCAAATAGTAAAAAGTCCAGTAGGAATGCCTGGAAGGGCTGTGATGAATCCATTTATGGAAAAGGTTATGTCTGGTGAAAGGATAGCACCTAAGAAATGTTTGGGGTGTTTGCACAAATGCAATCCAAAGGAGATTCCATACTGTATCACAGATGCATTGATTAATGCGGCTGTGGGAAATACAGATGAAGCCTTATTATTCTGTGGTGAAAAAGCGTATTGTGCTACAGAGATTGAAACAGTAAAAGAAGTGATAGACTCTTTAATCGAAGAGTAGAGTTGTAAAACAAAGGAGAAGTTCCATGAGTTCACACGAAGCAATTAACAGTATGTGGGTAAAATTATTTAATGACATATGGGATTTAGAAGAGAAAGTATTAATCTCGGATGAATTCACAGATATCTCGACGAATGATATGCATATCATCGAAGTGATTGGGGTGGGGAAAAACAACAATATGTCTGCGATAGCAAAAAAATTGAATATTACTGTGGGCTCTCTTACGACTTCGATGAATAGTCTAGTAAATAAAAAATATGTTGTGCGAAATAGAAGTGAGAAAGATCGCAGAGTAGTCTATATACAACTGACTGAAAAAGGAAAAAAAGCTTATGCACATCATGAGCGATTTCATCAGCAGATGTCCGCAGCAGTCGTCGATAATCTGAGTGAAAGCGAAACAGCAATATTAATTAAAACATTGCAAAAATTATCAGATTTCGTCGAAGGCTACGGCGAAGATATTAAAGAGGGCAAATGATAGATACAGCATCTGAAACAACTTCAAATTGTATATCTTGAAAGAGGTCATGTTCACCGTCGTTGACGAAAGGCATGACCTTTTTTGCAACAATGCGTACGGATTTACAACGGTATTTTACCATATAATTCTTAGAAGGGATTTCTTCAAACTGTGTCCCTTTATTTACATGAGCAATGATTGATTTCAACTTTAATCGCGGAGGTACAATAACCAAAGAGACATCTAATAATCCGTCATCTACTTTTGCATAAGGAGTGATGTAAAATCCACCGCCACATGAAATACCATTCCCAATACTACAAAGTGCAAATTCTCCCTTATGAGTAAGTTTATCATCAATGTAAACTTCAAGATGTCTTCCGAGTTTTTTAGTGAGGTTAGAAAGTAATGACAAGTTGTAGGCAGTCTTATTACCAACTAGTGGGTATTTTTTGAATTTTGGCATATCCATGCCAACTCGTGCATCTAGGCCTATATTGATCATGTTGATGCAGTAATGATTGTTGTACCTGATAAGGTCAATTTGCTGAGAGGGAGCAATTAATTGTTTTTCAATATTTAAATAATTTTTAATTGGGATGTCAAAATTTTTAATAAAGTCATTGCCAGTTCCCATAGGGAAAATCCCTATTTCAACATGGTTAAATCCTTGACATCCATTAACGACTTGGCTAATAGTTCCATCGCCACCACAACAGAAGATGCGAAGTGGAGTAGATATTGATTCGCATACAGTTTTACAGTGGCGTATGATATCTTCACCACTTTCTGAAAGGTGAAGAGAGTAGTCTAAATTCTTTTTTTTACATATTTTTTGGATGGTGGGGATCAAATCTAGAATTTTACGGTTTTTTCCAGCAGCTGGGTTCATAATAAAGATAAATTTCATATCCATTAACTCCTTTTTCTATATACTAAATATCATAGCAATAATACGGAAATATCGCAAGCCCACATGCGGTTTCCATTGCAATTTATACTCAATAATGCTAAAATTGGAGTGTAGTGAGAGTCGAAAGAGAAGAAGGAGATAGTATGAAAACAGGATTACGTATGACAGTGTCAACAAAGATTGCAACGGCTATTGCTATTGTTTTGGTGGTTGTATTTACAGTACTTATAACAGCGAGTTCAATAGTTACAACATCAATTGTAGAACGCAACGTCAGTAATGAATTTGAAATTATGGCAACGAGCAATGCCAAAGAAATTCAAAATACATTGACATCAGCAGCTAGAATTAATATAGATATTTTAGATTATACAAATTATAACTATCAGATATATCTTCAATCGATAAAAGAAAGTGAAAGTACAGGTAATGAGGTTGAAAAAGGATACAGTGAAGTATATCAAACTATGGTAGATGAGACTTCTAGCGATGCAGAAAAGTACTTTCTTAATACTTTTTGGAGTACGCTTGTAAGTAATGAGGATTTATCCGCCATGACATTGATGTTTGCACCATATGCGTTTGATGAAGCGATTGAGTTATACAGTTTATATGTTGATTATGAAATTGCAACCAATCACAGTTATGGTGCTCAATTAAGTGAAGATTATCTTAATGAGGATTATTATAGAATACCTATGGAGACAAAGCAACAGTATATAACAGAACCTTTTGTCTATGAAGGGGAGCATATCGTAACATTTTCAACGCCACTTATAGTGGAAGGTGTTGTAGTAGGGGTGGTGGCTGCAGATATTAACTTAGAGTCGCTGCAGACAGTAGGTACTACTTCAGAAGTTTACGAGAGTATGTATGCAACAGTGATAAATCATAATGGAAATTATATCGTAAATACAAAAGATGAGAATGCATTTGGGCAATCATATACGGATTATATTAAGAGTGAAAGCGAGAGAGCACTCTTTAAGGAAAATATGGAAAAGGGAAAGAGTTTTCAGCAAGAAATCGGAGAGCAGACAGTATTTATGACTCCGATAGTAGTTGGAGATGTAACTTGGTGGATGGAGAATGGCTTGGATACCAGTGATTTGCTTTCAGAAGCTACAAGACTTTCTTTTATATTAGTAGGAATTGCAGCAGCAGCTTTAATTATATCACTATTTATTCTGATTTCAGTTACTAGGAGATGGCTAAGTCCATTAAAGAGCGTATTGGAGGTAGCTGATAGCATAGCAATCGGATCGTTTGAAAAACGATTAGAAGTAAAGAGTCGAGATGAGATAGGTGACTTGGCGAACAGATTTAATGAGATGTCAGAGATGCTAGAGAAGCTGATAGTTGAGGTACAAACGTTATTGTTTGAGATGAGTAAAGGTAATTTCAAATTGAAAGTCTCAGGTGATGAGCTATATGTGGGAAATTTAGAGACTATCAAAGAATCGTTTGAGAAGATCATTAAAGATATTAGTCACACGATGAAGAATGTGAAAGATGCATCAGTGCAAGTAGCAGCAGATTCAGCAAACTTATCAGCAAGCTCTCAGTCACTGGCACAAGGTGCAAGTGAACAAGCGACTAGTATAGAATCTCTTTCATTTACAATGGAGGAATTGTCGAAAAAGGTTAATCAAAATGCAGATATAGCAAAAGAGGTAAATCAATTTGGGAAGAAGACTAGCGAAGTTATCAGTGATAGTTCAAGTAAAATGAACGAATTATTGCAAGCAATAGGAGAGATAAAGACTTCTTCGACGCATATTGATAAGATAATAAAAACGATTGAAGATATTGCGTTTCAAACCAATATTCTTGCATTAAATGCAGCTGTTGAAGCTGCAAGAGCAGGTCAAGCAGGTAGAGGATTTGCAATTGTTGCAGATGAAGTTCGAAGCTTAGCACAAAAATCTTCAGAAGCAGCTAGTGATACGACGATATTAATCAAACAGTCACTTGATTCAATAAAAAAAGGAACTAGTATAGCAGAGAGCACAGGTCAAGCGTTTTATGAGGTTGAGCTGAACGCGAATAAGATTATTGATTCAGTTGAGAAAATTGCAAAATCTTCTGAAGAGCAAGCGAATAGAATCCAAGAGTTATTAGAAGTGATTGAACAAATTGGTATTATAGTGCAGAACAATTCAGCAACAACGGAAGAGGGGGCTTCAGCAAACGAAGAATTATCAGCGCAGGCTGAACTTTTAAGCCATCTTGTATCCAAATTTCACGTATGATGAAATAGAAAAAGGCGAACCACAAAGGTTCGCCTTTTGTTGACTTTATAGATTTAATTACTATTGAGATTAAGCTGTTCAAAAGGTTGAGGTTTGGAGAAATGGTAACCCTGTGAATAGTGGATGTTATTTTCAATAATCAAGGATTGGATCTCTTCGTTTTCAACAAACTCAGCAACAACTTCAGAAGATATTAAATTAGCCATGTAGCAGATTGATTCAACAATGATTTTACTCTCATAATTATTAGCGAGATTCTTTATAATATCTCCATCAATTTTGATAATTGCTGGTTTTAATGAGACGATAGATGTATATGTAGCAAAACCCACGCCAAAATCATCTACAGCTATTTTACAACCTATTTTTCTAGCTTCATTCAAGAAGTTCATTAAATCATTATTATTATTATAATTTTCTGTTTCGACAAATTCAACAATGATTTTTGAAGGATCATTAAGCCTTTTCAATCTATCTAATAGCCATGTGCTTAAGTCAGATGATTGGATATCGTATAAAGAAATATTAAGGCTCAATTGATAATTTTGAAACTCAAAGTCCTTCAATGCCTTATCTATAGCTATCTTGCTTAGCGAAATATAGAGTTTTAAAGTTTTAGCACTTTCAAGAAAATAGCCAGGAGCATAAATTTTTCCATTTTGATCAATCACGCGCATTAATGATTCGTACTTATCTATTTTCCCGGTTAAGTTATTTCGTATTCCTTGGTAGAAAGGTACTACTTTATCATTATTAATTGCATAATGAAGTAATTCGTATATTTCTAAATCTTGTGCGCGCTCGTCTAAAAGTAAATCTCTTTCATTAGTTTCTATAATAAAATTGTTTTGTGAGTTACGATGCACATAGTATGCACTTTTGGCGCGATCAATTAAATTTTCCCCAAAGACAACTACAAACCGAGATATACCACCAAGATCTGTTTGAGTGGATCTTGACAGTTCATATTGCTCATGTGAAATTTTATTTAAGTTTAGAAAATCTTCATCTGAAATAGCATCATTTGCTACAACCATAAAGTGTTTATATGTATGGGCGTAGACATGTAGAATTTTATCAAGACCAAGTTGTTTGTACGCTTCACTGCCAGAAGCAAGAATTTCACTGCAAGTTCTTAGATAGCGTTCTTCGCCAAAGGTAGCAATCATTAAATCAGCATTAATAACTTCGGTCATACACATTTTTGTGAATTTTTTTTCATTTAAATCAATTGTATACTGCATATGACTTAATACATTGAATCTAGGGTCAATCAGTGGCAAAGAATCATTACTATTGAGACTCATATTTTCCCTCCTCTTGAATTGAGTACAGTTATTTATGAAAGCATAAACATTTCTATTACGTGAGCAATTCCGTCTTCGTTATTAGAAGCAGTTACAAAATCAGCAGATTCAATTACTTCGGTTTGAGCATTTGCCATAGCAACACCAAGACCAGCACATTCTATCATTGTAATATCATTATAGCCATCACCACAACAAATCATTTGATTACTAGTAAATCCAATGTTGTTTAACAGTTTTAAAAGAGAGTGGGCTTTATCAATCTGAGCTGGCATAATTTCTAGGAAATGAGGCTCTGAACGAAAAATATTTAAAGTTGAGTGGAATCTCTCTTTAAACTTTGTTTCTAGAGTTAATAATAGCTCAGGATCGCCAGGAGCTACCAATTTATTAATTGGAAAATCAATGTAAGATAAAAAATTATCTACAGATTTGATCGGCATTTTATTAATTTGAGATTCAATCTCAGTATATTTGTTGACTTCGAAAGCACTGATAATCTCAGTATCTGTGTATGTAATTAAATTTGCGTCCGTTTCTTTGATTATATCATATATTGCAGCAAGATGGGTATGAGATACAGTTTTATTGTAGATTGCTTCATTGGTACGACAATCGATGATACGAGCTCCATTAAAAGGTAGAATGTAGCCACCGTTATTTTTTAAATCTAATTCTTCAGCCAGTGGAAGGATACCATGTGTTGGTCTTCCAGAAGCTAAAACAACTTTCTTTCCAACGGAATGTAATTTTTTAATTGCCTCTTTTGTTTTTGGTGAAATTTCTTTTCTTGAATTAGTCAATGTACCATCTAAGTCAAGTGCCAGTACTTCATAAGTCATGTTAATTCATCCTTTTCTTATAGTTTTGTATTTTTTAAAAGTTCTACAACTTCACTAAATCTCATGAAATTAGAAGCTTTTACTAAAACGGTGTCTTCTTTATTTAAAAGTTGCGGAAGGTTAGCAAGTAACTCCTTTTTTGTATTGAAATATATTGCTTTGCAGTGCTTTAAGTGAGGTTCACGAGCAATTGACTTTTCAGCACCGGTATAAGTCTCTAAAGATAGAGGTCCTACACAGCAAATAATATCGATATGATTATATGCAGCATGGATACCAACTCCGTAGTGAAGCTCATCTTCAGCGTCTCCTAATTCACCCATATCACCAAGAATTGCAATTTTACGTGTTTCTACAGTGCTGAGTATATCTAAAGAAGAGTTCATAGATACAGGGCTGGCGTTGTAGCAATCATCAATAATTGTAAGAGAGTCAGTTTCAATAATATTTGTTCTACCAGAAACTGGAACTAGTGAGGAGATTCCATCTTCAATTTGAGTAGAAGTTAATCCAAACAACTCCCCGATAGCAGCGCCAGCAAGTGCGTTTGGCACCATGTGTGATCCGGGTATTGAAATCTTGGCTTCAATAGTATTTCCGCTTGCTAAACTGATTTTACAGTTAGTACCTCGTAGACCATTTGGTTGAATATCGGTAGCATGGATATGTGATTCATCCGAGCAACCGAAGAAAACAGGTTGTTTTCCGTTGATGTTTGGCAATTTTGAAAGCATAGTATCATCATAATTCAAAACGACAGTTCCTTCGGGTGATAGGAAAGTGAAAATTTCACTTTTTGCCTGTAATACGCCTTCGCGTGATTTGAGAAATTCCAAATGACTCAATCCTATATTTGTAATAAGAGCCACATCTGGTTTGGCAATTTTTGAAAGTCTGGTCATCTCGCCGAATTGATTGATGCCCATTTCTAGAACAGCTATTTCATGTTCATCAGTTATATTAAAGATTGTAAGCGGGAGTCCGATTTCATTATTATAATTGCCTTGGGTTTTTAGAACATTGTATTTTTGTGATAGAACAGACGCTACCATTTCTTTAGTGCTAGTCTTCCCAACGCTACCTGTAATCCCGACAACTTTAATGTTCAGAGAACTGCGGTAGTGTTCTGCTAAATCTTTAAGAGCTTGTAGACAAGAGTCAACAAGAATATAAGAGAAGTCTGCTTCTGGTAGCTCTATTTCGGAAAGGCTACAAAGTGCACCAGCACTTATAACAGAAGTGATAAAGTCATGTCCATCCACGCGTGCGCCTTTTATAGGAATAAATAAAAAATCAGTTTTAATTTTTCTACTATCGATAGCTACTCCAGCTACTTCTTTTTGTAAAAAGTCAGGGTTTCCAAAGTAGGTTCCCTTGCAGGCAGCAGTTATTTCCTTAAGTGTCATATTCTTCATAATATTACATCCTTTATAATTTATTGATATCTTTTTAATGATTTTTCGATGATTAACTCACATAAATCCTCATATGAGACTCCAATTGCCTCAGCAGATTTTGGGATTAAGCTATTAGAGGTCATACCAGGTAAAGTATTTACCTCTAAACAATAAATTTCGTTATCTGGTGTAACGATAAAATCAGCACGTGAATAGACATCGATTTTTAAAGAACTACAAACTTTTTTGGTGATTTCAGAAATTTGGTTTGCCAAACAAACGTCAATAGGGGCAGGGCAAATTTCTTCAGTCATACCATCTTGGTATTTGTTCGCATAATCAAAAAAACCAGACTTTGGAATGATTTCGATAATTGGCAATGTAGAACCATCAATATAGCCACAAGTGAATTCACGACCGGAGATAAAAGGTTCTACTAAAACCTCATTCTCATATTCAAATGCTTTTTCTACAACTTCGTAATACTCAGATTCTGTCTCAGGCAAGTACACACCAATACTGGAACCACCAATAGAAGGCTTTACCACTACAGGTAGAGAGAGGCCTAAGTCATTGAGAGAGAGGTTTTGTGCTTTCTTATGCAAGAGAACACCGCCAGGAGTTTTGATCCCATTAGCTTTGAAAATTTGTTTCGTCAAATCTTTATCCATAGCAATACCACTTGAAAGGTAATTTGGTCCTGTGTACTTAATACCAAATACATCAAAAGTTGCCTGTAATTGACCGTTTTCTCCGATTCCACCGTGTAGACCTAGGAAGGTGATATCTGCAAGTTGGCAAAGTTTAAGGACATTTTCACCAATCATGCAAGGAGATTGATCTTTTCTTGATGCCTTGATCAGCTCTAAGTCTGGTTCTACGGTGCTGATTTTATTTGCGATTTCTAAGTTGGCACCAGGAAGAGTAAATAGTTCTTCTAGATTCTCCCCATCATAAAATATTCCCATGAATACATCTATTAATAAGGCTTGATGTCCTCTGTTTAGAAGAGCACGACAAATTCCTGCACCTGAAGCAAGTGAAACGTCTCTTTCCGTACAAAGTCCTCCAGCTAATACTACAATTTTCATAATTATAATCCTTTCTAATCCATTACACTCCCATACTCATTGTCTCGAGGAGTTCTTTTTTAACTTTATATAATTTTTCTGACAAATCAACATATACTTTATGAGGATTTGACAGTCGAAGTACTTCGTCCCAAAGAGTCTTTTTCTCATTAGTACAATATGTTGAAATTTCCATAACTGTTGGTGAGTTATAAACACATTCTCCATTAATGAAGATAGGAACGAGTAATTCTTTGGTGGTATAGGTACCACCGATTAACTTTGTTTTTTTCCATGTTTCTACAGGGTTAAACAGTAATAAATCTTTTGTGGAATCTAAAACTTCGTCTTCAAAAGAAATATAATCGGCCAGTAGCTTTCCAGATTTTTTATCATAGATACGATGAACTGTTTTGTTGCCTGGATTAGTTATTTTCTCATAATTTTCAGATAGCTTAATCTTTGGAATAAACTCTCCATTCTCATTTTTAATAGCAGCTAATTTATAGACACCACCAAAAGAAGGACAATCCTTAGAAGTAATCATGTGAGTTCCCACACCCCAAGCAGTGATTGCAGCACCTTGTATTTTTAAGTCGTGGATTAAGTGTTCGTCAAGATCGTTTGATGCGGAGATATAAGCATCAAAATGTCCAGCAGCATCTAGCATAGCACGAGCTTTTTTTGATAGATATGCTAGGTCTCCGCTATCAAGCCGAATCCCATAATTTGTTAAATTAGGATTTGTTTCTTTTAATTGATCAAAGACTTTAATTGCATTTGGAACACCAGATTTAATTGTGTCATAAGTGTCCACAAGTAAGCAACAAGAGTCAGGATAAAGGGAGGCATAAGTCTGGAAAGCAGTATATTCATCTGCAAAGCTCATAATCCAACTGTGAGCATGTGTACCTCGAACAGGAACATCAAATTTTCTACCAGCTAGCACATTCGAAGTGCCTATACATCCACCAATAATAGAAGCACGAGAACCGAATAATCCTGCATCGGGTCCTTGCGCTCTGCGAAGACCAAATTCTAGGACGCCATCACCTGAAGCAGCGTATACTACTCGAGCAGCTTTTGTGGCTATCAGTGATTGGTGATTTACTATATTTAAAAGTGCAGTCTCAATCAATTGAGCTTCCATGATAGGCGCGATTACCTTAATGATTGGCTCACTTGGGAAGATGACACTTCCTTCAGGAATCGCATAAATGTCTCCACTAAAATGGAATCCACTGATATAGTGCAAAAAGTCTTCCTTAAAGATATTGAGACTTCTTAGATAATCTACATCATCGTAAGAGAAGTGAAGTCCTTTTATATAATCAATCACTTGCTCAAGTCCAGCTGCAATAGCATAACCGCCATCACAAGGAATAGTCCTAAAAAAAACATCGAAGATTACAGTTTCGTTCTCTGGACGATTAAAGTATCCCTGCATCATAGTAAGTTCATAAAAATCTGTCAATAGAGTTAAATCATTTGTATTCATAATTACTCTCCAATAAGTTTGATTCGTGCAAGAATGCACATATACTGCGTATTATACCACTATTTAAGTGAAAAGAAAAGAATACCTTGAATAAGTATGAAAAAAGGTATTATAATGGAAGTAATAGTAACTTGGAAATACAAAAAAGGAGAGACGTGAAATGAATGTAGGGATTATTGGTGCTGGGATGATAGCAGAGAAGATGGCAACAACTATTAATGGGATGGATGGCGTAATAAATTATGCAATTGCATCAAGGGATTTAGAAAAATCGAAAAAATTTGCAGAAAAGTTTAATTTTAAAAAGTCTTATGGGAGCTATGAAGAACTAGCAATAGATGAGAACGTGGATCTAATCTATGTAGCGACCCCACACTCGCATCATAATGAGCATGGGAAAATAGCACTTCGTCATAATAAACCAATTTTATGCGAAAAAGCATTTACAGTAAATGTAAAAGAAGCAAAAGAATTATTAGACTTAGCAAAAGAAAAAAAAGTACTTGTAGCAGAAGCGATATGGACAAGATACATGCCTTCTAGAGCTATGATTCAAGAAATTATTGACAGCGGAGAAATAGGTGAAGTGAAATCCCTTAGTGCGAATCTAGGGTATCCACTGACGCATATCAAGCGTATGTATGCTCCTGAACTAGCAGGGGGAGCACTTCTTGACCTAGGTGTATATTCTCTTAACTTCGCATGCATGTTCTTAGGATATGATATTGAAGAGATTGTATCTACTTGTACAAAATTTGAGACAGGAGTGGACAATCAAGCGGCTATTATTTTGAAATATAAGAACGGTGTAATGGCAAATCTACAGTGCAATGCATTAGCAGCTACAGAACAATATGGAATCATTCATGGGACAAAAGGGTATATAATCGCAAAGAATATTAACAATATTGATGTGATTGAAACCTATACGCCAGATAGAGTATTAATGGAACGAAAAGAAGTGCCTACGCAGATCACAGGGTTTGAATATCAGGTGATTGCATGCAAAAAAGCAATCGAAGAAGGAAAAATAGAGTGTAGTGAAATGCCGCATGATGAAATTATTAAAATTATGGAGATAATGGATGGATTAAGAAAAGATTGGGGAATCGTCTATCCAATGGAAAAGGAGTAAGTAAATATGATTTATAGAATTAGTAATGAACATATGCACGTAGAATTAGAAAGTAAAGGTGGAGAATTATCGTCGCTAAAAGATAATGAAGGCACGGAATATCTTTGGCAAGGGAATCCAAACTATTGGAGTGGAAAAGCTCCAGTTTTATTTCCGTATATAGCTAGATTAACAGAAGATAGCTATCGTTACAACGGTAAAGTGTATAAGTTAGCAAAACACGGATTTGCGCGACATGCGGAATTTAAAGTAGAAGAGCAAAGTGATGTGAAAATTGTATTTTTATTAGAAGAATCGGAAGCAACACTAGAGAGTTATCCATTTCAATTTACGTTCCGAATCACTTATGAACTAAAGGAAAAGACGCTAAGTACAAGCTTCCAAGTGGAGAATAAAGGTAAAGAGGTAATGTACTTTGGTATCGGAGGCCATCCAGGATTTAATGTTCCTTTAGAAGCGGGAATAGATTTTGAGGATTATTATTTAGAATTTAGTAATAAGGCAACACCAGATAAAATTGAATTTACGGATACCTGTTACGTAAGTGGAGACGTATCACCTTTTGAATTGGAAAATGGAAAAAGGTTAAGGCTAAAACATAATTTATTTGATAGAGATGCAATTGTATTGAAAAATGCAGATCGTACTGTGAAGCTAAAATCAGATAAAGGGAGCAGGAGTGTAACGGTGACGTATAAAGATATGGACTATATCGGTTTTTGGCATATGCCGAATACAGATGCGCCATATGTATGTATTGAACCTTGGACATCACTTCCTTCGAGAGATGGTGTGGTTGAAGAATTTGAAACCCAAGACGATCTAATAAAATTAGAAGGTAAAGCTACATATAAAAATAACTGGGACATTTCAATATAAGATAGAAAAGTCCCAGACTTATAATTTAATAATATTATTTGAAGATTTCTAAGCTTCGTTCTAATATTCCATTCATATGTGCAATTGCAGTCCCGTAATTTGTAATTGGAATTCCGGCATCTTTTGCACAGTGGATGCGATACTTCATCTCACGTTCGTTGAGCATACATCCTCCGCAGTGGATGATGAGCTTATATTTGCTGATATCAAGTGGAAATTCTACGCCACTTGTGAATTCAAAGTTTAACTCACATTTGCTGTGACTACTTATCCACCTAGGGAGTTTAACAGTTCCAATATCATCGCATTGCCTATGATGAGTACATCCTTCACAAACCAAAATATTATCCCCATCAGCTAGAGAATCTAACATGCTAGCGCCTTTTACCAATTCATCTAGGTTGCCTTTGTAACGAGCAAAAAGGATGGAGAAAGAAGTTAACAATACGTCTTCAGGTGTATCTTTGGATACTTGTGCGAAAGCTTGACTATCAGTAATTATAACTTTTGGGTTTCTTCCAAGTGTTGCAAGTGTTGTTTTCAAGTCAGTTTCTTTTACAACAATGGATACAGCATCAGAATCTAGCACATCTCTAACGGTCTGTTGTTGTGGTAAAATTAATCGTCCTTTTGGAGCAGCGGAATCAATAGGGATGACTAAGACCACAAAATCCCCTGGTGAAATTAAATCCCCGATGATTCTTTGGGAATTTGTTTCAACATAAGCTAGAGAAGCAATCTTTTCTTTTAGTGCAATGATATTTTGTTTCGTTTTTGTACTGATGCAGATTCCAAAAATCTCATCCATGATAGGTGCTGATTCCATAAGATCAGATTTGTTATAAACAACAATATAAGGAATGTTTTTCTTCTTGATTCGATTCAAAATTGATTTGTCTTCTATTGTCATACCAGCCTGGGAGTCGACAACTAGGATGGCAATATCAGTCTTATTTAACACTTGATAAGCTTTTTGCATTCGGAGTTGCCCTAAATCCCCAACGTCATCTAGTCCAGGTGTGTCAATGATAACCACAGGTCCTAGAGGGAGCAACTCCATGGCTTTTAAAACAGGGTCAGTAGTGGTTCCTTTTACATCAGATACAATTGCTAAGTCTTGGTCAGTAATGGCATTTACAACGCTGGATTTTCCAGCGTTTCTTTTTCCAAATATTCCGATGTGTAATCGTTCTGATGACGGTGTGTTATTTAAACTCATAATAAGCCCCCTCTTTTTTATGTTTTTTAGAATCTAAAGTTTCTGCGATTATTTTCTTCTATCATTTTTAGGTTGTCGGTTGCTATCTGGCGAACTTTCTCCTTTGGAACAGTAGCAAGTTCTTGTTCGATTAATGCTTCACCTACTTTACGGGTTTCTTCGGAAGCGTAGTCTATCAAATATTCTTTTAAAGTCATCAATGCATTTGGAAGACAACAGTTTTGAATCTGCCCACTCTTACATAGAGACATAAAACGATCTCCGGTACGACCTTCGATGTAGCAAGCGGTGCAAAAGCTTGGCAGATAGCCAAGATCCATAAGCCAATGAACTACTTCATCCAATGTCCGTGTATCTTCTAAGTCAAACTGTTGGGAATTTTCACCCTCAGGCTCAGGTACTGCATAGCCACCAACACTTGTTTTGGATCCACCGCTGATTTGTGAAATTCCTAGGTCGAGAGCTTTTTCGCGACAGGCTTTACTTTCGCGAGTAGATACAATGATTCCGGTATAAGGAACGGATATACGTATACAAGCAACAATCTTTGCAAAGGTATCATCACTAATGCCGTTACTAAAATCCTCTTTGTTGATATCATCGGCATCACATAGACGCGGAACACTGATTGTATGCGGACCAACTCCAAAGGTGGCTTCTAAATGCTCAGCATGCATCAAAAGACCTGCAAATTCATAGCGATACTTATCTAGCCCGAACAGTACACCGATTCCTACATCATCGATACCTGCTTCCATTGCTCGATCCATTGCCTCGGTATGATAATCATAATCACTTTTTGGACCAGTTGGATGAAGTTCTTGGTAAGATTCCTTATGATAGGTCTCTTGGAATAAGATATAAGTTCCAATTCCTGCAGCTTTTAATTTCTTGTAATTCTCAACTGTGGTAGCGGCAATATTAACATTCACTCGGCGAATTTCGCCATTCTCATGCTTGATATCATAAATAGTTTTGATACTCTCTAAGAGATATTCAAGAGAGTTGTTTTTGGGATCCTCGCCCATCTCCAAAGCAAGGCGTTTATGTCCCATGTCTTGTAAGGCAATTACTTCTTGACGAATCTCTTCTTGCGAGAGTTTTTTTCGAGTAATGTGCTTGTTTTTTAAATGATATGGGCAGTAAGTACATCCATTGATACAATAGTTGGATAGGTATAGAGGAGCGAACATTACAATACGATTGCCGTAAAAATCTTGTTTGATTTGCTTGGCAAGGTTGTAAATTTCTTGGTTCAGCTCCTCGTTCTGACAGACTAGTAATATAGAAGCTTCTCGATAAGTGAGGCCTTTTCGTAATTTTGCCTTTTCTAAAATTTCAGAGATCATCTTAGTGTCATTTTTATGTTCATCAGCAAATGCTAAAGTATCAAGGAGTTCTTGATGACTGATAAATTCTGTTGCTTTTTTTGATTTTGGGTTATACATGGTAAATCCTCCTTATATATTTTTGGAATCCCCTCTTGCCTTTACGATTTGGTATCCAATATTGTTCATTTTTTTAGTGAGAGATTCAACTGCTTCAGCAGCTTCATCACCTGTGCATATCTTATCATTGTATAGTAAATATTTCTTACGAACATCTAGTGGTGAAAGGTTAGGCATTACAACGTTAGCACCAGCTAAAATTCCATATTCACGCCCTTCTGGATGAATCGTTCCTAAAGCTGTGGTAGATGGAAGCAAGAGTGTCGGTATCATTAGGCGAAGCAGACCTAACAGATAACAGGTTAATCCAAAAGTACCTGCGGAATATTCTGCAAATGGTGTATCTTTATGGGGAATAAAAGGGCCAATTCCTACCATTTGTGGATTTAACTCTCTAATAAAAATCATATCTTCTGCTAAATGCTCTGTTGTTTGGAAGGGAGAACCAACCATAAACCCAGTGCCGACTTGATAACCGATATCTTTTAGATAAGATAGGCAACGCTGTCGGTCTTTTGCACGCAATGAAGGCGGATGCAGTAGAGAATAGTGAGAAGCATTATGCGTCTCGTGTCTAAGTAAATAGCGATTGGCACCTGCATCGAATAACTTTTGATATGAATCGTAGGGCTTTTCACCAAGAGACAGTGTAATTGCACAATCGTCATAGGTTTGTCGAATAGCAGATACAATATCAACCATTCGTTCATCTGTGAAATAAGGATCCTCACCACCTTGCAACACAAAGGTGCGAAAACCTAGGTCATAGCCAGCTTCACAACAGTCCAGTATCTCTTCTTTGGACAAGCGATATCGTGTTACATTACGGTTCTCGCAACGGATACCACAGTAATAGCAGTTTTGCTTACAATAATTGGTATATTCGATTAAGCCACGAATATAAATACTATTCCCGTAATACTCTTTACTCGTTTCTCTTGCTTGTTCAAAGATGTATTCGGCAAGTTCTGGCGTTCGATTATCAATAAGTTGTATCCATTCTAGTTTGCTAAGGGAACGAGTTTCTATTAGCTTTTCTATTAATTCTTGCATGAAACACCAACCTTTCTTTAATGAAACAAGACGTATTGATGGTTATAATTACCCCAATATGTGGTGGGTTGCGAGTCTATAAAATAAATGGTAGAGAATAGTTGTGCACTATCATTTAATTTTGTAACAATGCGAAGTAAAGGTTCGGATAAAGGGAAAATGATTTCGTTATTATTGAGTACTTGTCCACCCAACTCTAACAAAAATGCGCAATCCTCTTTTGATAAATGAGATAAAACAGTTTCTTGCTGATCTTTCGTTAAGGAAAAAAAGTAAAAATCAACATAGGCATTTGTACAATCCTTTCTAGATAACAATCCTAAGAAGTAGTCATAGGCCTCTTGGACAGATAAATTTAGTATCTGGTGCTTACAAGAATCAAAACCTTCTTGAATATTAGAAAAATAAAGGGCACCTTTACTGATGAGTTCGTTCGTATTCATTTGGTATACTCCTATTGGTATAAA
>CAYJHQ010000006.1:0-101281 GCA_964369775.1 uncultured Lachnospiraceae bacterium
CTTTCTGATTATAGACTGTTTACATATGAGATAAATGGAGTGCGCAATCCTGAATTGTGTAAAAAAGAGTATTATTACACCAAGCAAAATGCTTGAAGGTGTGATAATCAATAGATAAAAATAACTACCACGATGTACAAAAGGAGTATGTAGTGTTAGAATAGGTATGAAGAATAAATATGTGTAACGAAGGGAGATAAATAATGAAAGTAGCAGACTTTTCAACTGGAGATGACATGGTAGTATGGATTCTCATTATTGTGTTGGTTATAGTATCTCTTGTTTTGTTATCGGGACATGGAAGTGGACTTATTGCAGGTTATAACACTTTGACGGATGAAGAGCAAAGTAAATATGATAAAAAAAGAATTTGCAGAGTATTTGGAGTGGGGATGTTAATTATTACAATACTTCTATTAGTTACTTTATTGATGGAAACTATTTTACCTGCGTTTTTTCTTTATGTTGTAGGTGGGATAGTTATCGTAGATGTGATAGGCATGGCAATATTTATGAATATATATGGCAAAATAAAATATTTGTTATGTGAGAGATAAGATTTTTGAATTAAAGCTAGGAAATATTCAAGATTGACATATTTTTCGAAATATTGTAATATAATAGTAATAGCAGGTAACTTGAGTATCTGTTAGTCGCTAATGTACATGGCTTAGTCAGATAAGTGATGTATACAGACAATGTTGGGGTTGCATAGTTTCCACATTCTGAATAGGCAATAGCCGAAAGAAAATATGCTAATATAAAGAGTTTCGTCTTGAACGAAGCTCTTTATTTACATTAGGAGGAGAATTAGTGAGTGATATTTTGTATGAAGCTGCAAAAAAATATCAAGAGATGCTGAGTAAGGAATATTATATTGTGTTAGGAAGACAAGGAAAAGAGTATCATTTGCATATACGATTTTTAGAGGAGTCTTTTTTTCACTTAATCGGTTTGCAACATTTGCAAGATATCCGATATTCTTCGACAAACAAGCAACGTATTTATAAAGATATACTGAGACAAAAAATCACAATAGAACAGATAAAAAAATCATCGTTTTACAATAAGTGTTTTATTGAAGAAAGAATCACTAATTTAAAATATATAGAAGAAATGCTAGAGTCCTCCAAAGTATTATTTAAAATAAATCATGCTCAATATATGAGATACACAAACATAAAAGCAGACTACTTATGTAAATTCGAAGTGCTGGAAACTGAAGAAATCAATTGTTTGTATTTATTTATTGTCGAAGACAAGTTTCCGAGAGTAGAGCATGAGCATAAGCTTTGTTCTTTTTTTAAAAAGCATAAGATTGATTATGAGCAGGGCACAGCAGTAGCTAAGTTATTGCTGTCTGAAAAAAGAGAGATTGATAGCAACGGAGAAGTAAAAAAAGAAATTATATTTAAGCATAAAAATTATAGTTATAGTATGCCTATATAAACTGGCTACATTTTGGCTACAAAATTTTGAAAAAATAGGAATAATAGGAAGAATAGAATCTATAAAAGCCATCAAATACGTTCAATCTCTTCTAGATACACACCAATTCATGAACCAAGAAAGCGTGAAGGTGGACGTACAGTAGGATCTGGACGTGTTGCTACAATTGCAGACTAGGCATTGAACACTTAATGAGTGCTTTGCACGAATTTAGTGAGAAAGTCCATCACGAACCTTAGTGAAATCAAGCGTTAGCGAAGATTGAACTTAGTTGAGAGATGTTCATAAACACAAAATCTAAAGGCTTTCCGAGGAATCGGAAAGTCTTTTTTTGACATAAAAAACCACTATAAACAGATGAGTGGCTACACTTTGGCTACATTTTTTTTAGAAAAGTGCTTTAAGCACAGTAAAATCAAGGGTTTCAAGAGGTGTAAAAAAATAAAAAATTTAGTTATTATTTTTATTTGGAAGTATATATCTACATTTTGGAAAGTTGCTGCATCCATAGAATTTACTACCCTTAAACGTACCTTTCTTAGCTTCACGTTCCACTAAGAGGCTATTACATTTGGGACAAAGCATTTCAGCGGTTTGGAATTTATTGTTTGTTAGAATATTAATTCCTGTAGAATGATTCATATTTTTATTAGTTATTGAAGCGTTATACTTTCGTTGAATACTTTCTATGTGCGATTCCTTAATGGCGTCATCAACATAGGTGAGGTTTCGCAGGGTGGAAAATAATTCTTTGATTTTTTCTCGACTCAATACATCAGGACTAGAATCCCATATGCTTCTAATAGTTGCATAAATTCTATCCCTTTTAATTACATGTACATCATCACTTGATATGGTCACTTTTTTTAACTCACACCTTTCAGAAAAAGCAATGATTGAAAAAAGAGGAATTTCGTGGTTGAGAAAAGAATCGAGCCACTTAATATGCATTTTATTTTGCAATATAGGATTATAAAAAGAATTTTTTGTACCATTTACTAAAGAAGCAGTCCAATAACGCTGCATTTCATTACCAAAAATCCATCCAGAATAGTTTTTACTTTCTATTACAAAAATTCCCTTTTGAGTAATATAAACAACATCAATCTCAGTAGTCTCACCATTATCTTTAGGAATATAGATATTTTGGAGAATACGTCCTCTGCGTCCAAATAACTTTACTAGATTTAACTCACTTCTAGTTAGTTGTTCACCTCTACGTCCTACCCACTCAGGATTCAATACTTGATCCCAAATACTTTCATGTAACAGTAGCAGGAAGACAGTGTAAGGGAATGAATAAAGGGCATTGGTAAATAGATGGATAGAGCATATAGAATACTATGCTTGAAAAATACAGAAAAATCTAGAAAAGAGTATTAAAGTGTTAATTCAGTACTTGCCTTTTGGAAACGACAGGGGTATTATTAATAGTAGCAGAAAAAAGAATAAGGAGCGAAATTGCAGATGAAAATTAGAATCGGAATTATTGGTTATGGAAATTTAGGACGCGGAGTTGAGTGTTCAATAAAGCAGAATCAAGATATGGAACTTGTGGGAGTTTTCACAAGAAGAGACCCAGCTACATTGACGCTGCTAACACCAGGTGTAAAGGCATACTCTATGGATAAGGCTTTAGATATGAAAGATGAAATTGATGTTATGATTTTGTGTGGTGGTAGTGCCACTGATCTTCCAATACAGACACCTGAATTTGCACAACACTTTAACGTGGTAGATAGTTTTGATACACATGCAAAGATAAATGAGCATTTTGCAACTGTAGATGCAGCTTCAAAAAAAGGAAATAAAGTAGGAATTATCTCAATAGGATGGGATCCAGGAATGTTTTCTATTAATCGCCTATATGCAAATGCAATTCTACCAGTAGGTGCAGACTATACATTCTGGGGGAAAGGCGTAAGTCAAGGACACTCGGATGCAATTCGTAGAATTGAAGGCGTAGAGGATGCACGTCAGTATACGATTCCAGTTGAGTCAGCTTTAGAGGCGGTGAGAAGTGGCAGTAATCCAGAGTTTACTACACGCGAAAAGCATAAGAGAGTGTGTTATGTGGTTGCGAAGACAGATGCAGATAGAGCAAAGATTGAAAATGAAATTGTAACAATGCCAAACTATTTTGCAGACTATGATACAACAGTTCATTTTATTTCGAAAGAAGAACTTATGAGAGATCATGCAGGAATTCCTCACGGAGGTTTTGTGATTCGTAGTGGAAATACTGGATTTGATAATGAGAATAAGCATGTGATAGAATACAGTCTAAAATTAGATTCTAATCCAGAATTTACTTCAAGTGTAATGGTTGCTTATGCAAGGGCAGCCTATCGTATTAATCAAGAAGGGCAAAGTGGATGCAAGACTATATTTGATATTGCGCCAATCTACTTGTCGAGTCAAAGTAATGAGCAACTACGAAAAGATTTACTATAGACTTGTAGAACGTAACGTAAGTATTTAATTAGAATGAGAATTCAAAGGCTTCCCTAATAAATGGGAAGCCTTTGAATTCTAGAATAATATTAGAGGATAAAGGATAGGACATTGCATATTTTAATAGTAGAAGATGATGCCCTTCTCAATGCAGGGCTATGTTATAGTTTAGAATTAGAAGAACATACAGTTAATTCAGCGATAAATTGTGTAGAAGCAAAAAAGTACATTCTAGAGAGGAAATTTGATCTTGCTATTTTAGATGTGAATTTGCCAGAGGGAAATGGATTTGAGATTTGTGAACTGATAAAGAAATCAAGACCAGAAACTGCGGTTATATTTCTGAGTGCAAACACTTTGGAAAAAGATATATTAAATGGATATAACGTAGGAGCAGAAGACTATGTACTAAAGCCATTTTCAATTAACATTTTATTGAAAAAAGTGCAAGTGATTGCGAACCGAAGTAGTGCCAACCACATGAATTACAGGAGTGGTATGTTAGAAATCAACTTTCACTCATTTTCGGCTATGTTAAATAGGGAGTCAATTGTATTTACTCCTACAGAATATAAAGTGCTAAAATTGTTTACAGAGAATCAAAATGTTGTACTGACAAGAAACACCATGTTGGAAAAGCTTTATGATATAAATAGCAATTTTGTAGATGATCATGCATTGTCGGTAAATATTAATCGCATTCGTGGCAAAATAGAGACGGAAAAATTAAAGTATATAAAAACCATTTATGGAGTTGGTTATATGTGGATAGGGGAGACGGAAGTTGATTAATGCATGGAAAAAGAATTCGTTTAAGGGGTATAACATTCTACTAATTTTAATCACTATAATCTTTGGTGGTTTTCTTTATATGGAAGAGGATATTCAAAAGTTGAAAATAGGAATGGTGATTTATGTAGGAGTACTTTGGGTCACTTATTTATTTTTTGGATATATAGTACGTCACAATTTAATCGGATTTGTGACAGCGCTTATTGCACTAATAGATTGCATGCTAAATAATGAAGAACGATTAGAATTTCATTTTAATCAAGAGACTCTTTATGATAAGGCTGGTGATAAGCTCAAAAAAGTATATGAGGCTTTACAGCAAAAAAATCGGAGAATAGAAAACGAAAAAAACAAGACAGAAGAGATGATTTCTGATATTTCGCACCAGATTAAGACACCGCTATCTAATCTTAAAATGTATCATCAGCTACTGCATCATCCTAAGATTTCGATAGAAAAGCAACTGGAATGTCACGATATTATAGGAAGTCAAATTGAAAAACTAGATTTTTTGACAGACACAATGATAAAGATGTCTAGATTAGAAAAGGGACTTATTGATCTGAAAGGAGAAGTGAAGGATGTTTATAATACGGTTGAGAAGGCTGTAGAAAGTATTTTACCTAAGGCAAATAAGAAGAATATACAAATAAAACTTCCCGATAAGAAAGTTTGGAAAGTATTTCATGATGAAAAGTGGACAGCGGAAGCTCTATTTAATTTGCTTGAAAATGCAGTGAAATACACTTCAGATAACGGATGTATAGAGATAGAGATTGAGTCATTAGAGGTTATAACGTTAATTACAGTTGCAGATACAGGGAGAGGAATTAAGGAAGAGAATTACGAAAGAATATTTCAAAGATTCTTCAGAGAAGAGGAAGTACAAGCAATGGAAGGAAGTGGAATCGGTCTCTATTTAACAAGAGAGATTATACACAGGCAAAAGGGCTATATTAAAGCTTCGTCAAAATACGGTGAAGGTTCAACGTTTAAGGTAGCATTGCCAAACATCAGAATGTGAAAACTCACAAGATTGTGAGATTTGCAAGGGAAATTGAGAGAATTCTGTAATGATGATGTTTTACAATAAGAAAAAACAAGGAATACAGAAAGGAAAACATCATGAATATCTTAAAAACATCTAATCTGAAAAAGTATTATGGAGTAGAGCCAAATGTTGTAAAAGCACTAGATGGAGTTGATTTAGAAATAGAAGAAAATACATTTGTAGCAATTGTAGGAACTTCAGGAAGTGGTAAGTCTACGTTGCTGAATATGTTAGGAGGACTAGATATTCCCACAAGTGGGAGTGTGATAATGGATCAACAGGAGTTGGCAAATCTATCAGATGATGAGTTGACGATTTTTAGAAGGCGAAATGTAGGGTTTGTTTTTCAACATTTCAACTTAGTTCCTGTGCTAAATGTGTATGAAAATATTCTATTACCAATGGAGCTAGATGGGAAAAAGGCAGATGAGGTTTTTGTGCAAGACGTGATTAAAACATTAGGCTTACAAGAAAAAATAGGAAAATTCCCATCTCAATTATCAGGAGGTCAGCAGCAAAGGGTTGCAATTGCAAGAGCGCTTGTAGCAAAACCTTCTATTATTCTTGCGGATGAACCAACGGGAAATCTAGATTCTAAAACAAGTAGTGAAGTTTTAGCGCTACTAAAAATCAGCAGTGAGAAATACAACCAAACGGTTGTGATGATTACCCATAGTGACGAAGTAGCACAGATGTCAGATCGTATTGTTCGGGTTGAAGATGGTAGAATTATATCTGCTTCTCCAAAGGAGGCATAAGATGTTTGCCAACAATAATAAGAAAATAATCCGAACGTTAGCTCTAAGAAACCTAAAAGAAGAAAAAACAAGAAGTATAATAATTATTATAACGATATCCATAGCAACTATGTTAGCGTGTGTTTGTATGTTGATTGGAAATGGTTATAAGGTGCAAGAGGAAGAATATTTAAACAGAGCACAGCATGTTATATATGAGGATGTAACAGCTGAAGAACTAGAAGCGTTGGAAGATGAGCAGCTTTTTAATGATAGCATACAGATGAAACGCGGTACTTCATTTGAATTTGAGGAATATGCGATTCAATTTGCTTATGTAGAGGATAAAGAGACAAAGATGCACTTAATCCCTATATATGAAGGGGAATTTCCGGAAGAAAAGAATGAGATTTTAATAGATAAAAGGCTTGCAAATCGCTATGAATCCGCTATTGGAGATAAAATTCAACTTAACTTATCTGAAGAAGATGAAGCGTTCATTATATCAGGGATTTATGAAGTGGAAAAACCGCTTAATGAAAATTATGTTATTTATACATCAAAAGAATATAGCGCAAATGGAGAACAACTAAAGGCGATTCCTTATGATTTATGTGTTAGAGTGGATGGCGCAGAATATATGGAAGTAGATGAATTTATGAATGCCATTGACGGTATTGGAGGTGAAGTTGGGATTCCCAAGTATCGTATCAATCCGAATAATAGTTTTACTCGCTCCTTGTCGACTACAACAGCAGATTTAATGGAGACACTTACTTATGCACTTATCTCAATCTTTATTTTAATCGTGAGCGCGATTGTAATCTATAGTGTGTTTTACATCGCGGTTTTAGGAAAAGTAGCGGAACTAGGACAATTGAGAACGTTAGGAACAACGAATAAGCAAGTGGGTAAAATAGTTAAATATGAAGGGCGCATGCTATCAAGAGTTGGAATTTTGTTAGGGGTGCTATGCGGAAATATATTTGCTTATGTGTTTCAACCAGAAGGATTTTCTTTACAAAGTTATTTGTGGTGCAATGTGTTTGTGATAGTGTTTGTATGGAGTATTGTTCGAATATCCATCAATAAGCCCGCAAAGATTGCAGGAGCTGTATCGCCGATTGAGGCATCTCGCAATGTCAATGGAAATAAGGGGAGTGAGATAAAGGTTAAAAGATATAAGAAACTGACACTATGGCAGTTAGCGATACGTAATCGTAAAATGAATCATCGCAAATTTATAATGACAAATCTTTCATTAGGATTAACAGGCACAATATTTATAATAGGAGCAACCTTTCTGGTATCATTTAATATCGAATCTAATGCAAGGCAGGCGGAGTTCGTGTTTCACGATATACGGATTGGTTTAGACAGGGAGAGTATAGAAGCAAGTGAAGAAAATGGAATTGATTTACAAATGGAGGGGATTTATGATGACGAATTGCTTTCAACGATTGGAAGTATTGATGGTGTGGAAGAGATTGTGAAAATTCCTCAAGTGGAAATCGACTACATGTATCAAGATCTAAGAAACGAAAGTCAATTGAGCTATATGACGGAAGAGGATTTTGCCGTTTTGAAAGAATATCAAAAAGATTTGGCAGTTACTTACGAGGAACTGGTAGATCAAAAAGGAGTGATTATCAATGCGAATGATATTCATAAAGAAATCTATGGATATGAGATTGAAGTAGGAGATGAGATTGAATTTTCCTGGTATGAAGGAACAAAAAGAGTTACAGAGAATTTTACTGTACTAGGGTGTACAGATATAGAAAGTACAGCGAGTATGTATGGAGATAAAGTAGCTTATCATCTACAGATGGCAGCAGGTTGGTTTATGATGAGTCAAGAGACAGTTCAAGAGATGTTTGGGAGTGAATTTGATGCGACTTATGAATTACTGATTAATACAAATTGGCAGGAGGGAGACGATGAAGTAATAGAAGAGGTAGTGGCAGTAATAGATGAGGAAGAAAATCTACAGGTATATTCTACTATTGTAGATTTGATGGAGCAGGCAAAAACACTTTACAAATCCTTATTCGTTATGGTGTTTGCAATTCTTTTGTTCTTAGGATTGTTCAGTGTTATCAATTTATTCAATACCATTATTACAAATGTATTGTCGCGAAAAAAGGAATTTGAAATGATGCAATCAATCGGACTTACTGGTCGCCAGCTTAAGAGAATCGTTTTGCTAGAGGGAATGATATTTGGAATTTATAACTCAGTATTAGCGGGTGTATTGGGAGGCGTGGGCGGTTATACTATGGTAGCTTTCCTACGAAAAAATGATATAAATTACTTGGTATGGGAATTCCCCGCAACACATTACCTTGGATATGTGATTGGTACATTTGTTTTGACAGCAATTATATCTTATGGTAGTGCAAGGAAGGTTATTAAAGCAAGAAATAAAAGTAGGTAAAACGAAGAAAAGGACTAGCCCCATGAGGGTTTGTCCTTTTTATACTTGACGAAACAAATTATAGACGTATCTTCATTACATCAGCTTCAATATTCCAGAGGAACTTTTCTAAGTTTTTGTATGAGATAAATACAGTAGCAGTGTTGACAAGAGGATGTATAGCTAAGGAATCGCATTTTGTGAGTTCTTGATCGATGAAGAATTCAACTTTATGATCAGTGTCGTTGATTAGAGCAAAAGGTGTTACGCCACCTTGAACAACACCGAGAATTTCCATTAATTTTTCTTCTGTAGCAAAACTTAATGTGCCACAACCAAACATCTTACCAAGCTTTTTTAAATCGGCTTGTTTTGACCCTTCTAGGCTTACCAAAAAGTATCGACGACCTTTAGAGTCTCTTAGAAATAAATTTTTACATAATACACCTTTTTCGGATAGACCGTATTGAATCATGTCATCCACTGTTAAAGCAGGGGCGTGCTGTTCAGATTCGTAAGGTAACTGATATTTTTTTAAAACTTGATAAAGTTGTTCTTCGTTATACATGATGATAGTCTCCTTTTTTAATAATAAAAAGATTATATCACATAAATAAGGGAGTAACTATAATATAAAAGAAAAAATAGTTAAAACAAGTGAATTGGTTAAAAATGGGTTGACTTTATTTGAATAGTGCGATAAAATGAAGTACACATAAAATTTGTGAAAGGAGCAGACAAAGGCGTTTGAATAAGCGTGGTCTGCTCTTTTTGCATATTACAAAACAGTATGAAATTAAAAGAGGAGGTAGGAAATGAATCGAGTTTTATTAAAAAATGGAAGGGTAGTTCAAAGTACAGAGGTTATTAAAGCTAATGTGGTTATCTCTGGAGAGAAGATTTCGCAACTTCTAGCGTGGGGTGAGGAGCCAAATGTAGATGAAGTTATTGATTGTACAGGAAAATATGTATTTCCAGGAGTGATTGATAGTCATGCACATTTAAATGATCCAGGATTTACATGGAGAGAAGATTATGAGCATGGAACAGCAGCTGCGGCAATAGGGGGATGTACAACGATAGTAGATATGCCATTACAAAATGAGCCAGCATTAACTGATGGAAAAATCTTTGATAAAAAAGAAGAAACAGTAAGTGGAAATGCTTTTGTAGATTATTGTTATTGGGGAGGACTAGTAGATTATAATTTTGATTCATTAAAAGAATTAGATGAGAGAGGCTGCGTAGCATTTAAATCCTTTATCGGTCCAGTATCACCAGATTATGTATCGCTTTCTTATGGACAAGCAAGAGAAGCAATGATGATTCTTAAAGGTTTTGGAGCAAGAGCAGGTTTTCACTGTGAAGATTATTCAATCATCAAGTGGGAAGAAGCACGTGCTAAAAAAGAGGGAAGAGAGAGTTGGCAAGACTTCTTAGATACTAGGCCAGTAGTTGCAGAGCTGATAGCGACAAAAGCAATTATTGATTTGGCAAGAGATACAGGATGCAAAGTACATATTTGTCATGTGAGCCATCCAGATGTAGTGGAAGAAATCGAGTTGGCGCAAATGGAAGGAATTGATGTTACTGCCGAGACTTGTAGTCATTATTTATGCTTGACGGAAGAAGATGTTATTGAGCGAGGGAGCATTTGCAAATGTGCACCTCCACTGAGAAGTAAAGAAGCTGTTGAAGAAATGTGGGACTATGTCAATCGTGGAGTGTTATCGTGTATAGGATCGGATCATTCTCCATGTGAAGAAAGTGAAAAAAGTGAAGAGAAACATGGTGTATTTGGAGCATGGGGAGGAATTAGTGGAATCCAAAGTATCATGCAGGTCGTATATAGTGAAGGAGTTGCAAAGAGAGGCTACTCACCAACACTTTTGGCGAGAGTATTGAGTGAAGGACCGGCAAAGACTTTTGAAATTTATGGGAAAAAAGGTGCGATTCAAATTGGCTTTGATGCTGATATCGTGGTGCTAGATCCAAACTTAGAGTGGGAAATTACTCCAGAATCATTGTTTTATGTGAACAAAATTTCAGCTTTCGTAGGTATGAAAGGGAAGGGGTTACCAGTATTAACAATGGCGCGTGGAAAAGTTATTGCTGAAAATGGTGAAATGAAAGGAGAAAAAGGGTTCGGAAAAATAGTTAAGAAATTAAAATAGTTTACAGGAGGGAAAGAGATGAATTTAAAAGAGAATAAGGTTGTAGATAAAAAACATGAGGGTAGCGTACCGAGTGAATTGCTTCCAACAAAAGAGCGAATTATGGGTGGAGTATCTTACACGGCAGCATTTTTAGGCGGTTGCGTTTCGATTGGGACATTTTCAATGGGTGCGAGTTTGATAGGAATACTTAACTTAACTCAAGCAATTTTGGCTATGGTAATAGGATGCCTTGTTATTGCAGTTGCAATGGTATTAATTGGAAATTGCGGACATAAATATGGGATACCATACACGATTCAACTAAGAAGTAGTTTTGGTATTAAAGGGGTGAAGATTCCTGGTCTGTTAAGAGCAGTGCCAGCTATTGTGTGGTTTGGTTTTCAAAGTTGGGTAGGAGCAGGTGCGATTAATAGTTGCCTTGATCAGTTGTTTGGGGTAAGCAATTTACCTGTAGTATTTGTACTATTTACAATATTACAAATTGCGCTTGCGATTAATGGATTTCAAGGTATTAAGTGGTTGGAAAATATCAGTGCAATCTTTATCTTAGCAACACTAGCATACATGTTTTATGTAGTTGTGACAAGGTACGGAGCAGACATTACATCGAATATTACGAACATTGAAGGAACATGGGGGCTTCCATTTTGGGCAGGGACAACAGCCTTTTTAGGAATTTATTCGACTATGATTATCAATGCTTCTGATTACTCGCGTGAACTAAAGGAAAACATAGGATCAAAGAGAACAGGGACAATTTATGCAATTGCAATCTTGCCAGCAACATTATTTATGGGGCTTATCGGTCTTATGGTAACAGCAGCAACAGGAAACAGTGATCCTGTATCGGTATTTTCTACTACACTTGATAATCAATTTTTAACAATTGTTACGTTGTTATTTATTGCATTTGCACAGGTAACAACAAATGTATTAAATAACGTATTACCACCGATCTATGTGTTGATGGATACATTTAAATTAGACTACAAAAAATCAGTAGTATTAGTGGGAGTACTATCAGTTTGTACTTGCCCATGGCTATTAGTAACAGCTGAATCAGCAGGAGGACTTGCTCTTTTTACACAGATATATTCAGCGTTTTTAGGACCGATATTCGCAATTATGGTAGTGGATTATTACATTTTAAGAAGACAAAAACTAGATTTGGATGTGTTGTACAATAAGGATAGTCATATCAAAGGTTTTAACTTGGCTGCGATTCTAGCAATTGCAATTGGAGCTATTGTATCATTAATCTTTGTTAATATATCTTGGTATGTAAGCTTGATTCCAACAGCAGTAGCTTACTATCTGTTGATGAAGGTATTGCCACAGGCAGAACCATTTAGAAAAGGAACTATATTAGAATAAGGATAAATCGGAAGCGGATATTAATCTGCTTCCGATTTTGTTGTATTGAAGCATAATTAGGAATAGTGTATACTAAAATCATGGAAAAAAGAGAAGAACACAAAAGAATAGTGAGAGCGAAGAGAAGAAGAAAACGGAAAAAGCAAAAGATAAGTGTTGTGACAATAAGAGGAATTATTATTTTATTACTTTTGGTTGGAGCAACTTATGGTGCGCTACAATTGTTTACAGTTGCTGAAGAACCGACATCTACTGACATAGGAAAGAAAATTACAAAGGAAGAAAGGGAGATAGAAGAACTTGTAATAGAAGAGGCTACTGTTAAAGATGAAGTGGTGGAAAATGTCAGAACAGTAAAGAATAATGCAACTTCTGAGAACCATAAAACAAATGGATTAGCAATTTGTATGTATCATTATGTGTACGATAAAAGCAGTCCACCAGAAAATCTAAATAGCAATTATATGGAAGTAGGTGCGTTGAGAGAACAGTTTCAGTATTTAGTTGACAATGACTACTATTTTCCAACGTGGAAAGAGGTCAGACAGTACATAGATGGGGAGTTACTGTTACCAGAAAAAAGTGTTGTATTAACTTTTGATGATGCATCACAAGATTTTTTGGACTTAGGTATTCCGATAGCAAAAGAAATAGGTGTTCCAATCACATCTTTTGTAATAACAAATTATGGAGGAGCTAATATCGTAGCAACATATGACAGCCCTTATGTTACCTACCAATCACATACTCATGATATGCATAGAGCAGGTGGAAATATAGGTCATGGTGGTATTTTTACAGCTATGACAGTAGAAAATGCTGTAGCAGACTTGCAAACATCTATTGAGATAACAGGTAATGGTGAAGCATTGGCGTATCCATATGGGGATTATAACGATTCAAGTGAGCAAGCAACTGAGGAAGCTGGATTTCTGTGTGCAGTTACTACAGAACCTGGGCGAGTATATCCGGGAGATAATCCGCTTTTATTACCAAGAGTTCGAATGTTAGAAGGTCAGTCGTTGAGTTCCTTTATAAGTAGTATAGAATAAAGCGGTAAAAAATGCATGGAATATACGGGAAAGGGTTGACTAGAAGGAAAACTTACAGTATAATGATGTTCACACATAAAATTTGGAAAAGGTAGTTGACAGCATTCTATATGCAGTTAACTACCTTTCATATTGTATCAGAAAAATAAAAAAAATATAGTTTCATGCAATAAAAACGCTTTGTCGTGCATTATTTTAGTATAGAGGAGGAAAACATGTTTATAATAACGGCGTCAATCATAGAGGAAGGTCTTGCCAAAGGGTATAAAGTAGATATATCTGAACAGTTGATTGTAGACTTGGGAAAAGGGAATATGGATGCAATGCATACGCTTTACGAAAGTACTAATAAAGCAGTCTATGGATTTGCATATTCCATATTAAAAAATCCGCAAGACGCACAAGATGTTTTGCAAGATACATTTGTGCAAGTGTATACATATGCACCAAAGTATGTAAGCCAAGGGAAACCCATGGCGTGGATATTGCGAATTGCTAGAAATTTAGCACTTATGAAGATTCGAGATAGCAAGAAAACAGATTCGATTGAAGATCAAAATGAAAAGGATTCTTCAAATGAAGCAGAATTTACACTTCATACAGAGAACAAAATGATTCTAGATGTGGTATTAAAGCAATTAGATGATGAAAGTAGACAAATACTTATCCTACACGCAGTAAGTGGGTTGAAGCATCGTGAGATTGCTGAAACAATGGGAATGAATCTTTCTACAGTATTATCAAAATATAGACGTACAATTAAAAAATTGAAAATAATATTAAAGGAGGCTGGTTACCATGAATAACGAACAATTGCATAGTAAATTAAGGGAAGCAGTTGAAGCTACAAGACCTATAGGCGACGACTACGAAGCAATTCTACAAAAATGCAAAGAGATAGACAGAAATGTGATTCATATAGATAACGCACAAGACTTACAAAATTCTAGCCAGCTTATGAGTCAGAGAAGAAGAGCAAAGAAGATGGTAAGAACAATAATGGCCAGTGCAGCAGCAATACTGTTATTGTTAATAGGAGGATTGGGTTATACTAATTACATTAATACGCCGTATTATGTGCTAGGTGTGGATGTTAATCCTAGTTTTTCAATCTCTGTTTCAAAAGATGAGAAGATTATTTCAGTTGACGCACTCAATGAAGAGGCGTTAATGGTGTTGAACACCATGGACTTAGAAGGAACGAACTTAGATGTTGGGATGAATGCATTAATAGGAGCAATGACCCAGCAAGGATATATGACGACTGATGCAAATACAATGTTATTAACAGTAGAAGGGGATAGCATAGATACAGAAGTAGAAGAATATATGTTGGATCGATTAGAACAATTGTTTGCACAAAGTGTATTTGAGACAGCAGTGCTATATCAAGAAGTTATTCCAAGTCAAGAGTTGATAAAATTTGCAGAAGAAAATGAAATTTCTCTAGGAAAAGCAAATTTGATACAGCAAATTTTAAAGAGTGATGAGACACGAACAGCAGAAGATTTGGTATCACTTACAATTAACGAGTTAAACCTACTTACAGTAGAAGGAAATAAAAGTTTTGGAGATGATGTTAGTTCTGTGGGAACTCCAAGCAGTTCTGCATATATAGGAAAAGAGAATGCTTTAAACTCAGCACTTGGCGTGCTAGGAACAAGTGGCGATGCAGTAACAGAAAGCGAAGTAGAGCTTGATAGTGATGATGGAAGAATGATTTATGAAGTGGAAGTAGTGATTGCGGGCATTAAACATGAATTTGAAATCGATGCAAAAACTGGTGAAATAATCTCTAGTGAAGTAGAAGGCAGTGATGAAGATGATCCGGAGATAAAAGAGACGGATGACGATGATGATGACGATGACAATGATGACAATCAAGATGATAACGTAGTAGCACCTTCAACATCAACACAAACAAAGCCATCTAGCCAGGGAACAACGTCAACACCAACACCAACGCCAACGCCAACACCAACGCCAACACCAACGCCAACACCACAGGATGATGATGACGATGATGATATTGATGATGATATTGACAATGATATTGATGATGATATTGACGATGATGATAACGACGATGACGATTAATTAGTAATAAAAATGAGTTGGAAAAAGTTCCAATTCATTTTTATTGTCTTCATAAATAGTATTTGTCAAGATGACAATATATTGGTATAATGGAGAACAGCAAAGGAGAGAAAAAATGCAGGGAAAATGTTCAATATGTGGTGGCGAAATAAAAAATGGAATTTGTACTTTCTGTGGCCAAAAAAATATGATAGAGGAAAGCATGAATCATCAAGAACAAATTTATAGAACGCCTATACATGAAAGTGTAGAAAAAAAGAATAATAATAAAGTTATTGTGATTACACTCGTTATCATAGTAGTTGTATTTCTTATAATAGCAAGTATCGGTGTGTTTATATATTCATCAGTGAATAATGCATTTGGGCATTTGGGAGGATATTCTGAGGACGAATGGTATGGAGATTCAGAAGATGGATGGCATGAAGAACCTATGGAAGAAGAGGTTAGTGAATTTAATTATATCTTTACACAGGAGCCGAAGTATGGTAGTGATGTTGTAGAAGAAGTACTTGACCAAGGGATATATGTGGTAGGCGTACATATACCAGAAGGGAGTTATACATTTAACGCAGAAGGTCAGGGCTCAATAGAAATCAGTGATACGATTAATAAGATTAGCTATTCTGAATTTCTTTATGAAGTTGGAAGTAAGCAAATAGAAAATGTGGTTTTGTGCAACGATACGGTGATAAGAATTGAGGATAGTTTGCAAGTTACTATAAAGAGTGAGAATGCAAATAATAGCACATTAAAAGGTGAAGAAAATACTAGTGTGGATCCATCCTTTGTTTATGAATCAACGGAAGAAGAAATCTTAACTGTGGGGGAAGATATACCAGCCGGAATTTATGATGTTTCTATAATAACAGATTATAGCACTAGTCTTCACACATATGTACCAGGATATTCAAGCTATGACGAAACATCGGCAACATCATATATATGGCTAACTAATTATGGCAATGAAGAAGATGATAATGTGCTTCATTATTATAATCTGATATTACCAGAAGGAACGATATTAGAAGTGAGTGAAGGAATTCGTTTAACGCCTAGTATGCTTACGTGGGAGATGGACTACATAGATCATTATGATCATTATATGTATTATGAATATGTTCAATAGTAATAAAATGAATATAGAATTGCAATAGAAAAGGATACAGTTGATTGGTTTGGTACAATCACTGTATCTTTTTTTGTGGCGGTTGAATCGATGAAGTGTTGAATGGGTTAAGGAAAAATAAGGAATAAAAAATCAAAAAAGAATTGACAAATGGAGTATGATTTCGTATATTATTAATATATCAAAAAAAATTGATGTGAAGAAAAGCGTTTTTTATTTGTGCAACATATCAATTAAAATTGATATAAGATAGGAGTGGATAAAAGTGAAGATAATTGTAATTGGAGCTGTAGCTGCAGGTACATCAGCAGCAGCAAAAGCGAGAAGAAATGATGACAAAGCAGAGATTGTTATTTATGAGAGAGATAGTTTTATTTCTTATTCAGGATGTGGAATGCCATATTTTATAGGAGGAGAAGTAGAAAGTGCAGATTTATTGACACCTAGAGATCCTAAATTTTTTAAGAAGAAGTATAATATAGATGTGAAAATTGGTCATGAAGTACTTACTATTGATGCTACTAATAAAAGCGTAAAGGTGAAATCTTTAGAATCTGGAGAAGAGTTTGTTGATGCATATGACAAATTAATTATAGCTACAGGAGCAACACCATTCAAGCCTAATATAGAAGGCATAGATAAAGAAAATGTATTTTTCCTAAGAAACATTAAAGATTCCTTAAGTATAAAAAACTTTATAAACAAACGTTCTCCTAAAACTGCAGTGATTGCAGGTACAGGATTTATAGGGTTTGAGATGTTGGAGAATATCTTGAATCTAGGACTAAAAGTACAAGTGGTGGAAATTGCAGATAAAATTACTCCTAACTTAGATAGTGATATGGCGCAGTACCTAGAAAATTGCCTAGATAAAAAAGGAATAGTTGTTAGAAAAAATACAGGTATAACTGCAATCAAGGGAAACCAAGTAGAGCTTACGAATGGAACGATAATAGAGGCTGATATGGTAATTCTTTCAACAGGGGTTCGCCCTAATGTCATTCTTGCAAAAGAGGCAGGAATTGCAATAGGAGAAACAGGAGCAATCAGTGTTGATGATGAGATGAGAACAAGTATAGCAGATATTTATGCTTGTGGAGATTGCATAGAGACTTACTCTCAAATTACAAAAAAGAAAGTATATAGACCACTAGGAAGCACCGCGAATAAAACAGGTAGAATTGCAGGGGATTGCTCGACTGGAGGAAGTATTAGATATAGAGGAAATCTAGGAACAGGAATATTTAAATTATTTGAATTTACAGTTGCGAGCACAGGGTTATCTGAGAGAGAAGCACTTGAAGAAGGTTTTGAAGTACAAATCTGCCATAATATTAAGCCGAATAAGCCAGAGTATATGGGTGGTAAGGAAATGATTATTAAAGCCGTGGCAGATAAAGCGACGAATCGTATACTAGGAGTTCAGATTATAGGTCAAGAAGGTGTGGACAAGAGAATTGACGTATTTGCGACCTTAGTTACGTATAAAGCTACTGTAGATGAATTATTCCATTTAGATTTAGCGTATGCACCACCGTTCTCAACAACAAAAGACCCAGTTCATTATACTGGGATGATTTTGGATAACGCGTTGAATCAAGGGCGGCCGATGGTTACAGCAGAACAAGTGAGTGAGATGAAAGACGTACAGCTAATCGATGCTCGTAGCAACAGCGATTACGAGAAGAAGGGAACAGTGTTAAATGCAACAAACATACCTCATGGTAGCTTGCGTGAGAAATTAGCAGAACTAGATAAAGATAAGCCAGCAGTTACGTTTTGCAATAAAGGAGTAACTGGAAATGCTGCTCAGAATATTTTAATTGGAAATGGTTTTAAAGAGGTGTATAACCTATCGGGTGGGCACCGTTTTTATAAAGAAAGTAAAGAACAATAAAAAAGCGAGGAAGAAAAAATGGGATTATTTGGATTTGGAAAGAAAGAAGAAAAAGAAGAAGTTGTAACAGGAACATGTAGCTGTGGAGGACAATGTGCAATTGGTGATATTGAAAATGCGAGATATATTGTACTAGGCGCATGCTGTAAGAAGAGTTCAGAGACATTTGAGAATGTGAAGCAAGCTGTGACTGAATTAGGATTGAGTGATGTAGTAGTAAATATCGGAGATATGGCTGAGATTGCGAAATACGGAGTAATGCAGACTCCTGCACTTGTAATTGACAGTAAGGTAGTATCTTATGGAAAACTAATCAAGGTAGAAGAAGCTAAGAAAATGATTCAAGAGAGATTGTAATATAAGGAAATCCCGTAGGTAACGACCTGCGGGATTTTTTTGTGTTTATGAATTGTCAGAGTAGATAGAATAACCATTCTTAGCCTCTTTTTTACACTTATACATAGCTAAGTCAGCTTTATGGTATAACGTTTCAAAAGTATGACCATGCTGTGGTGCGAGTGAGACTCCAATACTACATGAAATTTCTACAGACTCGCCATTGTAATGATAGACTTTCTGAATGTGTGAACATATCTTAGCAGCTTTTTTGGCAATCGTATCAGCTGTTGAGTTGTTCTTATAAAATGCGATGAATTCATCACCACCCACTCGCCCAATAATATCATCTGTTCTAAAATGAGTTGTAAGTTTTTCATGAACCTCTATTAGAACTTCATCCCCATAAGCATGTCCGAAAGTATCGTTGATACTCTTGAAATTATCTAAATCAATCATTAGTAAAGCACCTGTCCGACTTTCGCTTAAGTAGTCTGCAATTAGAATTTCAGTAGTTTTCTTGTTGTATGCGCCAACTAGAGAATCGGTTTGAGATTTTTCTAATAATTTCATTTCATTTATTTTTACATCATGAATATCATCCATTACAGTTATAATAGCGATTATGTTATCAGTATCTATGTCAAGTTTAGAGGTAATTGAATATCTAGTCCAACGGATAGTTGAATCAGAGAGTAAAGTGCGAGCCTCTAACGATAGCATCTTGTGACCTTTTTTATAGTGATTGATTATATTTTCACTAGAAATATGATATGAAACCATTTCTAAATCTTTTGGATGGACATATTCTTTCAAGCGCATCATACGATACTCAGTGTAAGAGTCATAGAGTAAAGGTTCCAACTGGCCTCTTTTTATAAACCTTGTTACAGCATCTAGCGAACAATTCACTTCAATAATTGCCAAGGACTGGCTTTCTAAAACATGTTTATAGATAATATCTTTTTCTAGTGTTTCTCGATGTTCCTTAACGATATCGTATCCAACTAACATGAAAATGCCAACATAAGCTGCAAAGAGCCAGCATAAAGCAGCAAGGATTTGATGCAATTGTAACCAAGGATAATCTATGTTGTGAATATAAATATTTCCATTTGCAATCATATAAATATTTCCCATTACTAAAATGGCAATATATAAGATGAGGTGATCAGTTCGTTGCCCCATAATTCTAAGAAACTTAGGTGGAATTAAGCGTAAAAGTGCAACAGTGATAAGAGAAGTCAACACGGAGGTACAGATAAGGACCAACCAAAATGTATTCACATCCGTGCTTAAGTCATAGATAGAGCGATTAAAAGCATAGGAAAATAGTGAGGAGATGATAGCTCTTGCGACCATAATATGCAAATTAAAGTGGAAGACACAAGCTAATTTAGCAATGAAACTCTGATTTTTATAAAAATTCATGATGGTTATAAAGTAGACCACGAGCATTATGCTATACCCAAGTGCAGACATACTGCCAAACCAAACGAGCATAATGGTCCCAATAATGCTACTACCAAGGCTAAATGCAAATATTTTGCTCTTTCTGCTCTTTATATCAAATATCCCTTCAATCAATTCGATATAAAATAGATTATTTATAAAAAATACTATATTAAATAATACGATTAAAAATTCTTTTATCATGTGTACAATCCCTTACGAAAAATCCATTGAAATAAATAGATTTGAGTTTATATAAATTTTAACATAGATATTAACCTTCGTACAGTAGAAAATTCATAAGGTTAGTGATTGTACGGACGCAAAGGGTATGTTACAATAGTCTTAATAATAAATTCAAGAAAAATACGTAAGAGGATGGTGGATTAATGGATACAAATATAGGGGTTGTAGAAAATTATAAATTATTATCAATTAATCAAATTGTAGCGTTTATAGGTGGGGTAGTATATTCAATCATCTACTTTATGACAGGGGCTACAGTTATTGCTATTGCTACAATAATCCTAATTTCTGCTTTAGTGGGAATTACACAACTACTGAAGGTTCGAGGGAGCAAGAAATCAGCGATGTATATACTTACCCATGCACAGCTAAGTATTGTATTATTTATTGGTTGGGTAGGGGGAGAGCTTGCTGCAGATTTTTCTTTGATTGCAGGCGTCCTTGCGTTAAATGCTTTGTATTATCATAAAAAAACTCTAGTTATCCAGTGGATATATACAGATGTGGTATTAGTTGTAGCTTTCTTTTTTAAAGATACTGTTTATGCAGGGGAAAGCTTTGACTTTTTGTTTAGAGGATTGTTTGGAGTAAATCTCTGTTTGTTGTTTCTATACTTTTTACTTGATTGGGGGATTGCACATCTGGAGAATGCCCAAAAGAAAGAAGTTCGATTGAAAGAGCTGTTAAGTGAAGTCGAAGAAAAGATGAATGAAAATAAAGGACACATTAAGACGAGAGAAAGTGTTTTCGATCAAATAAGGGTTCGTGCGAATAATTTAAGCGATACTTCATATAAGATGTTGAATATTGCGAATACGTTAAATAATGCATCTAGAGAACAGGCCGATATTATTGGGCAGTTAATTAATCAGAGTGCTGATGTGACAAAGGAAGTAAAAGATGCAAAGAGCAAAGCGAATGCAGCTGGTAAAATAGCAATGGATAACGCTACTAAGTTGGAAGAGAATGATAAGACAATGCGCTTAGTGGTAGAGGCTATCTTAGAAATTGAACGCTCTAGTGAGAAAATCATCAGTATAATTAAAGGAATTGAAGATATTGCATTTCAGACAAATATTTTAGCAATTAACGCATCAATTGAAGCGGCAAGAGCAGGAGATGCAGGGAAAGGGTTTGCAGTAGTTGCAGAGGAAGTAAGAGCTTTGGCAAGTAAGAGCTCACAAGCAGCTAGTGACAGTGGTATCTTGATAGATAACTCAGTGAAAGAAGTTCAAAGAGGTGCGAAGTTAATTAACGAAGCAGCGATGAATATGAAAGAGGTAATTAATTTATCGAATAAGGCAGCTGAAAATACAAATGCTATTGATCAAATAATGGGACATCAAGTGGAAAATGTGGAAGCAATTTTAACGCACATAGAAGAGATTTCAAATGCTATAAATCAGACAGCAGAGACAGCAAGAGAAAGTAATGAGATAGCAAATACTATTACAGAAGAGATTAGCTATATTAATACAGCAATTAAAAATTAGTAGATTTAAAGGATGTAGGAAATGGGAAAAAAATATTATGCAGTAAAACAAGGGAAGGCGCCTGGTATTTATGCAAGTTGGAATGAATGTAAGTTGCAAGTTCATGGGTTTCCAGGAGCTATCTATAAGAGCTTTCTGACAAAAGAAGAGGCAGAATCTTTTGTTGGAACAATTCACTCTAGAAGCAGTGAGGGAAGCGGCACCAGTTTAGCAGATGAAGAAGTGATTGCTTATGTTGATGGGAGTTATTCAAAAGAGCAAAAGAGATATTCTTATGGTTGTGCTATTTTATGGAATAGTGAGCAATTTGAGCTCTCAGGAGCATCTGCAGACGAGCGGTTTGTCACAATGAACAATGTGGCAGGCGAAGTGCTTGGAAGTATTAAAGCGATTTGTTGGGCAATAGAAAAAGAAGCAAAAAGCATACGTGTCTATCATGACTATGAAGGAATTTCAAGGTGGGCGAATGAAGAGTGGAGAGCTAATAAAGAAGGTACAAAGATGTATCAAGAGTTTATTCGCGAAAGCAGAAAAAAAATCGAGATTCAATTTACTAAAGTTGCAGCCCATACAGGGGTAGAATTAAATGAAAGAGCAGATCAATTAGCAAAGGGAGCGTTATCATTATGAAAAAATTTGATGTTGTGGCATTGGGAGAATTATTAATAGACTTTACGTCTAATGGAGTGAGTGAACAAGGGAATAATCTTTTTGAAGCAAATCCAGGAGGAGCTCCTTGTAATCTATTGGCTATGTTACAAAAACTTGACAAACAAACTGCTTTTATAGGAAAAGTAGGAAAAGACAGTTTTGGGGGACTTTTAGCGGATGTTGTGAAAGAAGTAGGCGTAGATGTAAGTGGACTAGTGTTTGATGAAAAAGTACCTACTACTTTAGCTTTTGTGCATACAGCAAAAGATGGAGATAGAAGCTTCAGTTTTTATCGAAATCCTGGTGCAGATATGATGTTGGAAAAAGAAGAAGTGGATTTTGAGCTATTGAAGGATACTCAGATATTTCATTTTGGAACACTTTCAATGACAGCACAAGGTGTAGAAGAGGCAACAAAATTTGCGATTGAGACAGCAAAGGAAGCAGGTGCATTGATTTCTTTTGACCCTAATTTAAGGCCTCCACTTTGGGATGATTTAAAGGTTGCAAAAGAAAAAATCACATATGGACTTGGACAATGTGACATTTTAAAAATCTCAGATGATGAAATTGAATTTATGACTGGTGAGACAGATATTGAAAAAGGTATTCAAAAGATAAGAGCAGAACATAACATCAAGTTGATTTGTGCTACTATGGGTAAAAATGGAAGTAAAGTATTCTATACACCAGCAAATGCTAAAGAAAGCATAATAGTTACATGTAGCCCATTTCTGAGAGAGGATACGATAGAGACTACAGGGGCCGGAGATACGTTTGGTGGATGTATGTTGAATGCAATTCTTGAAAATGGGATTGAAAACATGGGAGAAAAGGAGTTGTATGAGATGTTAGAGTTCGCTAATGCAGCAGCTTCACTAATTACAACAAAAAAAGGAGCGCTTAAGGTAATGCCTTCAAAGGAAGAAGTCCTTAGTAGTATCCAAGAATTTGACCAAAGAAGATAAAGTAGTTTTAGAATATAAAAGAGAATTGAAATAAAAACGGATGACTCTGAGATGAGTCATCCGTTTTGTTAGTTCTAAGATAGAACTTATACAAGTCTCAACATGATTTCATTGCTACGAGCGATGAAATTGGTCATTTCCTCTGGTTGAAGTGGTTTATTTGCAATCATTGCTAAATCATACAATTGTTTGCAAATCAAATCAGTAGTTTCATTATCTTTGTTTTCGATTACATATTGAACTAATTTATGATTAGAGTTTAAAACTAAAGTCATCTCTTCACCAAACATAGATGGATCCATACCCATCATAGCATATTGCTTCATCATGTCTTGCATACGACGAGATTGCTCAGATGAAGTCATCATTGAAGCAACATTGCTAGATTTAAGTTTCTCTACTTTTACTTCTAGCTTTTCCTTTGCTAAAGCTTTTTTAAATAATTCACTTAAAGTACTACTTGTCTCTTCAAGAGCTTTTGTATCATCTTCAGATAGCTCTTCTTTAAATGTAGAAGTCAAATCTGCATCAATACGCTCGAATTTGATACTTTCATTTCTCTGCTCTAATTGAGAAATAAAAGGAGTATCAATATTATGAGTTAAAATAACAGCATCCATGTTTTCTGATTTGAACATATTGATATATTGGCTTTGCTGTTGTTCATCAGTTGCATAGTAGATTGAAGTCTTAGCTACTTCTTTTTCAGTATCTTCTGTTTTCTCTATTTCGAGAGTACCTCCAACTTTTTCTACGTAATCTTTTAATGTAAGGTAATCGTGATCCAAGTTTTTAAATAGGATGTAATCACTCATTTTATCACAGAATTTATTATCTTTTAAGCAACCAAATTTGATGAATGGGCTGATATCATCCCAGTATTTTTCGTAAGATTCTCTATCTGTTTTACACATTCCAGAAAGCTTATCAGCAACTTTCTTTGAGATGTATTCAGAGATTTTATTTACAAAGCCATCGTTTTGTAAGGCACTTCTAGAGACATTGAGTGGAAGATCAGGGCAATCAATCACACCTTTTAGTAACAATAAGTACTCTGGGATAACTTCTTTAATATTATCGGCAATAAATACCTGATTGTTATACAATTTAATCTTACCTTCAATAGATTCGTACTCTGTATTAATCTTAGGAAAGTATAAGATTCCTTTTAGATTAAACGGATAATCCATATTCAAGTGAATCCAGAATAAAGGTTCTTTGTAATCCATGAACACTTTTCTATAAAAATCGATATAATCATCCTTTTCGCATTCATTAGGATGTTTAGTCCAAAGAGGAGTAGTATCGCTTAAAGAAACAGGTCTTTTATTAATCTTAACTTTATCGGCAGCAGGACTCACCTCTACAAGTTCCTTTTCACCAGCTTCATTTTCTTGTTCTTCCATTTTTGCATCTTCGTGGATATGCTCTACAATCACATCAGTCTCTAGAACTGCATCCTCTAAGATTGTCTCGTATTCTTGTTCTGCAGTTGCGTTTGTCAAGAAGATTTCTGTAGGCATGAATGAACAATATTTTTCGATAATTTCTCTAGCGCGATACTCATTGGCAAATTCTAAACTATCCTCATTTAAGAACAAAGTGATTTCTGTTCCAATTGTTGTTTTAGATCCGTCTGACAAATCATATTCAGTTCCACCATCACATTCCCAATGAACAGCGGTTGCCCCATCTTTATAAGAAAGAGTATCGATGTGTACGTGTTCTGCTACCATGAAAGCTGAGTAGAATCCAAGTCCGAAGTGACCAATAATTTGATCTTCGTTTGTCTTATCCTTATACTTGTCCAAGAATTCTGTAGCACCAGAAAATGCGATTTGCGTAATATATTCCTCAACTTCATCAGCTGTCATTCCAAGCCCAGTATCAATGAATTTGATTGTCTTTTCAGTTGGATTAACAACTATTTGAATGTTAGACTTGTAATCCTCTGGAATCTCATATTCACCCATCATATCAAGTTTTTTTAGTTTTGTGATGGCATCACAACCATTTGATATTAACTCGCGAAAGAAAATATCGTGATCTGAATACATCCATTTTTTTATAATCGGAAAAATATTTTCACTATTAATAGACAGTGTTCCGTGTTTTGTTCCCATAATTAACTCCTTTTCATATCTAAAATTTTTTTCTCATATCTGTTATATTAATACTGCTTAATTTAATTGTCAATAGAAAATTAGCACTCTTTTAACAAGAGTGCTAATAAAATGCTAAAGTTTATAAAACTATTATAAAACTTCTACGTCGAGTTGTTTTTGACGAAGATATTTTGGGGCAATGTTGTCCCAAACTTTTTCAGGAGATTTATCCATCTGAAAGGACTTATAAGAAAATCCAGTATAGCAGTGTAAGGCTTTGTTTTCATAGACAAAGTTAAGGTAAAAGCCTTGAATATCGTTGGGGTTTATATTTGGAAGCTCCCGTTCAAGGAGTTTAGTTGTATTGTCGGAAGAAAGGGCAAGGATAAACTTAAAGCGAAGCGGTGTTCTAGAGCCTTTGATTAATGTGTGGCAATAAGATTTGACTTGTTTCCAGGTAGGGTGAGAAGGAAGTCCTTCTTGGTTATCAAAATACTCTTTTTGAAGCGTTCCATCAATTGTAAAGGTTGTGAAGGTCGAGATTGAACCTTCTATAAAATCAAAAGAATCGAAGCTGTCTTTTAGTAATAAAGCTTCCATACTATCTTTAATTTCTGGTAGTTTTAATGCGATCATACGAAATTCCCCCATGCTTTAAATATCAATAAATCTATTCTACCACAAAACGAAAGAATTGTGGTAGAATAGATAGAATATCCTAATAGAAAGAAGTGGAAGAATGGTTCGATTGAATAAGTATTTAAGTCAAGCTGGCATCTGTTCAAGGAGAGAAGCTGATAAGTTAATAGAGCAAGGTCGAGTAACGATTGATGGAACCCGAGCTCAAAAGGGGATGTCGGTAGGAGAGCATCAAGTGGTAAAGGTTGGGAAAAAAGTAGTACAAGGGGCAGAAAAAAAAGTTGTTTTATTGGTGAATAAGCCTGTTGGTATAGTCTGTACAGAAGATATGAGAGAAAAGAAAAACATCATACGCTTCCTAAAATACCCACAGAGAATTACCTATGCAGGACGACTTGACAAAGACTCGAAAGGCCTACTGGTTATGACCAATGATGGAGATTTAATCCAAGAGATGATGAGAGCAAAAAATCATCACGATAAAGAATATAAAGTAACAGTAGATAGGGAGATTACTTCAGCGTTTCTGCTAGAAATGGAATCAGGAGTGCGCATACAAAAAAAAGAGAAAGGAAAAATAATTCTAGATGAAATTACTAGACCGTGTAGGATTGAAAAGATTGGAAAATATACATTTTCAATTATCCTAACTCAAGGTCTTAATAGACAGATTCGCAGAATGTGTGAGACATTGGGCTATCAAGTGAAGGAATTAAAGAGAACTAGAATCATGAACTTAGAACTGGGAACTATAAAAGAAGGAAGTTATAGGGAAGTGAGTGAAAGCGAAAGAATGGAATTAGAAAGACTTCTAAAGTTAAAAATATAAGGTGGAATATTAGATATGAAAGATATGAAAAAAAAGCGTATGGAAGAACTGGTCGAACTATTGAATAAATCAGCCAAATCTTATTATCAAGAGGTGGAGGAGATAATGTCAAACTACGAGTACGACAAGCTGTATGATGAGTTAGTTGCATTAGAAGAAGAACTTGATTTTGCAATGGCCATAAGTCCAACTGTAAATGTAGGATATGAAGTGATAAGTGAATTGCCAAAAGAGCAGCATACATCGCCTATGCTTTCATTAGATAAGACAAAAGAGATACAAGCCTTGAAAGAATTTGTAGGAGATAAAAAGTGTGTATTATCATGGAAATTAGATGGTCTCACTATTGTGCTGTCCTATGCAAACGGGATGCTACAAAAGGCAATAACAAGAGGAAATGGAGAAATCGGAGAAGTTATTACAAATAACGCAAAAACCTTTGTTAATATACCTCTTAAGATACCATATAAAGGAGAGTTAGTATTAAGGGGAGAAGCAGTTATAAGCTACGAAGATTTTGCGAAAATAAATGAAGAGATTGAAGAGGAAGATGCAAAGTATAAAAATCCGAGAAATCTATGCAGTGGTTCAGTAAGGCAATTAAATAGCGAAATAACAGCTAGCAGAAAAGTACGGTTTTGTGCATTTCAATTGGTGAGCGTAGAAGATGCATCTATGGAAGTTTCAAGAGAGAGACAGCTGCAGTGGTTAAAAAATCAAGGATTTGAAACAGTGGTATATCAGACTGTAACGAAAGAAACTATTGAAGAAATGACTAATTGGTTTGGATTGGAGGTTGTTAAAAACCCTTATCCGTCAGATGGACTAGTGCTTTGTTATGATGATATATTATATGGAAAGTCACTTGGACAGACATCAAAATTTCCAAGGGATTCTATTGCATTTAAGTGGGCTGATGAGGTTAAAGAAACTACACTTTTGGAAATAGAATGGAGCCCTTCAAGAACAGGACTTATTAATCCGGTTGCAATATTTGAATCAGTAGAATTAGAAGGAACGACAGTAAGTAGGGCGAGCGTTCATAATATTAGCGTTCTAGAAGAGCTAGAGCTGGGGATAGGAGATAAGATTACAGTCTACAAAGCAAATATGATTATTCCTCAGATAGCAGAGAATTTAACAAGGAGCAGAGCAGTACAAATTCCGAAACTGTGCCCAGCCTGTATGGCAGAGACTAGTATCAAACAAGATGGAAATGCTAGGACATTAAATTGCGAAAATCCAGATTGTGTAGCAAAACGAGTAAAATCATTTGTACTGATGGTAGGAAGGGATGCGCTTAACATCGAAGGACTTTCAGAGGCAACTTTAGAGAAATTTATAGAAAGAGGGTTTATAAAAGAATACGCTGATATTTTTCATCTAGAACAGTATGAAGATGTAATAAAAGGTATGGAAGGGTTTGGCGAAAAATCATACGTAAATCTTCAAAATAGTATTCAACAAGCTAGGACTACAACGTTACCAAAAGTGATTTATAGTTTGGGAATTCCAAATATCGGATTAGCGAATGCAAAGATGATCTGTAAAGAATTCCATAATGAAATTGAAAAAATTATTTCTTGCTCAAATGAAGAATTGGAAGGAATAGATGGTGTAGGCAGTGTAATAGCTGAGAATTTTACAAACTATTTTGCTAATGAAAAAAATCAGAAAACATTCTACCATTTGCTAGAAGAATTGACAATTCCTAATGAAGGAACAAAATCAGAGCAGATATTGGAAGGAAGTACTTTTGTAATTACGGGAAGTGTTATTCAGTTTGGAAATCGAAGAGAGATAAAGGAATTGATTGAGAGTAAAGGTGGGAAAGTGACAGGTAGTGTTACTGCAAAGACAAACTATTTAATCAACAACGATTTTGAATCCTCTTCTTCAAAAAACAAAAAAGCAAAAGAGTTAGGAATACCGATCATTTCAGAAGAAATGTTTTTGAATCTTTTAAATACTAAAACACAAGAAAACACTAAGGGTTAACTAACCCCTAGTGTTTTTTGTCCTCTAAGAGAGATGATTGGTCCACCTGTCTTTTCAATGTATTCTTTTGTGATAGTTACAGAACCGATATTATCGTCTTTTGGAATTTCATACATAATATCAAGCATGAATTCTTCTATGATCGAGCGAAGTGCCCGTGCACCAGTACCTTTTTCAATTGCCGCTCTTGCAATTGAGTGAAGAGCATCATCATTAAACTCTAATTTAACCTCATCTAAAGCTAACAGTTTTTGATATTGCTTTAAGATAGCATTTTTTGGTTCTTTTAAGATTTTTACAAGCATATCTTCATCAAGTCCTTGTAATGAATAGATAACTGGAAGTCTTCCGATAAATTCTGGAATCATGCCAAACTTTCGCAAATCTTCAATGCCTACTTTATCTAAAATATTTTTATCGTTATCATATTTATCTTTTAATTCAGAGTTAAAGCCGATAGAAGCAGTTTTTGTGAGGCGTTCTTTTACAATCATTTCTAGATCAGGGAAAGCGCCTCCACAGATAAATAAAATATTTTTCGTATTAACTGTGGTTAGTGGAACCATTGCATTTTTGCTATTTGAGCCAACTGGAACCTCTACTTCACTACCTTCTAAAAGTTTTAAAAGCCCTTGTTGAACAGATTCGCCACTAACATCTCTTTGACTAGAATTTTTTTTCTTGGCAATTTTATCAATCTCATCAATAAAAATGATACCGCGCTCAGCCTTGTCTACATCGTTGTCAGCTGCAGCTAATAGTTTTGAAACTACACTTTCAATATCATCGCCGATATAACCAGCCTCTGTTAAAGAAGTAGCATCTGTGATTGCAAGAGGGACATCTAACAATTTAGCAAGTGTTTTTACCAAGTAAGTCTTACCTGAACCAGTAGGTCCAATCATAAGCATATTTGATTTTTCGATTTCAATATCATCCATTGTATCGGTAGCAACCCGCTTATAATGGTTGTATACAGCGACTGCAATTGCCTTTTTAGCGTGGTTTTGACCGATGATAAAGTCATCTAATTGTCCTTTTATCTTATGAGGAGCAGGGGTATTCTTGATATCTAACTCTGCTTCGGGCTGTTCTTGCTCTTTTTTTTCTACTTTGTTCTTCTTTTTTTTAGATGGCTTTACTGTTGTTTGATTTAGATTTTGCAAATCGTTGATATTTAAAAATTGGACATTTGGATTATTTAGTAATTGATTAATATCGAAGTTACTATTGTTCATCATATCAAAGCTCTTTTGCATGCAGTCATTACAAACGCTCATGTTGTGTGGCATATTAATCATAGGACCTGTTACACTTTCGGGTCTATGACACATATGGCAAAATTTCTCGTATCCATCAGAAGAATTATCAAGCCTATCTTTTGCTTCTTTTTTTGAAACTGTATCTACATCTTTCGTTTCTATCACTTCTACTTCATCTTCGGGTATATGTATTTCTTTATCGGACATAATTAAACCTCTTTTCAAAATCATTGCATTCATTATAACTTAGTCGTGGATGGGTTGCAAATAAAGAATTTATTAATTGAGGAACTAGTAGAAAATTAGCGTTATAAATGGTATGATAAATACAAGATTACAGTACGTGGAAAATAAAGGAAGATTACTTGTTTGTTAAAGGAGGGGCGTTATGAAAAAAAGAATGATGGTTCTATTGATTATGGTAATGGCGTTACTATTAATTTCTTGTACGGTAAGTGAGGAAGTTTCAGAGAGTTCGGGAGCAGAAGATATGGCATCGAAAGATGCAGTAATGGAAGAAATGGTAGCGGAAGAGACAGACAGCGCAGATAGCAATGGTTCTCTTGGGAGTGTTGGAAATATTGCAAGTGAACAAAGAAAGATTATTTACAACTCATGGATTGACATAGAAACGGAAACATTGACGGACTCTGTTTCTGAATTAGATAAAATTATAAATGACCATGATGGGTATATCTCGAATAGTAACTCGAATACACCAAGCTATGAGGATGTATTGCCTAGTGCATCTTATGAGTGTAGAATACCTGAAAACCAGTATAAAGCATTTATGGAGGCGGTAGGCACAATTGGAAATGTTACGAGAGAGGAAGAAACTACTCAGGACATCACAATGGATTATATAGATGTAGAGTCTAGATTAGTGGCGCTTAAAACACAAGAAGAGAGCTTGTTAGCAATGTTAGAAGAACCAGGTGATCTAGAGTCACTTTTAGTAATACAAGATCGCCTTATGCAAGTGCAGTATGAAATAGAGAGCTACCAATCACAAAAAGAAAGATATGATGATATGGTTTCCTATTGCACAGTAACAGTATTTATTAATCAAGTAACAAAATATACGCCTCTAGAGCAAGAGTTTGGAACGCAAATAAAAGAGACATTTTCAGAGAGTTGGGCAGATTTTCTTAATGCGTTACAAAGTATTTTCCTCTTGATAATATATCTATTACCAGTGCTGTTGATAATAGGTCTTATAAGTGGAGGTACGATTTTGCTTATTGCAAAAACAAAGAAGAAAAAAGAAAGAACAAAGGGAAAAAAAGAGGAATAAATTGATTGTTTTGCAGATAGAATGATAAAAATGTGATAGGTTGGATATGTGATGCAAAGTTGTAAGGATAAGGTTTTGTCCAATCAATACCGAGATTTTATTATAAAAAATGATATTCCGCCCAAAATAAAAAAAATACCAATAGAAGAACGTTGCGAAGAGGAGATAGCGTATGGATATCGATGTATATATATCGAAGAGTCCTTGGCATCTCCTCTTACTTTGAGTGATTTTTACTATAGTACAATACCTTCTTGTTATGAACTACTAGATTTAAATAGCTTAAACGATGCCGGGATACTAGCGGTTCAAAATTATCCAGCATTGGATTTAAAAGGGGAAAATGTGTTGGTTGGAATCATCGATACAGGAATTGACTATCAAAATCAAGTGTTTAAAGATATCGATGGAAAGAGTAGGATACTGGCAGTTTGGGATCAGACAATTCAAAAGGGTAAACCACCAGTAGGGTTTGTCTATGGAAGTGAATATAGAAAAGAGGAGATAGATAAAGCTCTGCAGTCAGAAAATCCTTATCAAGTAGTGCCAACAAAGGATGAAAATGGGCATGGAACTTTTGTAGCGAGTATAGCAGCGGGAAGCAGCGATACAGAAGCTACATTTTTAGGTGTGGCACCAGAGTCAAAAATAGCAGTAGTGAAACTAAAGGAAGCAAAGCAATATTTAAGGGAGTTTTATTTTGCGAAAGAGGGTGCGCCGTGTTACCAAGAAAATGATATTATGTTTGCGATTAAGTATTTGAAACAATTAGCGGATGAGTTGAAATTGCCGATTGCTATTTCGATTGCACTTGGAACGAATCTTGGAAGTCACATCGGTTCATCAGCACTTAGTGAGAGTTTAAACGACTATGCATTAGAAAGTAGCATGGCGGTTGTAACAGGTGCAGGAAATCTTGCTAATAAAAGGCAACACTATGTCAATGAAGAGGCGACAACTATGGATGTAGTTGAAATTCAAGTTGGAGATAATGTGGAAGGATTTATTGCAGAATTATGGACAAATATTCCGAATATTCTTGAGGTGAATATTATCTCTCCTTCAGGTGAAACAGTAGCTCCTGATCGAATCACGCGAGGAGAAGGTGAAAAGTATCAGTTTATATTTGAAGGAACAATCGTATATGTAGATTATCGGCTATTAGTAGAGGGCACAGGATCAGAGTTGGTATTTATGAGATTTCAACAACCTACAAAAGGGATTTGGAAGGTAAGAGTAAATCCGGTAGATGTAATAGATGAAAGATTTCACATATGGCTTACAAGTCAAAACCAATTAACAGATGATGTGTTTTTTCTTAAGCCAAATCCTGATACTACCATAAATGAACCTGGAAATGCATGGAATCCAATTACAGTATCTTATTATAACAGCACAAATAATAGCACAGAAATCAACTCAGGGAGGGGTTACACTAGAACTAATAATAGCAAACCAGATTTTGCAGCACCAGGAGTAGATGTTATGGGAGCATTGCCAAATAGACGATATGGGAGTCGAACAGGTTCAAGCCCAGCAATTGCAATTACAACGGGAGCATGTGCGCTATTACTTGAGTGGACAGTCAACAAACAAAAACAAGAAAATATAAGTACTGTACAGATAAAAAATTTATTAATTATTGGAGCAAAGAGAGAAGAGGGAACAACATACCCTTGTCGTAATTACGGATGGGGGCTATTAGATTTATTTAATACATTTTTGAAAATAAGGGATTTCTAAAATGCAAGGATAGCCTTTACACAATCCCCATAAACCACTCTACAGTTATCGCGACAATAACAACAAGGGCTGAGATGATGAATCCATGCAGCATAGGTTGGATACCAGCTTTCTTCATGTCTTTTACACTTGTATTTAAACCGATTGCAGCTAGTGCTGTTACCATTAAAAACTTGCTGAATTCTTTACAGGTTTCGGAGACTGTAGACGAAATTAAACCCAAGCTATTGATGATAGCAAGTCCGACAAACCCAAGAATAAACCAAGGCAGAAGGGAAGTGAATTTTACTTTACTTCTAGCCTTTTCTTTTGAGCCAGTAGGTTGAACCTTCCGTTTGATACGAATATTCATATATGCAAATATAAGAACAGTTGGGATAATTGATAACGTTCTGGTTAGTTTAACCATAGTAGCGAAATCACCAGCAGCTTCGCTGTAAGCATATCCAGCGGCTACAACACTTGAAGTATCATTCACAGCTGTACCCGCCCAAAGGCCATAAGCCATGTCACTTAAACCTAGCAAAGAACCCATAAAGGGAAAAACCACAATCATAATCATATCAAAAATAAACGTTGCAGACATAGCGTAAGCAATATCACGATCTTCAGCGTCGATAACTGGAGCGATTGCAGCAATTGCAGAACCACCGCAGATACCAGTTCCAGCAGAAATTAGATTCGATAATTTCCAATTTAATCCTAAGGCCTTTCCAATAAAATATCCTCCGCCGAAACAAGTCAACAAAGTAAAAAACATAACTGCCAGTGAGAGTGAACCTACTGTTAAAATAGTCTGTATACTTAAAGAAGCACCAAGTAGAATGATAGCAAATTTCAATATTTTTTTTGATGTGAATCTCAAACCATCTTTAAAATTGGAGGTATCGAAAAAACTGTTTATGATAATTCCTATAAATAGCGCAATAACAGAGCCGCCTATTAAATGTATGGGTAATAGACCTTCAATAAATTGTGATGTAAAAGCGATTGCAACTGCTATGGATACACCTGGGATAATTCTTTTTGTATTTTCAATTATATTCATCTTTTTTCCTCTTCTCTTTTTGTTAGTTTTCCTCTATACAGTTGATTTTATATCAAGAAAATGATAATGTAAAATAATTAAATAAAATCAATTGATAAATAAATATTATCGATGTAAGGAGAGCTGAAATGATTGATAATAGAATTTTTACATTCCTTGAACTTTGTGACGTGATGAACTATCATAAGACTGCAGAGAACTTAAAGATGACACAACCAGCAGTTACGCAGCACATAAAATATTTGGAAAATTTATATGGATGTAGATTATTTGACTATATGAATAAAAAGTTGAGCAAAACAAAAAAAGGGTTTGAATTAGAGCGATATGCAAGGACGATAATATCCCTTAATAATGTAGCTCTAAAAGAGTTGATGCAATGCGAGAAAATCAAAATTAATATAGGGGCGACAAAGACAATCGGTGATTATGTATTGGATTCACACCTTATTGAGTTGGTATCTAATAATCGATATGAGTTCAATATAATAGTGGATAATACTAAAAATTTGCTAACGAAATTAAATCATTTCACTGTTGATGTGGTGATGCTAGAAGGGTACGTAGATAAGGAAAAGTACAATCACAGGAAAATCAAGGACGCGGAAATCGTAGGAATTTGTTCAAAAAATCATCCTTTTGTTGGGAGAGAGGTGACGATAGAAGAGATTCTCCTAGAAACAGTTGTACTGCGCGAAATAGGGTCTGGCACAAGAAATGTGTTTGAAAATTATTTGAAAAATAAGGGATACTCCATAGATTCATTTGTACATAAATCTATCATTAGCAGCAACCGACTAATTGAAAATATTGTGAAAAATAATTCTGCAATATCATTTGTCTATGATGTGATTCCAGAAAAAAATGATGAGCTAGAAACGTTTTGTTTAAAAGAAGGCAAAATTCTACATGAGTTTAACTACGTTTTTTTAAATGAATCAGGAGCACAGAGTATATTAGAACTTTTGGGAAAGAAAAGCGTATAAAAGCTATCGATTCTTGTGTGGTGGTGTGTTAGAATAAAGTTAGAATTTCAAGAGGAGGAAGGAATACAATGGTACAAAAATTTGGGGTTACAGGGATGATGTGTTCAGCGTGCACAGCTACGGTGGATCGTGTGGTAAATAAACTAGAAGGAATTAATCAAGTTGAGGTAGATTTGGAAGGTAAATCTATGACAGTTGATTTTGATGAAACAAGAGTGAAAAGCGAAGAGATTTCAAAGGCTGTGTACAATGCAGGCTTTGATGTTGAATGCATGTAATTGTTAGGGAAGGGAAATGAGTATGAAGCAAAAGTTTGACATTGTTGGAATGTCTTGTTCGGCATGCTCTGCTAATATCGAAAGAGTATTGAATCGACAGGAAGGAATACAAAGTGTTTCTGTCAATTTGCTAAATAATAATATGTTAGTTGAGTACGACGAACATATTATAACAGAAGCGGATATTGTTACAGTTGTTGATAATGCGGGTTTTGAAGCATTTCCAGTTAAGGAAGTGAAGAAAATTGAGTTGCCACAAAAAAAAGATTTAGCAAAAGAAGAGTTAGAAGAGATGAAAAGAAGATTAGTTATTTCTCTGATTTTTTCAGTTCCACTCTTTTACCTATCAATGGGACATATGATGGGATGGCCATTGCCTCAGATAATGCATGGCACAGAAAATGCAATTACCTTTGCATTTACGCAGTTTTTGCTGGCGATTCCAGTGGTGTTCATCAATAGAAAATTTTATATTGTTGGGTTTAAGTCATTGTATAACAGACATCCAAATATGGATTCATTGATTGCAATTGGAACATTAGCGGCCATGCTGTATGGTGTATTTGCTATTTATAAGATAGGAATCGGGTTAGGATATGGTAATTTAGAGATTGTGGCTAGATATTCTATGGACTTATATTTTGAGTCGGCAGCTGTGGTTTTAACACTCATTACTCTTGGAAAATTCTTAGAGACAAGAGCAAAGAGTAAGACGTCAGAGGCGATAAAAAAATTGATTGACTTAGCACCAAAGACAGCACTAGTCATTAGAGGTGGAAAAGAAATAGAAGTAGCAGTAAATGACCTAGTGGTAGAAGATATTGTGATTGTAAAACCAGGGCAAAGTATTCCTACAGATGGGATTATTGTAAAGGGAAATACATCGGTAGATGAATCAATGCTAACTGGTGAAAGTTTACCAGTAGAAAAACAACAAGGCGATAAAGTGATTGGTGCAAGTGTTAATAAGGCCGGATATGTTGAATTTAAAGTCACGAAAGTGGGAGCGGATACAGTATTATCGAAGATTATCAAGTTAGTGGAAGAGGCAAGTTCATCTAAGGCACCGATAGCTAAACTAGCAGATCAAATCAGCAGAGTCTTTGTGCCAGTGGTAATTGTAATAGCAATTATTGCAACAATTACTTGGCTTTTATTAGGATATTCCTTTGAATTTTCACTATCTATAGGGATAGCGGTGCTAGTAATATCTTGCCCTTGTGCTTTAGGACTTGCTACTCCGACAGCGATTATGGTGGGGACAGGAAAAGGTGCAGAAAATGGAGTTTTAATAAAGTCAGCAGAAGCATTAGAAACTGCCCATACAATCGATACTGTCGTTATGGATAAAACGGGCACAATTACAGAAGGAAAGCCACAAGTTACAGATATTGTGGTAGCAAGTAGTATCACTGAACAAAGGTTGCTTCAGTTAGCTGCTTCGGTAGAGAAGCAATCCGAGCATCCGTTGTCAGAAGCTATTGTAAAAAAGGCAGAGGATACCAAGACAGAGTTGTTAGCTGTAGAAGGGTTTCAAGCATTGCACGGATTAGGGGTTGAATCTGTTGTCGAAGGGAAGAATCTGTATATAGGAAATGAAAAGCTTATGAACGAGAAACAAATTTTCTTATCTTGTTTTGTCGAAAAAGCAAAAGCATTTGCAGACGAAGGGAAAACGCCTATGTATGTGGCAGATGAAAGAGAAGTATTAGGTGTTATAGCAGTAGCAGACGTTGTGAAACCAACAAGTAAAAAGGCAATTGAACATTTTCAAAAGCTAGGAATAGAAGTTATCATGCTGACAGGAGATAACCAAAGGACGGCAGATGCTATTGGAAAAAAATTAAAGGTTGATAAGATTATTGCGGAAGTATTACCAGAAGATAAAGAAAAAGAAGTAAGGACTTTAATGGAATCAGGAAAAAAAGTTGCTATGATAGGGGATGGCATTAACGATGCACCTGCTTTAGTACGGGCAGATGTGGGAATAGCAATAGGTGCAGGGACAGATGTAGCAATAGAATCAGCGGATGTCGTATTAGTAAAAAATGACCTTAAAGATGCTGTAAAAGCAGTTCAATTGAGTAAATCAGTAATTAGAAATATAAAGCAAAATTTATTTTGGGCATTTATCTATAATGTCATAGGGATACCTCTAGCGGCAGGAGTATTCTACGGAATACTAGGGTGGAAATTAAATCCAATGTTTGCAGGGGCTGCAATGAGTTTAAGCAGTGTGTCAGTCGTGTCTAATGCACTGCGACTTAAGTTTTTTAAATCTTCAATTGAATAAAATAAAAAAACTAGTAGAGTTATCTGCTAGTTTTTTTGATATCTACATAAAACAGTAAAAAATAAGTTGTTGACAATGAAATTAAAAAACACTATTATATACGTATACCTAGTATGGGTATGCAAAGGAGGAGAAAAATGAAGCAATGCATGAATGTAGATGATATTAATAAAAGATTGAAAAGAATTGAAGGGCAGGTTCGAGGAATTCAAAAGATGGTAAGTGAAGATAAGGCTTGTGAAGATATTTTGATTCAAATAGGGGCTGTGAAGTCAGCTCTTCATAAGACAGGACAAATAATCTTAGAAGGACATATGCATCATTGTGTACTCGACGGTATAAGCAGTGGAAAAGAGGAAGAAACAATTAATCAGCTGGTTTCAGCGCTGAATCAATTTTCAAAAACAATTTAGGGAGAGTTAAGGGTATGAAAAATTATATTTTAAAATTGAATTCCATTCCAATGCTTTGGATATCTGGAATATTTTTGTTTGCTAGTTTTATGACAGAATATATTTTACCTCTAGGGGGTATGGAGTTTGAGTTCTTCATTAATCCTGCTTGGGGATCTTTGCTTATTTCTGGAATCCCATTGGCATATTTGGCGATTACAAACACTCTTGATAAGAGAATTACATCACCGTTACTGATTACTATTGCTATGATTGCAGCTATTTATATTGGAGATGTATTTGCGGCAGGAGAAGTGGCATTTATAATGGCTATAGGGGAATGGTTAGAAGATAGAACCGTTGAAAAAGCTAAAAAAGGTGTTGGGAAGCTGTTGAATTTAGTGCCGACTAGAGGACGAGTAATCACAGAGGGGGAAGGAGAGCAATTTGTAGAAGCAAAAGATATTCAAGTTGGTGATATATTGAGAGTGATACCAGGAGAGAGTTTTCCAGCAGATGGAGTGATTGTAGAGGGGAACACAACAGTAGATCAAAGCATTATGACAGGAGAAAGTATACCGGCTGATAAAGGCATAGGTGATGGAGTATTTACTGGAACTATAAATAGATATGGTTCAGTCGATATAAAAGTTAATAAAGCATTTAGCGATTCTTCTTTACAAAAAATGATTCGACTAGTGGAGGAATCTGAAAAGCATAAAGCGCCTACCCAAAAAATTGTAGATAAATGGGCAGGCTACCTAGTTCCGGCAGCATGTATTATTGCAATTATTACATACTTGGTGTTAAATTTCATATTAAATCAGCCAGAAGATGCACTTGTTCGAGCAGTAACTGTACTAGTAGTATTTTGCCCATGCGCATTGGCACTTGCGACGCCGACGTCTATCATGGCAGCAATAGGTCAAGCGACAAAAAATGGTGTGCTTATTAAGTCAGGTGAAGCACTAGAGCAAATGGGGAGAGTGTCAACAGTAGCCTTTGATAAAACAGGGACAATTACACATGGTAAATTGATAGTAAGTGATGTGGTTGCATTTGAGTATGAACAAAATGAGCTATTGAAGTTAATAGCCTCGGTGGAGAGCAGATCTGAGCATCCGTTAGGAAAAGCTATCGTAAATTATGTGAAAGAAAATAAAATACAGATATTAGAACCGAAAGAATTCAGACTAGAAGTCGGTAAGGGAGTTACAGCCACTGTAGAAGGAAAAACAATTTTCTGTGGAAATGAAAAATTGATTTCAGAAGCATTAAAAGAAAAGATAAGCATTCAAGTAGAGCAGATACTTAATGGTTTGCGGACACAAGGAAAGGCAGTGATATTAATTTCAACAAAAGATAGAGTGATAGGTGTAATCGGATTGTCTGATAAGGTGAAAGAAAAAGCAAAAGAGGCGATTCAATCCTTGGAGGAGGCAGGGTTGGAAAATACCGTGCTACTAACGGGAGATAACGAAGAAAGTGCAAGGTTTATATCGGAGAAAGTAGGAATAAGTGAGATATATGCATCATTATTGCCAGAAGGAAAAGTAGCAGTAATAAAGCAGCTGTTGGATACTGAACAAGGAGTATGCATGGTAGGGGATGGTGTAAATGATGCACCAGCTCTTAAAGTCTCTACTGTAGGAATTGCAATGGGAACGATGGGGAGCGATATAGCTATTGAGGCAGCAGACATTGCAATAATGGGAGACGATATATCAAAAATCGCATACATAAAAAAATTATCAAAAGCTACTATTCATTCAATCAAATTTAATATTATAGCTTCTATGATAATTAACTTTGTAGCAATTATTATGTCAATAACAGGCCTACTAAATCCAGCAACAGGAGCATTAGTGCATAATGCAGGTTCAGTGCTTGTAGTATTAAATGCAGCTAGATTATATGATCGCAAAATCAAAGTATGAAATTAATATATAATCTTATCACTTTATTGACGGAAAGGATATGAACCGTTATTATGAATATAATAGATATAGGATATGAGTATACAATCTGAGGAAGGAGAGTATGAAAATATTAGAGTTTCATACAATTGAGAAATGAAAGACATTTTTAATCAAATATCTGAACAAGTGATGAGTGTAACTGAAGAGATAGGAAAACAAACAGAGAAAGTAGTGGAGACACAAAAACTTAAGACCCAGCTTAGAAAGATTAAAATGGATCGTAATCACGAATTAGAAAAAATAGGAAGACTTTATTTTGAGATGTATAAGAATGGAGAACTGAATGATCCGAAGTTCGAGGAGTATTTCGTAAATGTAAAGGACAAAGAAATTGTGATAAAATATCTTGAGAATAAATTAATTAAATATCAAGATAAGATGAGATGTACAAATTGTGATGCTGTTATGGGAACTGATTTTCAATTCTGTCCTCAGTGTGGTAATGTAGTTGATTTGTTTGAGGGAGCGGATACTGATACTGATACGGATCTAGATTCAGATGGAGATATAGATACGAAAGAAGATATCTTTGTAGATGAAGATAAAAATACTACCACAGTAGATAAGGAAAATACTGAGGTAGTAGATGTAGACCAATTCGTAAATCAATTGGAAGCAGATGAAGAGTAAAAATCCTTAATCTGTTTTAGAATAATATTCATTAGCCTTGTTCTAGCCTCGACACTAGCCCAAGCAATATGCGGAGTGATAAATAGGCGCTTACTATCTTTAATTGTTCTAAGTGGGCTATCTTCGTTCATTGGTTCTACTGTTAGGACATCTAATCCAGCAGCAGCGATTTCGCCTTGATTTAAGGCGTCGACCAAATCTTTTTCAACGATGATTGGTCCTCGCCCTAGATTGAGGAAAATCGCTGTTTTTTTCATTTTTTCAAAACAAGAATAATTGATGAGATGTTTTGTTGACTCAGTCAATGGAGCATGAACAGATACAATATCTGAAGAACTTAATAATGTATCGAGGTCTACTTTGGTGTAGCCATCTTGCTGAGGGCTGTCGGAAGGAGAGTAGTAGATAACAGTAGCACCAAAAGCTTCTGCAATGGCAGATACTTTGCGGCCGATATTTCCAAGTCCGATAATCCCCCAAGTCTTTCCACTAATCTCATGGAAGGTCTCGGAAAAATGAGTGAAGATAGAGTCATTAATATAGCGTTCTTCTTTTACATAATCATCGTAATATCGGAGTTTCTCAGCTAAATAAAATAGCATTGCAAAAGTATGTTGGGCAACAGAATCAGTGGAATAGCCAGCCACATTTCTCCAAGCAATACCTCTAGAATTGAGATACTCTTTATCCAAATTGTCAGTACCCGTTGCTGTCACACAGACAAGCTTTAAATTTTTTGCATTTCCAATAGTATTTTCGTTAATTTTAACCTTATTAATTACCAGTACATCCGCATCCTTAACACGAGAGGGCGCCTCAGTAGTAGAAGTGAAGTTATAAGAGGTGACATTACCTAAGGAATGGTAACCGGATAAATCAATATCATCTCCAATAGTTTTTGCATCTAGAAAAACAATATTCATAAGAAATCCTCCTAAGTATTTTAGATAAATTATATATCAAGTATTAGCAAAAAACAATCCTTCTAATAATCTTTGAACCCTTCCCCTACTACTTCATTTGACTCCATGATAATCGTAAAGCAATTAGGGTCTATTTTTTTTGCAATACGCTTAACAAGAAACATCTGCTTGTTATTACAAGCGCACATTAGGATGGTTTTATCCTCCTTACTATAACTTCCGACTCCTTTGATAAATGTCGAACCTCTATCTATTTCAGTGAAAATAGCTTTAGCTACTTCATCGCCATAATCTGTAACAATTAGGGTCATTTTTCCAGAATCGATACCATACATCAATTTATCGACAACTGTAGATAATATGAAGCTTACGATGATACCATAGATAATGCCATCTACATCTCCAAAGAAAAATCCACCAATTAAAACTATCGAAACATCAAGAACAAAAGCGATACGACCGATGGAGAGATGTGGATTCTTAGTGCGAATAGACATAATAATAAAGTCCATTCCTCCAGTAGAAGTATTGTTCATATAGATGATACCAAAGCCTATTCCAGAAAAAACACCTGTACAGATAGCTGCTAATAAACGGTCTCCGGAATAAACAGGGAGCAGAGGAGCAACATAGTCAATAATTAAAGAAGTGATAATCAATGACTTTACTGAGCGAAAGAAATAGGTGTGTCCAAGTATACGATAGCAAAACAGTGCAATAGGAATATTTAACAGAATAGTCATAAAACCAATTGGCAGTTGGAACAAGTGATAGAAAATCAATGAAATTCCAGAAATTCCAGAAATAGGAAAGTCTGCAACAGCAGCAAAGTTGTAAATACCAACACCTAGTAAGATTCCACCGATAATATCAATCGCAATATCTTTTCCCAGCGCTTTTATATTAATTTTTTGTATAGTTTTCATGTAAGACTCCTTTCGAACCTATTTTATTATAGCGTTCCTTTATGATATTTTTATATGCATAAAAAGAGCAGAAGTGATTATATTAATCCTATAATCGCCTCTGCTCTTCTTGTTGATAATTGTAAAATATAAATAAAAAAAAGTCAATAGGATTTGCCCAATATTGCTTTTTAAAATGAAAAATGATACAATAGCAACAACTATTAACCCAAAAGAAGGAGGGAACTATAATATGAAAAAATATATTTGTGAACCATGTGGATATGAGTATGACCCAGAAGTCGGTGATCCAGATAACGGAGTAGATCCAGGAACTGCATTTGATGATATTTCAGATGAATGGGTATGTCCTTGGTGTGGAATGGGAAAAGATGTTTTTGTAGAAGCATAAATAAAAGAGAAGAGAGAAGATACAATGGGGAGATTTTTCAACTTAGATAGTCCAGTGATGAATTTTTTAAGTAGATTAGCAGACTTAATGATTCTAAATATTTGTTTTTTAATTACTTGTATTCCGGTGTTTACGATAGGAGCATCTTACACAGCACTTTTGAATGTTACGATGAAGATGGCTAAAAATGAAGAGTCTTATATCATAAAGAGTTATTTTAAACAGTTCAAAGACAACTTTAAGAACAGTACTATATTTTGGATAGGAATCTGTGTTACAGGTGTAGTTATATTCGTGGATTTTAGATTTTCACAACAGCTAGAAGGGTCACTAGCAATTGCTTTTCAATTTGTGATGTCGTTGATAACCATAATGGTTGTAATGGTTTTTAACTATGTATTTGCACTAGAGAGCACATTTGCTAATACAAGAAGGAATACAGTGAAAAATTCCTTATTGTTCGGGATAAGATATTTGCCATTTACAGTAATTATAACAATAATAAATGCAATACCATTTATATGTTTTCTGGTAGGGGGAATGGTATTTGTATATGCAATGCCAGTATTTTTACTTATAGGGTTTGCACTGCTTGCATTGTTAAATGGATTTATTTATAGAAAATTGTTTGACCCAGTAATCAAGATGATCAAAGATGCGGCAACAGAGAATGTTGAAGCAGAAAAATTAGTTGAAGGCGATGCTGACGAGTTAGCTAAAAAATAATCAAAAAAAGGGACTATGGAATTGCAAAAAAATGCAATTTTCTAGTTCCTTTTTTTATGCTTAATCGATTTGAAGAAGAAAATTAGTAGTAATGCATAAAAGATAGTGGTATAATAGTTGGAATGATTATGAAAGTTGGTGGTGAAACTGAATATTTCTAAGAAGGAATATGGTATTTTTATAGGAATGGCAATTGTTTTGTGTATTAATATAGGTATCATTTTATTCTATTCCAATCAGATTAATGGAAATGCGGAACACTCAAAGCAAGAGGGAAATGTATACCAATATCATTACGTGCTTATTACAGATAGTGTGACGAGTGATTTTTGGGACAGCGTTTATCTTTCGGCAAATGAATTAGGAAAAGAATTAGATGTTTACGTGGAATCTTATAATGAAGGACTAAAAAATGAGCTTACGGTTGAGGAGAAAATTGACCTAGCAATCATGTCTCAAGTGGATGGAATCCTTTTATCAACAAAAGATTCAGAGGAAGTAAGGGGAGGTATTGATAGAGCTTTTGAAGCAGGGATTCCGACAGTAACCATGTTAACAGATATTCCAGAAAGCGAGAGTGTGAGTTACCTAAGCGGAGGAACTTATGATCTGGGGCAATTGTATGCAAATCTCATAATAGAAGAAGGGTTATTGTCTAAAGAAAATGAAGGACAACCGTTAGTAGATATTAAAATAGGTCTCTTAGAAGGAAGTCAAGGAAGTGGAAATGGACTGATTTACATGGGGCTTTTAGAGAAAATAAATGAAAATTATGAAAATGTAGAAGTAGACTTTTTGGAGACTAAAGAAGAGGGTATCTTTAAAAGTGAAGAAGAGGTTCGAAATATTTTGCTAGATGAGGAGATAAAACCAGACTATTTAATTTGTTTAGATGAAGAAAGTTCTGTAAGTGCATACCAAGCAATTATAGATTTAGACCTTGTAGGAGAAGTAGAGTTAGTCGCCTTCCACACAGAGTCTGATATTATGAGAGGAATCGAAGTAGGTGCAATATTAGGAACTGTTGCATTAGATACAAATGGACTTGGACAAAAAGCAGTGAACACTCTTAATTCTTACATAACAAAAGGGTATGCGACAGAGTATGATGTGGTTCAAGCTGAGGTGATAACTGAACAGACAATAAGAAATAAAGAGAACTAGGATGGAGGAAAGGCATGAAAAAACAATCGTTTCAGATAAAATTGCTGAAAATCTTTCTTTTTGCAGTAGTGCTCATCTTAGGTGTCAATCTGACATTTATATGGACTATTTTTTCAACAATGCAACAAATCGATGGTACATATTCACAGAATTTGTATTTAAATGAACTTAGCACAACTTTACAGGAAATCGATAAGTACGTTTACGATTACTTAAATACTAAGAGTTCGGAGGCTTTAGTAGAGTATTACGAGAGTGAAGGGGATTACTATTCACTGATGTTAAAATTAAATAAAGAGATAAGTGATGATCCAACGTTATTGATGGAGAAAAATATTTTGGCATTGTCGAAAGAATATCTAGATGAAGTGTCAGAAGCAATTAAATATAAGCGAGCAAGGGATATCACTAGCTATAGTTTGAGTTTTGAAAAATCAACAGATACCTATAATTATTTGCAAGAAAGTATTACAGAGTTAAATACAGAGGTATTTTTAAAGAGTTCAAGCAATTATGCCTATCTGAGAGAAATATTAGATTACGTGGTGTTTGGAAGTATAGGGTGTTTAATTATGATAATGATACTCTCTGGAATATGGATTTTTGTACAGACTCGAAAACTGACACGACCGTTGATACGTTTATCGGAGGCCGCTAATGAAGTGGCAAATGGAAACATAGAACTATCTTTTGAAGTTATAAAAACGAATGATGAAGTAGAAGTCATGGAGATTGCATTTAATCAAATGCTAGAAAGTATTCGTGAATATATCGATAGGATTAAGATAAACCTTGAGAACGAAAGTAAGTTAGTAGAAAATGAGTTGCAGATGAAAAATGACTTAAAAGAAGCACAGTTAAAATATTTACAGGCTCAAATAAATCCACATTTCTTATTTAATACACTCAATGCAGGTGCACAACTAGCTATGATAGAAGAAGCTGATAATACATATAAGTTCATTGAAAATATGGCTGATTTTTTTCGATATAATGTTAAAAAATTTGGAAGAGACACTACAATATTGGAAGAGATACAGTTAGTGAAAAACTATATTTACATTTTAAATGTTCGATTCGCAGGAGAACTGGACTTTACGACCAGAGTAGATGAAAGTTTATTGAGTTGTAGAATGCCAGGGATGGTCTTGCAACCTATAGTTGAAAATGCAGTCAATCATGGTTTGTCTGAAAAAGAAGATGATAAAAAGATTATACTTGAAGTATATAGGGCAGAAGAAAAGATAGTTGTAAGCATTCAAGATAATGGGGTAGGTATTAGTAATGAAAATATCCAAAGAATCATGACAGATCAAGTGATTGAAAAGGAAGAAAATAAAGGTTCCACAGGGATAGGAATATCGAATGTCATCAATCGCTTGCGCAATTATTATTCGGAGAGTGATGTGATGAAGATAGTAAGAAATGACATCGGGACAAAAGTAATGGTGGTCATTCCAGAAAGTCAAAAGTTATAGGAGGGGAATATGTTTAAAATATTAGTCTGTGATGATGAAGGGATTGTACATACTTCCTTTCAATTTATCATTGAGAAAAATTTTAAAGGTATATGTAGCTTGAATTATGCAAAGAACGGGAGAATTGCGATAGAATTGGCACAAGAAATCCACCCAGATTTGATATTTATGGATATTCAAATGCCAGGGATTAACGGATTAGATGCAATGAAAACTATTCGCGAATATAGTCCGCATGTGCCATTTGTAATACTGACAGCATTTGACAAATTTGATTATGCAAAGCAAGCAATAGAATTAGGGACTGTACAATATCTAACTAAACCAATGAATAAAGATGAAATTATTAAAATAATAAATCAACATTTTAATTTACTAGAGGTGAAAAAAGAAAGGCGTTTACAAGAATTAAAGTTAAGAGAAAAATTTGAAACAGTAATTCCCATGCTTGAAAGTGGATTCATCAATAGTTTCTTAGTGCCAAACAATAATAAAGAAACTTTGCAGTACAAAGAGTTATTGGATGTGAAGGGAAAATTTTACACTGTTGTTGTATGCTCTTTCGGTGAAGATGAGATAAAGTCACAATTGAGTAACCCGATTGGTTCTGGTATATCTATGCAAAAGAGTTATCACGCTTTTAGAGAAATTGTAAGAGAGTATTTTGAGGCGATTATAGGAAATATTATGGGGAATAGAATTATTCTTTGTATCCCTGGTAACGAGTCTTATGATGAGTATGAAAAAAGAGTTTGGCTTGTAGATCGAATGCGCGAGATGGAGAGAAAATTAGTGGAGCGCTTAAGTTTAAGGTTTAAAATCGGCATAGGAACTAGTGTGATCGAAGAATTATACTCTTCTTATAGGCAAGCTTTAAAAGCAAATGGGGGAACAGTTGGAAAAGTGATACATATCAGTGATATTAAGGAAAAGAAGTCTATTGAGTATTTATATCCGGATGAACTAGAGGGGCAAATATATCAGTATATAAAAAATGGGGATAGAGAAGGGGTAAAAGAAAAAAGTATTCTGTTATTGGAATGGCTAAGAGGTGTATCCCCTCAATTAGAAGAAGGGATCCGATTAAAAGCCCTTGAGCTAGTTTTATGTTCGCGCAAACTTATTATCGAGCGCACGAAGGAGACTTATCAACTGAATATCAGCAGTAACCTATTAGAAGAAGTAAATCGTTGTAATAATTATGAAGAATTAAAGCAGTGGGTGATTAGGCATCTTGTTACAATTAGTGATGAGTTTGAAAAAGAAAAGGAGTCAAATCAAAATGATTTCGTGGATTCTGCAATTCGAATAATTAAAGCAAATTATGATAAGGACATTACGTTGAACTATATAGCTGAGAAATTAGATATAAGCCCTTATTACTTTAGTAAGCTTTTTAAAAATAAAACAAAGAAAAATTATAGCGAGTATCTCAGTGAATTTCGGATTGAGGAAGCGATAAAAATGATGAAAGATAAAGACTTGAGTATGAAAAGTATTGGAATTAATGTAGGATATGGAGATCCAAATTATTTCAGCAGGATTTTCAAGAAAATAAAAGGGTGCTCACCTACAGAATATAGGGAGACATTGTGATGAAAAAACAAGGATGGAAAAAAAATATTGCGGTACTTTTAGTTGGAGTGGTTTTTTGTGTAGGATGTAATGTTCAGCCAGGGGAGGAGTCAGAAGAATTAGAAAAAAGTGAATCAGAGATTACAATAGGGTGCTCTTTTGATACTTTTGTTTTAGAACGTTGGTTAAGAGATCGAGATATGATTACTTCAGTTGCACAAAAAGCAGGGGCAACAGTAGATGTTCAACATGCGAATGGGAATGTAGAGACACAAAAAGAACAGATAAAATATTTGATACAAGAGGAAGTCGATGTGCTCATTGTAGTTCCAGTAGATAGCTATTCTTTAGTAGAAGAGATTGAAGAAGCTATGGAAAAGGGGATAAAAGTGATATCTTATGACCGAATGCTACAAGGTGTGGGAATGGATTTATATATTACAGTTGATAATCATATGGTAGGAGCATTGATGGCAGAGACTATGATGGAACGATTACCAGATGGTGGAAATATAGTTATGATTTGTGGACCAAAGACAGATAAAAATGCAATAGAGGTAGCAGAAGCATTTGAGGAAAAGATAGAAGAGAGCAATCTGGAGGTTGTCAGTAAGACGAATGTTGATGTGTGGGAAGGAGAACTGGGATTTCAAGCGTTGGAAGAAGTGCTAGAGACAGGGATTGCTATCGATGGTGTTATGTGTGGAAATGATGGACTAGCATCAAATGCAATCAAAGCACTAAGTGAACGAGGATTGACGGAGTCAGTGATTGTAACAGGACAAGATGCTGATTTAGAAGCTTGCCAAAGGATTACAGAAGGATCCCAGACGATGACAGTATATAAGCCAATAGAAGAGTTGGCTAGCCAAGCAGCAGAGTTTGCAGTGCAGATGGCAAAAGGAGAAGAGTTGACAACGGTAACAGAAATAAAGTCAAACGATATAGGAGAGTTTCCTTATTATGGATTGACACCTCAGACCGTTACAATGGAGACAATGGAAGAAACTATTATTAAGTCAGGGTTTCATCTAGAGAGCGATGTTTATCGCTATGCACAACAAAACGAGTGAGTATGATAGCACTAGCACAAATTCGAAAGATTAAAATCGGAATTTGTGCTAGTGCATTTTTTATGCTAAAGAATTAGCAAAATAATTATAGTAGTTGTCAAAATAGTCCTGCTAGCCAGATGATATACTGAATTCAGATAAAATAAATGATTGAAATGAAACGGAGGAGCAGTATGAAAAACAGAATGAAAATGTTACTTGGATTAGGACTTGCAGCAGTGATGATGTTCTCAATGGTTGGATGTACAAGTGGAGAGGCAGTAGAAGAGCCAGCAGCAGAAGAGACAGAAGAGGCAACTGATGAGAGTTCAGAGGAAGGCGGACAAAAAATTGGAGTAGCAATGCCTACAAAAGATTTACAACGTTGGAATCAAGATGGTGAAAATATGAAAGCTAAGTTAGAAGAAGCTGGATTTGAAGTGGATCTTCAATACGCAGGCAATGACGTAGCGACTCAAGTATCTCAAATCGAAAATATGATTTCTGGTGGAGTAGATGTATTAGTAATCGCATCTATCGATGGAGAATCATTGGGAACTCCTCTTGCAGCGGCAAAAGAAGCGGATATTCCAGTAGTTGCTTATGACAGATTGATTATGAACTCTGATGCAGTATCTTATTATGCAACATTTGATAACTATGACGTAGGTGTAAAACAAGGTGAGTTCATCCGTGATGAATTAGATTTAGAGAATCAAGATGGACCATTTAACATTGAGTTAGTAACTGGAGCTCCAGATGATAACAATGCGAAGTTTTTCTTTGAAGGTGCAATGTCAATTCTTGATCCATATATCGCAGATGGAAAATTAGTTGTAAAATCAGGTCAAACTGATTTCGCAGAAGTTGCTACAGCAAACTGGTCAACAGAAACAGCACAAAACAGAATGGATACAATCATATCAGGAAACTACTCTGATGGAACAAACCTTGATGCAGTTCTTTGTTCAAATGACTCTACAGCACTTGGTGTAACAAATGCATTATCAGCATCGTATGCAGGGGAGTGGCCAATCATCACAGGACAAGATTGTGATATCGCAAGTGTTAAGAACTTAATCGCAGGTAAACAATCAATGAGTATTTTCAAAGATACACGTACATTGGCAGACCAAACAGTAGCAATGGTTGAAGCAATCGTAGCAGGTGAAGAAGCGGAAACAAATGACAACGAAACATATGACAACGGAACAGGCGTTATTCCTTCATTCCTTTGTGAGCCAGTTGTGTGTACAACTGAAAACTATGAAGAGTTACTAATTGATTCAGGATATTATGCAGAGGAAGATTTAAAATAGCCTTTGACTTAAGTACATAAAAACAATATGAAGTGCAGGTGAGTAGATTCTTGCCTGCATTTTCTGAAGAAAGGAGCAGGAAATTGGGAAATTTGATTTTAGAAATGAAAGGAATAACCAAGACATTTCCAGGGGTAAAAGCTCTTGATAATGTAAACTTACAAGTGGAAGAAGGGGAAATTCACGCATTAGTGGGTGAGAACGGAGCAGGAAAATCTACTTTGATGAATGTACTTAGTGGTGTCTATCCTTATGGCAGTTACGAGGGGGATATCATTTATAAAGGAGATATCTGTAAATTTAACAAAATAAAAGAGAGTGAAGAAAAGGGAATTGTAATTATACATCAAGAGTTAGCACTAATTCCTTACATGACAATAGGAGAGAACCTATATTTAGGAAATGAAAAAGGTAAAGCAATTTCTATTGATTGGGAGTCTACATATGGTGATGCAGCAGACTATCTTAAAAGAGTTGGGTTAAAAGAATCGCCTAGAACATTAGTAAAAGATATAGGAACAGGGAAGCAACAATTAGTGGAGATTGCAAAGGCGCTTGCTAAAAATGCAAAACTATTGATATTGGATGAGCCTACATCGTCGCTAAATGAGTCGGATTCACAGGCACTATTAGATTTAATGTTAGAGTTGAAAAAACAAGGAATGACAAGCATCATTATTTCGCATAAGCTTAATGAGATATCGTATGTTGCAGATAAGATTACTGTTATTCGAGATGGATCTACGATTGAGACACTAGATAAAAAGGTGGATGAATTTACAGAAGATAGAATCATCCAAGGGATGGTAGGTCGAGATCTGACAGATCGTTACCCTAAGAGAGAGAGCCAAGTAAAAGATGAGATTGCACTAGAAGTAAAGAATTGGAATGTAAACCATCCATTATATACAGAAAGAAAAGTTGTAAACAATGTATCGATGAATGTGAAAAAAGGCGAAGTTGTTGGTATTTCTGGATTAATGGGAGCAGGAAGAACTGAACTTGCAATGAGTATTTTTGGCAAGAGCTATGGAGTTGATATTAACGGAGAGCTATATTTAAATGGGAAAAAAGTAGAGTTGAAATCAGTAAAAGATGCAATTCATCATAAGATTGCATATGTGACTGAAGATAGAAAAGGAAATGGATTGATTCTAGGTAACTCAATAAAAATAAATACAAGTCTTGCTAACTTGGAAGGAGTTTCAAAAAAAGGAGTAATTGATCAAGATCAAGAGTTTGGAGTCGCAGTTGAATACAAAGATCGATTAAAGACGAAAACACCAAGTGTAGAGCAGCATGTTGGAAAGCTAAGTGGTGGAAATCAACAGAAAGTATTGCTAGCAAAATGGATGTTTACAGATCCAGATGTGCTAATCTTGGATGAACCAACTAGAGGAATTGATGTTGGTGCAAAGTATGAGATTTATTGCATCATTAACGATCTAGTAAAAGAAGGAAAATCAGTGATTATGATTTCGTCGGAATTGCCAGAGGTACTGGGGATGACAGATCGAGTATATATTATGAATGAAGGTAGAATAGTCGGGGAGCTGGATACAGCAGAAGCGACTCAAGAAAAGATTATGTCACAAATTCTAAAATCGGATAAAGGAGAATAAGAAAATGAGCAAGGTAAATATTTCAGCTGGAATAAAAAAATATACGATGGTTATTGCATTGGTAGTTGTAACTGCATTTTTTACATGGCAGACAGATGGAGCAATGTTATTGCCTCAAAATGTAAACAACCTAATCGCTCAAAATGCATATGTATTTGTGCTTGCAACAGGTATGTTATTATGTATTTTAACAGGTGGTAACATTGATTTGAGTATTGGTTCAGTAGTATGTCTAGTAGGAGCTATCGGTGGAACATTAATGGTTAATATGAAGGTGTCTCCTGTGCTAGCAATGTTAGTGATGATAGCAGCAGGTATTATAATAGGGATATGGCAAGGCTATTGGATTGCTTATGTTAGAATTCCACCATTTATTGTTACTCTTGCAGGAATGTTGATGTTTCGAGGAATTTCAAACGTAGTGCTAAATGGTTTGACGATTGCACCGATGCCAGATTCTTATCTAGCAATGTTTAACTTCTATGTAGCAGACGTTTTTGGCGGAACTACAATTAATATTACTTGTATGTTAGTGGGTGTGATTGCTACTGTAGTTTATATAGGATTAGGTTTGAGTGCAAGAGTGAAAAAGGCGAAAAAAGGATACGAAGTAGATCCACTAGGTGGTTTTATCGTAAAGACAGCTGTAGTAAGTTTTGTAATCTTAGCATTTATGTATAAATTAGCAAAATACAAAGGAATTCCTAATGTATTAATCTGGGTGACAGTAATTATTTTAATCTACGCATACATAACATCAAAGACTACAGTCGGTCGTCATTTCTACGCAGTAGGAGGAAATGAAAAAGCAACAAAATTGTCAGGAATTGATACAAATAGAGTGTATTTCTTAGCATATGTTAATATGGCTTTACTTGCATCAGTGGCTGCCATGATTACAATTGCCCGTCTAAATTCAGCAAATCCAACAGCAGGAACAAACTACGAGATGGATGCAATCGGTTCTTGCTTCATCGGTGGGGCATCAGCTTATGGTGGAATTGGAACAGTACCAGGTGTTATTATCGGAGCGACTTTAATGGGTGTAATCAACCTGGGAATGTCAATTATGGGTGTAGATGCCAACTGGCAAAGAGTTGTAAAAGGTGGAGTATTACTAGCAGCTGTAATTTTTGATGTAGTATCTAAGAAAAAAGGAAACTAGTAAAATAGAAATAGATAGAAAAAGTCTGTAATTCCTAGAAGTAGGAAATACAGACTTTTTTATGGCACGTTATTTTTTTATAGATAATCAAAATCTTCTTGTGCTTTGAACCAACTATTTCTTCCAGCATGTAGAATGAATAAGATGATTGCTACTACCGCATATGAAATTGTAAATGGAGATAATGGATAGAACCCAAGAGCGGCGCTATGCATTAATCCAAATAGTGATAATAAAGCACCAGCAATCATTGTAAATGCAGCTTTATCTAATCGACGATCGATGATAAAGGATACCAAGGTTCCAAGGATAAGACCGATAATAATAGCACCATGCTTTGTCTCTGGAACTCCACGCCACATTACACCACTGTCTAATAATGCCTGTGAAATTTCTGCGTTAAAGCCCATTAAGTTATTTGCAATAGTTTCTGTGTGTAAGTCAGCTAGCAATAATGAGCCTGATACTTGTGTATACAACCAGTCAGCAACTGGAGGAATCATAGCAACACCAACAGCAGCTTGTTGCTTCTTATCAACATCTCTAAATGCTTGTGCAACCATAAGTACTGCACACCATAGGTAAGTGATACCTGCAATGGCTGGTGGAACAATTGTACTTAGGAATGTGAAGAATCCAAAAATTCCAGCAAATGCAAAGATTACCCCAGATACTAATGAATATCCGATACCAGCTCCGCCTTTTTTTAGTCCAGCGTGTCCAAGCCATACTGTGTTTGGTACAACTCCACCAAGAGCTGCAGAAATCATAGTACAGATACCATCAGCGAATTGAGCTTCACGTACACTATAATCATCACCAGCAGCATTTGCAGCTTCTACGTTATCCATTGTCTCAATAAAGTTATAAACCTCAATTGGAATAATGATTGTCAAATAAGGAGCAACTACAGCAAAACCGCTTAACATAGATTGGATAGTGTTAACAGGGTTAGGGAAGTAGAATCCAACACCTGAAAAATCAAAGCTCGTACGTCCAAGTAGTAATGCGTAGATGATACCACCTACTACAGCTACAGAAAGTGGTGGAATTTTTTTAGGGAATAGATATCCACCAAAAAGTCCAACAAGTGCGACGATTAAGATTGGGAATCCTATGATTGGATCTGAAAGGATATCAAATACCCCTTGTGTAGCCATCCAGATAAATCCAATACCTGCAACCGTTCCTAAAAGAGCAGCTCGTGGAATATTGTTTTTCATCCAAGGTCCGATGAATCCACCTAAAAATTCAATCATACCACCGATGAAACATGCAGCTGTTGCAGCCGACCAAGCGATTTGTGGATCACCAATTCCATAATGTAAAGGCATGATAACACCATAAAGGATAACGAACATAGCTGGTGTAGATACACCTGATGGAAGAGCAGTTACATCAGTTCTTCCTGTTTTTTGAGCTAATTTCCAAGCCATATATGCATAATAGGTACAACTACATAGAAGACCGATTGAAAGAGCAGGGATAACTTTCCCAAATACGATTTCATCAGGCCATCCTAGTACCCCTGAAAGTGTTGCAATAACGATTAGATAGTTGACAATATTGTTTGTGATGAGGTATGTCATTCCTCCAAGGTCTCCCTTTTGAAACCAAGGTAATTTTACTTTTGTATTCATTTATTTTCTCCTAAACTTTCTTTTCTATATTTCATCCGCTTCAATCGGGATAAAATCAAATTTTGATACATCGAACAGACCCATATCTGTAAGCTTAATTTCTGGAATTACAGCAAGAGACATAAAGCATAGTGTCATTACTGGTTCGATATTTGGGTTGATCTTTAGTTCAGTCTGAGCCTTGTCATGCAAGGTAATGAGTTTATCTTTTACCCATTCGCCGCTTTGGTCGCTCATAATACCACCAAGTGGCATAGGCATTGCATCCAATACTTCTCCGTCAGCAGCAAGAACAACACCGCCTTCTTGGGCAATTAAAGTGTTGATTGCCAATTCCATATCATCGTCATTTACACCGACAACAATAAGGTTGTGAGAATCATGGGCGATAGATAGTGCAATGGCACCTTTTTTAATACCATAGCCTTTTATAAGGCCAAGCGCTACATTGCCTGTATTTTGATGCCGTTCTACAACAGCCATTTTAACAATGTTTTTTGATTCCTCGTACACAAAGTCACCAGAATCATTTACAGTAACTGTTTCTATTGTTTTTTTGGTAACAACGCTACCTTCGATTAATTCGATAACATGCACCTTGTTTGATTTTAAGTTGAATTTCAATTTGTCTTTACTGAAATCTTTAACTCTTACACTTCCTTTTACCTTAGAAATATCGTGTTTTTCAAAAGTAGGTAGATATTCCTTACCTTTTGAAACGTGGTTTCCATCGATAAATACATCAGATACTACAAAATCTTTTAAATCTTCAAGTAAAACGATATCAGCTTTTAATCCAGGTGCAATGGCACCTCTATCAGAGAGGTGGAAGCACTCCGCCGCATTAATAGTAGCCATCTGAATTGCTGTGATTGGATCAAGTCCCTCTTCTACACAAATCTTTAAATGGTTGTCGAGATGACCTAATTCTAGTATTGTCTTTGGTTGTCTATCATCTGAGCATAGAAGACAACGTCTGCTGTTTTGTGGAGTTACGCCCTTTAATAGATTACGTAAATCATGGCAAGCACTTCCTTGACGAAGTAATACGTAGACACCTCTTGCAATGCGATCATGCATCTCTTTAACAGAAGAACATTCATGATCTGTGCGAATACCTACAGAAGTATAAGCATTTAAGTCTTTATCAGTAATCACTGGAGCATGTCCATCGATTAGCTTTCCATGGTCTTTGGCAACCATGACTTTATCGATTTCACTATCTGCATTATAAATAATTCCAGGGAAGTTCATAAATTCACCAAGTCCTAGAACTTGTGAGCGAGTGATAGGTTCTTGCATTTTCTGGGCATCAATTGTAGCACCAGAATGTTCGTGTGGAGTTGCAGGAACACAAGATGGAAGCATAAACTTGATATCAAGTTTTGTGTTCTTAGCAGCTTCCATCATATAGTCCAATCCATCTATACCACATACGTTAACGATTTCATGTGGGTCTGCAATGATTGTTGTTCCTCCGCAAGGAACTAGCATTCTTCCTAGTTCCTCTGGAGATACATATGCAGATTCAATGTGAATGTGACTATCTATAAATCCTGGAGTTAAATATTTTCCATTAGCGTCAAATTCGTTAGAACTTGAATAATCACCAATTCCCGCAATAAATCGGTCACAGATAGCAACGTCACCTTCTGTTATCACACCACTATAAACATCTATGACCTTAGCGTTTTTGATGACTAGGTCAGCTTCCATGCGTCCGCTTGCAACCTCAATAATTTTTTTTACAATTTCTTTTTTCATTATCTACCTCTTATTAGTTTTTGATTAATTCTAAAATAGGATCAAATACTTCAAGCTTGATACAATCTACAGGTCCTACATCAGTGATAGCATAGTCAGGAATTGCAGTGATTGGTAAAAAGAACATATACATAAGTGGTTCAGGAAGGTCACAACCCAATTCTTTGGCAGAAGCATTGATTACTTTTTCAGCAGCAGCCATTTCTTCAGGCTCTACATCTGAGCAGATTCCACCGACTGGAAGTGGTAAAAATTCTACAACTTTTCCATCTGCTACTACCACTTGTCCACCACCATTTTCAATCAGATGGTTAACAGCAATTGCCATATCAGCTGCGTTTGCACCCATTACTACGATATCATTATCATCAGGAGCAGCAGAAGATGCCATTGCACCTTTCTTTAATTTCCATCCAGAACAAAATGCCAATGATTTGTTTCCATTTCTGCCGAATCTTTCTAATACAGACACCATTGCTACATCTTGAGCTGCATCAGGTTGAACGATATAATTCTCTACATTCAATTCTACATCTCTACGCTTTCTAACAAAAGGTCCTTTCACATCCATAGATAATACTTTTGCAGTTCCAGATTCGATATCTACTTTATACTCAAAGTCGCTAGCGCTTACCTTTGGGCACTTCAATTCACTAGTCAAAATGTTACTTCTTTTTGGTGCAGTTAATTCAAATGTTAATTTATGGTCTTTGGCAACAAGCTTTCCATCTGTCATAACATCCAATACGTTGAATGTCTCAGGTGAATCCACAAATAAGATATCTGCAATTCTTCCAGGGCAAATAGATCCTACCATATGGTCGATCCTATACGCTTCGGCACTATTGATCGTAGCCATTTGAATCGCCTCCATAGGAGATACACCAGCTTTAATAGCTAAACGTACTACGTTATCAAGATGGCCTTTTTCTAGTACATCTGTAGCAGTAACATCATCTGTACAAAAGCTAACACGTCTAGAAAATGCGGCATTTACTTCGGTAACAGCGCGAATATTTTCTTCTAAGAAGTGAGTTACGCTAGATTCACGAATTAACATATGCATTCCATTTCTCATCTTTTCTACTACTTCTTCATGAGTGTAACTTTCATGATCAAGCCTAACTCCAGTTGCGAGATAACCATTCAAGTCTTTTCCTTGACACATCGGTGCACAACCAAAGACTGGTAGATTATTTTCGGCTGCAATTGCCATTGCACCTAAAGTCTGCTCGTCTTCTTCTTGGATAAACTCACGAACAGTCTCCCATACACCAAAACATTCTGGCCATTTTTGCACTTCACGATGTACATCTTGTGTAAAGTTAAATGCTACAGTCGATTGTGGAATTGTGTAAGGTGTTTGATGAGGCGCTCCCCAAAATACTTTTAATGGACTTTTTTCGATTTCTTCGAAAATCTCCTTTAAACCTTCAAGACCAGATACAGAGATGTACTCATCTAGACCTGAAATCATACTAGTCGTTCCTCTCGGTACAACTGCTTTAGCATAACTTGTAATGCTGAGCTTACTACATTCACTGTGAATGTGTCCGTCGATTAATCCTGGTGCTAAGTATTTTCCAGTTGCATCAATAACATTTGTCTCAGGTCCAATGTAGTCGGTTACATCTCCGATTGCAACGATTGTGTCTTTGTGGATTGCAATATCAGCAGGATAAACCTCACTAGACATTACGTTGATTAGATTACCTCCTCTGATTACTACATCAGAAGTAGTAATTGCACGACCAGCTCTTACTAGTTCTTTTAGATTACTTACAGTGTGTTTCATTATGTTCCTCCATTTCTTTTTCCAAATTTGTTACTACTATAGATAATAGGGTTAGAAAATGATTTGTTTAGTATTAACAAAAAATGCTAATCATATGACGAAGCGAGGCTTCCCGTCCTACAATTAGCATGGAATTGATGTCGATATTTGGTTTTCACTAAAATAGTAGCATATGATAATAATCTGCACAATATAATTATTTATTTTATTTTCGACAAATTTTGATAAGCACTACTTATAAAGGGTGATATAAGTGTAAAAACTATAAATATATTATTAATAAAAACTACAATAATTATAAATATAATGAAGAAACCAGAAATTAGCACTCGTTGATTGACAGTGCTGACAATCGATGTTATCTTAGAGTCAATAATTATAATAATAAGGAGATAAGATACGATGAATATAAATAAATTTACACAAAATTCAATATATGCGATTAACGAATGTGAAAAAGTCGCAGTGATAAATGAGAATCAGGAAATAGCACAAGTGCACCTGTTTTATGGATTGCTTATACTAGAAGAAAGTTTGATATCAAAATTATTGGAGAAAATAGGTGTCTCAGTTACAACTTTACAAAATGATATTGCAGAGGTCATTAAAAGTCGAACAAGAGTAAGTGGAGCAAAGCCTTATGTTGGAAATGATTTAAATAAGGTATTGATACATGCGGAAGATGAAGCTAAAAAGATGGGAGACGAGTATGTATCTGTAGAACACTTATTTCTAGCGCTTATTAAGTATGCTGATAAGCAAGTGAAGAACATTTTGCAAAAATATGAGATTAATCGAATTGAATTTTTGCAAACACTAGAATCGGTGAGAGGAACACAAAGAGTTACAAGTGACAATCCAGAAGCTACCTATGATACTTTGAGCAAATACGGCTATGATTTGGTGGAAAGGGCAAAAGAGCATAAATTAGATCCTGTAATCGGAAGAGATGCAGAGATACGAAATGTGATTCGTATTCTGTCGAGAAAGACGAAGAATAACCCAGTATTAATAGGGGAACCAGGAGTAGGAAAGACTGCAGCTGTAGAGGGTTTGGCACACCGAATCGTGCAAGGCGATGTTCCAGAAGGGTTGAAAAATAAGAAAATATTTGCACTTGATATGGGGGCCTTGGTAGCGGGGGCAAAGTATAGAGGGGAGTTTGAAGAAAGGCTTAAAGCGGTTCTCGAAGAGGTAAAAGATAGTGAAGGAGAAATTATCTTGTTTATTGATGAGCTTCATACGATTGTAGGAGCTGGAAAAACGGAAGGATCCATGGATGCGGGAAATATGTTAAAGCCACTTCTTGCGAGAGGAGAACTCCACTGCATAGGTGCTACGACCTTAGATGAGTATAGACAGCATATAGAAAAAGACCCAGCGCTAGAAAGGCGCTTTCAACCAGTATTAGTGAGTGAGCCAAGTGTAGAAGATGCAATATCTATTCTTAGAGGCCTTAAAGAACGATATGAAATCTTTCATGGAGTGAAAATTTCTGATGGGGCTATTGTGGCAGCAGCTACATTATCGAGCCGTTATATTACAGAGAGATTTTTACCAGATAAAGCTATAGACTTAGTAGATGAGGCTTGCGCTTTGATAAAGACAGAACTAGATTCTATGCCGACAGAATTAGATGAACAGCGAAGAAGAATGATGCAGCTAGAAATCGAAGTGGCAGCTTTAAAAAAAGAAAAAGATAGACTGAGCAAAGAAAGGCTACAAAGCCTAAAACAGGAGATGGCTGAACTAAAAGATGAGTACAACAGTAAAAAGGCTGAATGGGATAATGAAAAAGCATCAGTAGAACAATTACAAAAATTAAGAGAAGAGATAGATGAGGTCAATCGAGATATTCAAAAAGCCCAGAGAACATACGATTTAGAGAAAGCGGCGCAACTTCAATATGGAACTTTACCACAGTTAAAGAGGGAATTAGAAGAGGAAGAAGAGAAGGTAAGTGCAAAAGAGTTTACTCTTGTTCACGAGATAGTATCAGAAGAGGAAATTTCAAAAATTGTATCTAGATGGACAGGGATTCCAATTTCAAAATTAAGTGAATCACAGAGGCAAAAAACCCTGCAATTAGAAGAAGAACTAGGAAAACGTGTCATTGGGCAAGAAGAAGGTGTAGAGAAAGTGACAGAAGCTATACTTCGTTCTAAAGCAGGGATTAAAGATCCGACAAAACCAATTGGTTCCTTCCTGTTTTTAGGGCCAACAGGAGTAGGCAAGACGGAATTAGCAAAAGCATTAGCTAGTAGCCTATTTGATGATGAGAATAACATGATTAGAATCGATATGAGTGAATACATGGAGAAACACTCAGTAGCACGATTGATAGGAGCGCCTCCGGGATATGTAGGGTATGAGGAAGGCGGACAGTTGACGGAAGCGGTTAGAAGAAAACCGTATAGTGTTATTTTGTTAGACGAAGTCGAAAAGGCACATAGAGATGTGTTTAATGTATTGCTTCAAGTTCTTGATGATGGTCGAATTACAGACTCAAAAGGAAGGACAGTGGACTTTAAAAATACAATTATAATCATGACATCTAATTTAGGTTCAGCATATTTATTGGAAGGAATGGAAAATGGAATAGTTTCAGAAGAAGTGAAAAAGTCAATAACAAGTGAAGTGAAGAAGCATTTTAGACCAGAGTTTCTCAATAGATTGGATGAATTTATACTGTTTAAACCACTGTTAAAAGAAAGCATTAAAGACATAGTAGAATTATTGATACAAGAAATCAATCAAAGATTAAAGGAGCAATCCTTAGAGATAAAACTATCTAAAATAGCCAAAGAATATATAGTAGAAAATGGACATGATGTGAATTACGGAGCAAGACCATTAAAGCGATATCTACAAAAACATGTTGAAACTGCAGTTGCAAAAATGATTCTAGAAGGGAAAGTAGGAGTCGATAGTGAGATACTAATAGATGTGGAAAATGACAAGTTAATAGCGAGAACCTAATCATTTTAAAAGCTTATAGAAAAGGTAGAAAAAATTTGCTATAATGAAAAAAGATGGTGGATTGAAGAAATAGTTGAGATGAAGAGGTTGAGGTCAGATGACGAAATTTATGAAGTGGATGAATAATGTAGCGATACAAAGAAAATTTATACCACTACAGTGTTTTCTTATAGTGGTGGTATGTATTATTAGTTTGTTCTCATTCTTTTCTGTAAGAACATTGAATGACTCAGCAGAGCAGATTATCGAAGATAGTGTGCGAAATAAAGAACAGCTTAGTGGTATTATTAGAAACATGTATGTTTGTCGTGTTTTGGGAAGAGATATACTATTCGCCGTAGATGAAGACGTGAAAGATGAATATTATGAAGAGTATATACAAGCGTTTAATGATCTAGATTATAAGATGGATGAATTTGCGAAGGTATTAGAGGGTACCCAAAGAATTGAGTTTGAGCGAATCATAGAAGAGAAGAATGTGTATAAGGATAGCATGATTTTATCAGCTGACATATGGATGGGTGGCGGAGAGTATGATGAGGCGTTGCATGCATTGCAGGTGGTAACGCCAATTGCAAATGATTTTTTTGGGAGTATAGATGAATTTACACTTGAAGAAGAACGGTTGATGAATGAGACACTTGAGAGGAATGATACTCTCGTGTCAACGATTATGGTTTTGGGAACTGTAATAGATATTGTCGCTATTATTGCAATACTACTTTTTATTAGATTTTTTGCTCGAAATATGAGCTCTAGTTTGATAACTCTAGAAAAGTCTTTGTCAAAGATAGCTGAGACAGGAAATATGAAAATAGAGATTCCAGACGAACTTTATACACAAGATGAAGTTGGCAGAATAGCCAGTGTGGCAAATAAGATGAAGACAATGCTTCTAGATTACTCTTTTAACGATACACTAACAGGTGGATATAATGTAAAAGCATATCACGAAGAGTTGAATGAATTGTTTGCAAATGAAGCTGTAGAAACTGAGGTTTGGTGTGTGATTTCAGATATGAATAACCTTAAGCTTATCAATGATATGCTTGGACATATGGAGGGGGATGAGGCAATACGAAATGCTTACTTAGCATTAGATCAATGCTTTTCTATATATGGAAAGACTTTCCGTATAGGCGGGGATGAGTTTGTATCACTACTTAGTGGTTGTGCAGCAGAAGATATAGAAGCTGCAATGAAAAATATCTCGAAAAAGATTGAAAAGTATAATACATATGATGAGTATAGATTTTCATTAGCCATTGGCTACGGATATTTTAAAGGTAAGACCATCCTAGAATATAACGAATTTTTTAAAACAGTAGACCAGAAAATGTATAACAATAAGTTGGCTGGGAAGCAATCGCGTATGGAAGCGAGAGTGGAAGAGGCAGAAGTTCAGAAAGAGGTTAGAAAAAATTAGAAGAGATGGAAAAAATAATATTTCATATAGATGTAAACTCTGCTTTTTTGAGCTGGACGGCTGTAGAGTGTCTGCAATCAGGAGAAGATGTGGATATTAGAGAAGTTGCTAGTATTATAGGTGGAAATAAAGAGACGAGACATGGAGTAGTGTTAGCAAAATCAATAGAAGCAAAATCATATGGCATTTGTACAGGAGAGCCTGTTGCAAATGCCTTAAAAAAATGCCCGAAATTGGAGATTCGAAGACCGAATCACAAGATGTATAAAGAATATAGCAAAAAATTAATGGACTGTCTTAGGCGGTTTACTGTAGATATTGAACAAGTGAGTATAGATGAATGTTACATGGATTATACAGGAATTGCACATCTTTATAAAACAGTTCTCGAAGGGGCCAACACTATAAGAGAAACAGTGAAAAGGGAGCTTGGATTTACAGTTAATATAGGGATTTCTACAAATAAATTATTGGCTAAAATGGCATCTGATTTTTCGAAGCCAGATAAAATTCACACATTGTTTGTGGAAGAAGTTGAAAAAAAGATGTGGCCACTTCCGATTGAGGAGCTACATATGGCAGGTAAGTCTAGTGTGTCAACCCTGAAAAAGTTGGAAATAAACACAATTGGCGATCTGGCGAAGATAGATAAGAATATAATACGGATGCATTTGAAAAGTCATGGTGAAATGCTTTGGGACTTTGCTAATGGCGTAGGGGATGATAAAGTAGAAAAAAGAGATTCAAAAGCAAAGGGGATAGGGAATTCAACTACACTAGCACAGGATATAGAGGCGGAAGATGAGGCGAAAAAAGTTTTGCTTGACCTAGCGGAGTCAGTAGGAGAACGGCTTAGAAAAGCAGGACAAAAAGCAAACGCAATCAATGTTGAAATCAAATACTACACTTTTCAATCATTCTCAAAACAATGTCAAATGGAAAGAGCTACAAATGTTGACGAGAAAATATATGAGTACTCATGCAAACTATTTAATGAACTTTGGACGGGTGAGCCAATCCGTTTGCTCGGAGTCAGAACGACAAAATTACAAGATGAAGATGAGCCAGAACAAGTGACTTTATTTGAATGGATAGAGGAAAATCGAAGTAGTAGTAACGAGTAAAATATGATATACTCGTAAGAGGAGAAAGAAATGGAGATAGAAGTATGAAATTAATAAATTTATTAGAGCGAATGGAATATAAAATAGCACAAGGAAGTGTTGAAACGACAATTAGTGAGTTGACAAGTGACTCTAGAAAAGTAGTAGAAAACGGTGTGTTTGTCTGTATCAGTGGAGCTGTAGTAGACGGACACGATTTTATAGAAGATGTTATTAAGAAAGGTGCACGAACATTAGTTGTAGAAAGAGATGTGACAGTAAGTGAAGAAATAACAGTGATAAGAGTGGAGAACACGAGGTATGCATTAGCTCTGATGTCAGCTGCCTATTTTGGTTATCCAGCGGAAAAATTTAAAGTCATTGGAATTACAGGGACAAAAGGAAAAACTACAACTACCTATATGATTAAGGATATCCTAGAAGGTATCGGACAAAAGGTAGGTTTAATCGGAACAATAGAGACGATCGTAGGGGATAAGCACATACCAGCGGGAAATACGACACCTGAATCGTTTGCAATCCACAAGTATTTTAAAGAAATGGTAGAAGAAGGGTGTGATTGTGTAGTAATGGAAGTTTCTTCGCAAGGGTTGATGACTCACAGAACAGCGGGGATTATGTTTGACTTAGGTATATTTACTAATCTTGGAAAAGATCATATCGGAGCAAATGAGCATCGTGATTTTGCACACTACCTTGAATGCAAAGCAATGTTATTTAAACAAAGTAAGATTGGAATTGCTAATGTAGACGACAAACATTTTGAAGAAGTATTTGACGGTGCGACGTGTAAAATAGAAACTTATGGATTTTCAGAAGTAGCAGATTTGCGTGCGATTGATACAAATTTGGTGTCGAGAAAAGGGGTATTAGGGATTGATTATAAAGTAACAGGATTGATGGATTTTGACGTTGCAATTGATATTCCAGGAAAGTTTAGTGTATATAACTCATTAACGGCTATTGCAGTATGTCGCCACTTTAATGCAAAACCAGATGAAATTATGGAAGCGCTTAAAAAGACAAAAGTAAAAGGTCGAATTGAGATGGTAAAAGTGTCTGATGAGTTTACATTGATGATTGATTACGCGCATAACGCAATGAGTCTTGAAAGTTTACTTGCTACATTGAAAGAGTATAATCCAAAACGCTTGGTATGCGTATTTGGTTGTGGTGGAAATCGTGCAAAAGATAGAAGATTTGAGATGGGAGAAGTGTCAGGAAATTTAGCAGACCTAACAATTATCACTTCAGATAACCCAAGATTTGAAGAGCCTCAAGATATCATAGATGATATTAAGACGGGTATAGAAAGAACAGGTGGAAACTACTTAGAGATTATTGATCGAAAAGAAGCAATTCAATATGCGATAGAACATGGTCAAGAAGGTGATGTCATTATCCTTGCTGGAAAAGGACATGAAGATTACCAAGAGATTAAAGGAGTGAAGTATCCGATGGATGAAAGGGTATTGATTCAAGAAATATTGGCAGAGCGCGTATAAAAATTTTGGAGGCAGTACATGTTTGTTGATGTAGTCGTTGATATTACCCATGAAAAACTAGATAAAATCTTTCAATATAGCATCCCTTCTTCATTAGAAGGGATGCTTAAAGTTGGTATGGAAGTAGTAATACCATTTGGGCGAGGTAATAAGGAGATAAGAGGCTATATAGTGAATTTTTCGGAAACGACCCAGTATGATGCCGATAAAATAAAAGATATTATAAAAGTTGCAGAAGATAGTATTGGAATTGAAACAGATTTGATACGGCTAGCGGCGTATATAAAATCCTTTTATGGTGGTACAATGATTCAAGCAATTAAAACAGTACTTCCAGTAAAGATAATAGAAACGGATAAGGAAGAAAAAACAGTAAAACGATTGATTTCCCATAAAGAAGGAGAAGAGAAATTAGCATTTTATTTAGAAAAAAATCAAAAAGCTCGCGCAAGATTAATGGCAGGGCTATTAGACCAGGAGGTTTGGGATTATAAAAAACTGATTAACAAGGTAAAGATTGGATTAAATATTGTAAAAGCACTGGAAGAGCAAGGTGTTTTAGTGCTAGAATCTAAGAAGGTATATAGAAATCCCATAGCACCTAACAAAGAGGTTATGAAGAAAGATGATATGATATATACAGATGAGCAAAAAGTAGCAATTGATTCTTTTGTGAAAGATTTTAGAGAGAGTAGAGTTGCAACGTATTTGATTCATGGAGTGACAGGAAGTGGAAAGACAGAAGTATACATAGAGATGATTCGAGAGGTGGTAAGGAAAGGGAAGCAGGCGATTGTTCTTATACCAGAGATTTCATTGACTTACCAGACTGTGCAACGTTTTTATAGGGTGTTTGGACAAAGGGTGTCTATCTTGAATTCTAGAATGTCAAAAGGTGAGCGCTATGATCAATGGGAGAGAGCCAAAGAAGGTGAGATCGATGTTATGATTGGCCCACGATCTGCACTTTTCACTCCGTTCCAAAAGTTAGGATTGATTGTAATTGATGAAGAGCATGAGCAGACCTATAAAAGTGAACAAACACCTAGATATCATGCAAGGGAGACTGCTATTGAAAGAGGAGAAATGGAAGGAGCTAGTGTAGTTCTTGGTTCTGCAACACCTTCTATTGAATCCTATTACCGTGCAATCAGCGGAGAGTATAAGTTACTTGAATTAAAAGAACGCTCTATGAAACAGAGCCTTCCAAGCGTTCAGACTGTGGATATGAGAGAGGAGTTAAAAAAGGGAAACCGCTCCATCATCAGCGATACTCTACGTACGTTAATACAGAAGAGGTTGGATGCAAAAGAACAGACTATTTTGTTTTTAAATCGAAGAGGGTATGCAGGTTTTATCTCTTGTAGATCTTGTGGATATGTGGAGAAATGCATACATTGCGATATTTCTCTATCGGAGCATCGAGGCAATAAAATGGTGTGCCATTATTGTGGGTACGAAAAGAAGAGGGAAACAAGCTGCCCAACATGCGGATCCAAACACATTTTGGGATTTAGAGCAGGGACACAGCAGATAGAAGAGCTGATAAAAAAGGAATTCAAAGAAGCAAAAGTATTACGATTAGATATGGATACTACGAGAGAGAAGAACGGGCATGAAAAGATATTATCATCATTTGAAAAAGGAGAGGCAGATATACTAGTTGGTACTCAAATGATAGTGAAAGGTCATGATTTTCCAAATGTGACATTGGTGGGAATTTTAGCTGCTGACTTGTCTTTATATGCTAATGACTATCGGGCAGGCGAGCGAACATTTCAATTAGTTACGCAAGCAGCAGGTCGTGCAGGGCGAGGTCAAAAAGCTGGGGAAGTAGTTATTCAGACATATGCGCCAGATCACTATAGTATTATTGCGGCAAGTAAACAAGACTATCATATGTTCTATCGTACGGAAATAGAGTATCGCCAATTGATGGGATATCCACCAGCAGAGCAATTTATGTCGATTATGATGCAAGGGAAAAAAGAAGAAGTATTAGAAGTTGCAGCAAAATATACCTGTGATTTTATTCATAAGATAAAAAGAAATCGTGAAATTGCAATAATTGGTCCAACAAAACCGTATATTAGTAAGGTTAATGATTTTTATCGGAAAGTCATATTTTTAAAAACAGAAAATTATGATATATTAATAGATGTAAAAGATAAATTGGAAAAATATATAGAAGTAAATCAAGGATTTGCCCAACTAAGGGTACAATTTGATTTTAATCCTATGAATATTTGGTAATAAAGATAAGCATAGAAGAGAAAGAGGAATGAAAATGGCGATAAGAACAATTAGAGAACAAGAAGATTCAGTTTTGGGGAAAGTAGCAAAACCTGTAACAAAGATGACTGATAGGACTTATACTTTAATAGAGGATATGATAGATACTATGTATGAGGCTATGGGAGTTGGTTTAGCAGCACCACAGATCGGAATTTTAAAAAGAATTGTTGTAATAGATGTAGGTGAAGGGCCGATTGTACTAATCAATCCAGAGATTATAGAAGAGAGCGGGGAGCAAACAGGTGATGAAGGTTGCTTAAGTGTTCCAGGAAAGTCAGGAACGGTGACTAGACCTAACTACGTAAAAGTAAAAGCGTTAACAGAAGATATGGAAGAGCAGATTATAGAAGGCGAAGAATTGCTTGCAAGAGCACTTTGTCATGAAATAGATCATTTGAATGGAATCTTGTATGTGGAAAAAGTAGAAGGCGAACTTAGAGATGTACAAGCGCATGATGAAGATGAAGACGAATATGAATATATAGATGAGGAATAATAAGATGAAAGTAATTTTTATGGGAACACCTGATTTTGCTGTAGGGACGCTAGAATCGTTAATCCAAGCAGGTCACGAGGTGGTATTAGCGGTTACGCAACAAGATAAGCCAAAAGGACGAGGAAAAGAAGTGCAATTTACACCAGTAAAAGAAATGGCTGTAAAACATAAGATTCCGGTGTTTCAACCAAAGAAAATCAGAGAGCCAGAGTGCGTGGAAGAGTTGAGGAGATATGAGGCAGATATCATGATAGTGGTAGCTTACGGGCATATACTAACCAAAGAAATCCTAGAGATGACTCCATATGGATGTATCAATGTTCATGCATCACTGCTACCGAAATATCGAGGAGCAGCACCGATACAATGGTCTATTATTAAAGGTGAAGAGGTAACTGGAATTACAACTATGCAGATGGACGAAGGATTAGATACAGGTGATATGCTTTTGAAGTCGGAAGTTGTTATCGAAGCAGATGAAACGGCAGCTTCCCTTCACGATAAGCTAGCAAGATGCGGGGCTAAGCTTTGCGTAGAGACTTTAGAAAAAATCGAAGCAAATCAGATTGAGCCTGTAAAGCAAGGAGAAAGTGATACAGATTATGCAAAGATGCTTACGAAAGAACTTGGGAATATAGACTGGAGCGATAGTGCAGTTCAGATTGAACGTCTGATTAGAGGGTTAAACTCTTGGCCAAGTGCATATTCTTATTGGAATAGCAAAGTAATGAAGATTTGGTCATCTGAAGTAGAAGGGAATTGTTGTGAAAATCATGAAGAACCAGGAACCATAGTGAAGATAGAAAAAGATGGATTTTGGGTAAAAACCGGAGATGGGGATTTGAAGATACTTGAGGTGCAGATTCCAGGAAAGAAAAGAATGGATGCAGGTGCATTTTTAAGAGGATATCAGATACAGGTAGGAGAAAAATTAGAAACGAAATAGGAGGTAGTTATCATGTATGGTATGTATTATAGTTTTTACGATCCAACAATTATATTGGTACTTATAGGAACCGTCATTTGTTTAGCAGCATCGGGGCGTGTGAAAAGTACATTTAATAAATACTCAAAAGTAAGAGCAAACTCAGGACTTAGAGGGTATGAGGTTGCAGAGAGAATCTTACGTCAAGAAGGTCTATCAAATGTAAGAGTAGAACGTGTAAAAGGGAATCTATCAGATCATTATGACCCGAGAACAAGAACAGTGCGCCTATCTGACACAGTGTACAATAGTAATAGTGTTGCGGCGATAGGTGTTGCGGCACATGAGTGTGGTCACGCGATTCAGCACCATAAAATGTATGCGCCGTTGTCTTTGAGAACTGCAATTTTACCAGTTGCAAACTTTGGAAGTTCTTTTGCATGGATATTAATTATCGTAGGATTGGTGATTGGTGGATCATCGTCATCTATGATTTTGACGATTGGAATATTATTATTTTCTGCAGTTGTACTTTTTCAACTAGTTACATTACCGGTAGAGTTTGATGCATCAAAAAGAGCTGTGGCTTTACTTGGTAATACAGGCATATTATCAACAAATGAAGTAGATGATACGAAGAAAGTTTTAAATGCGGCAGCTATGACTTATGTAGCAAGCGCAGCGGCTAGTATCTTGCAATTGATAAGGATTGTATTGATTGCAGGAAGGAGAGGCAATGACTAAGTCAAAGCAGACAAGAAACAGGCAGGAGTCTACTCCTGCCATGAATGAGAGAGAAATTGTACTGGATATTCTTATGGAGGTTTTGGAAGAAGGAAAATATAGTCATATTGTCCTGCGAGAAGTTTTAAACAAATACCAGTATACTGATAAGAAAAAAAGGGCGTTTATAACGAGAGTAACGGAAGGAACTATTGAGAGGGTAATTGAGTTAGATTATATTATCAATCAAGTTTCTAAAGTGAAAGTGAAAAAAATGAAACCTCTTATAAAAAATATTATTAGGAGCGCTGTCTACCAAATGAAGTATATGGACAGTGTTCCTAATTCTGCTATCTGTAATGAGGCAGTAAAACTTGCAACTAAGCGAGGATTCTTTGGGTTAAAAGGGTTTGTAAACGGAGTTCTTCGCAACGTAGATAGAAAAATGGAAGAAATCGTATATCCTAGTAATGATTTTATAGAGTATTGTAGTGTGAAATATTCTATACCAAAATGGATGGTTTCCTTCTATAGAGAATCCTACACAGATGAGAAGGTAGAACAGATATTAGCAGGGTTCTATGAAAGAAATAAGACTACGATAAGAGTGAACGAAGCTAAGATTTCAAAAGATATGCTAGCAGAAGCATTGGGAAATCAAGGGATTCTTGTAGAAAAGCACCCATACTTAAAATATGCTTTAGAGATTAGTGAATATGATAGCTTATATCGAATTCCTGAGTTTATAGAAGGACTGTTTCAAGTGCAAGATATCAGTTCTATGATGGTAGGCGAAATTGCAAATCCGAATGAAGGTGATTATATTATCGATGTATGTGCAGCACCAGGTGGGAAGTCACTCCATTTGTCGGATAAATTAAAAGGAACGGGCACAATAGAAGCACGTGATTTAACGGAGTATAAAATCCAGCTAATTGAAGACAATATTTTCCGCTGTCAGATAGAAAATGTGGTGCCAGTGCAATGGGATGCTACTATTTGCGATGAAAATGCGATAGAAAAAGCAGATATAGTAATTGCAGATCTGCCTTGTTCAGGGTTGGGTATACTTGGGAAAAAGACAGATATTAAATACAAGATATCAAAAGAGAGTATGGATAGCCTTGTTGATTTGCAACAGAATATTTTAAAAGAAGTGCAGAAATATGTAAAGCCAGGTGGAAAGCTTATTTATAGTACCTGTACAATTAATCCAAAAGAAAATCAGGAACAGGCTAGGTGGATTGCGGAAGAATTTGGTTTTCAACCGCTTGAAATCGGAGCGTTGTTGTGTGAAACATTGAAAAGTCAGGTGGAAAATGTAAATGAGTTGCAATTGCTTCCAGGTGTTCACAATAGTGATGGTTTCTTTATTGCAGCATTTACAAAACCTAAAGATAAGTAGAAGGCGAGTTTTGACAATGAAAAATGATATATTGAATTTTACATATGAAGAGTTAGAAGAAGGAATGAAAGAACTTGGAGAGAAAGCATTTCGTGCAAAACAAATCTATGAGTGGCTGCACGTAAAGGGGGTAAAGTCTTTTGATGAAATGTCAAATCTATCAAAAACCCTTAGAGAGAAATTAGCGAGTTCTTATCATATCAATCAAGTCAAAGTTCTAGAACAGCAGATTTCAAAATTAGATGGGACGAACAAGTTTTTATTCCAATTAGAGGATGAGAATGTAATAGAAAGTGTGTTTATGATGTATCAGCATGGAAATACAGTCTGTGTATCATCTCAAGTTGGTTGCAGAATGGGATGTACTTTTTGCGCCTCAACTATAGGAGGTCTTGTTAGAAATCTTACTGCGTCAGAAATTTTACTTCAGATATATGAGATTCAAAGGCTTATGAACACTCGTATCTCCAACATTGTAATTATGGGAACGGGAGAGCCGTTAGATAATTATGATAATTTTGTAAAGTTTATAAGGATGATAAGTGATAAACATGGGTTGAACATCAGTCAGAGAAATATTACGGTTTCTACCTGTGGAATAGTTCCAAGTATAAAAAAGCTAGCAGAAGAAAACTTTCAGATAACCTTGGCACTGTCACTTCATGGTTCAACTCAAGAGAAAAGAAAAACATTAATGCCAGTTGCAAAAGCCTTCGAATTAAAAGAAATTTTAGCTGCTTGTGATTATTATTATGAAAAAACAGGTAGGAGATTGTCTTTTGAATATAGTTTAGTAGCAGGAATTAACGATACTTCGGTAGATGCAAAAGAGTTGGTTAACTTGTTAAGAGGAAAGAATTGCCATATTAATTTAATACCAGTCAATCCGATTAAGGAAGTAGATTATAAAAAACCGAGTAAAAAAAATGCTCATGAATTTAAAAATAAACTTGAAAAAAGTGGAATAAATGTTACTATTAGAAGAGAAATGGGTTCTGATATAGATGGCGCATGTGGTCAATTAAGATCCAAACATGCGAAATGCAAATAGAAAGGTAGGCAATCCATGAAATCATTTTCAATAACAGATGTAGGCATGAAGAGGAAGATTAATCAAGATTTTATGTATCGTTCAGATAGTGGGATTGGCGAGCTTCCAAACTTATATATCGTTGCGGATGGCATGGGCGGGCACAATGCGGGGGACCAAGCCTCAGAGTTAGCAATCGAGATAATATGTGATATAATAGAAAATACACCTTTAGATAGTCCGGGACAACTTTTAGCAAAAGCTGTGAAGAAAGCAAATGAAGTTATTGTAGATGTTGGAGAAGGCAATAGTGATTTAAATGGTATGGGAACCACAGTTGTGGCAGCCACGGTTTTTAACGACGAGCTTTACTTTGTAAATGTAGGGGATAGTAGACTATACGTCATAAATGAAGCTATTAAACAGCTATCAAAGGATCATTCTTTAGTAGAAGAAATGGTAAGGCTTGGAGGTATTAAGCCAGAAGAGGCGAAAAACCATCCAGATAAAAATATTATTACAAGAGCATTAGGGGCAAAAAAAGAGGTTGAAGTAGATCGATTCGAACATAAGTTAAAGGAAAAAGACATCATCTTAATGTGTTCAGATGGTTTGACAAACTTAGTGGATGATAGAGAGATTTTTGTAACTGTGCAAAGTAGTAGAGACTTGTTAGAGGCAGGGCATAGACTGGTTGACATGGCTAACGAAAGGGGAGGGTCAGACAATATTACAGTTATGCTGATGGAACCAATGGGGAGTGAGGTAAGTATATGATTGAAATAGGGACAATGCTAAATAATAGATACGAATTAGTCAAGCAAATTGGGTCAGGCGGAATGGCTGATGTATTCAGAGGAAAAGATTATAAGCTGAGAAGATATGTAGCAATAAAGATATTAAAGCGAGAGTTTGCAGAAGATGAATCCTTTGTAAAAAAATTCCAGATTGAGGCACAAGCAGCTGCCGGAATCATGCATCCAAATATTGTGAACGTTTATGATGTTGGAGAAGATAGCGGATTAAACTATATGGTTATGGAATTGGTAAATGGTATTACACTGAAAGAATATATAGAAAAGAAAGAGCGAATCTCAGATAGCGAAGCAATCAGTATAGTGATCCAAATGGCGATGGGTCTGGGAGAAGCGCATAGAAAACAGCTCGTTCATAGAGATGTAAAACCACAAAATGTTATGATTTCAAATGATGGGAAGGTAAAGGTTACAGACTTTGGAATTGCAAAGCCGACTACATCTAATACAATTAGTACCAATGTTATGGGGTCGGTTCACTACACTTCTCCAGAGCAAGCAAGAGGTAGTGCATGCGATGTACAAAGTGATATCTATTCGACAGGAATTACTTTGTATGAGATGGTGACTGGAACAGTGCCGTTTGACGGAGAGACGACAGTAGCTATAGCAGTAAAACATTTGCAAGAGGATATCTTACCTCCATCAGAATACGTACCAGATATGTATGAGAGTTTAGAGCAGATTATATTGAAGTGTACGCAAAAGAACCCATCTAGACGTTATGCTAATATGGATGAATTAATAAAAGACTTGAAACAATCGCTTGCAGATCCAGATGGAGATTTCGTACATACATCGGGTCCTCTTAGCACATATGCTAAAGTTGATGAGGATGAGGATGAGTATGAAGACGAGGAATATGATGGCGAAGAAGGAGCCGAAGACGTAGATCCAAAAATGAAAAAGGTAGTAAAGGTTCTGACTATCGTAGCAGGGGTTCTTGTAGTAGCTTTTATAGCATTTTTAGCCTACACTGCATTCGATTTTTTTGGAAATGGTCCAGCGGAGCAACAAGAAGAAAACAGCGATAAGATAGAAGTTCCAGATATTGTAGGGTTAACAGAGGAAGAGGCGCTAGAAAAATTGAATGAACTTGGGCTAGGACTAAATGCGGTAGCTAGAGAAGAATCACCAAAGTATGAAGAAGGTCAGATCATTTCACAAGAAATTGAAGCAGGAGAAATGGTAGATAAAAATACAAGTATTAAAGTAGTGGTAAGCTCAGGTATAGCAGAAAAAACAGTGGTTATTCCAAGTATAACAGGAATGAGTGAAGATGAAGGACAAAAAGAATTAAATGACTTGGGATTAAAAGTAGATGCCACATCAGAGTTTAGTGATAGTGTAGAGCAAGGAGACATCATCTCTGTAAATCCAGCAGAAGGAACAGAAGTAGCAGAAGAGAGTACAGTATTTATTGTGGTGAGTAAAGGGCCAGAGCCAATCGAAAAGGTTTCAGTACCTCAAGTAACAGGAAAATCACTTTCAGCTGCAAAAAGCGAATTGGAAGGAGTTGGTCTTGCTGTTGCGAGTTCGGAAGAGTACCATGACTCCATTGCAAGTGGTAATGTAATCTCCCAAGATATTAGTGCAGGGAAAAACGTAGACGAAGGTACTACAATAAATCTTGTAGTTAGTAAAGGACCAGAGACAAAATATGTTACTGTGCCAAGTATGATAGGAAAAGATGGAACGGAAGTAAAGGCTGAATTAGAGAGCAATGGTCTTGTGGTTACTGTTAGAGAAGAGAGCAGTACCTCTGTGACAAAGGGAGTAGTAATTTCAGCTAATGTTCAAGCAGGAGCGCAGGTTCAAGAAGGTTCAACTGTTACTATCGTAGTAAGTAGTGGAAGTAATGAAGTAGAACCAGAACCAAATCCTGATTCGAATACTGACGCGGAAAATGGTAATTAAGGGAAACAATATGATTGGTAAAATAGTAAAAGGAATCGCCGGATTCTACTACGTTGATGTAGTAGAATCCGGTATTTATGAATGTAAGGCGAAGGGTATTTTTCGAAAAGAAAAGAAAAAACCACTGGTAGGAGATAACGTAGAAATTGATATTATAGATTCAAAAGAATATAAAGGTAATATTATAGAGATACTGCCTCGTGAAAATGAACTTATTCGCCCTTTAGTAGCAAATGTAGATCAAGCTATGGTGGTTTTTTCAATTACACAACCCAAACCACACTTTAATCTTTTGGATCGATTTCTTGTAATGATGGAAGAAAAAGAGATTCCTACCATAATTGTATTTAACAAAAAAGACATCGCGACAGAATCAGAGATTCAAGAATTAAGAGATGTATATAAATCGACTCCTTACACACTAGTCTTTAGTAGTGGGGAAACCGAGGAGAAAATAGAAACAATTAAAGAGTTGCTAAAAGGAAAAACAACCGTAATAGCAGGGCCATCGGGAGTGGGTAAATCTACAATTATTAATGCGATTTGTCCAGAAGCTAAGATGGAAACAGGAGAGATTAGTGAAAAGATTCAAAGAGGGAAGCATACTACGAGGCACTCAGAGCTATTTACAATAGATAAAGGGAGCTACATAATGGATACGCCAGGCTTTAGTTCTCTATACGTAAATGATTTTGAGAAAGAAGAATTGAAGTTTTTCTTTCCGGAGTTTAACGAAGTAGAAAAGCCATGCCAGTTCAATGGTTGCAATCATATACATGAACCGAAATGTGCAATTAAAGATAAGGTAGAAGAAGGAAAGATACACAAGGTAAGATATGAAAATTATAAAGAAATGTACAAAGAACTAGAAGAAAGGAAACGATATTAAAGATGAAAAAAAATGTATTAGCGCCATCGATTTTAGCGGCAGATTTTAGTAAATTAGGAGAAGAGATTAAGATTACAGAAGAAAATGGGGCTACGTACCTGCATTTTGATGTAATGGATGGGCAATTTGTTCCGAATATATCATTTGGCCCAGCTGTGTTACAATCAATAAAAAAGGTGACGAACCAAGTGATAGATGTACATTTTATGGTAGAAGATCCAATACGTTTTTTTGAGACATTTCAAAAAGCAGGGGCTGATTCTATCACAATCCATTTAGAGCAGTATGAAAATATACAACCAGCTATTGATAAAATAAAAGAATTAGACGTGAAATGTGGAATATCGATTAAGCCTAAAACACCGATAGAAGAAGTAATCCCATATTTAGAACAAGTAGACATGGTGCTTGTGATGTGTGTAGAACCAGGTTTTGGTGGGCAGTCTTTTATTCCAGAATCGCTAGATAGAATCAAATCATTGCGAAAGAGTATTATAGAAAAAGGGCTAGAGGTAGATATTCAAGTAGATGGTGGCATTTACCTTTCAAATGTAAATGAAGTGTTAGATGCAGGAGCAAACAATATAGTAGGCGGATCATCTGTATTTAACGGAGACATAGCTGAAAATACAGTAAAATACATGGAGATATTGAATGGAGATGCATAAGAGAGCAGTGCTTGTTTGTGGGGGGAGTATAGACAAAGAATTGCTTCAATCTCAAATTAGGGTGGAAGACTTTGTAATAGGTGTGGATAGAGGAGCACAAGCATTATTAGAATGCCAGATGAAAATCGATTACATGGTTGGAGACTTTGATAGTATTAAAAAGGAAGTTTTGGAACACATAGAAAAAGACGATAAGATTCCTGTGAGAAAATTCCAACCTGAAAAAGATGCCAGTGATACGGAAATAGGCTTACGTTTTGCGATTGAGCTAGGATACAAAGAACTGATACTCATAGGTGCAACAGGAACAAGACTTGATCATGTATGGGCTAATGTGCAAACCCTTTCAATAGCAAAAGAATATGGAGTAAATGCAAAGATTATAGATTCGTATAATCAGATTTCGCTAATAGATAAAAAGGTCCTCTTGAAAAAAGAGCAGTCATTTGGTACCTGCTTTTCTATATTTAGTTTAGGTGGAGCGGTACAAGGATTGACGATAAAGGGGGCAAAATATCCTGTAGAAAATGTAGAGCTTACACCGATAAATAGTCTGAGTGTTAGCAATGAATTTGCAAGTGATGAAGTAGAGATTACTTATAAAAGTGGGCAGTTAATATTAATGGAGACAAGGGATGAATAATCCTTTGTCTCCATTAATATTATTTGACCAAAGAGTTTAAAATTTTCAGAACACTATCAAAAGTATCCGAATCCAATTGGTTTAACAGGTTAGTAGCTTCATTGAGTTTCTGTGGGCGAGAAATATTTGTATTAAAAAATTCTTCTGGAGTCACATCAAGGAACTCGCAAATATAAAAAAAAGTTTGCATGGAAGGGAAAGATTTACCATTTTCTATTTTATTGATATAACTATCACTTTGTCCCAAGGAGAGGCTCATATCTCGTGCGGAAAGTCCCTTGTGTATTCTTAACTCTGCTAATCTTTTTGCAAAATAATCTTCAAACATAACTATATTACCTCCATGTATATATAATTATATTCTTTGAATACATTTATTCACGTAATCATAATATCAATTAATATTGACTCACGTAATAGGATTCTGTATAATTAAAAAGACAAAGAATTAAAATCTGTTTCAAGAAAGAATTATACATATATGAAGAGAAGAACATTGCAAAGAGTAGATGTACAAGTAATCATTTTATTAACACTGGCTATGATAGGTAGTGTGAGCTCATACTACTGTGATAGTTTATTTATTCATCCTATAGTTATGATGATTTTAATATATCTTCTAATGTCTACAATTGCGTATTGTATATTCAGGAGAGTATCTAACCCCAATTTCAAAGATGTGTATAATACAGATTCACTGACACAAGTAAAAAATAGAAACGCATTTGATGCTGATATTTATAATCTAATGGGGAAGCAAAAGTTTGATGAATTGTATTTGATTATTGCAGATTTGAACAGTCTAAAGAAAGTGAATGATAATTATGGGCATAAAGTAGGTGACTCTTATATAATTGCATGCGCACAAGCACTGAGTGTAGAAATGGTAGAAGATTATGTTGTGTATAGGATAGGGGGAGATGAATTCGCTACACTTCTAGAAGCAGAAGAAGGCAGTGTGAAAAAATATATAGAAGCAGTGAAGGAAAAGTTATCTGTAGAGTATAAAGAGAAAATTCCTTTTGCCTCTGTATCTATGGGTTATGCAAAATGTAGAAATGGTGGTATTGATAAATGGGAACAATCACGACAAGAAGCAGACCAAGCAATGTATAGTGATAAAAAAAGGTTTTACGAAACCTATAAGGAATTTGATGAACGCACATAATCAACGTTTCATGTCAGCGTATTTTCTAATTACTATCATAGCGATTAGAAAAAAAATACCAGCAGAGATAAAAGGTAATGTGTTCCCAAAATCATAGATAAAGCCAGCATAAAGTGCACCGATAATCATTCCCAAAGATTTCATAGAGTTGTAAAACCCCATAACCATGTTGCTGTCTTCTTTCATTGAATCAACAGCACAGATATTCTGTAGAATGGGTTGATAAATTGCATTAAATCCAAAAAATACCAACACAATTAGTGTGTAAATTAAAAAAACATCAATGAGACCAAGTGACAATATAGTAAGCGAGCAGCCTAGAAAAATAAAAGCAATATTTTTTTTGAAGTTCGTCTTATTCAAAAGCCATACGCAGATGGTCATATTGGCAATCAATGAAATCACCCCTACAATCGCTTTTATAGTTCCATTGTATGCAGAACTTAATTCGAAAACATCATTCAAATAGTAGTTGAATGATTGATCAAAGCAGGTAGTTGCAAGACTTGAAATGAATACACATAAAAATACTAATACATAAGCAGGTGTCATGAATTTTTTCGCATCCATAAATGCGTTAAAAGGATTGGCATCTTTTCTGAAAGAAAAAGGAATCCCTTTTTCCTTATCATCTTCTAGTAGAATCATAAACAATATCCCACAAGCCGCTAAAGTGACAATTTGTAAAATAAAGGCACTGTAAAAAGAATGAACTCCTACGAAGCCACCGATGAAATAACCGAAAGCAGTAGATACAACATTTATAGATGCAGAAGTTGCTAGGTAACTAGCTTTTTTATCTTCCGGAGCTTTGGCAAGAATATATGTCAAGTAGCTAACCATGATTCCACCGACAAAAAAACCAGCAAATAATCTAGCAATTAAGATGGTTGGAATCGTTGTGAATACAATAAACATTATTTGTCCAAGTGCATAGCCGATACAACAGATACCAAGAACCATACGACTACCTAGTCTCTTAACTTGTTTTGCCCACATTGGAGAAAAGAGAAAATTACTAAATGCCATACCAGCGAAAAATAAACCAAAGCTGTAACTTTCAAGATCTAATGCTTGAATTAAAGTAGGGGTAACAGGATGGGCAAAGTTAGCTGCCATAGTTTGGATGGCGGATAGAATAAAGAAAAATATAAATGTTAGTTTCACTTGTTTCACAGTTGGAACTCCTTAATATAGTAAATTTGATACTTCCTCATTCTAGCACTTTACACATATATTGTCTATAAATGAAAAGTGATTCGTAAGGGACTGCTTTGAATCATAATGAAGATAGAAGAAAAAAATATGTAGTAGTACTAGAAACACCCAAAATCTACCAAAAAATACCCAAAATCAATCTAGTTTTAAAATAGGAAATAGATTATGATTAATCCAACAAGAACGCAAGGAGGATTAGAGATGAGAAAGAAATTAGTAAGTGCACTTTTGGGGGTGGCAATTATTGCTACGATATTAGCTGGATGCGGATCAAATGGAAGTGAATCAGAGAGTGGTTCTTCAGAAGGTGGTGGAGATGATAAGGTTAGCTTGAAAATTATGGTTATGTCTGAGGACAGTAATAGGCAAGCGATTTATCAAGATTATTACACTAAAGTTACAGAAGAGTTTCCTAACTATGATATTGAGTTTGAACTACCTGGAAGTGAAGATAACTATAATAGTAAGTTGACAGTATATAACTCTTCTGAAACATTACCAGATATTTTTTGGGGGAGAGACATTGTATATCAGGCAGGAAATGCATTGCCACTTACTGATATCATCGAAGAGGATGGCTTTATAGATAATTATACCAATCCATCAGCATTGATTCCAGCACCAGATGGAGAAATCTATTGCTTGAGTGCCGGCACAGACTCATATTTTGCAGGACCAATCTTCTATAACAAAGATATTTTTGAAAAAGAAGGACTCACAATGCCGGATAGCTATGAAGGATTTGTAGAGCTAGTAACAACTTTAAAAGAAAAAGGATATACACCGATTTCGGCAACTGCTTGGGCGGTACAAAACTTCTTGCTTGCAGATTTAATTGCAGTAGATAATCCAGAGACAATGGGTAAGTTACAAAGTGGAGAGATTGATTTTGAAGATTCTAGTGTAGTAGCAGGAGTTGAAAAATTAGATGAACTTACAAAATTAGGTGCGTTCCCAACAGATGTTACATCTATAGAACAACAAGTACACGAACAGTTATTCTTAGATGGAAATGCCGCGATGATTTATCATCCAGTATGGGTATATCCTGCAATTGAAACCGCAGATTTCGAAATAGGATTTGATTACTTACCAGAAGTCTTTGGCGCCGAAAATGTTGTAAATGCTTGGGGATCTGCAACAGGTGGTGGATTTATGATTTCAAAAGATACAAAGCATCAAGAAGCTGCAGTAGAAGTTGCTGAGTGGATGGTAATGCAAGATGCGGAGTATTGGAAAAACGTAGCTGGCAATGCAACAGCAATTGAAGGATACGATACTTTACCAGAAGATTCACCAGAAGTAAATACATACATTTATGATAAGATGAAGAGCGACTCAACAGTGGTGTATCCAAACTATCCAACAAATTTCATGAACCAAGGTCAACAGTCTGAGTATGCTACAAATTTAGAAAAATTATTAACTGGACAAATGACAGCAGAAGAATTTGGAACAAGCATGAATTCTGTATTAGGTGAGTAAAATAGACGTACATAGCCTGCGCGTACAAATGTATCGCAGGCTATTTTTATAAAAAGAGATAGGAGACGAGTGCATGTATACGAAAAAACAAACAATAAAGGTAGTACTATTATTTACACTACCATCGCTGATATTATTCTCACTGTTTATTATTTATCCTTTAGCAGTCACGGTGTATAGAAGTTTTTTTGAGTTTAATGGGTTTGAACTAGGCAAATTTTTAGGATTAGGGAACTTTATTGAAACATTGAAAGATCCAACATTTGCATTGGCGAATATGAATACATTTAAAATTTTGGCGGTACAACTAATTATTTGTGGACCAATTTCATATTTGTTAGCATTGTTGATATTAGATAGAAGTGAAAGATTTCGTAGATTTTTTAAAGTTGCAGTATTTCTTCCAGCAGTACTTAATATTGCAGTAATTTCATTGATGTGGAAAATGATGCTACAGCCAGAGTGGGGGACTTTTGACACAGTTTTAAAACAACTTGGATTGGAGAGTTTAATTGTGCCTTGGTTATCAGATACAACACTAGCAATTTGGATTATTGGTGGGATTGCTATGTGGCAGTATATTGGTCTAAATATGCTCTATTTTTACTCTGCGTTAAAATCAATTCCAGAATCTTATTACGAGGCAGCAAAGGTAGAGGGAGCGAATTTTTGGCAAAGAGCACGCCATATTTCATTACCATTATCACAAGAAATGATTAAATTTGTTCTTTTGATTTCTATTACAGGAACCATGCAAGTATTCACACAGGTTCAATTACTGACAAATGGTGGACCTGGAGATTTGACAAGAACAATGGTGTTCCAGATGTATTACAAAGCATTTAACATGATGGATTTTGGGCGGGCAGGAGCAATTGCTATTCTTTTTGCAATTGAAACATTTGTCATGGTGTTGATTGTAAATCGTTTTGTGGCTAGAAACAGAATTGAATTAACTTAGGAGGAGCGTCAGATGAACAAAAAAAATAAAATCAGTAAAGGTATAGTTACAGGTGTGTTAGCATTGTTTGCAATTAGCACAATTTATCCATTGATTTGGATGCTATTAAATTCATTTAAATCAGCAAGAGAAGTAATTGCGAATCCTCTAGGGTTACCAGAAAACTTCAATTTTGATAATTATAGAGGTGCTTTTGAGTCATTTGACTTTGGAAGATACATGTTAAATAGTGCGATTTATACAGCAGGAACCATTCTTTTAGTTGTTTTAATTGCAGCACCGTTTGCATATGCAACAGCAAGAATTGACTTTAAGTGGAGCCAAAAACTATATTCTTATGTACAAATTGGGCTTGTAACACCTATTTCTATTATTGTATTAGCACTATATGTACTTTTAGGAGACCTAGGGCTTAGAAGTACATACATGGGGACTATTATGGTATATACTGCAAGTGCATTGCCAATTAGTATTTTAATTATCTATGCATTTATGCGATCCCTGCCAAAAGAATTGGAAGAGGCTGCATATATTGATGGTTGCGGGTTAATCGGAGCATTTTCGAGAATTATACTACCAATGGTAAAATCAGCGATTAGTACCGTAGTTATTATTGTATTTATGCAATACACTTGGAACGAGTATTTTATTGCATTTATTACAATAGATGATGTCAATATGCGATCCATTGCGGTGGCAATAGGTTACTTTAGCACGGCACGAGGAACAGAATGGGGATTGTTATGTGCAGCACTAGTTGTAATTAGCATACCAGCAATTGTCATCTATTTATTTATGAGTGAAAAGATAGAAAAAGCATTAACTGCTGGTTCGGCATTAAAATAATTTTGATTCCAAACTGTTAAGCAAAATGTGTAGGATAAGATCAATATGAGTATTGAATTTGTAATAGTTGTGATAGATAATATAACATAAGGCTATAAAGTTGAATAAATATATCGAAAGATATTGAAGAGGTAAAATATGAGGCGGATAAAAAAGAGGTCATTTCAAACTAGAATACAGCTTTTGTTTACAGTGTTTATCATTATCTTTTTTCTCATAATGGTAGGAGTGTTGTTTGGTGCAATCTATAACCTTTACAGAGAAGATTCGGAAAAAAGGGTGGGACAGACACAGTCCTTGTTGTCAGATAGTATTAATCGTACAAAGGAAAATGTTGAGTCAGATATTTTGAAGTTAGTTTTAGAACCGAATTTACAAGAAATACTAATGGAATATGATGGTCAAGAGGAGATTCACGTAGGAAAAGATTTAATTGAAGAAATCAGTTATATAGTAGATACTAATCCGAACATAGAAGGGTGCGATGTAATCACAAATTCAGGGGTATTTATTAGGACTAGTGATTATATTGAGATAGAGATTCGACAACTATTGAGAGCGGTTCAAGATACTGATTATCGATCTTATCAGTGGTATGGACCATATAGTGTTAAGAAAAATAATGGAATTGTAGAGAGTATATTTGTAATTCGCAAAAAGATTATTAGCTCTAGCAATGGGCTAGAACAAGGCGAAGTGTTCACCTATGTTAGTGAGGCATCTATAAATGAGATATTGCAGTCAGCTGAGAATTCTTTAGATACACAGTATTTGGTGCTTGATGAAAGCAATTATATTATTGCACCAACTAAGAAACAAGAAGAATTTTCTTATGTTAGAGAGCGGGTGGTAACTGAAAATTTACAGGAGGAGTTTTATATAGAAAGTAGACAGGGGGCACAATTTATTCAAAGCACAGAGGTTGATTCAGATGAATGGAGGGTCATTAGCGTAACTTCTATGAGTAGTTTGCTTCAAGCATTTGAAAGTGTACAGGTAGTTATTATCTTCATCATGATAATTGGAATTTTAGTCATCTTAATTGCAACAGTGCGAATATCAAAAAAAGTCACAGAACCAATTCATACTATGGTGGATACCATGGAACAAATCAGTGAAGGAAATCGTGAATTAAGGCTTATTATGAAGGAGAACTGTAGTGAAGAATTCAAGATAGTGGAACAATCTTTTAATAAATTGATGAATCACAATGAGGAGTTGATTAAAGATGTATTTGAGAAGCAAGAAAGTATTCGAAGGTATAGTTTTTTACTATTACAGGAGCAGATAAAGCCGCATTTTATGTACAATTCATTATCAACAATTTCTGCTTTAGTCAAATTAAAGATGAATGATGAAGCGGTTGAGACTGTGGATAATCTGGCAAGTTTCTTTAGGACGACATTGAATGGAGGAAAACATCTGTATACATTAATGGAAGAGAAAAATATGGTTGAAAATTACCTAGTAGTTCAAAAATATCGATACCATGGAAAAATAGAATATAACATAGAAGTGGAAGAAGGAATTGGTGATCAATGTGTGCCAAAATTAACACTACAACCCTTAGTTGAAAATGCAATTTATCATGGAGTGAAGGGAAAAGCAAGGATAACGAGAATTGAAATAAAGGGAGTGAGAGCTGCAGATTGGGTGTATCTCAGTGTAAAAGATGAAGGAGTAGGGATAGCAGAGCAAAAAATTGCGGAGATATTAGAAAATATAGAAGAAGATAATCAAAAGAATTTTGGGCTAACATGTGTGAATCAAAGATTAAAAATGATATATGAGAAAGATTACAGTATCAATATCCGAAGTGAAGTAGGGCAATATACGATAGTAGAGATGAAGATACCATATCGTTCTGTTTATACAGATGATGCAGAATATGAATTGATTGCAGAGAAAAAATATGAAAAGTAGGTGGAATGATGTATAGTGTAGTTGTAATAGATGATGAATTTTTTACTAGAAAAGCATTGATTGCATCGGACTGTTGGGGAAAATCTAATTGTGAAATTAGTGGTGAAGCAGAATGTGGAGTTAGTGGACTTGAATTGATTAAGACCGTGAAACCACAGATAGCTATCGTTGATATAGCAATGCCTAATATGGATGGTATGGAAATGGTACAAAAGCTACGAGAGACAGACAAAGAGATTTTTGTCATCATGTTAACGGGTTATAGTGATTTTTCGTATGTTCAGAAAAGTATTCGTATAGGTGTTGCCGATTATTTGTTAAAGCCGATACAAGATGATGAACTATACAGTAGCCTAAAAATGGTAATAGATAAAATCGACGCAAGAATAAAGCCAGAAGAGGCAGAGGCACCAATGGTGATTCGCGATAAAAAAGATTATTTGATGCTAGAGATTATGGAGCATATCGAAACTTATTATTCGGATTCATCATTGAGTATCGAGACGATTTGTGAAGCACTCAGTTATAATTATCATTACTTAAGTAAAGTTTTTAAAGAGCGAGAGGGTACGAGTCTAGGGAAATACATTTTTGCGTTTCGTATGGAAAAAGCAAAAGAGCTAATTAAGGCAGGTGAATGTTATATGAAACGAATTGCATCTAGCGTGGGATATGACGATGAATTGTATTTTATGAAATGTTTTAAACGTCATTTCGGAAAGACACCTACTCAATATATAAAAATGAAGAAGGAGAAGTAGTTATGTTTAACCAAGAAGAAATATTTAGATTGAAAAATTATAAAACTAGAACAATATGCCCAGAAAATCCAACAGGAGAAAAAGGAAAGGCAGCAATGTTAGAACCCCTACCAGATGCACCAGGAGAGAAGTTAGGAAAAGGGTGGAAATCAAGACCATTTATCACAATACCTTCTCATACAACAGTAACCCTAGCTAATTTGGAAGGCGAAGGAATTGTTAAGAGTATGTGGATTACGGGAGAGGTAGATCAAGGATTAATTTTACGAATGTATTGGGATAAACACGAAGTGCCAAGTGTAGAGTGTCCGATAACTGACTTTTTTTTATATGGCTGGGCAAGACCACATTCTATAGAAAATTGGAATAATGGACCTGATTTACAGGTGAATTCAGATTTGATTTGTGTGAATCCAAATCGTGGATTCAATAGTTATATTCCAATGCCATATCGAACACATGCAACATTAACATTAGAAAACCGTACAACAGAACCTAAATGTGTATATTTCCAAATTAACTATGAAGAGAGAAAAGTACCAGAGGATTCAGGATATTTTCATGCACAATATAAGATGACAGCACCGGTACCATTCAAAGAAGTGCATACTATATTAGATAACATAGAAGGAAAGGGAGCATATCTTGGAACGGCACTTTACGTAGGGTTAAATCGTGCAGCTGAGTGGTGGGGGGAAGGAGAGTTTAAGTTCTACATGGATGGTGATGAGGAGTATCCAACCATTTGTACTACTGGGTTAGAAGATTACTTTGGTGGAGCATTTAATTGGGATATTGAAGGGAATTATACAACATACTCAACACCATATCTTGGAATGCACCATGTCAGAAAACCAGATGGGCTTTATAATGTACAGCAGAGATTCTCGATGTATCGTTGGCATGTAAGAGACCCAATTTGCTTTGATGAGAACCTAAAAGTTACGGTGCAATGTTTGGGATGGCAGACAGATGATAAAGGAAAGATAAAACATTTCCTACCAAGGCAAGATGATTATATTTCGGTATCTTATTGGTATCTGGATAAGCCAATAAATACGAGAGTAGCATTGCCAACACACGAGGAGTTGACAAAGCATTTTTAATGAAGGTTATGTGGAAATAGAGTGTGTACATAGCAGAGTAGTCTGGAAGTAGGGAGGTTAATCCAATTCCAGACTACTCTTGTTTTGTGCGTGTATATAAATGAAAGTTTCATTCGGTTACTTAATGCAAAACAATCAACATCATAGCTAAATCTTTACAATGTGTCGAGAAACAATTATACTTAAGCAAAAGGAAAGTATCAACAGATAGAACCATAATAAGTGTTGTTATGGCATCATTTTGGAAGCGTTGAGAAAGAAAGTTACAGGAGAAACGAAATGCAGTATGAGATAATTAGAGATTTAGAAGGGCACGGTTTGCACGCTTTTATTACAGAGATTGTGGCAGTTCAATCACATTATCACTTTGAACTAGAGATTCTGTATGTTGTTCAAGGAAATATAACTATAACAATAAATGAAGAACACTATAGACTTACAAGAGGAAATTGGTGTTTTGTAGGGTCTAATGTTAAGCATGCTATCCAAGGGCAAGGCAACCAGTTACTACTAATTCATGTTCATAATAATATTTTAAAGGATTGTGGGATTGGGGAGTTGAAACATCTAACAATGACTAGCACAATTCTAAACAATGTCGATGAAGAGAAGCAAATTATTGAGAGGTTTGAGGAGATTGTAGATGACGTAAAAAATAATGCCATGATACTCAAAATGCAAAAAAGTGTTTTGCAATTAGTCGAGGGGATTGCGAAAAGATTAGAAATGGATAAAGGAGACTTTTTATCAATTGATAAAGAGGGGAGTAATCTAGAAAAAATATCATTTGTGATTCAATATATTAAAGAGAATTATCGTAAAAAAATTTCAATCGATGATGTGGCAAAAGAGGTATATATAAGTAGTAGCCACCTAGCATATTTATTGAAGTCATATACAGGATATACCTTTTTGCAATATCTCAATTTTCATAGAATAGATTGCATCTCGAAAGACTTGATAAACACTGATATGAGTATTACTGATATCTTTTTAAATCATGGATTTCAAAGTAGCAAAACGTTCAATCGAGTTTTTAAAGAGGTTAAAGGATGTTCGCCAAGTGAGTATAGAAGAAATCCGTTAAGTGAAATGCGAAAAGAAATTATGCCAGAGCACTATATAGGGGATTATAGAAAGCTTGCAGGTGATGAAATTGTTTATGATATAACAGAAGCTAAAATAGAAAAAAATAATGTAACAACAAGCTGTCAAGAAGTAGTTATTAAAGAACAGGATTTATCTAGGAATGTGGATTGGAAGTTTGCTACAAAAATCATGTGTATAGGGAGAGCGCATGAACTATTACGTGGAAGAGTACAGGAGCAAGTACGGGAAGCACAAAACGAAATAGGATTTGAGTATGCGAGATTTCATGGGATTTTTCATGATGATATGGCAGTAGTTACTCGAAGAGATGAGGCATTGGTCTTTAATTTTAGCTATATTGATGAAGTCTTAGATTTTATTCTTTCTATTGGATTAAAGCCTTTTTTAGAACTATCATTTATGCCAAAAGCGTTAGCGTCAGGTCAAGAGACCATATTTTGGTATCAAGGGAATGTTAGTATGGCAAAGGATATTGAAGAGTGGAAAAGTTTTATAGCTACATTTTTGGAACATCTTAAGTCAAGGTATGGAAATGCTGAAGTAGAGTCATGGTACTTTGAAGTTTGGAATGAACCGGATTTACCTGCTTTTTTTGCTGGCAGTTTTGAGGATTATATCGAGTTTTACAATGCAACAGCAAATACAATCAAAGCATGTAATAGTAGATTTCGAGTAGGAGGTCCTGCTTGTAGTGGACAATATTGGAAGAGTGCATGGCTAGAGCGATTTGTGTATGAATGTGAAAAGGAGAAGATGCCATTAGACTTCATATCATGTCACTTTTATGAAGCTGACTATAATGTGATGTTAGATAGTGGAGAACTAGTAGAAATATATGAGTCAGCAGATCGGATATATTTTCAATTAAAAGAACTAAAACGATATTTGAAAAGCATAGGTAAGGGTAACTTAGAACTTCACATTACAGAATGGAATATATCAGCGAGGAAGAATAATTTAATTCATGATACGGCGTACAAAGGTGTATTTATGCTTAAAACGTTTAACTTGTGTACAGGATTGGTAGATTCTTTAGCCTATTGGGTATTAACTGATATATTCGAGGAAGATGGGATATCGCCAAATTTATTTCATGGAGGCTTTGGGCTAATTAATCGAATTGGACTAAAAAAAGCGGGATACTTTTCAATGCAATTACTAAAGCAGCTACGTGGTGAGATAATAATGAATGAGGAAAATATCATTGTTTCGAGGAATGAAACGGAAACACATGTATTGGCTTGGAATTACTCTCACATAAAGGGAAATTATAGAAGTCATTATAATAAATCAACTGCTGAAGGTGTGTATGAGATGTTTGAAGAGGGAGAAGAGTTGGAAGTTTCAATAGTCATACCAAATGTAGAAGCAAGTGAGTGTAGAATTATTCAAAAGCAATTCAATGGAAGGATAGATAACATATATGATATATGGATAAAGAGTCAAGTGGGAGACTGTCCGACGGTAGAGGAGGTTCAAATATTAAAGAGGAAAAATAGTTTAGAAGAAACAGTTTTTAAGAAATATAGAGGACAACCCCTCAAAATACAAACTAAACTTCCAGTATTTGGGTTCTCTTATTGGAATATAATAAAGAAAGAGTAATATATGAGGTGTTTTTCGTGGATAATGACGAGAAGCATCTTGTTTTTTAGGGTAGAATATAACTATAAATTCGAGGAGGAAACTTATGATGAAGAAAAAATTATTATGCGCACTCTTAGGTGGAGTGATGATGATATCCGCAATTGGTTGTGGAGGATCGGGTGAAGAAGATGGAAAAGGAGAAGTACGTTTTCTAAATTTTAAAGCAGAGGCAACAGAAGCTTGGGAGGATTTGGGAGAAGCGTTCACAGAGGAAACTGGAATAGAAGTTCAAGTCATAACAGCTCCAGGTGGCGGAGAGTATGAGTCAACGTTAAAAGCAGAGATTGCAAAGAAAGAGGCACCTACTTTATTTCAAATTAATGGTCCTGTGGGATATGAGGCGTGGAAAGATTATACGGCAGATTTAACAGATACAGAGTTCTACGAGAGCCTTTCAGATAAGAATTTAGCAATTGAAGGAGAAGATGGGGGTGTATACGGGATTCCATATTCTGTTGAAGCTTTTGGAATAGTGTATAACCAAGAGATTTTTGATGAATATTTTGAACTCGATGGAGCAAAGATTTCGTCAGTTGATGAAATTATAAATTTTGATACATTATCTTCTGTAGTAGAAGATATGCAAAGCAGAAAAGATGAAATAGGAATTGAAGGTGTATTTGGCTCTACATCACTTGCACCAGGAGAAGAATGGAGATGGCATACTCACTTGGCTAACTTACCTATTTATTATGAGTATAGTGATAATGATGTAAACTCACTTGATGAAATTGAATTTACGTATAATGAAGAATTTAAAAATATTTTTGATTTATATATCAATAACTCTACTGTAGAACCTAAATTATTGGGTAGCAAAACAGTTATGGATTCTGTGACAGAATTTGCGCTAGGTGATGTAGCTATGATACAAAATGGTAAGTGGGTTTGGGAGCAAATTGCTGACACTACTGGAAATGTAGTAAAAGAAGATAAAATTGGATTCTTACCAATCTATTCCGGTATGGAAGGTGAGGAAGAGGTTGGTTTACATGTAGGGACAGAAAATTATTTTAGTGTAAACTCACAAGCTTCAGAAGCGGATCAACAAGCTACAAAGGACTTTTTAGATTGGCTAATTACATCTGAAATAGGAAAAGATGTAATGGTTAATGAATTAGGAAATGCAGCACCATTTACAACATTTGCAGAAGATGAAAGACCGCAAGATCCACTTACGAAGATTATGCTAGAGTCAACAGAAAGCGGAAAAGTAAGTATACCTTGGTCTTTCCAAACATTCCCAGGGCAAAATTTCAAGGATGATTTTGGCGGCGGATTATTAGAATATGTACAGGGAACTAAATCTTGGGATGAAGTAGTAGAGACGGTAAAAGAATCTTGGAAAACTGAAACAGAAGCTATGAAATAATAGATTATGCGAAAGCTTTTGCTTTCGCATAATTCATAAATATGAGATATGAGGAGATATAGAATGAAAAATTTCAAAACCAGACATTTTATGATTTTTCTATTTCCGACACTAGTGCTATTTACAATTGCATTTGTCATTCCGTTTATCGGAGGAATCGGATTATCTTTTTTTGAGTTTACAACAGTAAATGATTTGACATTTGTAGGTATAGAAAATTATATAAAAGCTTTTGAGACAGATGAGTTTGGAAAAGCATTGCTGTTTACGTTACAGTTTATGCTTGTAGCGGTGGTCTCAATTAATTTACTTGCATTTTTATTTGCGTCCATATTGACGAAAGGTCTGAAAGGAACAAATGTGTTTAGAACGTTGTTGTTCATGCCAAACCTAATCGGTGGTATTGTTCTTGGATATATTTGGCAAAGTATGTTGAATGGGGTACTAATCAATTTCGAGAAGACATTACTAATGGATGCTTCTTATGGATTCTGGGGAATGGTTATGCTGACAAGCTGGCAAATGATTGGGTATATTATGGTGATTTATATAGCAGGAATTCAAAATGTTCCAACGGAGCTGATTGAATCAGCAAGAATTGATGGAGCAAGTCGGATGCAAGTAGTTAAAAATATTACGATACCTATGATTATGCCATCAATTGTAATTTGTTTATTTTTAACAATTACAAATGCGCTTAAGACATTTGACAGTAACCTAGCCTTAACCGGTGGCGGTCCAGGAGAAGAGACTGTGATGCTATCATTAGATATCTATAATACATTCTATAATAGAATGGGATATGAAGGTGTTGGTCAAAGTAAAGCTGTTATATTCTTTATGATTGTAGGCACAATTGCTATTACTCAAGTGGTACTCACCAGAAAGAAGGAGGTAGAGGCTTAATGAAAAATAATGAAGCAAGTAAATCATTAAGAGGCTACCTTTTATGGGTAGTAATGCTAATTATTGTTATCTGTTTTTTTACACCAATTGTATTTATTATTATTAATTCTTTTAAAGGAAAGCTATTTATTGCAGAACAACCATTTTCTTTGCCGACAGGAGAGATGTTTGTTGGATTAGAAAATTATATGTCAGGGATTGAAAAAACCGGTTTTTTCACTGCCTTTGGATATTCCTCGTTTATTACAGTCTTCTCTGTATTGGGAATTTTATTATGCACATCAATGTCGGCTTGGTATATTATCCGTGCAAAAAATAAAATAGGGAATATAGCCTACTATGCATTTGTATTTTCAATGGTGGTGCCGTTTCAAATGATTATGTATACCGTATCTAAAATGGCAGATACGATAGGATTAAATAATCCGATAGGCATGGTAATTCTTTATATAGGATTTGGGTCAGGACTATCAATTTTTATGTTCTGTGGGTTTGTCAAATCTATCCCACTGGAAATAGAGGAAGCAGCTATGATTGATGGTTGCAATACAATGCAAGTGTTTTTTCAAGTAACAATGCCGATTCTGAAACCAATTGCGATGACAGTTGCAATCCTAAATGCAATGTGGGTATGGAATGATTATTTACTACCTTATCTTGTAATAGGGTTATCTACAGAGTATAAGACAATACCTGTTGTAATACAGTATTTGCAAGGAACATATGGGGCAATTGATTATGGAGCTTTTATGGCAATGTTAGTGGTGGCAATTATTCCAATAATAATTTTTTATGCTATTTGTCAAAAGTATATTATTGAAGGCGTTGTTGCTGGCGCAGTAAAGGGGTAATTAAAATGAGCAGGAATGAGTATTATAACAATCCTATTATATCTGGATTTTATCCAGACCCTTCAATTTGTAGAGTTGGAGAAGATTATTATTTAGTAAATTCTAGCTTTGAATACTTTCCTGCTATTCCTGTTTGGCATAGTAAGGATTTGGTAAACTGGAAGCAAATTGGAAATGCGATAGATAGAGAAGAGCAAGGACTGGATTTGGATGTGAATCTATCAGGAGGAGTACAAGCATGTACGATACGTTATCATGATGGTATTTTTTATATAACATCTACGTGTGTGGGAAAAGTATGGCCAAGTCTAAAATACAATTTTATAATAACAGCTACAGATCCAGCTGGGCAGTGGTCAAAAGTACATTATATTGACGATGCGCCAGGTATTGATAGTTCATTGTTTTTTGATGATGATGGAAGAGCTTACTTCCATGCAAATAGACAAAAATTAGATGTAAATGAATTGGGTGATGCAGAGATTTGGCTACAGGAAATAGATTTACAAAGCTTTCAATTAATTGGTGAAAAGAAAGCAATATGGGATGGGACAGGTGGACAATTTCCGGAGGGTCCACACATATATAAGCGCAATGGTTTTTATTATCTTTTAATAGCGGAAGGTGGTACAGGGCACTGGCATACAACCACCTTTGCAAGAGCCACTAATATTTGGGGACCATACACACCAAGTCCTAGAAACCCAATTTTGACTCATAAACATTTAAGTACATCCTATCCTATTCAAAATGTAGGACATGCAGACATTGTAGAGACACAAAATGGAGAATGGTATATGGTATGCCTAGGGGTAAGACCAAAAGGGAGTTATCAAGTACCGAAAGGTATTGAAGTTAGAGAAGGTGGACACTATAATAACTTAGGAAGAGAAAGTTTTCTACTTCCGATAGCATGGGAAGACTCAATTTCTCCAATTGCTAGTCCAGAAACTGGAAAGGTAGAACTTCTGTTTAAACGACCAAATTTACCTGAAAAAAAATGGATTAAAGAGGAGAATAGTGACTTTAGAAAAGATCTTGACTATAGCTGGGTCGGAATTAGAAAAGAGCCCAAAGTATGGACAACAAAAATAGAAGGTACAAAAGGGATTGTATTAAAAGCTAGTAGTACAATGTTGAGAGAAGACATGCCTAAAAGCTTTATTGGAAAAAGACAGAAATCATGGAATTTCGAAGCAAATACAAAGTTAAAAGTGAATCATAAAAATGATAGGGAAGAATTTGGAATCGTAAATTATTTCAATAACACCTCCTACATTGCCTGTGCGTCATACTTTGAGGATAAAAAACAATACATTAAATTAGAATGTAACAAACAAGGTGAAATTACAGTGATTTGCAAATATCCAATTGAAACTACAGAAATTTTCTTGAAAGTAAAGGGAGAAGAGTTGCTATATTCTTATGAGTACAGCGTGGATGGAATAGCATGGAATACAGTTGCTAACGATGTTGATGGAAGTCATTTGAATAGTTTTGTTTCAGGAGGTCATACAGGCAGTTTTATTGGTCTATACGGACACGATAAAGAGGAAGAGGCAGTAGTAAATATAGAGTATTTTGAAATAAAGAAGATTAGAAATATATAACACATATCAAAAAACCACTGAATTCAGGTGGTTTTTTGTAGTGGTTTATCCGAGAGAAAATTATAGCTCTCTTTGGTTGAATAAATTCGAGCAAGGACGCTATAATAATTAGAATACTTATTTCCTTTCAATATCTGTATTTTTCGAATAGCATTTATATTTTAAAGAGAGTAGTTATTATTAGAACAGAAAATAGAAAATTGCGAAGGAATAGTTGAAAAGAGAGCATTCTTGTGATATGATTCATTGGTCACAGTAGGCTCTTTTTTATGGGCTAAATCAGTAAAAATACAAATGTAAAAAGTATTATTGATAGAAGGAGATATATAAACATGAAATTAGGAATCGTTGGACTTCCAAATGTAGGAAAAAGTACATTATTTAATTCATTAACGAAAGCAGGAGCAGAATCAGCAAACTATCCGTTTTGCACAATTGACCCAAATGTAGGTGTTGTTACAGTGCCAGATGCTAGATTAGAAGTATTAAGAGAGATGTATAACTCGAAGAAAGTAATCCCAGCAGCAATTGAATTTGTTGATATTGCAGGATTAGTAAAAGGAGCTTCAAAAGGGGAAGGACTTGGGAATCAGTTCCTTGCTAATATTAGAGAAGTAGATGCTATTGTACATGTGGTACGTTGTTTTGAGGATTCGAATATTGTCCATGTAGATGGGTCGATTGATCCACTTAGAGATATTGAGACAATTAACCTAGAATTAATATTCTCAGATATTGAAATGCTAGAGAGAAGAATTGCCCGTGCTAATAAAGGTGCAAGAAATGATAAGTCTTTAGCTAAAGAAGTAGAGTTATTAGAAAGAATCAAAGCTCATCTAGAAGACAATAAGATGGCAAAGAGTTTTGAAACAGAAGGCGATGAAGAAGAGGCGTTAATAGAAGAATATAATCTTTTAACATACAAGCCTGTGATTTTTGCAACAAATGTAACAGAAGATGATTTGGGTAATGATGGTGCAGATAATGAAGGTGTGAATAAGGTTCGTGAATATGCAAAAGCAGAGCAAAGCGAAGTGTTTGTAGTTTGTGCTCAAATCGAACAAGAAATTGCAGAACTTGATGATGAAGAAAAGAAAATGTTCTTAGAAGATTTAGGACTTGAAGAGTCTGGTCTTGAAAAGCTAATTAGAGCAAGCTATAAATTATTAGGGTTAATTAGCTACTTAACTGCAGGAGAACAGGAAGTACGTGCGTGGACTATTACTGAAGGAATGAAGGCGCCTCAAGCAGCAGGTAAGATCCATACAGATTTCGAAAGAGGCTTTATCAGAGCGGAGACAGTGAGTTACAAAGATTTGGTTGAATGTGGCACACATGTAGCTGCAAAAGAAAAAGGACTTGTAAGACTAGAGGGTAAGGAATACGTTGTTAAGGATGGGGATATTATCTTATTTAGATTCAACGTATAGAAAAGAGGGCTAATATAATGAATGGATCTATTGCTTTCCCTAATTTAGGGATAGAGTTAGAGCAAGTAGGAAAGTCCATAGATGTATTTGGTTTTGAAATAGCATTCTACGGAATTATTATTGGACTTGGAATGATGTTAGGCGTGTTAGTTGCAGCAAGAGAGGCAAAGCGAATTGGTCAAGATTCAGAATTGATATTTGATTTCGCAATTTATGCTTTATCTTTTTCGGTAATCGGTGCAAGACTTTACTATGTGATTTTTTCATGGGATAGCTATAAAGACGATTTATTGAGTATTTTCAATTTACGAGAAGGTGGTCTTGCCATATATGGAGGAGTAATTGGAGCGATTATCACAGTGTATGTATACTGCAGATTTAAAAAGTTCAGTGCACCTTTGTTGTTGGATATCTGTGCAATGGGGTTGCTAATAGGTCAGATACTAGGCAGATGGGGGAATTTCTTTAATCGAGAAGCATTTGGAGAATATACTAACAATCTATTTGCGATGCGCTTACCAGTAGAGGATGTAAGGGCTGGTGAGATTACAGAGATGATGTTAGAACATATGGAAGTGATTGATGGGATTCAGTTTATTCAAGTGCATCCAACTTTTTTATATGAATCGATGTGGAATGTACTAGTACTAATTATTATCTTTTGCTATAGAAAGAAAAAGAAGTTTGATGGAGAGCTCTTTTTGATTTATTTATTAGGATATGGAATAGGAAGGTTTTTCATAGAGGCGTTACGTACAGACCAACTGCAAATTGCAAATGGTATTGCGATTTCGCAAGTGGTAGCTGTGATACTAGTAGTGTTCTCATTAGGAATTCTAGTGAAGAAACATATGGAGATTCGAAAATCAAAAATCCAATAATTTCAGTTGTAGTAAAAGTAAATAAATGAAAAATATTAAAACATAATAAAAGTTGTGTAATGTTTATGAAAGAAATCAGAAGACTTCGGTTCTTTTGATTTTTTTTATGCATAAATGTTAAAAAATATACATCGTAACGTCTAGACTTTTAGAAGAAAGCAATATATAATATTATCATGCAATTTCAAATATAAATTTAACAGTAGATTTAAGGAGGAAAATTACAAATGGCAAGAAAGATGAAAACTATGGATGGAAATCATGCAGCAGCACATGCTTCATATGCATTTACAGAAATCGCTGCAATCTATCCAATTACACCATCATCTGTTATGGCAGAAGCAACTGATGAGTGGGCAACACAGGGAAGGGAAAATATCTTTGGACAGAAAGTACAAGTAACAGAGATGCAATCAGAGGCAGGGGCAGCAGGAACTGTGCATGGTTCTTTAGCAGCAGGTGCTTTGACTACAACATATACAGCATCACAAGGGTTATTACTTATGATTCCAAACTTATATAAAATTGCAGGGGAGAGACTTCCAGGAGTATTCAACGTTTCAGCGCGTGCTGTAGCGAGCCATGCTCTTTCAATTTTTGGAGATCACTCAGATGTTTATGCCTGTCGTCAAACAGGATGTGCAATGTTATGTGAGGGAAGTGTTCAAGAAGTTATGGACTTAACTCCAGTAGCGCATATGGCTGGTATCAAAGGAAAGACTCCATTTATCAATTTTTTTGATGGGTTTAGAACATCACACGAAGTGCAAAAGATTGAAACATGGGATTATGCAGATTTAAAAGAGATGGTAGACTTAGATGCTATCGATGAGTTTAGAAGACACGCATTAAATCCGAACCATCCATGTCATAGAGGTTCTGCTCAGAACCCAGATACATTTTTCCAAGCAAGAGAAGCCTGTAATTCATATTACACAGCACTACCTGCTCTTGTACAAGATGCAATGGATAAAGTGAATGCTAAGATTGGAACAAATTATAAACTATTCAACTATCACGGAGCACCAGACGCAGAGAGAGTAATCATCGCAATGGGATCTGTATGTGATACAATCGATGAGACAGTTGACTATATGGTAGCAGCAGGGGAAAAAGTAGGGGTTGTAAAAGTTCGTCTTTACAGACCATTTAGCGCAGAAGCTTTAATTGCAGCTATTCCAGATTCAGTTAAGAGCATTTCTGTTCTTGATAGAACAAAAGAGCCAGGAGCATTAGGAGAGCCATTATACCTAGATGTTGTAACGGCACTTAGAGGTTCAAAATTCGACGCAACTCCAATCTACACAGGGCGTTATGGATTAGGTTCAAAAGATACTACACCAACTCAAATTGTTGCAGTGTTTAATAATACAGAGAAAAAAGAATTTACAATCGGTATCGTGGATGATGTGACTAACCTATCTCTTGAACTTGGAGAGCAAATTATCACAACACCAGATAGTACAATTAACTGTAAGTTCTGGGGACTTGGAGCTGATGGTACAGTTGGAGCGAATAAAAACTCTATCAAGATCATTGGTGATAATACAGATATGTATGCACAAGCATATTTTGATTATGACTCTAAAAAATCAGGTGGGGTGACAATGTCTCACTTAAGATTTGGTAAAGAGAGAATCAAGTCTACTTACTTAATCAAGAAAGCAAATTTTGTTGCTTGTCATAACCCATCATATGTTGATAAATACAACATGGTACAAGAAGTAGTTGATGGAGGAACATTCCTTCTTAACTGTTCATGGGATATGGAAGGACTTGAGAAGCACTTACCAGGTCAAGTAAAAGCTTATATCGCAAACCATGACATCAAGTTCTATACAATCGATGGAATTAAAATCGGTAAAGAAATTGGTCTTGGCGGACGTATTAATACAATCCTTCAATCGGCATTCTTCGAACTAGCTAACATTATTCCAGCTGATAAAGCGAGTGAGTTAATGAAGGCAGCGGCTAAAGCTTCTTATGGTAAAAAAGGAGATAAAGTAGTTCAAATGAACTATGACGCTATCGATGCTGGGGCAAAGCAGATTGTTAAGATTGAAGTTCCAGAATCTTGGAAGTCACAAGAAGATGAAGGTTTATTTACACCAAAAGCAGAGCATGGATTTGCTGATTCAGTAGAATTTGCTAAGAATATCCAAGCAAAAGTAAATGCACAAGAAGGTAATACATTACCAGTATCGGCATTTAAAGATTACGTAGATGGTTCTACACCATCAGGAACATCTGCATTTGAAAAACGTGGTATCGCAGTAGATATCCCAATGTGGAAATGCGAAACTTGTATCCAATGTAACCGTTGTGCCTATGTGTGTCCTCATGCAGCAATTCGTCCAGTAGCACTTACTGAAGAAGAAGCAGCTAATGCACCAGAAGGATTCAAGACTATGGATATGACAGGAATGCCAGGAATGAAGTTCTCAATGGTAGTATCTGCATATGACTGTGCAGGGTGTGGATCTTGTGCTAATATTTGCCCAGGTAAAAAAGGCGAGAAAGCTCTAGTAATGGAAAACATGGAAGCAAACGTAGCAGAACAAGCAAACTTTGACTATGGTACACAAATCCCAGTGAAAGCAGAAGTAGTAGCTAAATTTAAAGAAGCAACAGTAAAAGGAAGCCAATTCAAACAACCACTTCTTGAGTTCTCAGGAGCTTGTGCAGGTTGTGGAGAAACTCCTTATGCAAAATTAATTACACAATTATTCGGTGATAGAATGTACATTGCTAACGCAACAGGTTGTTCTTCAATCTGGGGGAACTCTTCACCATCTACACCATATACAAGAACACCAGAAGGAAAAGGGCCTGCATGGTCAAACTCTCTATTCGAAGATAATGCTGAGTTTGGTTTAGGAATGTTCCTTGCTCAAAAAGCATTGAGAAACAGATTAAAGAGTAAAGTAGAAGCATTAGTATCTGGAGATGGAGCAGTAGCAGAAGCGGCGAAAGAGTATATTGATACATTTGCATGCGGATCTACTAACTCAGCAGCTACAGATAAATTAGTTGCAGCACTTGAAGATTGTGATTGTGGATGTGATGCGAAAGTTGAAATCTTAAAAGATAAAGACTTCTTAGCGAAGAAATCACAATGGATCTTCGGTGGAGATGGATGGGCTTATGACATCGGATTCGGTGGAGTAGACCATGTACTTGCAAGTGGGGAAGATGTAAACATCATGGTGTTTGATACAGAGGTTTACTCTAATACAGGTGGACAAGCATCAAAAGCAACTCCAACAGGAGCAATTGCACAATTTGCAGCTGGTGGTAAAGACATTAAGAAGAAAGACCTTGCAAGCATTGCTATGAGTTATGGCTATGTATATGTAGCACAAATCGCTATGGGTGCAGATTACAACCAAACTGTAAAAGCAATTGCAGAGGCAGAAGCATATCCAGGACCATCTATCGTAATCGCTTATGCTCCATGTATCAACCACGGAATCAAAGGCGGAATGAGTAAAGCACAGACTGAAGAAGAAAATGCAGTAAAAGCTGGATACTGGCATAACTTCCGTTTCAATCCAGAAGCAGAAGGCAAGAAATTTACTTTAGATAGTAAAGAGCCAACAGAAAGCTACAGAGAGTTCTTAGAAGGAGAAGTACGTTACAGTGCACTTCAAAGAATGAATCCAGAAAGAGCTGAGCAGTTATTCACATACAATGAGGAAGCTGCAAAAGATCGTTATAAGTACTTGAAAAAACTTGTTACCCTTTACGGAGAAGAATAAAAAAGTAACGATAATATAGAAGAGAGCAAGATGGGAAACTATCTTGCTCTCTTTGTGGGTTCAGGTAATGTAATAATGTGAATTAGTTGACAAGGTAATAATAAGCGTGGTAAAATAAGCCGTTGTTTATAAAAATTTAAAAAAATTAGGAGGAATTTTAGAAATGGAAGCAAAAGGAAGAGGATTTTTGAAAGTTTGTGGAATTTTAATGATCATCGGTGGAGTTTTAGGTTGCCTAGGATCAATCGTTGTTGTATTAGGCGTTGGTGCACTTGTTGCCTCTGGTTTAGCAGTTAATACAACATTACTTATAGGCGCATCAATACTTGCAATCGTTGCATCGGTTGTTCAATTAGTAGCAGGAATTCAAGGTGTTAAAAACTGTGGTAATGTTGAAGCAGCAGATAAGTTAATTAAGCTTGGTGGAGCAATATTGGTAATTCAAGTTATTTCAGTTGTTATAAGTTTAGCATCAGGACAAGCAGTTAACTTTGTAAGTGTATTACTTAACTGTGTAGTACCAGGATTATTTATTTACGGAGCAATGAAGAACAAGCAATAAGACTATTGTGTGAATATAGACGGTATACATAGAAGGCAAGATGGGGAACCATCTTGCCT
>CAYJHQ010000007.1:0-87988 GCA_964369775.1 uncultured Lachnospiraceae bacterium
TTCTTATGTGTTTAAAGTCTTTGCCATCTGTAGAATTTTCAACACAAAAGTCATTGCCTCTTCGGCTTAACCTAAACCACATTGATTTAATTTCATTGGATATGGTAGTGGTTGACCAGTCAGAATATCCATTATTAGTAACAACTGCGCCAAGAAATGCTGTTTTTTCATCACCGTACTCAACAGATGCTTTAAGCCAATTTTCGCTATCCACATACATTACAATTCCAGCTTGATCAAAATTGTTTTTACTATCGTACTCTACTTTAACTGTAAAAGAAAATTGTTTTTCATCGGTTTCCATTTGCAACATAGGAGCATTATCATTTCTGAATTTATAGTATGTTCTTTGCCATAAATCAGTATTACATTCAGTAATAATATCAATTTTACTATCATCAATACTATATTCTTGGGGTTGATTGGTCCATTTTAGTTTACTTGATTCAAATTTCATATTAATCTTCTCTCCATTCATTGTATAATAGTGGTAAAATGTACATGGATATTATACCATAATTAAAAAAGTGATTTCAATAAAAATAAGGTGTTGCCATTCTATATAGGCAACACCTTATTTTTATAATATAAAGGAAGAGATTAATCATCATCACCATCATCATCATCATCGTCATCATCATCATCATCATAATCGTCATCATAATCATCATTATCTACAGTAGGAGCTGGTGTAGGAGCTGGTGAAGGAGCTGGTGAAGGAGCTGGTGAAGGAGTTGGAGTTGGTGTTGTAGCTGGAGCCACGTAGTCGTCATCATAATCGTCGTCATCTACATCATCCATATCATCATCTACATCATCCATATCATCATCAATTTCTGATTCATCTAGAATAATTGTTCCAGTAGCAGCATCAATAGTATATTTGTATTCAACTCCGTTTTGATTGAATTCAACCTCGTATACCATTTTTCCATCTTCATAATCAAATTCTACATCTAAGTCAGTAGCAGTGGCGTCGGTAGCTGAAGAAAGTGCAAAAGCAGTTGTTTTTGCTTGATCGGCACCAATGTATGAACCAGAATTTGGTGTACCTAAATATTCGATATCATCATCAGAAAAATCATCATCTTTTGAGTGAGCTAGCAAGTTAAGTTCATTGATAGTTAAGCTCGCTAAACTCTCAAATGTCATAGTATCATCATCATCAATTATCTCGCTGATAAATGCAGCCTTTGCAACGGAAATATTGTGTTTTGTTGCAAGTTCATGAAGTTCAACATCATCATCATCAATATCACCAAATAGTACAGATGCATCGATGTTTTTCTCAGTTAAATAAGTACTAACTTGCTCAACTAGTTGCTTTTCTACATCCTTACTTGCAACATCACCTTCTAGTGATAATAAAATGGAATTAGACTGAGCATCGATGTATCCACTTGCTAATAACGCATCTACGATTTGTGGTAAAGCTACATCCAAAGAAGTTCCGTCTAGTTTTAATCCTTCTAATAATGCCTCAGCATCATTATTTTGTGCATCGATATCAATGATTTTATCATTTCTGTTTAAATCAATTGAGATACTTGGGTTAACATCTAACCCTACGGTGTAAGTTGAAGCGTTAACTGTTGTTGAGTAAGCGAAGGCACCTCCTAATACTAATGCGGATATTCCAATCCCTGCTGTTACTTTTTTCAAATTCTCTTTTTTCATATTTTTATTCTCCTATTCTTTTTTCTTCTTGTTTTTTGTCCTTACACTTTATTAATGCAGCAGAATTGCATTTTATTGCAAGAAAAATAAAAAAAATAAAAATATTTAAAAGTGAGAGAAAAAAAGGTTACCAAGGTTGCATAGCACCGCCTTCTTCTGCGGGTCTACAGGTTTTTGCAAAAATATTAAGACACCCTTTTTTTTCTTTTAGAGGTGGGCATATCCAGTTTTCTTTTCGAAGATTGATTTCTTTATCAGATACCAAGAGGGAAACTGTACCATTAGGAATATCAATTTCAATTTCATCTCCATTTTTGACGATTGCTAGAGTTCCACCGTCATATGCCTCTGGTGAAACATGTCCAATGATTGCGCCAAAGTTAAAACCAGAAAAGCGTGCGTCAGTAATAAGCCCCACACTTTTGTGGAGTCCACGGCCAATCAGTGCATCAATGCTTAGCATTAACTCCTTCATACCAGGTGCACCTTTGCAGCCTTCATAGCGAATAACTAAAATATCACCTGGTAAAATCTGATTGCTTTCTATAGCATTGAAGGCATCACGATCAGTTTCATATACTTTAGCTCTTCCCTTTAGGTATTTTACTTCTGGAGGTACAGCTGTTGGTCGAACTATTGCACCATTTGGGGAAATGTTACCACGAAGGATTTTTAACCCCGGTTCATTAAATAAAGGTTGTTCTAGAGAATAGATAACTTCATTTGAATGAGCTATTACAGTAGATAAATATTCACCCCAAGTAGTTCCAGTCATCGTAGGTGCTGTTGTAAATAACTTTCCTTCGAGCATTTTCATTACATTTAAAACACCACCAGCATAGTGAAAATCAACCACAGTATAAGGTCCACTAGGAATGACTGCATTGATACAATGGATTTCACTAGCGTATGCTTCGAAATCTTCTAAGGTTAATTTGATACCTAGTTCATATGCCATAGTAAGGATATGTAATACGGCATTTGTGGAGCCAGCTACTGCCATATCAAACATGATAGAGTTTAATAGAACTTCTTTTGTAATAAGGTCAGAAGGTTTGCGACCAGATTTTGCCAACTTCACCATATACATGCCTGCTTCTCGGGCCTCTCTCAGCTTTGCATTATCTGAAGCAGGTGTAGTTGAGGTTCCAGGGAGTACCAAATTAAATACTTCGCCTAGCATCTGCATAGTATTAGCTGTTCCCATGGACGGGCATGCGCCAAATGAAGGGCAAACACAACCTTCCATATCATCAAGTTCATCTTCAGTAGCACCAGAAAATCTAGCGGCGTCAAGGTCAGCTTCTACTACCGTTTTTCCATTAAAAGTACCAGCTTGCATAGAACCGCCAGTAACAATCATAGAAGGAATGTCTAACCGTGCAGCAGCGAGGTAGCATCCAGCTATGATATTATCGCAAGAAGCAATCATTGCTAGTCCATCGAAGTTATGAACTTTGGTTACAAATTCGACAGACATAGCAACAATATCTCTACCTACTTGTTCATATTTTAATTCTTCAGCACCATTTGCAATGTTACCACAAGTAGCAGGGATTCCAAATTCAATAGGAACTCCACCAGCAGCCCAGATTCCTTGTTTTACAGCTTCAGCAATCTGGCGAAGGTGTGCAGAACCAGGAGAACCCTCCATAAAGGAATTTGGCACACCAATGTGGGGTTTATTCTTTATATCATTATCACAATATCCAGCAGCCTTCATCATTACACGACGATGAGCGGCTTCTTTTCCATTCCAAAAATCTTTACTCATAACTAGTTTCTCCTCACTTTATATTATTATCTAACTCCAAACGGTACCAACATTTGCAGAGGTGGCTCTGGTGTAGATGGTATTTGCAGCCATCAAATCTTGCCCTGCAAATCCAACGGTTTCATACACGATAATCTCTTCGTCGTTTTCGCGTGCAACCAGCTTGCCCTTAATGACGTTGCCTATATTTCCGGTAAAGTCACTTATAGAGATGGTTCCTGCTTCTAGAGGGATTAAGATGTCCCCGGACTCCTCTAGAACTGCGTCTTGGGAATCAAAGTAAATCTTTGAAGCGCGATTTAAAATGATTGGGTCCATCTCTTGCATATGGTGTTGATAAGCTCCAACACAACTAATGGTACAACCAGGCTTTATCTTGTTAGCGTCAAACACAGGTTTAGTTGAAGTAGTGACAGTAGCTAGCAAGTCAGCATTTTCGATTGCTTCATCAGATGAGTTTGCTACAACAAGCTTTGTAGCATAGGTAGAAAGTTCATTTCGCATTTGTAAAACGAATTGCTCAGCACGGTTTAGATTAATGTCATATATTCGAACTTCTTCCAAGTTGCGTACCAGTAGCATAGCCTCGAGCTGAGCAGCAGCTTGTCCACCAGTTCCGATAAGTGCACCGATTTTTGCATCCTTTCTACTTAGGAGTTCAAAGGCAACACCTGAAGAAGCGCCAGTTCTTAATTGGGTGATATAAGTACCATCTAAGACAGCTTTTATATAACCATCAGTGCCATCAATTAGTAAAACTTGCGCAGGAGCAGACGATTTTCCAGATTCAATGTTTTTGGGGAAAATATTGACAATCTTTAAAGAAGCCATATCTATATCAGGCGCATAGGCAGGCATAAAAAGAAAGCAGCCATCGTGTTTTGGTGCAGGAATCTGCGTTCGTAGTGGAACCTCGCAGCTGTTCTCAACAACTTGAATAAAGGCCTGCTTATTGGTCTCAATAGCATCCTTCATTGTGAAAACCTTTTTAATGTTATCCTTAGATAATAGTAACATGTTAACCCTCCTCATTTGTTTATGTTTTATTATGGTAATAATAGCATAGAAATTCTAAAAAATATATATAGTATGATAAATCCATGTTATACTAAATATTAAAGAAATCCATGGGATTTGCAGAGGAGGGACTGGAGGTTATGAAGATAGAAGAAGTTTATAAGTGTATAGATGAAAATGGTATTACACAGATCATACCGATATTAAAATATATTGAAGATAATTATAGCAGTTCTTTGTTTGATGAGTATAATTCTGAAAAATCACACATCCCTACTTGGAGAATAGGAGAAAGATATGTGGGTATCGGTTGTCGGAAACACTATATTTCTCTTTACTTCAGCGACAGAGAGGCTGTGAATGTAATCACCCAAAATACACCGTACTGTAGGGCACAAAAGGGATGTGTGAATTTTAGTTATAAGCGAGAACTTCCTCTTGAAGCTATATTTAAAGGGATTGACAAATGCTTTGGAACGACCCAAGTAGAAGCAGACTGAAATATCGACTAAGAAATACTAGTTATCTCAAGTGAGCTGACTTGTGTTATAATAAACTTAAATGGAAGACTATTTGTTTCTAACCTGTTAAATTGTCAAAGGAAATAAAGGAGATTCTGCATATGAAGATTACAAGAATAACATTTATTATAATCTTTATACTTACTATCGTTGTATCCATAACTATTTACCACAATGCCAAAAAAGATGTTGATGTTGTAGCAACAGCTGCAACTGAGCGTATTGTAGAAAGATTAGTGTATTTTTTTGAGTCACGCTTTCGCACAGTAGAAGTATTAGGTGAAGAGATAGTAATACATAATGGAGAATTGATTAAGGAAAATATAGACAGCCTTTCTGAAATTTTGTACACAGAAAGTACACTTTGTCTGCAACTTGCTCCTGATGGAGTCGTATCTTATGTATACCCAAATGCTGTAGAGACTGATTTTATTGGAATTGATATCTTAGCAGTTGAAAGATCTTCAACAGATGCGATTAAGTCTATTGAAACAAGAGAGAATGGAGTAAGTGGACCGTATACACTCACTAATGGTACTAAAGGTGTGGTTGTACGTTCTCCGATTTTTGTGGAAGATGAATTTTGGGGCTTTTCGGTAGTGATTTTAGATGCGGATAAACTTTTTATGGAAACGGGAATAAGTGATTTAGACCAGCTAGGATATGAGTACAGAATTTTCTCTAATTACCAAGGAGAGCAGATAGTAGCTGCAGAAAGTGTGGGGTTTGATGAAAATCTGAACGAAAAAATAATGCTTGATGTAGATGGGACAGAGTGGAAAGTTGAAATGCACAGGGCGGATTATTATTGGGAAATCAGTTCCAATACGGCTATATGGGCAATATTTATAACGATGTCAAATCTATTAACATGCACAATAATATATATGTTAGAAAAATCGAGAACAGGTTTAAAAACCGAAGCGATAACCGATAAACTTACAGGTGCATATAATAGAAATGGTCTGAGTAGTTTTATTCCTAAAGGGAACAAAGGTTTTGGAATAATATATATTGACTTGAATAAATTTAAACCTGTAAATGATACCTATGGGCACGATATGGGTGATAAGTTACTCATTGCATATGTAAAACGACTAAAAGCAAGTCTGAAAGAAAACACTACTATTAGCAGAGTAGGAGGAGATGAATTTCTACTTTTATTGCCTGAACTTACGAATAAAGAAGATATGCAAAAAGTGATAGAACGTATAAGAAATCTCTCAGAAGACACTTTCCTTTTAGAAGAAAAGGAGATTAATATTTCGGCAAGCATAGGATATTCAACATCGGATGAAAGCGATGATTTCACTAAATTGACTGAAATTGCTGATAAGCGAATGTTTGAAGATAAAAAAACTCGAAAAGCAGGAAGATAACGGAATTAGAATTATATAGGTTTTTCGAAACGGAGCAGTCAAAAAAGACTAGCTCCGTTTTAGAATGAATCTTATTCTACTTGACGCAACCGTTCAACAATCGACTGCTTATGAAATCCTCGATAGATTAGTAGTGGAGTAACAATCCCAATGATGGTAAATATAATTCCCACAAATACAAGAGGAAGATATGTAGGATTATACGTATAGAACCAAAAGCTACTTGCCATTACATTAGAAAACATAGGTAGTATCGGGATGGATAATAAAGATACTACAATCGCTGTGATTCCAATATATATCAATCCTTCGTAGACTAACATTGCTTTCAATTGATTTCCAGTCATCCCCATGCTTTGCAGCATAGCGAATTCTCGCTTCCTCATATGGATTGATGTGAGAATGACATTAAAAAAGTTTAAAATGCCAATAAATCCGACTACTGCGCTTAAGAATATGCCGATAAGGAGAAACATATTTTTAAATCCTTGAAATTCTTCGGATAATGTAGCACGACTCTCAAAATCAGAATTGGAAAAGCTAGTGGTTGTCAATGTTGTAAGTTGTGAAGCAATCTCATCAAGTTTAGAATCATCTACATCAAAAGCATAATATAGTTTAAAATCATTCTCGGTGTCTTCTAGATACTTATCAGAAGGAAGAAGGAATTTATCATTACCATAGGATCGATTGGACAGTGGTGATGGAAGAGTGATTAGTGCTACGACTTCATAGTCAACCATTATCTCTTTTGAAACGACTTCTTCTACGTCATCAGTAGTAGTTTCTAACTCGGCATAAGTAGTGTATTCTTCTTGTGTCTCTAAATTTATATACTTTGCATCCTGAACATGTCGCATAGTTATAACGTCACCGATTTTAGGTGAGTTAGGAGTTAATTGAGGATTGCCATAATCGTCAGTATGTATAATTGCAGCAATATAACGAGTTTGAGAATCTTCTAGTTTGTCTATATTACCTTCAAGAACTGTTACTTGATCTAGTATAAAATCATCTACACCAAAAAGGTCGACGTAATATATATAAAGACCATCACTGGTTTGTGTATAATACGATAATTCTTCTTCTAGTTCCTCTTCTGTAAGAGAGCGAAATTGTTGTAAATGTTCACGCAGATAATCTTCAGTTACGTAGTAGTTTGTATATTGGCTTAACTTTGATTCATTTAAATAGGTGATTCCAGATTCTGTTACATCTAAAGATTCAAGTGTATTTTGTAAATCAAGCTCTACATAGGTAGGTAGGAACGAAGTATTATAAGTAAAATAGTTTGAATGTGATACTAAAAAATCAGTAGATGAATATTTTTCTAGGTACAGATTCATATCAAATCCGTTGGTGAAAAGTAGCGCCATTTGAAGCACCAATGTGGCAAGGCTCAAAGATAATACGACAAGAATTGTTTTACCACGGAACCTCCCCATGTTTGCAAGCGCCATGCGAAGCGGTGTGGTTTTTTTCGTTCTGCGGTGTTTCTTCTTTGTAGCAGTTGATTCAGTATAGCGCACTGCTTCGATTGGAGATACTCTACTTGCAATTTTTGCAGGAATTCGGCAAGAGATGAAGAGGGTGAGAAGCGAAAAAATTGCGCCACCAATAAAAATATATGGGTTGATTGTATATGCAATGGTTGTAACGTTAAAATTGGTGAGTGTAAAAGGTGCAAGTACGTTACCTAATAGAAATCCCAGTGCAAGCCCAATCGGGATTCCGATAAAAGCCAATAAATAAGCTTGGCGATACACTAATTTACGAATCTGCTTTTGGGTAGTACCAACTGTTTTGAGCAAACCATAAAAACGGATGTCATTATTTACAGAGATTCGAAATACGTTATAAATGATTAGATATCCAGTAGCAGTAAAAACTAGTATTAAAAAAATGAGAAATGAAAGCGTAATCGGATCGATATTTGTAATAAATTGACTTGAGAGATACCCCCAATTTACTCCGATATCTTTAAAGTTGGATTTCGAAGTGTCTGTGGATTGATACCCATTATCCTCTAATATAAGATTTAAATCACCCTCGATATTGGAGCTTCTTGAGAGATAAATATCCATATCGATACGTCCGGCAGAACCATTAGAATCAGGATAAGTATCGATGATTTTATCAGCATAAGATTGTGAAACGAAGGCGAAAGAAGTACCAATTACTTCATCAGTATCAAAGTATCCACTTAGCGTAAATGTCTCAGTGATAATTGAATTACCAAGCGAAAAGCTTAGTGGGATTTTTTCGCCTATTTCAGGAGTGATTTTAAGTGTATCTAATATTTTTGTACTACAGGCAATCTCTGTACTATTATTTGTTGGAAGCTTACCGTCAATAAATTCTACATAGGAATATTTTGCATAAATTTCATCTATATATTTGATCTCGGCAGGTGTCTTAGAAAAAGCATCATCAGAGAGGGACCCTATAAATCGAGTAGTACCGTACTCTTTGATTAGTGGATGTTCTTTGAAAGCATCAATCTCTTTATATGTGACATCTTTAATACTACCATGAGTATAGCCTCCGACTTGACGGAAGTTGGACTCTTCAAAAGAACGGATAAAGATAGAAGATAGGGTAAGAACAGAAGTGAACAGCATACAAGTCAATGAAATAGCTATAATTGCGATAACATTTCGGGTTCGATTGGAGCGAAAAGATTTAATGCCTATGTTTTGAATACATTTTTGATTCTTCACCTTATGCATAATGCTCACCTACAATCCGTCCGTCTTCAATGCGAATAATTCGGTCAGCCAGCTGTGCAGCTTCCTCATTGTGAGTAATCATAACAATAGTTTGACCAAACTTTTCGCAGGTGACTTTTAACAATGATAAAACGTCTTGACTAGTTTTGCTATCCAGATTACCCGTTGGCTCATCGGCTAAGATAATGGCAGGCTTTGAGGATAATGCTCTTGCGATTGCAACTCTTTGTTGTTGACCTCCAGATAGATTATTTGGAAGATTATTCAGCTTTTGTTCTAGGCCTAGTGTATGGATTACCATGTCTACGTAATTAGTGTCTACCTTATTCCCATCTAGTTGTATAGGAAGAACGATATTTTCATATACATTTAATACAGGAACTAAATTATAACTTTGAAAAATAAAGCCGATTTTTCGTCTACGAAATATAGTTAATTCTTCATCTTTTAGGGAGAAGATATCTTTGCCGTCGACAACGACATTTCCAGCAGTTGGACGGTCTAGGCCACCAAGCATATGAAGCAAGGTAGATTTACCACTACCAGAAGTCCCTACAATAGAGACAAACTCTCCATGAGTTACAGAAAAGTTAACACCTGCTAGTGCATGTACAGCATTTTCATCATTACCGTAGATTTTTTTTAAATCCTTAGTTTGTAAAATTTTCATAACGAAAGCCTCCTTTAGTGTGCAATTGTTTTGTTGTTATTATTGAGTATAGAATATAAAACTTTCTAGAAACTTTCTAAATCAAAAAAAATCTTACACTTTTGAAAGAATTGTTAAATCTCTTGCTAGATAGACTGAAAAAGTAGAGCCTTGGTTAGGTCTTGAATTCACTTTGATATATCCACCTTGTTTTGAAATGATTTCACGAGTGAGATAAAGCCCAATACCAACACCTTCTGAATTTGAAGTAGCATCTCCGCGATAGAAGCGAGTGAAAATTTTAGGAAGCATTTCTTCATGCATACCAATTCCATTATCAGTAATGTCTAATTTACAAAACATATCATAGAAAGTACTGCTTATAGAGACTGTAGTGGCACCGTACTTATAAGCGTTATCGATAATATTTTCAATAGCTTCTGCTGTCCATTTTAAGTCATAGCATGCGGTATGAAAGGTACTCTTTTCAAGAATATTGATTTGAGGGAATATAAGCTTCAACTGAGAAAATAAGGTATCTATTTTTTGAAGGATTGGAGTAGGTGCTATAATGCCGTTTTCTAGGCGTGATGTCTTAACAAGAGAAGAAATCAAAAAGTTTAGCTTTTCAGTTTGAGCTAATAAGCAGGTGGTGTATTTCTCTTTATCTTTCTCATTATGACACTCGTTTAAAAGTTCGCAATATAACATAATATTCGATAGAGGTGTCTTGGTCTGATGAGAGATGTCAGAGATTAATTGATTGATACGCTGTTGTTGTTCTCTTAAGTCGTCTTTGTGTGTCTGAGTGGTCATCAGATATTTCTGTAATTTACTTTCAATAGATGAAACTTTAGATTCATCAAAAGTTGTTTCAATAGAATTGCCATTTATGGCGTTGTCTAACATGGAATGAATACGATCTAGTGTTTTATTGGTTGAAAACATAAAAGGCTCCTTTTTATACTAGCAGTTAATTTATCCAACTATAGCCGATGCCGTATATAGTTTTAATGCAATCATTACTATTTAATTTTGTGCGAAGTCTCTTGATAGAAACAGAGAGCGCATTCTCATCTACAAATTCGCTTCCATCTGTCCAAATGCGATCAATGAGAGTATTTCGTGAAAGTGTGATACCACAGTTTTCTACAAGTACTTTTAACAGTTTTTGTTCAGTCTTAGAAAGCTCTATCGATGAACCTTCTACATAGAAAGACATTTGATTAAAGTCAAAATGGAATTTATTATTTGTAAAAATGGCTTTGTCCAAACGAGTTCTCAGTTGCGCGTGTACGCGGGCACGTAGCACTGCAAGGCTAAATGGCTTGGTAATATAATCGTCAGCCCCTTGTTCTAGTCCTGTTACAATATCCAGTTCCAAATCATTTGCAGTTAACAATATTAGCTTAAGAGATTGATATGATAAAGTGTTTCGAAGTTCAGTTAAAAAATTAAGACCATTACCATCTGGTAAATTAATATCTAAAATTATAAGGTGTATACTGCTTTGAATTAAAATAGAACGAGCATCTGCAAGGTTATAAGCTTTTTGCAAGCATATATCATTTGATTGAAGAGAAAGAGCAATCCCATCACACAGCGCGATGTCATCTTCTACAATTAAAATATTAGTCATAAGATTCTCCTTTTGCATGTCTTGAAATAAATTATAGATATTGTAACAGAAAGAACTAGAGAAAACAAATTCAAATATGCAATGATTAGTGATTATGATACAATATTGGTATTGTCGGAACTAGCATATTTGAAGGAGGCTAAAAATGAAAAATATTTCAACATTGTTTGATGGATGGGAAGAAACCCTAATCTGGTCCTGTTTGCAAGGGTGTATGGGGGTAGCGTTTGCGGATGATACTGAAATCCCTAATATGGCTCAAATTCATATCGGAGACTTTTGTTTTCTTGCTGGAGATGCAAAGAATCCGAAAGCACCAGAATTTATCACTATGATATCAGAAAAGCATGAAGAATCGTTTGTGCTAATTGTGCCTCAAAATGAAGCGTGGGGAAAACTAGTTGAAGATATTTATGGTGAAAAAGTAGAAAAGACAATTAGATATGCAACCAAAAAGGAAATACAAAGTTTCGATAAAGAGAGGCTAGAAGGATATGTAAAAAAGCTTAATCCTCAATATCAACTTGTCCAGATAGAGGAGAATTTATTTGAATCTACCCAAAAGGAATCGTGGTCGCTAGATTTTTGCTCTCAGTTTACAGATTATAAACAATTTGAAAAATATGGGGTTGGTTTTGTGATACTACATGAGGGGAATCCTATATGTGGAGCTTCATCTTACACCTATTACAACAAGGGCATAGAGATTGAAATAGGAACCTTGCCTAAGTTTCGAAGAAGAGGACTGGCTACTATATGTGCATCGAAGCTGATATTAGAATGCCTTGAAAGAAACTTATACCCAAGTTGGGATGCTGCGAACGAAGAGTCACTTGCCCTAGCTCGGAAATTGGGCTATAATTTCAACTACGAGTATAATACATATATTATGAAATAATTGAATTGGATATATAGTGATATAATCCTGTAAATATGGTACAGGAAAACCTTTAGTCCTACTACGACGGTAAGATAATACGTTTTCTTTTGTAGTAGGATATTTTATATATAAAATATATAAGAATGGAGATATAAAATGATTTGGGGAATAAAGGGAAATTTAGTCTTTACAAAAGATTCAAGTGAATTAACAGTTATTAAGAATGGAATTATTTTATGTAAAAAAAATAAAATTCTAGATGTGTACAGTGAACTCCCTCAAGAATATAAACATGTACAGTTAAAGGATTATGGTGATAGGATCATCATTCCTGGACTTATAGATCTTCATGTGCATGCACCACAATACGCGTTTAGAGGTACAGGAATGGATTTAGAATTACTAGATTGGCTAAACACATTTACATTCGTAGAAGAGGCAAAGTTTAAGGATGTAAAATATGCAGATAAAGTTTATACAAAATTTGTTGGGGATTTAAAGAAAAGTGCAACTACTCGTGCATCTATCTTTGCTACTATACATGTAGAAGCGACCATAAAACTTATGAGCCTTTTGGAAGAAAGTGGTCTTATTACTTATGTAGGAAAAGTAAATATGAATAGGAATTGCCCCGATACACTTTCAGAAGGAAGTGCTGAGAAAGCAAATGATGAGACTGTACGATGGTTACAGTTAATCAAAGGAAAGTTTTGCAATACATTTCCAATTGTTACACCAAGATTTGTGCCAAGTTGTGATGATGAATTGTTAGATTACTTGGGCGGGATATCAAAGGAGCACAACCTACCTAATCAATCTCACCTGTCCGAAAATTTAGGAGAAATAGAGTGGGTAAAAGAGCTGAAGCCAGAAATAAATTTTTATGGAGAGGGGTATCATATTCATAACTTATTTGGCGGAGCAAATCAGACAATTATGGCACACTGTGTACATAGTTGTGAAGAAGAGATGGCACTAATGAAAAAACAGGGAGTATATGTAGCGCATTGTCCAACATCAAATACGAATTTATCATCTGGAATTGCACCAGCAAAAAAATACTTAGAGCAGAATATAAACATTGGGCTTGGAAGCGATATTGCAGCAGGACATACGCTATCTATGTTCAAGGTAATTGCAGATGCAATCGGAGTATCAAAACTTCGCTGGAGGCTACAAGATATGAATTTAAAGCCACTAAATTTAAGTGAATCACTTTATATGGCTACTAAAGGTGGGGGAGCTTTCTTTGGAAAAGTAGGAAGTTTTGAGAAAGGGTATGAAATGGATGCAGTTGTACTAGACGATGCAGAACTAAATTATTTTGGGATGACAGATATAGCAAATCGATTAGAACGTATTATATACCAAGATCATGAAGTAGAAATCGTTGCAAAATATGTCAATGGAATCCGTATAGAGTTGTAGTAGACGCTAAGAATGAAAAAGTGAGGAGAGTAAAAGATGTATTTTAATAAATTAGTTCGTGATAAAATTCCAGAATTAATAAAAGCACAAGGAGAAGAACCACATTATAAAATATTGTCAGATAGTGACTATATAATTGAGTTAAATAAAAAACTAAACGAAGAGGTGGCTGAATATCAGGAAAGTGGAGAGCTTGAAGAAATAGCTGATATATTAGAGGTTATTCATTCAATATGTCATGCAAAAGGTGTTTCGTTAAATAGCATATATGATTTGAAAAAGCAAAAATGCGAAAAACGTGGTTCTTTTTCAGAAAAGATATTTCTTGTATCCAAAAGTAAGGACAGTAAAAGAAAATAATTGGAGTATATGGATGCTTGCTGCGCAACGACATTTTTTATTGAAAGGGATAAGACTATGAAAACAATAGGTTTAATAGGTGGAATGAGTTGGGAAAGTACAGTTTCTTATTATCAAATAATAAATGAAAAGACAAAAGAAATTTTAGGTGGATTACACTCAGCGAAGATTTTGCTTTATAGTGTAGACTTTGCAGAAATAGAAGAATATCAAATAAATAACGAGTGGGATAAAAGTGCTAAAGTTCTATCCGAGATTGCTGTAAAACTTGAAAAAGCAGGTGCAGACTTTCTGGTTATTTGTACCAATACTATGCATATAGTAGCACCACAAATAGCGGATGAAATAAGCATTCCTATTATACATATTGCTGAAGTTACTGCTAGTGCAATAAAAAAAAGGAACTTTAGGAAAATTGCGTTACTTGGAACAAAATATACAATGACTCAAGATTTTTACAGACAAAAACTGATTGATAGTGATATTGAAGTGATTATACCAAATGATGAGGATATTGAAGTCATCAATGATATTATTTATGATGAACTATGCATAGGGGAAGCTAGCCAGGTTTCCAAACAGAAGTACATTGACATAATTGGAAAATTAGAAAAACAAGGTGCCGAAGGCGTAATATTAGGATGTACTGAAATAGGTTTATTAATTTCACAAAATGATATTAGTCTACCCGTTTTTGATACAACACAAATTCATGCTGAGGAAGTAGCAAAAATTGCAATGAATAAACAAAACTAGAACAGTTTACTTGTTAAACGAAGGGGATTTAAAGAAACTTATAGGAGAAAAATTATGAAGTTAGTAAAGATAAACTTAGAACTAGAAAATGCATATTATGATTTTATCAATGAGTGGGAATCGCAGGGAGAGGAAATCATACCCTTTGCAGCAAGATTACTAGATAGAAACTTTGAATCTTTCGTGGCAGATACAGAGCAATTTGAGACAAGCGTACCAGAAGGTCTGGTGACTGCATCAACATATTTTCTTATAGATGAGGGCGAAATTGTAGGTGCTGTCAATATTCGACATGAGTTGAATGAGCATTTGCTCAACTTTGGGGGGCATATAGGGTATGGAGTTCGACCATCAAAGAGGAGGAAAGGCTATGCAAAAGCAATATTACAGTTGGTAGTGCCATATTTAGAAGCACTAGGATTAGAAAAAGTTCTGATTACCTGTAATGATACGAATATTGCATCTGCAAAGACGATTACAAATTGTGGTGGAGTTTTAGAAAATCAGAAAGTAAATCAAGAGGGGAAGAAGATAAATAGATATTGGGTAGATGTGAGCAATTTCCACAAAAAGTAGAAGATAAAGAAAGATTGATAAAGTCAATTTACGAAATCTCATATGGATATAAAAACTGCTTTTTTGAAGGCTATGGTTATATTAAAGGGGATTTCTCTTGAGAGAATAACAGAGATGGTTAATGAACCGATAGAAAAAGTAGAATGCATGATGAAGATAGTGTAGAGGAGTACTTGAGAATTTATACAGGGTTATAATGAGGATAACAAGAAAAATATTTCAATAATATTTGAAGGCTAGGGAGAAATTCTGACTCGGCTTTGTTTGCAAAGTTGTATGGGAACAATATTTACAATGAGAGTATGTAATGTGAAATGCAAGAAAAGAACTGAAAAGTAGTAAGAGTAAAAATAGAGAGGAGTGTTTGGATGAAATACTTATTAAAAATTAATGATTTGACGGAGCACGATGTAAACAAAATATTTGACATTGCAGATCATATTGAGACTTATAAGGAGTTCTTAAAGGATAAGAGAATTGCGATGTTTTTCCCAGATACAAGTATCAGAACTCTTATAACATTTGAAATAGCAGTTAAAAAACTAGGTGGTGACTTCATAATGTTTCCATCTACAGCTCTCGATAAAGAGGAGGCAATGAAAGATGTAGCAGGATACATGAATAACTGGGTGGATGGAATGATAGTTCGCCATGGAAATGATTTGTTTCAAGAAGAGTTAGCACAAAATTCAAATTCATTTTATATAAATGCTATGTCAGAATCTTCGCATCCATGTGAGATTTTAGCAGACCTGTATGCTTTAAAAAAAGAAATGTTGATATAAAGGATAGTAAGTTTGTATTTGTTGGAACGAAGGGGAATATTGGTAATTCTTATTATGAAGCATCAAATATATTGGGATATTCTTTTGTTCAGGTATGCAAACAAGGGGATGAGATAGAAGGGGCAATTGTAAGTTATGAGTTATATGATGCACTCAAAGAAGTTGATGTTGTACTGATAGATTCATTAGGAAAAGAAGAAAGAAAATTGTATCAAGATTTTATAATTGATGATAAAGCCTTAAAGTATATGAAAGAAAATGTAATGATTAATCCTTGTCCACCATTTCATAGAGGATATGAAATATCAGAGGCTATTTTAAACAGTAAAGCTTTTGTTGGATATGATTTCAAGGCGGCTTTAGAAGTTATTCAGAGCGCAATAATAGTATTTTTAAATAATGATATGTAAATCATTTCACATAAGCATCAGTAAAGATTGAAAACATAAGGAGAGTAAGCACATGATTAAAGTACTATTTATATGCCATGGCAATATCTGTAGAAGCACCATGGCTGAATTTGTCTTGAAAGATATGGTTAATCAATTAGGGAGAGGGAACGACTTTCTAATAGAATCAGCGGGGACAAGTCGTGAAGAGATTGGGAATGATACCCATTATGGAACTAAGCAGAAATTACAAGAAGTAGGTATTCCATTTACAAGAAGGCAAGCTCGACAAGTAACAAAAGGAGATTACGAGAATTTCGACCATTTGATTTGTATGGATAAAAACAATCTAAGGAATCTAAAGCGAATTATAGGAGAAGATAAAGAGAAGAAGGTTAGCTTGCTTCTAGAGTTCGAAGGAAGAGAAACAGATATAGCAGATCCTTGGTATACAGGGAATTTTGATACTACATATGATGATGTAGTGTGCGGATGCGAAGCATTTTTAAAACAAGTTGGAATAAAGTGATTCTATTTACAATTTCAGTAAAGTGAACTATAATAGAGCAAATTAGATTTGAAGAAAAAGAAGGAATTAGGTGAGAAGCCTAAGCGAGCACGTCGCCGTAAGTAGAGGAATATATCTTTATTTAACTATAAAGTCGCAATAATAGTAAACCATTGGCTATAGCTGAGAAGGGAGAATAAAGGTGAATCTACAAGCCGGAATATTTCTTGATACCAAAAGATACATTTTACCTCGGGTGCGGGTAAGGTAAGGAGTAGAGTCTAATAATATAATAAGTGAATTAAAGGAGAAATGACTATGAAGAAAAATACGCTGAAGAAAATCTTCCAAAGCATGTCATTTTCAGTACTGATTGCGACTATGGTATTGACATTTACTGCTTGTGGAAATAAGGGCGCGACACAGGAACCGCAAGTACAAGAAGAAAGTGTAGAATCTATTTCGGGTGAAAAAACAACAGAAGAGACGGAACAACTAGAACCAGTTGGAGTGATTGGCACCGATATTGGTGAAGGGGAATTAGGTTTCACTTTTGAAGTAAAGCATGAAGATGGAATGGTGACATATTATAATGTGAGTACGGATGCAACAACAGTTGGAGAGGCATTGCTAGGAGTAGAATTAATTGCAGGAGACGATAGTGAGTTTGGTCTGTATGTTAAAACAGTGGATGGAGTGACGATTGATCCAGATATGGAGTCTAAGTATTGGGCTTTTTATGAGAATGGAGAAATGGCATCGACTGGTGTTGACCAGACTGAAATCGTAGAGGGAGCGACGTATGCTTTTGCAGTGGAGCAACTCTAAAAATAGATTGAAAACAAATGAATTGATTGTATATGCCATGTTGGCAACCATTATGTACTTATCAAAGATTTTTATGGAATGGGCTCCCAATATCCATTTATTAAGTATGTTAACGATGTCGTATACATTGGTATATCGACAAAAAGCACTCTATCCAATCTATGTATATGTTTTGATTAATGGAGTGATGGTAGGTTTTTCAATTTGGTGGGTGCCGTATCTATATGTATGGACAGTACTTTGGGGAGTGACAATGTTGCTTCCAAGAAAAATGAAGACTAAGGTTGCAGTAGTTGTATATTGCGTTGTTTGCGGATTACATGGTTTGCTATTTGGAGTATTGTATGCGCCATCACAAGCACTTTTCTTTGGACTTAACTTTGAAGGAACTGTTGCTTGGGTTATAGCTGGACTTCCGTTTGATATTATGCACAGTCTTGGTAATCTAGGTGCAGGAGTATTGATCCTACCATTAGTGTCGTTGCTAAAAAGAATAGAACAATCAGTAAGATAAGAGGAGAAAAAAATTGAAACGTATTGCAAAGTTTTATAAAGTGAGTTATGAACAATTTAAAGAAGGAATGATAGATGCTTTTTCGGTAAAGGAAGAAGAGGTGAGAAGAATCTACGATGAGATAAAACTACCGAAGAGAGCTACTAAAGGTTCGGCAGGATACGATTTCTATACACCGATAGCCTTGTGTATCAAACCAGGGGAGACTGTAAAGATCCCGACAGGTATACGTGTAGAGATAGAATGCAATTGGGTGTTAAAATGCTACCCGAGAAGTGGTCTTGGTTTTAAGTTTAGGTTGCAATTAAATAATACAGTTGGAATTATCGACAGTGATTATTTTTATTCAGATAATGAAGGACATATATTTGCAAAGATTACCAATGACACGAATGAGAATAAAACAATTGAAATAGAAAAAGGAACAGGTTTTATGCAAGGGATTTTTGTGGAATATGGCATTACTATGGATGATGATGTTATAGAAGTGAGAAATGGTGGGTTTGGCAGTACAACATAAAAATACAGTATAATTTTAAAATCCTCTGGAAATACTAAAAATTAGTATTTTTAGGAGGATTTTTTATATGCAGAAAAACATGGAAGTGTCAATCTTGGATAACATGAATAAGATGAATCAATTACTGCCGGTTCAAGAAAGCTTTGATATTATTGAAAGAAAGATGGTAGTTGGCGGATTATCGAGTGCATTATATTTTGTTGATGGATTTACGAAGGATGAGCCTTTATTAAAGATTATGGATTCTCTTTATAAAGCAAAACAAGAAGATATGCCCAAAACCGCAGAGGAATTTGCAGAGATGACCATTCCTTATGCGGAGGTTGATTATCTAAAAACTTACGAACAAGTCATACGAAACTTGCTATCAGGCGTCAGTTGTCTCTTTATAGATGGATATGACACCTGTATAGCTATTGATTGTAGGACTTATCCAGCTAGAGGAGTAGAAGAACCAGAAAAAGATAAGTCACTAAGAGGTTCGAGAGATGGATTTGTTGAAACAATTGTATTTAATACAGCACTTATGCGCAGAAGGATTCGGAGCCCAAAGCTAGTTATGGAGATGAAAGAAGTAGGGAAATCTTCGAAAACAGATGTAGCAATTTGCTATATGAGTGATAGGGTTGATACGTCGGTATTGACTAGTATAAGAAAAAAGATATCAGAAGTAGATGTAGATGCATTGTCTATGAACCAACAAAGTTTAGCGAGTGAGATGTATCAAAGGAAGTGGTTTAATCCCTTTCCAAAATTCAAATTTACAGAAAGACCAGATACAGCATCAGAGTGTCTGATAGAAGGTAAAGTAGTAATATTGGTAGATAATTCACCATCCGCTATGGTTTTGCCAACTTCTATATTTGATATAATAGAGGAGGCTAATGATTACTACTTTCCTCCAATTACAAACTATTATCTGAAATTCTCGCGAACGCTGATTACACTTGCTACTTTATTTAGTACACCCATATTTTTGTTACTGTTTAACAATCCACAGTGGGTACCAGAGTACTTTGACTTCATATTACTTGAAGAACCTGTGAATATACCGATTATTTTCCAGTTGCTTATACTAGAGATTGCGATAGATGGATTGCGGCTTGCTGCACTTAATACACCGAGTATGCTAAGTACACCTCTCAGTGTTGTTGCTGGTATCGTTATGGGGGAATTCTCGGTAAGCTCAGGTTGGTTTAATGCAGAGGTTATGCTTTATATGGCATTTGTAGCAGTTGCAAACTATACCCAGCCAAATTTTGAATTAGGATATGCACTTAAATTTCTACGTATACAGATCTTGATTTTGACGGCAATATTAGGGATATATGGATTTATTGCAGGTGTACTAATCTGCATATTAACGGTTGCATTCAATCGAACATTGACAGGAAGAAGTTATTTGAAAGTAAGTAAAAACTAGAAATTTTTTTTGCATACGAGTAAAAAAAATGGTATTATGAAAAGGATGGGTGTGTAGGAAAGAATTGCCCATCCTTGAGAACAAGAGAAGGAGAACTATATGAGAGAATTTGTGATTACAACTGATAATAATGGAGATTTGCCAAAAGATTATACGATAGAGAATAACATAGAGGTAATATCATTATCTTATATTTTGGAAGGAAAGACATATACAGCAGAGAATTCACTGCCTTTTGATGTGTTTTATGATAAAGTGAGAATGGGTGCTATGCCAACAACATCACAGATAAATCCAGATCAGGTTGAAACGGTGTTCAAGAAAATTTTAGATGAAGGAAAAGATATTTTACACATAAGTTTCTCGTCAGCATTAAGTGGAAGTTGTAACAGTGTTAATATTGCGATTAACGAGTTACAAGAGCAATATCCGAATGCAAAAATGGTAAACATTGACACATTAAATGCTTCAATGGGGCAAGGCTTATTAGCTTATCATGCAATAGAGATGAAGAAAGCTGGAAAGTCAATGGATGAAATCGTTGAGACAATCGAAGATATGAAGCCAAGTATAGCCGGATTATTTACAGTAGATGACTTGAATCATTTACATAGAGGTGGGCGTGTGTCGAAAGCAACAGCTATTATAGGAAGTATGGCTAATATTAAACCGATTTTGCATGTTAATACAGAGGGGAAATTAGCGAGCATCGATAAGGCGAGAGGAAGAAAGAAATCGTTGAATGCTCTTGTTGAGAAGATGGAACAACACTGTGTAGGTATGGAAGAATTAAATAATGAGATGATTATGATTAGTCATGGAGATTGTCTGGAAGATGCAATTTATTTAAAAGAGAAGATTACTGAAAAACTAGGATTTGCGAACTTCATGATAAGCGAAGTAGGACCAACGATAGGTGCACACTCAGGACCTGGAACAGTAGCGTTATTTTTCCATGCGAGTAAAAGATAAATATGCTAAATAGGTATCCGCATTATTTTAAAGAGTTTCGCTGTATTGCATCAGAGTGTGAAGCTACCTGCTGTTCTGGGTGGCAAATTGTTATCGACGATGAAAGCTTGGACAGATATGACAAGGTTGAGGGATCCTTTAGAAGTGAATTGTTAAACGGAATCGTTAAAGGAGAAGATGTATTTCAACAACAGACTAACAGGGATTGCTACTTTTTAAATGGTGATAACTTATGTGAGATATATAAGGAACTAGGAGAGGAGTCTCTCTGTTTTACCTGTAAAAACTATCCGAGGCACATAGAAGAGTTTGAGGAGTTGAATGAAGTTTCCTTAGCTATTTCCTGTCCCGTGGTAGCAAAGATAATATTACAACTGAAAGAGCCAGTGACTTTTTTTGAAAATGAAGAAGAATGGCATGGCGAACCATTTGAAGAGTTTGATTTTATGTTTTTTGATATATTACTTGAAGTGCGAGAAGTGATGAATTCCATTTTTCAAAACAGAGAGCAGAGCTACAAAACTAGAAATGATTCAGCTAAAAAACTTATCAGGAGATTACAAGAAAAGATTGAAGAAGACATCTTTGGAATTCAAGAAGTTCTTTTTGAAGTGCTTGATGAAAAGCTAGAGAATAGCGATAGAGAGAGTGACTTCGGATACAAAGCGAACAAAGAGGGCATGATGAAGTTGTTCGAATTTGAAGAGTTGCAAGAAGGATGGCAAGTAGGTTTGCAGGATTCTATTGAGGCATTATACGGCCTAGGAGCAGTTGAGTATTCGAAAAAGAAAGAACAGTTTTATGCAGAACAAGATTTGGAAGTGGAAAAAGAACAGCTCATGGTGTATTTTCTATTTACATATCTTTGTGGAGCGGTCTATGATGGTAATCTATGGGGGAAATATAATCTAGCAGACAGAAGTGTATGTGCAATCGAAGAGCTTTGGTTTGCGAATTGGTTAAGAAAAGGGAGTTTATCGGAAGCGAAAAAGTGTGAAATTGTATATCGCTACGCGAGAGAGTTAGAGCACTCAGACTTGAATTTAGAATTAATCGAAGAATTTTAAAAGGGTTAAGAGAAAAATCTCTTAACCCTTGTTTTGTGCCTCTACTAATTTCTCGCCGCAATACATGTCTCTGAGTTTAGGCTTTTCAATCTTTCCGGTTGCATTTCTTGGAACTTCAGCAAAAATAAACTTGTGTGGTCGCTTGTAACGCGGTAAACCTTTGCAAAATGAAGCGATTTCATCTTCGACTAAGATGTATTCACTCTTTAATTCAACGATTGCAACAGCGATTTCACCTAGACGTTTGCTCGGGAATCCAATAATTGCAACATCTTTTATAGCGTCATGGCGACGAAGGAAATCTTCGATTTGAACAGGATAGATGTTTTCGCCACCGCTGATAATAACGTCTTTTTTACGATCTACCAAAAAGATAAATCCATCTTCATCTTTTTTTGCCATATCGCCTGTATAAAGCCAACCGTTTCTCAGAGAGTCCTTTGTTGCTTTTTTATCTTTATAATAACAAGTCATGACTCCAGGACCGCGAAGAATTAATTCACCTACAGCGTTCTGTGAAACAGGAGTGCCGGTTTCATCTACAATCGCCGTCTCCCAACCATATCCAGCAATACCAATAGCTCCTACTTTATGAATATTTTCAACACCCAAATGAACAGATCCAGGACCGATAGATTCACTTAGACCATAATTGGTATCGTATTCATGGTGTGGGAAATATTTTTGCCAACGCCGAATAAGACTTGGCGGAACAGGCTGTGCTCCGATGTGCATTAAACGCCATTTACTTAAATCATAATCTTCTAATTTAACATCTCCTCTGTCAAGAGCATCTAGAATGTCTTGTGCCCATGGCACTAATAACCAAACGATAGAGCATTTTTCCTGAGAAACTGCATCTAAAATAAATTCAGGTTTCGTGCCTTTTAGTAAAATACCTTTTCCACCCATTAAAAAGCTTCCAAACCAGTGCATCTTAGCACCAGTGTGATAAAGAGGTGGGATGCATAGGAAGATATCATCCTTGGTTTGATGATGGTGAGATTGTTCAACTTTACAGGCGTGCATCAAACTTTCGTGATTGTGTAATATAGCTTTTGGAAACCCAGTGGTACCAGAAGAGAAGTAAATAGCAGCGTCATCATCATCTGTTATGCTGATTTGCGGCGATATACTTGAACAATTCATTGTTAAATTATAATAATCTTCTGAAAAAGAAGGGCAGTTATCTCCGACGAAGAAAAGAAGGCGATTGTTTACTAGTGTATCAGCGATTTCTTCCACGCGTCCTATAAACTCAGGACCAAAAATTAAAATGTCTACATCAGCTAGTTTTACGCAGTATTCAATTTCTTCAGAAGTATATCGGAAGTTAAGAGGAACTGCTAAGGCACCTGTTTTTAGGATACCAAAATAAATCGGTAGCCACTCTAAACAGTTCATCAACAAGATTCCAACTTTATCTCCCTTTTTTATTCCTCTTTCAAGAAGAAGGTTTGCAAATCTATTTGCTTTTTCGTCAAACACATTCCACGAAATTTCGCGACGGTAATGTGCGGAAGGTGTTGCTTCTATTAATTCATACTCTTTCCAAGTAATGCGTCGTGTTTCAGGTTGTAGAGGGTTAATCTCTACAAGACATATATCATTGCCATACAATGCATGATTTTTCTCAAGAATTTCTGTAATTGGCATCTCTTTACCCCTTTAAAGCGTTTAATTGATAAAGTGAGTGTAACATTAATCTAGAGAAGTGTCAATTTATAAAATTATGATTGTATAGTTGTTAATGAAACTTAAAGGTTATATTTACGTATTAGACGGTTTTTGGCTTCTTGGTTTTTCCTCGCAATACTTACAACGATACACGGCGCTTTCGACATCTGATAATACAAAGATATGATCTAATGAATGCTCAATAGAAGTGATACATCGAGGGTTTCTGCATTTGATAACATTTGTGATTTCAAGAGGTAATTTTAATGCTTTTTTCTCGACTACATCATTACCCTTTACGATATTTACAGTAATGTTGTGGTCGATGAACCCAAGTATATCTAAATCCATGAAATCAATAGGACACTCAATTTTCATGATATCTTTTTTCCCTATTTTATTACTTTTAGCATTTTTAATGATTGCCACAGTGCAATCAAGTTTATCAAGATTAAGGTGCTTGTATATTTCCATACTCTTTCCGGCTTGTATGTGATCGAGAACAAACCCTTCCGTAATACTACCAACATTTAATTTTGAGTCCATAATAACCTTCCTTTCTATTTTTGAACCTCTATCTCTAATAGTTTGAGAATCAATGCCATACGTACATAGACACCATATTGTGCTTGCTTGAAATATACGGCGCGGGGATCCTTGTCTACATCTACGGCAATCTCATTTACACGTGGAAGAGGATGGAGAACAAGCATATCGTCTTTTGCAAGTTTCATTTTCTCGGCGTCTAGTATATAAAAATCTTTCATTCTAACGTAGTCTTCTTCATTAAAGAAGCGCTCTTTTTGAACGCGTGTCATATAGAGGAGGTCTAACTGGGAAAGTACATCTTCCATTCGCTCAACCTCTACAAAGTCTACTTTATTCTTTAGGAGAACATCTTCTCGGATATAGCTAGGAATGCGAAGTTCTTCGGGTGAGATTAGTATAAAGTTGATATTGGCATAGCGAACTAATGCATGGATTAGAGAATGAACTGTACGTCCAAACTTCAAATCACCACATAAGCCAATTGTTAGGTTGTCTAATCTACCTTTTTCGGAACGAATAGTTAAAAGGTCGGTTAAAGTTTGTGTAGGGTGTTGGTGACCGCCGTCACCAGCGTTGATGATAGGGATAGTAGAATAAGTAGCTGCTACCATAGGAGCACCTTCCTTAGGGTGTCGCATTGCGCAGATATCGGCATAACAGGAGACAGTGCGGATTGTATCTGCTACAGTTTCACCTTTAGCGGCAGAGCTCGAATCGGCTGACGAAAAGCCGAGAATGCTACCGCCAAGTCCAAGCATTGCTGCTTCATGACTTAATCGGGTGCGAGTACTCGGCTCGTAAAATAATGTTGCTAAAGTTTTCCCATCACAGGATTTTTTGTATTTTTGTTTGTTTTGTTCTATATCGTTTGCTAAATCCAAAATATCAGAAATTTCAGTTATTGAAAAATCTAAAGGGCTCATCAAGTGTCTCATAGAATTCCTCCTTCTTTACACATATTTCGTCTATTATAAAATATTATAGAAGAGTTTTCAATAAGAAGCGTAGATTTTATTGATAAATCGTAGTATAATCTTAGCTAGTTAAGCGTAGAGGAGAAAAAATGTGAAATTAGAAGATATGAGAGAGCGCATCGATGATATCGATCGCCAAATGGTTCAATTGTATGAAGAAAGAATGAAAATTAGTGAAGAAGTAGCTGAATTTAAGATAGAGACAGGAAAGAAAATATTTGATAAGTCAAGAGAAAAGCAAAAATTATCTGCTGTGGAAAATCTAGCAACGACACCTTTCAACAAATTAGGGGTAAGAGAATTATTTGACCATATCATGTCGATGAGTAGGAAATTGCAGTATCGACTTTTGACAGAACGAAATGTATTAGGGAAGTTACCGTTTATAACTATAGAAGAATTACAGTACAAAGGTTCACGCGTAGCTTTTCAAGGAGTAAAAGGAGCTTATAGCCATTTAGCGTTACATAAATACTTTGGTGACGGCGTGGAGACAACACAAGTAGAGACTTTTAGAGATGCAATGGAATGTATAGAGGAGGGAGCAGCAGATTATGCAATCCTTCCGATTGAAAACTCATCAGCAGGAGCAGTGAGTGAAGTGTATGACTTATTGATGGAATTTGAAAACTATATTGTAGGAGAAGTCTTGCTTCCAGTTGAACATACTCTTGCAGGTATAGAAGGGGCAAAACTAGAGAATATCTCAAAAGTCTATTCGCATCCTCAAGCGTTGATGCAAAGTAGTCGATTCTTAGATAACCATCGTTATATGGAACAGATTAGTGTAGCAAATACAGCTGTAGCTGCAACGAAGGTGAAAGAGGATAACGAAGTCCAAAAAGCAGCGATTTGCAGTGAATATGCAGCGGAACTATACGGATTGAATATACTAGAGCGCAATATCAATCATAACAAAGATAATTATACAAGATTTATAATTATATCAAATCAAAAAGTGTTTTTAAAAGGTTCGAAGAAAGTCAGCATTTGTTTTGAAATTCCTCATTATAGTGGATCGCTTTATCACTTGTTGTCTCACTTTATTTATAATAACTTGAACTTAACAAAGATTGAATCTAGACCAGTACCAGAAAGAACGTGGGAGTACAGATTTTTTGTTGATTTTGAAGGCAATATGGAAGATCCAGCAGTGAAAAATGCTATAAGAGGGATGCGAGAAGAAGCAAAGAACTTGAAAATATTAGGAAATTACTAGAGGTGAAAAGTGAAGATTAATAAATTAATAGTGTATAAAGATTTTTGCGAAGAAGATATATTGCATGATATGAATTTTATGCTGGAAAATTATGATAATGAATACTACAATCAAGAAGACCTACAAGCATTGTTATATGACTGCATTAATAGACTGCTGGATTTGACTAGTGCATACGGATTTGAGGGGAATCTGTGGAAGATGTACATGGTATATTTAATGATTAATAACGAAAATAGCTATAGTAAAGCGTGTGAAATTAATGGGGATGCAAATGGAAGTATTAAGATAGCTGCTTTGCATGATTTAGATTGTATCAGAGCATTGTTTAATTATGATTTCACATTAATGCAAGAAAGATTAGATGTAGAAGCTCTTTCTATTATTTTTGATTATCAAGGGACAAGTAGTACAAAAAAGCTTTTTAATAAAAAGATGAGAGAGAGAATAGGTAAACTTGCGAGTAAACTAGACAACACAGACACGGTCGAAGCGTTTATGGATGAGATTACAAAGTTTTATAAAACATTTGGAGTCGGTAAATTTGGACTTCATAAAGCCTTTAGAATAGAAGAAAAAGAGGGGGAAACTCAGATTGTACCAATACACAATATCGCGAAGGTGGAATTAGATGATTTGGTAGGGTATGATATAGCAAAGCAAAAACTCTCACGTAATACAAAAGCTTTTGTTGAAGGTAGAGTAGCTAACAATTGTCTATTGTTTGGAGATTCAGGAACGGGAAAATCTACAGCCATTAAAGCTATTTTGAATCAATACTACGAAGATGGACTAAGAATGATAGAAGTGTACAAGCATCAGTTTCAGCTGCTTAATGATGTAATTGCACAGATTAAAAATAGAAATTATCGGTTCATCATATATATGGATGATTTATCTTTTGAAGAATTTGAGATTGAATATAAGTATTTAAAAGCAGTGATTGAAGGCGGGCTTGAGAAAAAGCCTGACAATGTATTAATCTATGCCACATCAAACCGAAGACATCTAGTTCGCGAAGAGTTTGCAGATAAAATAGGAAGGAGAGATGATTTACACGCATCCGATACAGTGCAAGAAAAATTATCTCTAGCAGCGCGTTTTGGTGAATCAATATTTTTTAATGGACCAAGTAAAAAAGAGTTTCAAGAGATTGTGCTTGGAATTGCTAAAAAAGAAGGTATAAAGATGGAACGTGAAGAGTTGTTGCTTGAAGCAAATAAGTGGGAATTAAGCCATGGAGGATTATCAGGAAGAACAGCCAGACAATTTATCGATTATATCAAAGGAATTGTAAAAGAAGTATGAAAGAACTGATTCGGTATTGTTGAACCGATAAAAGATGTGATAGAATGGTACGATAAGCATTTGAATTTTAGGAGGATACATGAAGAAATTAATAGATTTGATTACATTAGAAATGGAAGCTGCATTTGAAGCGGTTGGTTATGGAAAAGAATTAGCGAAAGTTACCCTGTCTAATAGACCAGACCTGTGTGAGTTTCAATGTAATGGAGCGATGGCAGGAGCAAAATTATATAAGAAAGCACCGATTATGATTGCAAATGAGGTAGTAGAAAAATTAGGTGGTAATCCTTGTATAAAGAAAATTGAAGCAGTGCCACCAGGATTTATCAATATAGAGTTGTCGGATGCATATGTGAGTGACTATGTGAATGATATGATCAACTCAGATCGACTAGGAGTTGAAAAGAGAAGTGAAGAAGAGACGATTCTCCTGGATTATGGTGGAGCAAATGTGGCAAAACCATTACATGTTGGACATCTTAGAACGGCTATTATCGGTGAGAGTGTCAAGCGAATTGCTAGATTCATGGGTCATAAGGTAGTAAGTGATGTGCATCTAGGAGATTGGGGTCTTCAGATGGGATTAATTATTGTAGAAGTAAAAGAGAGACAACCAAATCTTCCTTACTTTGATGACTCTTATAAAGGAGAGTATCCAGAAGAAGCACCATTTACAATAGGAGAACTAGAAGAGATTTACCCTACGGCAAGTGGGAAATCAAAGTCGGATGAAGCTTTTAAAGAAGCAGCAATGGAAGCTACATTTGCATTGCAAAAAGGTCATAGAGGCTATCGCGCATTATGGAATCATATTTTAGCGGTATCAGTAAAGGATCTTAAGAAGAACTACGGAACATTAGGTGTAGATTTTGATCTATGGAAAGGTGAATCTGATGCAGAGCCTTATATTGATGAGTTGGTAACACTTTTAAAAAACAAAGGACTTGCAAAGATTGATCAAGGTGCACTTGTAGTAGAAGTGCAAGAAGATACAGATACGAAAGAGGTTCCGCCTTGTATGATTTTGAAATCAGATGGAGCCTCTCTATATGGAACTACAGATTTAGCAACATTGATAGAAAGAGAAAAAGAGTACCAGCCTAAAAAAGTAGTTTACATCGTAGATAAACGCCAAGAACTTCATTTTGAACAAGTTTTTAGAGTGGCAAAAAAAGCAGAAATCATACCAGGAAATACAGAATTGATATTCTTGGGATTTGGTACAATGAATGGAAAAGATGGAAAGCCATTTAAGACAAGAGATGGCGGAGTGATGCGATTAGAGCAATTTATTGGAGATATCTGTGAAGGTATGTATTGTAAAATAATGGAGAATAGAGAAATGCCAGAAGAAGAAGCGAGAAAAATCGCTAATATGGTTGGTATTTCAGCAATAAAATATGGTGATTTATCAAACCAAGCATCAAAAGACTACGTATTCGATATTGAGAGATTTACTTCTTTTGAAGGAAATACAGGTCCATATATTTTATACTCTATTGTTCGAATTAAGTCTATTTTAAATAAGTATAAAGAATCAGGCAACACAGTTGAAAAAGGGAATATACTAGCGCCGGAAAAGAAGAGTGAGAAGCAGTTGATGCTAGAGCTATCTAAATTTAATAGTGTATTAGAGATTGCCTTAGAGGAATTAGCGCCACATAAAATCTGTGCATATATCTATGATGTGTCAAATGCATTCAATCACTTCTATCATGAGACGAAAATATTAGCTGAAGAGAATGTGGAAAGAAAAGAGTCGTATATCTCATTGTTAGAAGCGACAAAAACGGTGCTTTTACAATGCATAGAACTACTGGGATTTGAAGCTCCAGATAAAATGTAGAGAGGACTTTATCTATGGAAACAAAAAAGAAATTAGGAATTGGGTTTCTGGTACTTCCTATAGCAATATATTTCTTGATTTCTACAGTCACTGATTTAGCAGCTACAATGGTGATTACGCAGAGGCTAACATCTGAATTTATGGCAGAATCTGAGGAATTGCAGGAAGTATTGGGAGGAGATGGATCCTTAGGGGATACATTTTCCCAACTTGAAGAGATTGTAACTCCGGAAGTATCAATGGAAATTGCAGAAGATGCAGTGCAGTTGCTTCAAGAGTATGCAGTGGTTTTGACAATGATCTCAGCAGCAGTAGGAATACCGATTTTTGCTTATTGGATGAAGAGAGATCGAAAAAATTATCCGAGTAAGATAGAAAAAAAACGAGAAACTTTATGGAAATATAGTTTTATTGCAGTGATTTCAGTGTGTGGATGTATTGCGCTTAATAATTTGCTGACATTAACTCAGCTTGCGCAAATAAGTGAAAGCTATCAGGAAGTAGCTGAAGCATTTTATTCGCCAAGTCTTACTATTCAGATTTTAGGTCTTGGAATTCTGGCACCAATAGTAGAAGAACTTCTGTTTAGAGGGGTAATCTATACGCGGTTGAAGATGTTTACGGTTCAGATTAATGCAGCACTCCTTAGTGCGTTGTTATTTGGAATATTTCATGGAAACTTAGTGCAGACTATTTATGGGTTCGTATGTGGATTATTTCTAGCATGGGTTTACGATAAATATAATTCGATAGCAGCGCCGATATTTGCTCATATCTGCCTAAATCTCACTTCAGTACTATTGACAAATCATGATGTGTTTGTTTGGATTTTTGAAGACCCGCTTCGAATGGGGATAATAACAGTAGTATCAGCAATGTTGACGTCTATATTGTTTGTTGTAATCAAGAATTATACATGTGGAAATTTTGATATACAATATACTTCCATAAATGAAGCAGAATAAAACAAAAGAGATAACCTTAGGATGATAATGACTAAGGTTATTTTTTTATTTCAACACATCGAAATTGTATCGAAAAAGACAAATGCATTTCTGTTAAAGACATTAAAGACAGATAATAAATAAGTAAATGTTAAAATAGACGAATAATCAGACAATTTGAAAGAAAAAAAGATTTACAAGTCAAAAAAAATAGTGTATAGTCAATCAAGTAAAAAGATATATACGAAAGGGATAGTGTGAATGAACAGAGAGAGAATCAACGAAGATAATCGCCAGCAAAGCGGATTGTATCATCCGGAATTTGAACACGATAACTGTGGAATTGGTGCGGTTGTTAATATTAAAGGAAAGAAAAGTCATGCAACAGTAAGAGATGCGTTGAAGATTGTTGAGAACCTAGAGCATAGAGCCGGGAAAGATGCAGAAGGAAAAACAGGAGATGGTGTTGGTATTTTACTTCAGATTTCTCATAAGTTTTTCTCAAAGGTCTGTAAGGCAAGCGGTATTAGTATTGGAGGAGAAAGAGAGTATGGTGTTGGTATGTTCTTCTTCCCACAAGATGAGTTGAAGAGAAACCAAGCGAAAAAAATCTTTGAAGTAATTACAAAGAAAGAAGGATTGAACCTATTAGGATGGAGAGAGGTCACGATTTATCCAGAAGTTCTAGGAAGCAAGGCGTTAGAGCACATGCCTTGTATTATGCAAGCATTTATTGAAAAGCCAGCAGGTGTAGAAAAAGGCTTAGCGTTTGATCGTATGCTTTATATTGTAAGAAGAATCTTTGAACAAAGCGATGAAGAGTCTTATGTGGTTTCACTATCTAGTAGAACGATTGCGTATAAAGGAATGTTCTTAGTAGGACAATTAAGAATGTTTTTCCAAGATTTACAAGATGAAGCATATGAATCAGCAATTGCACTTGTTCACTCTAGATTTAGTACGAACACTGAACCGAGTTGGAGGAGAGCGCATCCTAATCGTTTTATTGTACATAACGGAGAGATTAATACGATTAAAGGAAATGCAGATAAGATGCGTGCTCGTGAAGAGATTATGAAGTCAGAGCATTTAGAGGGAAGACTACAAAGTGTATTGCCAGCGATTACTCCTTCAGGTTCGGATTCAGCTAGACTTGATAATGCATTAGAGTTTATGGTAATGAGCGGAATGGACCTTCCATTAGCTGTTATGATAGCAATTCCTGAGCCATGGGCTAATAATAAGACCATGTCAAGAAAGAAAAGAGATTTCTATCAATACTACTCAACAATGATGGAGCCATGGGATGGGCCAGCTTCTATACTTTTCTCTGATGGAGATGTAATGGGAGCAGTATTAGATAGGAATGGTTTGAGACCTTCTAGATATATGATTACAGAAGATGATACAATGATTCTTTCATCAGAAGTTGGGATTCTAGATATTGAGCCATCTACAATTGTTATGAAAGATCGTCTGCACCCAGGTAAAATGTTATTGATTGATACTGTAGAGGGAAGATTGATAGAAGATGAAGAGTTGAAAGAAAGTTATGCAGATGCACATCCATATGGAGAGTGGTTAGATGCAAATATGGTTCAACTTAAGAATCTCAAAATTCCAAACAAAAGAGTAGAAGCTTATGATGAAGAGGAGTTAAGCAAATTACAAAAAGCATTTGGTTATACATACGAAGATGTAAATAATGCGATTTTAACAATGGCTTCAAGAGGTTTAGAAGAAGTTGCAGCTATGGGAGCAGATTCACCAATTCCTGTTCTCTCAAATCATCATCAACCGCTGTTTGATTATTTTAGACAATTATTTGCACAAGTTACAAACCCACCGATTGATGCAATTAGAGAGGAAATCGTAACTTCGACTACTATCTATCTTGGAAAAGATGGTAATTTATTAGAGCAAAAAGAGGAGAACTGTAAAGTTCTTAGAGTGAATAATCCAATTCTTACTAGTACAGATGTACTTAAGATTAAGAATATGAAGGTAAACGGGTTGAAAGTAAAAGAGCTTTCTATGCTTTGTTATAAGAATTCGAACTTGGAGAAGTCTGTAGATCACCTTTGTATGGAAGTGGATCAAGCAATCAATGAAGGTGCAAATATTCTAATCCTTTCAGACAGAGGAGTAGACGAATATAATGTTGCAATTCCATCATTATTAGCATTAGCAGGTGTTCAACATCACCTGGTAAGAACAAAGAAGAGAACAGCAGTTTCTATTATTCTAGAAACAGCAGAGCCAAGGAATGTACACCACTTTGCCACGCTAGTAGGCTATGGTGCTTCTGCTATTAATCCTTATCTTGCACATGAGTCAATCCGCAATTTGATTGACACAGGTATGCTTCATAAAGATTACTATGCGGCAGTAGAAGATTATAATGATGCAGTAATTCATGGAATTATCAAAGTAGCGTCAAAAATGGGTATTTCAACTATTCAGTCTTATCAAGGAGCTAAAATCTTTGAAGCAGTTGGATTGGAAGGTTCATTCATTGACAAATACTTTACAAATACAATCAGTAGAGTTGGTGGAATCGGTATCAAAGATATTGAAACTGATTATGCAAATTTACATTCATCAGTATTTGACCCTCTTGGTCTAGACGTGGATACTACACTACAAAGTGTAGGGAAGCATAGACAAAGAAGTGGTGGAGAGAAGCACTTATTTACACCTCAAACAATGCATTTACTACAGCAGGCTACAAAAGAAGGCGACTACGAGTTGTTTAAGCAGTACGCAGAATTAGTAGATAAAGAAGCGGCAAGCGTGAATTTACGTGGTCAAATGGACTTTGTGTACCCTGAAGAAGGTATTTCAATTGATGAAGTGGAAAGTGTGGATTCAATTGTAACAAGATTCAAAACAGGAGCGATGTCATACGGATCTCTTTCAAAAGAGGCTCATGAGACGTTAGCAATTGCAATGAATCGTCTGAAAGGAAAATCAAATTCAGGAGAAGGTGGAGAAGATGTAGAACGTCTTGATACAGAGAAGTGCTCTGCAATCAAGCAAGTAGCATCTGGTAGATTTGGTGTAAACTCGAGATACTTAGTAAGTGCACAAGAGATTCAAATCAAAATGGCACAAGGTGCGAAACCAGGAGAAGGTGGACACCTTCCAGGAGCAAAAGTGTATCCTTGGGTTGCGAGAACACGTAATTCAACGCCAGGTGTTAGTTTGATATCACCACCTCCACATCATGATATTTATTCAATCGAAGATTTAGCACAATTAATCTATGATTGTAAAAATGCGAATAAGCATGCAAGAATTTCAGTGAAGCTTGTATCGGAAGCAGGTGTTGGAACAATTGCAGCAGGTGTTGCAAAAGCAGGAGCAGGAGTAATCTTGATTTCAGGATATGATGGGGGTACAGGGGCTGCGCCAAGTACTTCTATATATAATGCAGGACTTCCATGGGAGCTTGGACTGGCAGAGACACACCAGACGTTGATCCAAAACAATCTTCGTGAGCGCGTGCGCCTAGAGGCAGATGGTAAGCTTATGACAGGTAGAGATATTGCAATTGCAGCAATGCTTGGAGCAGAAGAATTTGGATTTGCAACAGTTCCACTTGTAACAATGGGATGTGTGATGATGCGTGTATGTAACTTGGATACTTGTCCGGTTGGAGTGGCTACACAAAACCCAGAGCTTCGTAAGCGTTTTGCAGGAAAGCCTGAATATGTAATGAACTTTATGCGATTTGCAGCAGAAAACTTAAGAGAGCACATGGCAAGGTTAGGGGTTCGTACAATTGATGAGTTAGTAGGAAGAACAGATTTATTACAACCTAAGTCAGAAAGAGAATCTGAGAGAGCAGCTAAGATATTAGTAGATAAAATCTTGGAGAACCCATATGTAGATACTGAGACAAAGATGACTTTCACACCTGCGAAAATTTATGACTTCGAATTAGAAAAAACAGTAGATGAAGCAGTGTTTGTAAAAGAATTATTGCCATATTTAGAGAAAGGTCAAAAACGTAGCATTGAAGTAGATGTTACAAATATTGATCGTACACTTGGAACTATATTTGGATCAGAGATTACAAGAAGATACCCTGAAGGTATGGATGAGGACAGTTATACAATCAGATGTAAAGGAGCGGGTGGTCAAAGTTTTGGAGCATTTATTCCAAAAGGCTTGACGCTAGAACTTACAGGTGAGAGTAATGACTACTTTGGAAAAGGTTTATCAGGCGGTAAATTAGTAGTTTACCCACCAGCAGGAGTGAAGTTTAAGAAAGATGAAAATATCATCATTGGTAACGTAGCACTTTATGGAGCGACAGCAGGTAAGGCGTTTATTAACGGAGTGGCAGGAGAGCGTTTTGGTGTACGTAACTCTGGAGCGACTGCGGTTGTTGAAGGTGTTGGCGATCATGGGTGTGAATACATGACTGGGGGTAAAGTAGTAGTTCTTGGTAATACAGGAAAGAACTTTGCAGCTGGTATGAGTGGTGGAGTTGCTTATGTGCTAGACAGTGAAAGTGATTTGTACATGAAGATGAATAAAGAAATGGTTAAAGTGGAGCGTCTTACATCTAAGTATGACATTATGGAGCTGAAAGCGATGATAGAGGAACACGTTGCACTTACAAACTCTGAAAAAGGAAAGATGATTTTAGAGTCGTTCAATGACTACGTACCAATGTTTAAGAAAATCATTCCACATGATTATGAGAGAATGACAAGCCTAATACTACAGATGCAAGAGCGTGGTATGAGTAGCGAGCAAGCACAAATTGAAGCATTTTATGCTGTAGAGAAAGGGAAATAGGAGGTAATCATCGTGGGGAAAACAACAGGATTTTTAGAATATAATCGAGTAAATAAGGATGCAGAAATGCCAAAATCTAGAATCAAGCATTTCGGAGAATTCCATACACCTCTTTCTTCGAAAGAGCAAGAAAAGCAAGGTGCTAGATGTATGGATTGTGGCGTTCCATTCTGTCAATCAGGAGATGCATTAATGGGAATGCCAAGCGGTTGCCCGCTTCATAATTTAGTTCCAGAATGGAATGACTTAATTTTTAATGGAAATTGGAAAGGTGCTTATATCAGATTGGCTAAGACGAATAACTTTCCAGAATTCACATCGAGAGTTTGTCCTGCACTTTGCGAACACGCCTGTACATGCGGGTTGGACGCAGAAGCAGTAGCTACTAAAAGTAACGAATATGCAATTATTGAAAGAGCGTACGAAGAAGGTTATGTGAAAGCAAATCCTCCTAAAGTTCGTACAGGAAAAAGGGTTGCAATAATTGGGTCTGGTCCTGCAGGGCTTGCTGCGGCAGATCAATTAAATAAAAGAGGTCATTTAGTGACTGTGTTTGAAAGAGATGATAAAGTAGGAGGGCTTCTTCGCTACGGAATTCCTAACATGAAACTTGAAAAGAAGTACATAGATAGAAGAGTTGCAATTATGGAAGAAGAGGGCGTTGAGTTTGTTGTAAATTGCAATGTAGGAAAAGACAAAAAAACAGCAGCACTTCTAAAAGAATACGATAAAGTAATTCTTGCATGCGGAGCATCAAATCCACGCGACATCAATTCAAAAGGAAGAGATGCAGAGGGAATACACTTCGCGGTAGACTTTTTGAAATCAACAACAAAATCATTGCAAGAAAACAATTATAAGTTAAAAGAAGGAACATTCCTTTCTGCAAAAGGAAAGAATGTCATTGTAATTGGTGGTGGAGATACAGGAAACGACTGTGTAGGAACATCCATTAGACATGGTGCAAAATCTGTGATCCAACTTGAAATGATGCCAAAAGCACCATATGAGAGAGCGGAGAGCAATCCTTGGCCACAATGGCCAAAAGTTTGTAAGACAGACTATGGTCAAGAGGAAGCGATTGCAGTATTTGGCAAAGATCCAAGAGAATACCAAACGACGGTAAAAGAGTTCATCAAAGACAAGTCAGGGAAGTTATGCAAAGTAGTTCTTGTTCAGCTTCAATTCCAAAAAGATGAGAAAACTGGAAGAATGAACATGAGTGAAGTGGAAGGAAGCGAAAGAACAGTAGATGCAGACTTAGTGTTAATTGCAGCTGGATTCTTAGGAAGTGAAGGGTATGTAACAAAAGCATTTGGAGTGAAGACAGATGATAGAAGTAACATCGAAACTGGAGCTAGTTATGTAACTAATGTAGAAAATGTATATGCAACAGGAGACGTTAGAAGAGGACAGTCTTTGGTTGTGTGGGCAATTCGCGAAGGTAGAGAAGTGGCAAAACAAGTAGATCAAGATTTGATGGGATACACAAATTTAGTAGTACAATAAATGTAAAAGAGATTGAGCATGATGAAAGTCAAATGCTTGATCTCTTTTTTGTAGGAGGAGTGAAATGTGAAAAGTATGTGATAAAAGTGTGAAGTGTATTGTAAATGAAAAAAGATGAGGGTATACTTGGATGAAAATTAAAATAATAAGGCGGTAAAGGCAATGCATAAAACAGTAAAGAAAGTACTGGCAACTTCATTGATTATAAGCTCAGCTATAACAATTTCAGCATCGGCAACTCCGAGTAGTAGCGAACTAGAAGCAGAGAAAGATGAAATAGAAAGTGAAATTGAAGATTTGAGTGACCAATTAGACGAGCTGGTGGGAGAGATTGGGTTCTTGGAAAGTGAAATTGAAGAAACTTGGAAGGAGGTTGAAAAGGCTGGGGAAGAATATGATGCGGCCTTACTTCAAGAAGAGGAACAATATGAAGATATGAAACTTCGAATTCAGTATATGTATGAAGAGGGCGGGAGTCTAGATCTAATAGCTAGCATTATACAGTCAGAAAGTATTGCAGATATGATTAATCAATTTGAGTATGCTAATTCCCTGCATACATATGATAGGGAAATGCTAGAAGAGTATACAAAAGTAAAAGAAGAAGTGAAAACAAAAAAGATTCAGGTAGAGGATGAAGTTGAAGCATTAGAGATAGCTGAGTTAGGTTTGGAGGAGAAAAGGGAAGATTTAGCTTCACTGATAGAGAATAGGCAAAGTGAAATTGAGAAGCTGGATATACAAATTCAAGAGACTTTAGAAGCAGAGAGGATAGCAGCAGAAGAAGCAGCCCAGATAGCCGAAGCGGATGAGGCAGCAGCAAGAGCAGCAGCAGAAGCAGTACAGTCGTCAAGTACAAGTACAAGTACAAGCACGAGCACGGAATATAGCTCTAGTCAAGGAGCAGCTGTAGTGGCAGCGGCGCGTACATACATAGGTGTTCCGTATCTATGGGGAGGGACAAGTAGAAGCGGAATTGATTGTTCTGGACTTACACAAGCAGCTTACGCTGCTGTAGGGATTTCGATTCCAAGAGTTGATTCAGGACAAAGAGAGAGTGGAATTACAGTGGGATATAGTGTGTCAGACGCACAGCCCGGTGATATACTATGCTACGATGGACATGTTGCAATCTATTCAGGAAATGGTATGATGATACATGCTCCATCTTCAGGAAAATTGGTTTGTGAAGTGACAGCTAGAACAAGTGGTCTGTTGAAAGTTGTTAGATATTAAATAAGAGAGAGATAACACTGAAGTTCATCAGCGTTGTCTCTCTCTTGTTTTATTATTTCTTAGGCAGGATTTCTACCCAATATCCATCGGGATCACTAATAAAGTAAATTCCCATACCTTTGTTTTCGAAACAGACACAATCCATATCTTTATGTTTTTTAAGAGCAGCTTCATAATCATCAGTCTCTAAAGCGAGATGGAACTCGTTGTCTCCTAAGTTATATGGACGATCCCAATCTCTAAGCCAAGTGAGTTCTAAAAGGTGGGAACTTGCATCAAATCCAAGATAGACAATGATAAAGCTACCATCAGAGGCATCTTTTCTTCTTACTACGTCAAGTCCTAAAGCTTCTTTGTAGAAGGCAAGAGACTTGTCTAAATCTTTTACATTAAAGTTGTTGTGTACAAATTTAAAATTCATAATTAAAATCCTTTCTTTGGGTTATATGTACTCACTTAGAAGTATAGCACGAAGAAAGCGCAGGTGCTAGAGTATTTTACGATAGCCTACTTTTAATACAAAATGTTACGAAAATGTTAAAAGTGTTGCAAAAAATAATGAGATGATGTATAATTACGAACAGTTAGTTAAAGATGATTTCTTTCTTGTGTAAAATTATGTTGAAAATTATCTAAAAAAGTAGTATGGTTATGTGAGGGAGAATATAATATAAATAAGGTGGGTAAATAATGAAGAAAAGATTGAGAAAAATTGTTGCTATTTCTCTAGTAGCAAGTTCGCTTATCACGATGTCAGTTTCGGCAACAAGGAGTGATGAGTTGAAAGAACAAAAACAACAAGTTGAGAATGAAGTGGGGAGCTTGAATAGTCAACTTGAAGATTTGTTGAGTGAAATAGAAACATTAGAAAAGCAGATTGATGAGACTTGGATAGCAATTGAAGAAGCGGGAAAAGAATATGAAGCAGCAGTGGCTCAAGAAGAAGAACAGTATGAAGATATGAAACTTCGTATCCAGTACATGTATGAAGAGGGTGGAGATTTAGCCCTTGTCGAAAAAATTATTCAATCTAAGAGTATATCGGATATGGTTAACCAAATTGAATATGCTAATTCTGTACATACTTATGATAGAAAAATGCTTGATGAGTACACAGAGATAAAAACACAAGTTCAAGAAAAGCAGATGGAGTTAGAAAAGCAGATAGAAGAACTAGAGGCATCAGAAGTTGCTTTGGAAGAGAACAGAGCAAGTTTGACAGGACTTATTTCGCAAAAACAAAGCGAAATTGCCACTTTAGATGCAGAGATTCAAGAAGCGGTTGAAGCGGAGAGAGTAGCAGCAGAAGAAGCCGCTAGAATAGCAGCAGAAGAGACCGCTAGGGCAGAAGCAGCAGCGAATGCAGCACAAGCAGGTTCGAGTTCAAACTCGAGTTCGAATACAACAGATTCATCATCGAACAATTCATCAACTGGATCGCCATCGTATAATAGCGGCACAGGTTCAGGTGTTGTTGGGGCAGCTCGTTCATATATCGGAGTTCCATACCTATGGGGTGGAAATGGATACGGAGGAATCGATTGTTCTGGGCTTACAAAAGCAGCTTATGCAGCAGTTGGCAAATCAATTCCAAGAACATCTTATTCACAAGGTGGTTCTGGAACAGTAGTAGGATATAGCGTGTCTGCGGCGCAACCAGGAGATATTCTCTACTATGGTGGTCACGTTGCAATCTATTCGGGAAATGGAATGATGATTCATGCACCATCTTCAGGGAAATTGGTTTGTGAAGTTACAGCGAGAACTAGTGGGCTGATTTCGGTAGTTAGATTTTAAAGATATTACATAGAAGGCTAGAGACAAAAGGAGTGAAGGGAAATCTTCATTCCTTTTATTATATTTACCAAAAACCTCTTGAAAGTAATCTGATATTATGTTATTATAAGAGCGTTGCAAAAAAAGCACGTGTGTGATTCTCTGAAAAGGTGCCATATAAATGTATGGTGATTCAGATATAGAAGCATACGGAAGATTAACCAAAATGGAGGAAAAACAATGAGCGTTATTTCAATGAAACAATTGCTAGAAGCTGGTGTTCACTTTGGACATCAAACAAGAAGATGGAACCCAAAAATGGCGGAGTACATCTACACAGAAAGAAATGGTATCTATATCATCGACTTACAAAAATCTGTAGGAATGGTTGATGATGCGTATAGAGCGGTTGCAGATGTTGCAGCTGATGGTGGTACAATTCTTTTCGTAGGAACTAAGAAGCAAGCTCAAGATGCTATCAAATCTGAAGCAGAGCGTTGTGGAATGTTCTACATTAACGAAAGATGGCTTGGAGGAATGCTTACAAACTTCAAGACAATCAGAGGAAGAGTAGAGCGTCTTAAAGAGATCGAAAGAATGTCAGAAGATGGAACTTTCGACGTATTACCTAAAAAAGAAGTAATCGAATTGAAAAAAGAGTGGGATAAGTTAGAGAAAAACTTAGGTGGAATTAAAGAAATGAAGAGAATTCCAGATGCAATCTTTATCGTAGACCCTAAAAAAGAAAGAATCTGTGTTCAAGAGGCACATACTCTAGGTATTCCATTGATCGGTATCTGTGATACTAACTGTGATCCAGAAGAATTAGATCATGTGATTCCAGGGAATGATGATGCTATCAGAGCGGTTAAGTTAATCGTAGCTGCAATGGCAGACGCTGTTATCGAAGCTAATCAAGGATTTGCAACTGATGTAGCAGATGAGATGTTAGCTGAAGGTACTGACGAAGTAGCAGAAGAAGTAGCTGAAGAAGCTTAAGAAATGAAGGTGGATGCTTCAGCCTATTTAGGTTGGAGCATTTATTATAGTGAAAACTATAGGTTTTAATCAAGAAAATAATTATAATATATAATGTGGAGGTATTATCATGGCAATTACAGCAGGTATGGTAAAAGAATTAAGAGAATTAACTGGTGCTGGGATGATGGATTGTAAAAAAGCACTTAACGAAACAGATGGAAACATTGAAGAAGCAGTAGAATATTTAAGAAAAAATGGACAAGCTAAAGCAGAGAAAAAAGCTGGAAGAGTAGCTGCAGAAGGTCTTGTCAAGACAATCGTTAAAGATGATAAAACAGCAGCAATCGTAGAAGTTAACTCAGAGACAGATTTCGTAGCTAAGAACGAAGAGTTCCAATCATTTGTTGCAGAGGTAGCGGATCAAGCAATGGCAACTACAGTAACAAATGTAGAAGCTATGTTAGAAGAAGCATTTGTAGCAGACAATTCTAAAACTGTAAAAGAAGCTTTAGTAGAAAAAGTTGCAAGAATTGGTGAGAACTTAACAATCAGAAGATTTGAAAAAGTTGAAGCTAACGATGGGTGTGTAGTTGATTATATCCACGCTGGTGGTAAAATCGGAGTTCTTGTAAAAGCTAAAACTGATGTTGTAAATGATGATATCAAAGCTTGTTTGAAAAATGTAGCAATGCAAGTAGCGGCTATGTCACCAAAATATGTTTCTCGTAATGAAGTAGATGCAGATTATATTGAGAAAGAAAAAGATATCCTTTTAGCACAAGCTAAATTAGAAAATCCAGAAAAGCCAGACAATATTATTGAAAAAATGATCATTGGAAGAGTAAATAAATTGATGAAAGAAGTTTGTCTTTTAGATCAAGCTTATGTTCAAGATGGCGATATGACTGTTGCTAAATATGTTGAATCAGTAGGAAAAGCAAACGGAACTGATTTAAGTGTAGTATCTTTCGTTCGTTTCATGACAGGTGAAGGAATTGAGAAAAAAGAAGAGAACTTTGCAGAAGAAGTAGCAAAGCAAATCGGACAATAGTAAAAAAGAAAGCGAAAGTGCTTTACTTTCTTTTTTGAATTTAGGCGACCCTGCTAGCAAATCTGCAAGCAGGGTCTTTAAAAAGTTATAACTAACATAATTAGTAGTGAAATTTTGTTGAATCAACTGTCCTTCACTCAAATATAGTATATTAAGAAAATGTGATGGAAATGTGTTTCAAATATGAAAAAAAAATGAAGACTAACAATGTTTTGTAAGAGAATACACTTGCTGTTAGAGTGCATATCTTAAAATGAGCGAAAAGGGGGATGTAAAATGATTATACCGAACAATTATGAGGCTAGTTTAGGACTATATGATACACAGAAAGCAATAGGAATGATAAAGAGTACCTTTCAGATTAAGTTATCAGCAGCATTGAATCTAAAAAGAGTAACAGCACCTCTGTTTGTAGATAAAAGTACAGGATTAAATGATAACCTAAATGGCGTTGAAAGAGCAGTGGCCTTTGATATACCGGCAACAAGGGGTGAAGGCGAAGTAGTTCACTCGTTGGCAAAATGGAAGAGATTGGCTCTACATAGATATAACTTTTTTGTTGAAAAAGGTTTGATTACAGATATGAACGCTATAAGAAGAGATGAAGAACTTGATAATATCCACTCTATTTATGTAGACCAATGGGACTGGGAAAAAGTGATAAGTAAAGAGTTGAGAAGTGAAGCATATCTAGAAGATACGGTGAAAAGAATAGTGAGTGCTATCTGTGGTACTTTAGATGAATTGAAATGGCAGTTCTCTGAACTTGAAACTAACCTACAAAGAGATGTGTATTTTGTGGATACTCAAGAGTTAGAAAATAGATATCCAGACTTAACACCGAAGGAACGAGAAAATACAATTGTGAAAGAGCATAAGACAGTCTTTATCAAGCGAATCGGAGATGTATTAGAAAGTGGAGAAAAGCATGATGGAAGAGCTCCAGACTATGATGATTGGCAATTGAATGGAGATTTGCTTTTCTGGCATGAACCTCTAGGTATTGCATTAGAGATTAGTAGTATGGGGATAAGAGTAGATGAAACGTCACTGCAATCGCAATTGGAAAAAGCAGGTTGCTTAGATAGAGCGGAACTGCCATTTCATAAAATGCTTCTAGATGGAGAGTTACCATTGACAATAGGTGGTGGAATTGGACAGTCGAGATTGTGCATGCTTTTGTTAGGGAAAGCGCATATAGGGGAAGTACAATCATCTTTATGGGATGAAACTACAGTGAAAGAGTGTGAATCAGCGGGAGTGTTATTACTCTAAGAATAGAAATGAGGTATGTAGAAAGTATTATGTCTACATACCTCGTTTTTGAATTGAAAACAAATCTAGACAAAATTATTACATGTTTTCCTCACAGAATATTCACAAATATTTTATAAACTGTTTAAAGATTAGAAAAGAGGAGGAATTATAAAAATGTATGTAATAAAAAATGCATTGCGAAATATTAAGAGGGGAAGAGTCAGAACAATATTAACACTGGTGTTGATATTAGCGATAACAGCATCAACTTGTGTAGCACTTAGTATTCGAAATAGTGCAAATGATGCAAAAGAGCAGGCATATGAAGGGATGAGTGTGACTGCAACGATTGGAATTGATAGAGAGTCTATGATGGAGCAACAGACAGAAGATATGGCGGGAATGATGGATATGATGAGACAATATATGCCAGAAGAAGAGCTGCTGGTTTATGCAGAAGCAGATAGCGTCTCTGACTTCTATTACTCGAAGGCAATTTCGTTAAATGGTGTTGAAATAGAACCGTATGAAACAAGTGATTCTGCAATGGATCAATTCGAGCAAATGAGCGGAATGAGTGGCGGAAAAAGTGGAATGATGGGTGGCGGTATGCCGACAGGTTCCATGGGTGGCGATTTTACTGTACTTAGCTACAATAGCCATAGTGCTATGAGTGATTTTGTAAATGGAATACTGGCTGTAACAGAAGGGGAGATGTTTGCAGAAGATAGTACCGAAAATGAGGCTGTGATTAGCGCAGAAATGGCCTACCAAAATAATTTAGAAGTAGGAGATACTATTAGTTTAGAGAATCCAACGAATGAAGCAGATATAATAACTATGACAGTTACAGGAATATTTGAATGTGCTACAACTGATATCTATGCTGATACGGTTTATATAAGTGATCCGTCAATGGATGGAATCATGGCATCTTCAGAGACTGTTGCAATTGATTACACAGATGAGCGAACTGGAGAGTTGAGTTCCTCGGCATTGACAAGTGAATTGAGTGGTACTTATGTATTTGATAGTGTAGAAGATTATGAATCATTTGAAAACGAAGCAGTAGAACTAGGGTTGGATACAAGTATTTATGCAATTAACTCTGTGGATGCAAGTGAGTTTGAAAGTAGCCTTGTTCCATTAGATAACTTAACTTCATTTACTATGATTTTCTTTATTGTTATATTGGTCATTGGTGCAATTATCTTAATAGTGTTTCAATTATTTAGTGTTCGAGAACGCAAATATGAAATGGGAGTACTAGCTGCAATAGGTATGAAAAAATCAAAAGTAGCTTCGCAATTTTTGGTTGAAGTATTAGTTATCACATTTATAGCAGTTATTTTAGGAACTGCTTTAGGCGCAGTAGTTTCACAACCAGTAGCAGACACATTGCTTGAATCCCAAATCGAATCAGCAGAATCAGAAAGTGCAAATATTGCTGGGAATTTCGGAGGAAACTTTGCAGGTGGTCCAGGTGAAAGGGGCAACAGCAGTATGTTTGAAGGTATGCAAGGTGGAGATGTGAGCTATATTGACAGTTTAGGTGTAAATTTGGATATTATAGTTTTGTTACAAGTTGTAGGAGTTGGAATATTATTGACACTTGTAGCAAGTAGTGTAGGAATCTTGTCGGTTCTTCGCTATGAACCATTAAAGATATTGAGCGATCGATCATAGGAGGTTTGAAATGAGTGTTTTTAAATTGGAAGATGTAGGGTATAGTTATGATAATAAAAAATATGTAGTGAAAAATTGTAACTTTAATTTTGAAAAAGGGAATGTATATGCAATAGTAGGGAAATCTGGAGCGGGGAAGACAACATTATTATCCATGTTATCAGGATTGACAAAGCCGTCTGAAGGAAAAATCTACTATAATGATACAGATATAACAGGGATGAATCAATACGATTATCGATCAAAATACGTGGGGGTAATATTTCAAGCATATAACTTACTGCCAACTCTTACAGCAGAAGAGAACGTTATTTTGTCCATGGATATCAGTGGGAAAATAATTAAGAATAAAAAAGAGGTCGCGCGTGAACTATTGGCAAAGGTAGGACTTGCAGAAGAACTTCATAAAAGAAGAGTCTTGAAACTTTCAGGTGGAGAACAACAAAGAGTAGCGATAGCGAGAACATTATCTTATCAACCAGATGTAATATTAGCTGATGAGCCGACAGGAAATCTGGATAGTGAAACTCAAGATAATATCATGAATATTTTCTGCGAGTTAGCGAAGCAACAAAATAAATGCATTATATTGGTGACACATTCAAATGCAGTTGCTAAACGTGCGGATGTAAGTTATACAATTTCAAAAAAGTAGGAGAATATTAAGAAATCCATAGGATAAAACCTATGGATTTTTTAGTGCTGACGCAATAAAATGATAATAAGAATTATTCTTAATTTAACTGGAGGTGATACAATGAAGAATATATTCAGTATACTAATCATAGGGTTGCTACTGTTAACAGGATGTTCAGCTACACTGAATCATGGAGCTACAAGAAAGAGTTCACTTGGACCATCATTACCAGAAGAAAAATTGGATTTAGATCAAGTGACGAGGGATAAAAATTTGAAAACTATTTATTTGGCTGGCGGTTGTTTTTGGGGAGTAGAAGAATATTTTACTAGGATAGCAGGTGTTTACGATGCTACATCAGGCTATGCTAATGGAACAACTGATACACCGAGTTATGAAGATGTGCTATACAAGGACACTGGACACGCAGAGGCTGTCAAGATTCTGTATGATGAGAACCAAGTGACACTTTCAGAACTCATAGATTATTACTTCAAGATTATTGATCCAACAAGTTTGAATAAACAGGGTAATGATGTTGGTACGCAGTACAGAACAGGAATTTACTATACTAACGAACAAGAAAAGAACATAATAGAGGATAAGATTAAAGAATTATCTAGTGAAGTGAATGGAGAAGTTGTAATTGAGATTAAACCATTAGATGGGTTTTACGAAGCAGAGGAATATCATCAAGACTATTTGGAGAAAAATCCAAATGGATACTGCCACATTAATCTGAGTGCATTTGGAACTGTTGAGGATATGATAGCTTCTGCAGGTTATGAGAAACCATCACAAGATGAATTGAAAGAGGAGCTGACAGAATCGCAGTATATGATAACCCAAGAAGGTGGTACAGAGCGTGCATTTACAAGCGAGTATGACAAGAATTATAGTCCTGGCATCTATGTAGATATAGTAACAGGAGAACCCCTTTTCTCTTCAGAAGATAAGTACGACTCTGGTACCGGGTGGCCAAGTTTTACTAGTCCAATTACTTCAGAAGCAATTAAAGAAGTAGGAGAAAAAGGAGTATTATCAGGTGGTATAGAGGTGAAAAGTAAGTATGGTGATTCTCATCTAGGGCATGTATTTACGGATGGTCCAAAAGATGAAGGCGGATTGCGTTACTGTATCAATGGCGATGCATTGAAGTTCATTCCTTACGAAGAATTAACAAGTGAAGGATATGGATATCTAAAACACATATTTACTTAATTTAACTATTATAATTTTATTTAGGCTACGTCTCTCTATGGGACGTAGTTTTTGAGTTGACAGAAAAGAAAGAGGTAAAATAATAAATTGATTGAAAATAATAGATTAAAATGCTAAAATGAAGTGTAGTAGTTGGAAGTTTTCTTTAAGGTGATGGAGGAATTTATGAATGTAATACGAACAAATGAAAAAGAAGCAATAATAATTAACGCAGAGACTACACGAGAAACTTTAGTGACACATCCTCTGATTTGCCAGAAAATACCAGTCTTAGAGGAAGCAATGAAGAAAATAATAGAAAAAGAAGAAAATAGAAAATGCAAAATAAAAGACGATATATATGATGAGATACAAGAGTCCTATCACATATCAATTCTCTTTGTCTTAAATGCTCAATTGATTTTTGAGGATAGTGATAGGGAATGGATGATTCCAATTCAATCTTTATATAGTGGGAATAAGAAAAGTATAGAAGGTAATAAAGAACAGTTGAAAGAGATTGTTATAAAAAAAGATGATTATATCGGTTTTTCTGGACATTTTATCCATTATGAAAGTACAGATAGAAAAGGGGAAGAACAAAACTCTCTTGGTTGCGCTTGTCTTGTGAAATTAACAGAAGACAAGAAATATCTTGAGGAGATTCGATTGGCTTATACAATTTCCGACCCTGTTCCAATACGTTGTAGTGAGATTGAAGAGGAAGTAAGAAATATGAAAGTAGGAAAAGAACTACAAGAAGTAGTGGGGAAGGGAGCGCTTAAGGAGCTGAACCCCCTTACTAGTTGGAGAGCGGCAAGGGAATTTCGTTATCGCTTGATAGAAGAACTCACAAGGAAATCACTAGAAATTTCGATTACTAAAAGTGGTGGTTTTATTTGATTTTTATAAAAAATGATGGTACTATTATACAGTTAGAGTTTCAGGGAAAAAGAGTAAATGTAATCAGGTGAGAATATGCATAATATAAAAATTAAGCAGTGGAATTACAATGAAAGAAGTTTGGAGTTATCAGAATCGTTGTATCAAAGTTTAGGTGTGGAAGAAGCAAAGATAATTTCATTTTTAGGGACAAGTCAGTGTATAGAGGTGATGTATCAATTAGCCTGTGAGATGAAGGATTTGAAAAAACGAATAGTAATTACGAGTCATGGAGAAGTGGCAAGCGAAGATATAATTGAGGATGCACATTTTATTCAGTTAGATGATTGGGAACAACTGCAAGATGATGATTTGGTAGTTGGGGTTAACTTAGTAGGAAAATTAGTGGATAATAAACATATCGAGAGACCAAATGGAAGTATACCATTTGAAAAAGCAGAACTTTTTTTAGTACAAGCAGAAGAATCTAATGGATATGCAGTTAAGGTATTGAAAGAAGAAGAACCAAAGATTGAACTTGAATCAGATATGGTTGTTATTTGTTTAGGAATGGATGCTGTTGGAAAAACTTTTGAAGAAGGATGTTATCAATTTAATACGTGCGGAGACTGGCTTAGAAGAGAAGCGGATGATTTGATTACAGAAGAGGATATGATGCTTCTAATTGTGGATAACAGAGGCTACCGAAAAGTGATTAATTGCAGAGATGGGATTAAATACAGAGTAGTGTTAAATCGAGTGAGAAAAGAAGTAGATATCGATAATGCTAATAAGGTAATTCAAAGAGTTCCAGCATTTATGAGGGATGAGTGTGTGGTTTTGATATAGAGATTGGGAGTGTTTGTTAGTATGATTAATAGAGTGGACAATAAAGTGTATGACTATTCACATAATTTTGAAAATAAAAGAGTGATTGTAAAAGACTCACAAGGACAAGAGACGCTGATTGATGCATCGATTTTAACACATAATAAGCAATACCATACTGTGGAAATTCCAGTCTTAGATGCAGTGAAAAAGACGTTGCCAGCAAAAGTAATTTTAATTATATTGCTGTCTGATAGAATTATTCATTATTATGGAACAGTGAGACCTACATTGGTTATGGGAAGAATAGAAGTAGCACTTTATAGAGGGAGTGAAAAGGAAGATCGAAAGCATAAAAGATACAAACTCCTAGTTGATGGAATTGTTGATTCTATGATGATAGAAGGACAAGTAATCGCATTAAGTAAAGAGATTCCTGTGGATGTAATAAATATCAGTCGAGGCGGGGTGTTGATTCGAGGAGAAAGATCATCATTTTTAATCGGAGCAATCCTAAGGTTACGTATTAATATGAATGAGAAAGAGGAGACGTCTCTATTTTGTAAAGTGGTGAGAATGAATGAGATATCTACAATAGAAGCAGAATTTGGTTGTCAGTTAGAAAATATAGAGATATAAGGTGTAGTATGGAAGAATTATTGCCAATTTCAGCAGACTACTTGTATGTTGGAATGAATGTAAAAGATGATATATATAACTATGATGGAAGAGTAGTTCTAGTGCCAACTGGAGTTATTCTTGACGCTAATAAATTGAGAAGATTGATTAAGTTTAATAGTGGTAAGCGGAATATTAGCGTAAAAAAGCGAACGTTTGAACAATTGATTGAGCATAAAAAGCAAAAGGAATCGGTAGAACAAAAAGAATTAGAGGCTAAGATTGGGTACGAGAAAGTTACGAACTCAATGGAGTCTTATTTGAGCAGTGCAAGATATACTGGGAAAATTGTTGAAACAGAAGTGTTATCGATAAAAGAAGAAATTGCAAAGCAGATTGAACATGTGGATATTAATTGTGTTGTACAATGTATCTATGCACCGAGACAAATGGATGAGTATCTGCAGAAGCACAGTGTAAATGTAAGTTTATTAAATGGATTAATTGGAAAGTGGATGGGATTAACAGGTGTACAGATATCAGAATTGATACTAGCAGGCGTAGTTCACGATGTAGGGAAAACTCAAGTTCCTGCTGAAATTTTGGATTTACCGAGAAAGTTAACAGTTGATGAATTTGCGATTGTGCAAAAGCATCCAATATATTCTTATGAGTTATTGAAAAACACACAGGTGTGCACGGAGAAAATAATGTCGGCAGTGAAATATCACCATGAACGCTATACAGGAGAAGGTTATCCGGAAGGACTTAAAGGAGAGGAAATACCTTTATACGCAAGGATTACAGCTGTATCAGATGTGTATGATGCTTTAGTGTCAAAAAGAAGTTATAAAGATGAAAAAAACCCACTACATGTAATGAATATGTTGTATAAGAATGAGTCGATGGGATTAGATACTTCGATTTCAAATTTACTAGTACAACGATTATTAGCAGAATACATAGGCAGAGAGGTAGTTATGAGTGATGCGACAGAAGGAAAAATTGTTCAAGTGCTACCAAATGATTTAGAACATCCAATTATCAGTATTGATGGAGTAATAAGACAGGCGAGTGATGAGTGGAAGTGCGAGAGATTATTGACTCATATGTAGAAAGAGAGGATTAAGATGGAGTGGATTAACGAAATATTTAAAAAGATTAGAGGGCTTATAATTTTTACAGCAATTATTGTTCTAGTTTTTTGGAATCCTGAAATAGCACTTTCAATGTTGTCAAATGCATTTGGAGTAGTGTTACCATTTATCATAGGTGGAGCTATAGCATTTGTCCTAAATGTGCCGATGAGTTTTTTGGAAGAAAAAATTTTTACGGAGAAGCTGGTTTCTAAGCACAAAAAGTTAGAAAAAGCAGGGAGACCCTTATCATTAGTATTAGTCATTGTTTTATTAGCGAGTATTTTATTGATTGTCTTATTTGTACTAGTGCCACAACTTATAACGTCTACGAATGGCTTATTAGTAAGTGTACAATCTTTTTTGATAGATTTAGAGAAATATGCAGATCGACTATTCAATAACAACGAGCAGGTCCGAGAATTTATTAGTAGTTTGGAGATTGATCAAGCTGCGATTGTGAGTTACGTAGTAAACTTTTTGCAAAGCGGTGTGGGGAATGTATTTGATACTACGCTAACAGCAGCTATGGGAGTTTTTTCAGCACTAACAACAGGGTTTATTGCATTTGTATTTGCTATTTATATATTATTACAAAAAGAATTGTTGTCTGTGCAGTGTAAAAAAGTACTTTATGCTTTTATACCAGAAAATAGAGCGGGAGCAGTGAAAGAGATTGCGTCTTTAACTTATAGAACGTTTGCTAATTTTTTAGCAGGCCAATGTTTAGAGGCAGTAATTTTAGGTTCTATGTTTGTTGTGGTGTTAACGATATTTGGAATACCTTTTGCATTACTAATCGGTATTTTGATTGCTATTACTGCATTGATTCCTATGTTTGGAGCATTTATTGGTTGCTTTATCGGAGCGTTTTTTATCTTTATAGAAAATCCAACTCAAGCATTAGTTTTTATTATAATATTCCTTGTATTACAGCAGGTTGAAGGAAATTTAATCTATCCTCATGTGGTAGGAAATTCAGTAGGATTACCTTCTATATGGGTACTTGCAGCAGTAAGTATAGGTGGAACTTTGATGGGGGTTGTAGGGATGCTTATTTTTATCCCTATCGTATCAGTACTGTATACTTTGTTTAGGGAAATTGTCTATTTAAAGTTAAAGAAAAATAAGATTAATCCCAAGGATATTGAAGAAGATAAGTTATAAATAATAACAAGAGGTCATTTGGAAGAAAGTTTTGTTCCAAATGGCCTCTTGTTTTGCTGTGAGCCACTAACCTTTTAAAATATCTAATGCTTCTTGTCGGTAACAGTCCATCAGATAAGGGATACTAGTTACTTTTGCACATTCTTCAGTAAGTGACATCAACTCTCTACGAGTGATTGTATCAACTTTGAATCGTCTTGAACCAGCCATTAGCTGTTGTAATCCAACTTTAATTTTGTCGGAGTAGCTATAAATCCCAATAGCACCAAGTGGAACATTGTGAATTTCGTCAGCGCCAACAATTGATTTTACTTGTTCGTAGTTTACGAAAATCTCTTCTTTGGTATGGCCAAATTCAGATACAGTCTTAGGAAGTGTGCAATCTTTCATCCATTGGTCAATGTTTTTACCGACCATACCAGGAATCATAAGTGCACGCCCCATACAGACAGCTTTTGTATAAGGAGCACCAAGTGCGAGTGCTTTATATACTCCATCTTCTGAACTGAATCCACCAGCGAAAGCTAAATCTGGGACCTTTTCACCTTGTTGTTCAAGAATGCTTGCAAATTCATATGCAGCACTATGCAAGTAAATAGAAGGAATTCCCCATTCTTCCATCATGCGCCACGGGCTCATTCCAGTCCCACCAGGAGCGCCGTCGATAGTGAGGAGGTCAATTTTAGCTTTTGAACTGTATTTGATAGCCATTGCTAATTCTTTTAATGAGTAAGCTCCAGTCTTTAAAGTGATTCTTTTATAGCCTAACTTACGCAGACGATCTACTTCCTGCATAAAGCCTTCTTCTGTTACGAAACCTAGACGGCTATGTCTTTCGAATTCATGAATAGCACCAGATTTAAATGCGGCTTGATTAATTGGATCAGATGGATCAGGTGTAACGATATAGCCACGTTTTTGGAGTTCGAGAGCGCGTTCCAAGCTAGTGACCTTTATTTCACCACCAATACATTTAGCACCTTGCCCCCATTTCAATTCGATAGTTTCGATGTTGTGTTTTTCGATAATGTATTCAGCTACACCAAGTTTTGTATCTTCTACATTCATTTGAATTAGGATTTCTCCATATCCACGGTGGTATTTCTTGTAGGCATTGATACGACGGTCCATATCGGGAGCTTTGACCACCATATTATCGTTGTTAAGCTCCAATTCAGGATCAATCCCACAGACATTCTCACCGCATACGATGGTGACGCCAGAGATTGCAGCTCCCATAGCAAAATGATCCCAGTTTTTACGGGCAATCTCAGTTGAACCAAGAGCACCAGTAAAAATTGGTACCTCCATTTTAACTTTTCGATCCCATCCATAGGAAGTTTCAGTGCTAACAGCTGGAAATCTAGCTGTATCAGGACTAGGATTATCCAATCCTTTGGCACCTACTGCATATCCTTGGATATTAAGGTGAGAATAGTCGACAGGATAATCTTTATCAGCACCTGCTGTAACATCACCAAATGGGCCAGGGTAAATCAATTCTCTTCCTCTAAATGTAGCTTTAAAAACTTCACAATTTCCTTTACATCCGTCGATACATCGAGAACATAGACCGCTGCAAGGAACAACACTTTTTGACCGGTTGAATGATTGAGTTGCATCATTTCTGTTAGGTGTACTTAAATTCATAGTTAAATCCTCCTATTCATAATTATGCATTTTTTAGAATTATATCATAAAAAATTCATAAAAACAAATGAAAAAATTAAGAGAATTATGGCATAATAGATGAAAATTTGGTACAATTAAGGTAATGAAATGGAGGAGGATATACGAGTGAGCAAGTATATTATGGCATTGGATTCAGGGACAACGAGCAATCGGTGTATTTTATTTAATAGACGGGGAGAGGTTTGTAGTATTGCACAAAGAGAGTTTACCCAACATTTTCCAAGACCGGGATGGGTAGAGCATGACGCAGATGAGATTTTTCATACTTTATTGGAAGTAGGAAGACAAGCATTGACAAACATTGATGCAAGTGCAGCAGATGTGGCAGCAATTGGAATTACTAACCAGAGAGAAACCACCGTGGTTTGGAATAAATATACAGGAAAACCGATATGCAATGCAATTGTTTGGCAATGCAGAAGAACATCAAAATATTGTGATGAACTGAAAGAAAAGGGTTTATCAGAGGCATTTCGTCAAAAAACAGGGTTAGTTCCAGATGCATATTTTTCCGCGACTAAACTTAAATGGATATTAGATCATGTAGAGGGGGCAAAGGAGCAGGCAGTAAATGGTGAATTACTGTTTGGAACGATAGAGACTTGGATTATATGGAAATTAACAAAAGGAAGAACACACGTTACAGATTATTCAAATGCTTCTAGGACACTATTGTTTAACATCAACGAACTAAAATGGGATGATGAGTTGATAGAACTTTTTGATATCCCAAAATCTTTACTTCCAGAGGTAAAACCATCTAGCTGTATCTATGGAATGACAGAGGCGAAGTATTTTGGAGCTCCTATACAGATAGGTGGGGCAGCAGGGGATCAACAGGCAGCTTTGTTTGGCCAAACCTGTTTTACAAAAGGTAGTATGAAAAATACATATGGAACAGGATGTTTTCTTTTGATGAACATCGGAGAAAAGCCGCATTACAGCGATAACGGGTTGGTTACTACCATTGCTTGGGGGATAGGAGACAGAGTGTATTACGCCTTGGAGGGATCGATATTTGTAGCTGGAGCGGCTATTCAATGGCTGCGAGATGAATTACATATTATAGAGTCGGCGATTGATACTGAATATATGGCAAAAAAAGTGAAAGATACAAATGGATGTTATTTCGTTCCAGCACTAACTGGGCTGGGCGCACCGCACTGGGATCAATATGCGAGAGGAACTATCGTAGGATTAACACGAGGTGTGAACAAATACCATATAATTAGAGCAACGCTAGAATCAATGGCGTACCAAGTGAATGACATTATCAACACAATGGAAGAAGAAATGGGTTTTGATGTGAAAACCATAAAAGTAGATGGAGGGGCAAGTGGCAATAATTTGTTGATGCAAATGCAAGCAGATATCAGCGATATTGAAGTACGCAGACCGACTTGTGTAGAGACTACTGCTATGGGAGCAGCGTATCTTGCAGGATTAGCAGTAGGATATTGGAAGAACCAAGAGGATATTTTGGAAAATTGGAGCGAAGATGGCATATTCAAACCGACATTAGGTGAAGAAGAGAGAAAAATCAAATTATCAAAATGGAAAAAAGCTGTTAATTGTGCATTGGGATGGGAATTATAATTTACACAAAACATATAAAAGATGATTTACTCTGTAGAAAAATTGTGATAAAATAAAGCGTGTGTGTTAAAAGGATAAGGAGTAAACGATTATGAAAAGAGTATTGCTAAAATTAAGTGGTGAAGCACTTGCTGGAGATAAAAAAATGGGATTTGACGAAGCGACATGTATTAGTGTTGCAAAGCAAGTAAAGCAATTAGTAGATAAAGGATATGAGATTTCAGTTGTTACAGGTGGAGGGAATTTCTGGAGAGGTAGAACAAGTGAGACTATCGATCGTACAAAAGCAGATCAAATAGGGATGCTTGCAACTGTGATGAACTGTATTTATGTGTCGGATATATTTAGACACGTTGGGATGAAGACGGAAGTATTTACGCCATTTGTGTGTGGGTCATTTACGTCGTTATTTTCAAAAGATAGTGCATTAGCTGCAATGAGAAAAGGGAAAGTTGTCTTTTTTGCAGGTGGTACAGGCCATCCATATTTCTCAACAGATACTGGTGCAGTATTAAGAGCTATTGAAATCGATGCAGATGCGATGTTATTAGCAAAAGCGATTGATGGAATCTATGATAGTGATCCAAAAGTGAATTCACAAGCAAAGAAATACAATGAGATATCGATTCAAGAAGTTATTGATCAAAAATTAGCGGCTGTAGATTTGACAGCATCAATTCTTTGTATGGAAAATAAAATGCCAATGCTAGTGTTTGGGTTGAATGAAGATAATAGTATTGTAAATACAATGAGTGGCAATTTTAAAGGCACAAAAGTGACTGTGTAGAGAAAAGAGAGGGGATTAGTTAAAATGAAAGAGCAATTAGTAAAATTTAATCAAAAAATGGAAAAATCATTAGAGAGCCTTAATGGAGAGTTAGCATCGATTAGAGCTGGGCGTGCAAATCCACATGTGTTAGATAAAATCATGGTGGATTACTATGGTGTTCCAACTCCAATTCAGCAACTTGCAAACGTATCTGTACCTGAAGCTAGAATGATTCAGATTCAACCATGGGAAGCTCCAATTGTTAAAGATATCGAAAGAGCAATCATGACATCGGACTTAGGGATTAATCCGACAAATGATGGAAAGTTAATTCGTTTAGTGTTCCCAGAATTAACGGAAGAGCGAAGAAAAGAAATTGCTAAAGATGTTAAGAAAAAAGGAGAGAGTGCTAAAGTTGCAATCCGTAATATTAGAAGAGATGGCAATGATGCTTTCAAAAAGTTAAAAGGAACTGAAATTTCAGAAGATGAGATTAAAGATTTAGAGCAAGAGCTACAAAAGTTAACGGATAAGTTTATCAAAGAAATAGATAGTTCTGTAGATGCGAAGACAAAAGAAATTATGACAGTATAAACAAGGCGTACGGATAAAGACCCTTGTTTTATATAAGGATTATCAGATAAAAGGGAGATGGATTAATATCATCCCTTTTTCTGCTGTTCATGAGAAGTGATTAGGAGGAAGTAAGATGAGAGTACCACAGCATGTGGCTATCATATTAGATGGTAATGGACGTTGGGCAAAGGCAAAGGGAATGCCACGTACATATGGCCATTCACAAGGAAGTAAAAATGTGGAAAGAATCTGTGAAGACGCATATAAGTTGGGAATTAAATACTTAACTGTTTACGCATTTTCTACAGAAAATTGGAAACGCTCTAAGACAGAGGTAGAAGCATTAATGACATTGTTAAGAGGATATATGAAAACATGTTTAAAAACTGCTGAAAAGAACAAAATTCGAGTAAGAGTAATCGGAGATAAGAGTAAATTAGCTACGGATATTCAAAAACGAATCAGTGAATTAGAAATAGCGACAAAGGATAATGATGGATTGCAGTTTCAAATTGCTATAAATTATGGGAGTCGAGATGAGATAAAACGTGCAGTTACAACAATGATAAGGGACTGTGAGGCTGGAAAGATTCACCACCAAGAGATTACAGAAGAAGTGATTGAATCGTATCTAGATACAAAAGGAATTCCAGATCCTGAGCTTTTAATCAGAACGAGTGGAGAACAGAGATTATCGAACTATTTACTATGGCAATTGGCTTATTCTGAGTTTTATTTTGCAGACGTGCATTGGCCTGATTTTACAGTGGAAGAACTAAAAAAAGCAATTGAAAAATACAACGAACGAGATAGAAGGTTTGGCGGTGCAAAGGAGGAGTAACATGTTTGTGCAACGATTGTTAAGCGGAATTGTTTTATTGTTAGTAATTATAATAAGTGGAGTACTAGGAGGTCCAGTACTGGCCGGGTTTTGCTTGCTGATTTCATTGGTGGGAATGAGCGAATTATATAAGATAAAAAAAGTGGAAAAAACGCTACTAGGAATTGTAGGGTATATGGGCGCAATTTCCTATTACGCATTAATATTTTTAGGAATGAAAGAATATATTGTGTTATGCCTTTTAATTACTTTAGTCGGTGTATTAGCGTGTTACGTATTTGCATTTCCTAAATTCAAATCAGACCAAGTCATGATTGTGACATTTGGAATGATATATGTTGCACTTACATTATCCTATATCTATCAAGTACGAGAAATACCAGAAATTGGAAGCCACGCAATCTGGTTAATATTTATTAGTTCATGGGGATGTGATACTTGTGCTTATTGCGTAGGTGTTTTATTTGGAAAACACAAGATGGCACCAATTTTAAGCCCTAAAAAATCGATTGAAGGTGCAATTGGTGGAGCAGTAGGAGCAGGACTATTAGGATATGTATATGGAATTGCAGTAAATCATTTTGCAGGAGATAGTATAAATCCGTTGTGGTATGCGGGGATATGTATTGTAGGAGGATTATGCTCGATGATTGGTGATCTTGCAGCATCTGGAATTAAAAGAGATAACGATGTAAAAGATTATGGAACGTTAATCCCAGGTCATGGTGGAATTTTAGATCGATTTGACAGTGTGATTTTTACAGCACCGATTATTTATTATTTATTGAGTTTATAGACATAAGAGTGATTGAAGGGAGTACGAAATGAAGCAAATTTCAATATTAGGTTCGACAGGTTCGATAGGAACCCAAACATTAGAGGTTGTGATGGCGCAAAATGATATTAAAGTGTGTGGTCTTGCCGCAAGGAGTAATATTCAGTTGCTTGAAGAACAAGTGAGGCAGTTTTCACCTAGGGTGGTTGCAGTCTGGGAAGAGGAAAAAGCTGAGGAATTTAGACAAAAGATTGCAGACTTAAATATAGAGGTTGTAAGTGGAATGGATGGACTCATCAAAGTTGCAACTATGAGTGAAGTTGAAATGGTGGTGACAGCAGTAGTAGGGATGATTGGAATAAAGCCGACCATTGCAGCTATCGAAGCAAAAAAGGACATTGCACTAGCAAATAAAGAGACTCTTGTTACAGCAGGTCATATTATCATGCCCCTTGCAAAAGAAAACAATGTTTCGATTATTCCTGTTGATAGTGAGCACAGTGCAATTTTTCAATGCTTACAAGGGAACAATGAAAAAGAAGTATATAAAATTATTATTACTGCATCAGGTGGTCCTTTTAGAGGGAAATCTAAGGCGGAATTACAAGAAGTCCAGTTAGAGGATGCTTTGAAACATCCAAACTGGGAGATGGGAAAAAAAATCACCATTGACTCTTCTACACTTATTAACAAGGGCTTAGAGGTGATTGAGGCAAAATGGTTATTCGATGTTGCGATGGAGCAGATTCAAGTTGTAGTGCAACCTCAGAGCATTATACATTCTATGGTAGAATTTGAAGATGGGTCTGTTTTGGCACAATTAGGGACTCCAGATATGAAGTTGCCGATTCAATACGCAATCTGTTATCCAGAGCATAGGTTTTTAGCAGGAGAACGATTAGATTTCAAGAAGCTTTCTACAATTGCTTTTGAAGAACCAGATATGAAAACCTTCCAAGGGTTACAGTTGGCATACATAGCAGGAAAGCTAGGTAACTCAATGCCAACAGTATATAATGCGGCAAATGAAAAAGCAGTAGAAAAGTTTTTGAGAAGAGAGATTTCTTATCTACAAATTACAGAGATTGTAGCAGAGTGTATGAAGAATCACAGTTTGGTATCAAACCCGACAGTTGATCAAATACTAGAGATAGAATCAGAAGTTCATAGACAGATAGAGAGCAGGTGGTAGTGTGGCTGGTATTATTTTAGCCTTAGTTTTATTTAGTGTAATTGTAGTAATACATGAGTTTGGACATTTTTTCCTAGCAAAGAAAAACGGAATTGAAGTATTTGAGTTTTCCCTAGGAATGGGTCCTACTATTGTCAGCAAAGAAATAAAAGGAACAAAATTTTCTCTGAAAATATTCCCGATTGGTGGCGCTTGTATGATGGGGGAAGATGGTGAAGAGGAAGATGAAATAAAAGGGAATTTCAACGAAAAATCGGTTTGGGCGAGAATGTCCGTTATATTAGCTGGACCATTTTTCAATTTCATCTTAGCCTATGTTGTTGCAGTGATTATGGTAGCATGGAGTGGGTATTCACCAACTGTCATAGGTGAAGTAGTAGAAAACTCTCCAGCTCAAGAGGCAGGATTAGAAGCAGGCGATGAAATTATTAAAATGGGAAATGAACGAACTCTGATTTGGAGTGAAGTGGCTTTATACAATCAGATGCATCAAGGAGAAGAAGTCGAAGTGACTTATGAACGAGATGGAGAAAAATTTGTAACCACAGTTACTCCAGAATTTGATGAGGAATTAGAGATATATCGATTATTTATAACAGGAGTAGGGAATCAGCAAGCGAACTTACTAGAAGCGTTAGAATATGGTGCCTATAACGTGGTATACGTAATTGAATCTGTAGTGGACGCACTTGGGCAAATTGTGACAGGCGCATTTTCAATGGATGCAGTAGGGGGGCCAGTTATGATTGTATCAGCAGTAGGCGATACGTACGATGCAGCAGCTGAATACGGATGGCAAACTGTAGTTCTAAATATGTTGAACTGGATTGTTTTATTATCAGCAAATCTAGGAGTGATGAACCTGCTACCATTACCAGCACTAGACGGAGGTAGATTTATATTTCTGTTAATCGAAGCTGTGAGAGGAAAGCGAATTCCACCTGAAAAAGAAGGTATGGTACACATTATTGGATTTGTATTATTGATGGTGTTAACGGTAGTGGTTTTATTTAATGATATATCGAGGTTGATAGGGTAGATGATATTTCATAAAAAAAATGACATTAAAAAAATTGCAGTAGGATTAAGTGGAGGTGTAGATAGTGCAACCTCTGCTTATCTTTTGCAAAAAGCAGGCTATGAAGTATTTGGAATTACCATGAAGATTTTTAATGATATAGAAGTGGAATCAGCTAAAAAAGTTGCAAAAATACTAGGGATTAAGCATTACGTAGTAGATTATAGTGAATATTTCGAAAAAGAAATCATAGATAAATTTATTCAAAGATACCTACAAGGAGAGACACCAAATCCATGCATCATGTGCAATATTAAGCTGAAATATAAAAAATTATTGCAAGACGCATTGAAGTTGGGGGCGGATGCTATTGCGTACGGACATTATGCAAGTATCGATTATGATGAGTCTGATGACTGTTACCATTTATACAAAGCAAATGCAAAAAGGAAAGATCAATCCTATGTATTGTATCATTTACAACAAGATCAACTGGAAAAAGTGATACTTCCACTCAATACATTTGAGAGCAAAGAAAAAGTTAGAGAAATTCTAAAAGAGCAAGGAATAGCGGTTGCAGAGAAAAAGGACAGTGTAGGGATTTGCTTTACAAAAGGAAAATCCTTACATGACTATATGAAAGAAAAGATGCCAGGCATAGATTTTTGTGGAGAATTTGTAGATGAATCAGCAAATGTCCTTGGTAAGCATAAAGGAATATTTTGTTATACAATAGGTCAAAAAAGAGGGCTTGGATTGGGTGAGAATCTGGTATATTATGTAAGCCATATCGATGCGAGAAAGAATCAAGTTGTTCTGACTCAAGCAGAGGAAGAATTATATAAGAAAGAAATTTACGTAAAAGAGGTAACTTTTACACAGGACAAGTATAGAAACTGGGAAAAAATAGACATGGTTGTGAAAATTTGTCAATGGGGATATGAACTTCCAGCAGTGTTATATGTGAAAGAAATGCGAGTTGAATTCCTAGAGCCACAAAGAGGCCCTACAAAAGGACAAAGCGCAGTCTTTTATATAGGAGATGAAGTAATCGGCGGCGGAGTTATTTTATAAGAGGATAAATGGATAAAATGAGAAAGCAAATGACAGCGGAAGAAAAAAGAGTAAAAATGATTGATACACCAGTACAGAAATTGGTAGTATCACTGGCAATACCAACAATAATTAGCATGTTAGTAACTTCAATCTACAATATGGCAGACACTTACTTTGTTAGCCAGATTGGAACTAGTGCATCAGGTGCAGTAGGGATTATATTTTCGGTTATGGCGATATTGCAAGCGATCAGTTTTACCTTTGGTATGGGAAGTGGGAATCAGATTGCGATAGCACTAGGTAAAAAAGAGGATGAGCGAGCTAGCACACTTGCAGCAACAGCGGTCTATTCTGTATTGATTATAGGGATTTTGATTGCAATTATGGGTAATATATTTGTAGAAGAATTGGTATATTTATTAGGTGCAACAGAGACGATTGCTCCTTATGCAATGATTTATGCAAGGTATATTGTAACAGCAGCGCCCTTTATGATGACGTCATTAGCAATGAATAATCTTTTACGTGGTCAAGGCAGTGCAATGTATGGAATGATAGGAATAGCAGCAGGTAGTGTGTTGAATATAATATTAGATCCTATTTTTATTTATGGGTTTGATATGGGGATAGGTGGTGCAGGACTTGCGACTATGGTAAGTCAGATTATAGGGTGTGTAATTTTAATATATCTTTCCAATAATAGAAAAGAGAATATTTCGATACAACTCAGATATTTTAGACCGAATTGGCCGATGTACAAATCTATCTTGTATGTAGGATCACCATCTTTGTGTAGGCAAGGATTGCAAAGCCTTTCGTCTATTTTTCTTAATTATGCCGCAGCACCTTATGGAGATGCAGCAATTGCTGCATTATCAATAGTAGCAAGGGTAACCATGTTCATAAATTCAGCATTGATTGGATTTGGGCAAGGATTTCAACCAGTTTGTGGTTACAATATAGGTGCGAAAAGAAATGATAGAGTTTTAGAAGCATTTTGGTTTTGTGTAAAAGTAGGAACAATAGCACTAACTTTGCTAGGAGTGATAGGCTGGATATTTTCAGAAGAGATTATAGCTATTTTTAGAAGAGATGATTTGGAAGTAATTCGCATTGGAAGTAAGGCGCTTTGCTTACAATTGCTACTCTTACCAGTACAAACCTGGATTATTATGATAAATATGTTGACGCAGTCCATAGGTTATGGGATAAGAGCGTCTATAGTAGCTATGAGTCGACAAGGAATATTTTTCATACCTCTTGTATGGATATTACCAAGATTCTTAGGGGAGGAAGGGTTATACTATATACAACCGCTATCTGATATATGCAGTTTAATATTATCCACAGTGATTGTGATAGGAATAATTAAGGAATTAAGGATAGGGCAAAATAAAAACGCAAAAAATGAAATAAATATTGACAATTAATAGATAAAATAGTATCATTACTTTGTTGTGCAGGAGTGTCGGAACTGGCAGACGAGCAAGACTAAGGATCTTGTAAGCAATGCGCTTGTGTGGGTTCAAGTCCCATCTCCTGCATCAAGTATAAAATACGAAATATTACGTTTTCTTACGAAAACCTACGAAAAGCCTTGAATTTCAAGGCTTTTTTGATACCTTGATTTAAGAGAATTTACGAAAGTTTACGTTTTCTTACGTTTTTTGACGTAAATTCTGCCCCACATTTGCCCCACATTTGCCCCACATTTTTTTCACTGTATATATTGATTGATTAGAGCACATATAATTCAGTTTCCGAGACGCAAAACAAAGACTAAACGAATTATGATTTTTCACTATTATCATTTTAATTTTACCACACCTAAAAAACTGCGCAATATTTTTTTGCATTTTTGTCATATTCCTCATGAAAATAAAATTCAGGAGGAAAACAATGTCAGGGATTGTGTGTTGCAGAGGTTGCGAAAATCGAAAAATGAGTTGCCACTCTATGTGCAAAGAATACAAAAGAGAAAGAGCGGCGCTAGATAAAAAAAATAGCATAATACAAATAGCTAGGTCGAAATATTGTGATCTGTTAGCAGTGGATACAAAAGTTTCACTACGAAAACATTTAAAAGGAGCGTAAGCTCTTTTTTGTGTGTAGAAAGTTTTTCTACAATAAGTGTTTTCTGTCATATTAAAAGAGAAGTATTAAAGAAGTAAGGAGTTATGTTTTATGAAGACGGTAAAAGTAGAGATGAAGCCTGTGAGCAATTCACCAGAGGCTTTAAAAGCGTCATCTATAGATGCATTGGTTTTTTTGAAAAAAGTAATGGGCGAAAAAGCAATGCGGCGCATCATTAGATAATTTGAAGGGTTGGAACTCAGTTCCAACTTTTTTGCTTTTTACATATTCTTCTTGAAAATAAATTTTAGGAGGAAAAACGATGGGTAAAATTAAAGTTTTAGTTGTGGAAGCAGGGAAGCCAGGAGTGGTGAAGGAAATTGCGGAAGGGCTAGATGCAATGCAAGAAGTTGTAGGCGGAAACATTGAGATAGTAGGAGGCCCTATTGACGGAACGGATATTATTTTAAATGACGTTGGAAAGTTAATAGGCTTGCCGCCAAATCGAGTATTGCTAGATAAGGATGGAGATGTGTATGACTACATTGCAGGAACGTTCTATCTTTGTGGGTTTGATGAAGAGGGAGCGTCTATTTCCTTAACTGATAGTCAGATAAAAGAGCTCATGCATTATTATCGAAATCCCCAGATTATCACAATGGGGGCTTCGAGGCTTGGATGGCTAGCTCGTCCCGAAGCAGAGATCCTTTTATTGGCAATGAAAAGAGAGCAAGAAAAGGGAAGCTACTTTGTTTGCCAGCTAGACAAAGAGCTACAAGCGCGAATCCGCGCTTTTGTGACTAGAGGGTTGATAGCGCAGCTAGGAGAAGCTAAAGAAGAAGACATAAACAATGCTATGAATGAAAAGATATCTACATTAATAGGTATATTTCAAAACGACTACCCAGATGATGTATAGAGAGCTTAGGCTCTCTTTTTTTATACATTTTTCACATATTAATCTCAAACAAAAATCTTAGGAGGTTTATTATGGGTGCATATGTAGAAGGCGTTGGGATTTGCGCCGACACTTTGGTGTCAATTGGAAAGGAGTATTTGGAGGTTTTTAGAGGTCGCGCTAGTGCTTGCGAAAATGCCGAGGATTATATCCCTAAAAAAATAGTTGGCTCTAATGTTTTATTTTTGGAAGCGGATGAGTGTAAAGATGTTGCTAGCTCTTTTTCTATTGATGAATGGAAGAGCGGAAATCTAGGGCTACACTGTGAGGACTTTGAGACGGCTAGAAAGCTTGTTTCTGTCTTTCATCATGCGGGGGTCGCAATGTATGGAAATTGTATTTTAAAAGATTGGCTAACACATGATGTAAACACTGTGTATTTTTGTCAATATGACAGCTTTATAGATGCGCCTCTTTGGAGTACTGTAGATATCCGAAGTAAGAGGGCGAATGAAAGCGAAATTCTATCGATGTAGAGAGGGCGAAAGCTCTCTTTTTTTGTGAGCGCATTTGATTTAGCATATTATAAGCGAACAAATAAATCTTATAAGAGAAAGGAAATTTTGCATGACAAAGAAAAAAGTAACAAGACTGATAACGTGCGCATTGTTGGCCACAATGGTAGCACAGTCGGTGCCTTACAACGCATTTGCCTCCGAGAAATTAAACGACGTGGTTGTAAAGGTTGAAATGGAGGATTTAGATGGCAGCGGAATTGCAGATGTATATGAAAAGAAAATCCGCATCAACTTAGATGACGTAGAGGCTGTGGAGCTTACAGAGGAAGCTAGCAAGCAGTGGAAGGTGTCTGTTGATTTAAACGCCAGCCCGAGCATAGTAATGGAAGCAACCATTCCTTTAAGGGATGAAGATGGAGAACTTTCTAAAAGTGGAAGCGGAGAGCTGAATTTTGACTTCGAGATATTCAAGGATGAAGAAAAGACAGAAATAGCCACCATCGCATGGGAGAATTTACTATTAAAAGAGGTTACAAAAACCTCTCCTAGCATCATTGAAGGCGAGAGCGTTGACTCTGGCGTGTCGTATCAGGCGCTAGAGACAAGAAAAAATTATAGCAACTCAACCAATTACTTTAAGCTGGATGAAGGGCAAGAAGTAGTATTGAATGGGAATGATGGTGCAGATCCAATTACCGTGGTGGGTGACGGAACAATTGTAAAAGCTTCAGATGTGGCTAGTAGAAGTGATTGCGGATGGGTTGTTTCAGACGACAATCTTTCACTAGACGCACAAACAAAAGCAATCACTTTATGGGGAGATACTTATATAGAGGGAACGCAATCCGTTGAGAGTGCTCAGTTGTTAAATCAGTCTCTAGAGTCGGCGTGGTTTGGGGTGTCAATTCCAGATGATGTAAGTTGGGATGGAATACTTGTAGACGGAGACAAGTCGCTCTACGATATCGAAGCAATTACAAAAGAGCTGGAGAGCTCAAAGGAGTTGGTTGACGGAGAGTTATTATACTCTTTGACAATTGATAAAATCATAGATGCTTATGAAAGTGAAGAGAATTTGGAACTCAGTTCCGTACAATTAAACCTGGCACACCCATCAAAAGAAGGATATGCATTTATGGGATGGGAGATGTCGGCAATTGAAGTTGAGGGCAGAGAAGAAAAAGTAGTGACGTATACCCCAGTATTCGAAGAAGATGAAAATCAAGATAATATCCCTGATAAATACCAAAAGGAAGTTTCCGTATCTGTAAAAAATGGAACGTGGGCTGATGGATCAAGCGATGAAATAGTTTGCACGCTGCAACTAAAAGACTTGAAAGGTTATTGGTCGGAAAGTGGGGAAATGAATCTAATTATGCCAAGCGGCATGCTTCCATCTGAGGGATACGAGGGTGGATTTTGGAGCAACGAAGATTTTGTGATTACAAAAGATGCAGAGGGTGTGTTCGAGTACATATTCGAAAAATCGCCAGAACCAGAACCAGAGCCTGAACCAGAACCAGAACCAGAACCAGAGCCAGAGCCAGAGCCTGATGACGACAAAACACCAGAGTCTGAATCAGAGGATGAATCAGAAGATGAGGATGAAAAAAATCCAGATTTCGAGGGCGGTAGCACAAGACCGACAACAACAAGACCAGAAGTGCTGCCAGAGTCAGAGTCAAGTGAGCCTGATAGCGTAACAAGTAAAAACACTGGAGAGAGTAGCAATAGTGTTGAAGGTGATAGTGACAAAGACAATGCGGTGAATGACGAAAAGGTTGATTATAGTCCGGAAGCAAGAGTAAATGCAGTTAATGAGCTGACAATTTCATCTGCAATCGAAGGAGAGACTCCAGAGAGAGTTGTTATTGGGGATTTAGAACTAACAAGCGATGACATAACTATGGAAAATGGAGTCTTGACGTTATCAGAATCCGCACTAAAAACACTAGCAGATGGCACGCATGAAATCATTGTAGTGTATGACGGCGTTGAATATAAGGCTACTGTGGAAATGGAAAATGGTGTACCGCTAAGTATTTCGGAATTCCATGAGGTGATTTCGGAAACATGGAGTGTGTTTTCTATCGCTATTTTTGCAATGAGTCTAATTGCCACAATCATCAATATTGTGTCATTTATAAAAAGAGACAAGGGTCTAGAAGAAGATGAGCCGAAGATTAAAATCTATAGAGTTGCATCAGTGGTCTTCTCACTGGCTGTATCTATTGGAAGTGGAGTAGTATTGTTTGCAACTCAAAATTTCGGAGCTCCGATGGCTTTCTTTAATACAACAATTGTATACCTAGTTATGATGCTGGTATCGCAGTTGATTGCAATGAAGGCGTTTAAAAGCCTTGACGGATCTGTCACGAACTTTTCTATATAAAATACGTCATATTAATTTCAAATTATAAAATAGGAGGAATGAGCAATGGCAAAGGTATTAGAATTGGCAACAGAGATTGACGCTTTGATGGGGGAAGTATCAGATGACAGAGGCGTGACAGCATTTCATGTAAGGGAAGCATTAATAGAAGGCGAAACGGAGATGATTCGCAAGATGTTGCAAGGAGTAGTAAATAGTGGGAGTTTGGCAGAAGAAGCAAACGAGCTTTTAGAGGAGTTGGCTGACTTTGAAAGAATGACTGCGTGAAAGAGGGGGAGCGTTAAGCTCCCTCTTTTTGCATATTAAAATAAAAAAGAAAGAGGTATTTGATGCAATATTTATTCACAATTAATCAACGGCTGCCAGGCCTTAATGAATACACACGGGCATGCCGATCACATTGGTCGAAAGGTGCAAAGTTAAAAGCAGATATAGAGGATTTGATAGGGTGGGAGATTATGGCGTGTAAGGCAAAGAAAATTACCGCTCCTATTGTTGTTTGCTTTGAATGGGTAGAGGCAAATGACAGAAGAGATATAGATAACATCTGCTTTGCAAAAAAGTTTATCCTGGATGCGATGCAGTCAACCGGTTTAATTAAGGGGGATGACGCGGCTTGGGTGAAAGGTTTTCGAGACACATTTACCATCGATAAATCCTGCAAGGCTGGCAAGGTGATTGTGCATTGCATCTCATACGAGGAGGACGAGTCTTGATAGAAAAATCATTAATACAGGGAATCTCTATAGAAGGAGAAAAAGTATATGGGTATATCAACCCAAGCGAAAGCGAGACGTCGCTATATGCTGTTGAAGAATTTAATGAAAGGGTCGGCAATGTGCAAATAGACCCTGACAGCGCTGCAATGTTTGCAGGGGTTACTGACGAAAAAGGATATATGTTGTTTGAGGGGCAAAAAATATTGATTCAGCTAGAACGCTTTACAGTTGCAGGCGATGAGGAGAGAAAGGCTCTGGATTCCAGAACCTATCAAGGCGTTATCTTATTTCACAAGGGATCCCTCATTGTAAAGCCAGCAAAAGACGAAGATAGAAATATTTCTTCTATTTATCTATACGGAATGGTGGGAGCCCCTCGAGAGGGCGAATCGTGCGCAATTATAAACGAAACGCTAGAGCACAAAAGTCGTTGGCAAGATAATGAAATCCTAATATCGGCATACAGTTATATAGGTGTTGAAGATGAGTCCTGTAGAAGGCTTGGTGTTTTGACCGATCAGCAACGAAATAATATCAAGCAAGCAATCGAAATTGTAAGAGATGAATTACAACAAAAGATTGAAGGCGGAGGGTATGGCGAGATAGATCGCTTGCTGGGTGATTATAGAGCGTCCATTAGCGCATTGGGCATACCGCAAGGACTTCTAAAAGAAAAGAAAAAGTCTAGTTTAATGCGATCAGGCCTTATCAAGGAAGAGCTTGCATGGCTGGAAAAGACAAAGGAGAAAGACGCTGAGTTTTTAGCAACAATGAAAAGCATTTTATCATATAGAGATAAATTGAAACAATTTATGTACGACCACGAAGGGTGGAAGGATCGAGTTGCTAAAGCAGCTAAGGATGGAGTAATTTAAGAAGTATAGCAGGGATTATTGTCAATTCAATTGGCGAGATGAAAGCGTTAAGCAAATAGATGGAACTGAGTTCCATCTATTTTTGTCCCCGAAAAGAGATTTAAACAACTTAGGCGAGACGAAAGTTTTGTCTTTTTTTGTGACAATCTACATGAATTTCACCATATTAAAATAAAAAAGTGAGGATATTAATTATGAAAAAAAGAGATGTGGCAGAAATAAAAAAACAACTATCACCATCAAATTGTGGGATTACAAGAATGTGTACATGCTATGTAAATAATGAAGGGCAAAAAGAAGGATCGTGGAGTCAAACATTCTTATCTATGGAAGAAGATGAGAGTTTTAAGTTTTTTGACTTGTTCAAAAAATCCCTATCTGGCGGGCTGAACAAAACGATGCATAATATTGAATTCCCTATGGCTGAAGAAGAAGAGGGCGGCGCTCAAGAGTTCTTAATGAGATTAAAAAATAGTAGATTGCAAGACGAGGCTCTTATTTCAGAGTTTTTTGACCGCATTATAGAATCTTATCAAACGACAGAGCACTACTATATCGCACTGACACATACGGCTTATGACATTCCCTCAAAAGCAAAGGATGGAGATGTTTTAGAGGATGGGGAAGACGTTCATGAGTATCTATCTTGCGTGATTTCACCACTTGAGTTAAGATCGCAGGAATTGTATTTTAATCCAGCAACTGCAAAAGTGGAACTCAGTTCCGCAACCAGAGTCGTTGGGAAGCCTACTGTGGGGTTCTTATTCCCAGCATTTGATGACAGAGCGACAAATATTCACGAACTACTATTTTATACAAAAAGCGGAAAAGATATGCAAGAAGACTTTTTGGATGGGATGTTTGGTTGCAGTGCTCCGGTCACAGCTCCAGCGCAAAAAGAGCTATATCAGCAGTGGGTAGAAGATTCGATCGGAGAGGGCGGAAATATTGAAATCGTAACCGCTCTTAATGACAAAATGATTGAATTGTTGGAAGAAAACGAGCAACACAAGCTAACTGGGGATGTTTTACAAGTAATGCTAAGAGAAGTGGAAAGCGAAAGACTCTCAACATTTAAGGAGGTGTTCGAGAAAACCATCGGTGATAAGGAGTTATCGTTATCAAACTTAGTCGATAAATCGCTAACCGTGAGTGTTGGGGAAATTGCGGTAAAAGCAAGCGATCTAGAAAAGCACAATGTATCAATTCAGCGAATTGATAAGCGAAAATGTATAGTAATTCCAGTGTCTGGCGCCGTTGATGTAAATGGTATTGTCATGAATGGAATAGAAAGTGCAGGCAAGTAATAATGTTAAGTAGAAAGATTGCAGTTAATATTAAAAATGGCCCATGCAAGTATATTGAGACAAAAGACAACAAGCTTGTATTCTCTAACGATGTTGAGCTTGGGCTGAGTAAAGAAAGTGGACGGGATTGCGATTTTAGCAACCCTCCAGAAAACTTTAAAAACATGAAGTTTTATAAGTTTATACTGGAAAGCATAGGGCATGGCTTGCTTATCAATAGTATATATTTTCCATATCAAAAACAAGCTTGCATAGAGGGAGAGAGTAGAGTAGTTGACCTACATGTAAGCGGACGAGAAGTGGATGCTGTAAAAGATGTGGAGGACGAAACAAGGCCAGAGACGTCTGAGCACATAGATCATACAAATGATAATGCTGACGAGTCAAGAAGCGAGATAATTGGCGAAAGCGTGGCATTTTCTATGACGATTAGCGATGAAGACTTTATAGAAGATGAAGAAGAGGACTTGGGGGTGATGTATTGAGAAAAATCATCGCAATCATTGTATTAATCTTATCCGCTGCTGGATTTGTTATCCTAGGGTGTTTGACATGGCAGCAAATAATGATATATAAAGCAGCAGCAGATGCATTCGACAAAGTAAGGGATGAGCATGTAGTGGGCGTTGATCCAAATACGGACTTGGAAAATCCTTTTGCAAAGGATAAAGTTTTGCAAATAGACTTTGAATCCTTGCAAACGCAAAATCCTGATGTGATCGGCTGGATACACATACCAACATGCAACGTTAGTTATCCGATCATGTATGGTTCAGATTATTTACAACAAAACACAGAAAAAGAATATAGCTACAGTGGCAGTATTTTTGTGGGAGATTCAGGAAGTCCGTCTTTTGAGCTAAAGAATAATATTATCCACGGACACAACATGAAGGATGGGTCAATGTTTGCAGGGGTCAGAAACGCAAGCATTGAAGAAATTCCATACTTTTATATTTACAATCCAGATGGGAGTATGAGCGTGTACGAGACTGTTTATGTGGGGCGGGTAGATGAGCTACACCCTATTTACTATTCAACATTTTCAGACGAGGAATCATTTCAAGAGTATATAGATATGGAGGTAGGTGGATCTTACAACAGCCGAGATGCTTTAGAAATAGATGATAAACTTGCCACACTATCAACTTGCACAACAACGGACAGCAGCAGAAGTGTGGTCCAGGGCGTCTTGGTATCAACTGTTCCCTAAGATGTTCTTTTCCAAAAGTTAGCATATTGTCCCCGAAAAGACAATTAAGGAGGATGAAAGATGAAGCTTTCAAGAAAAATTTCAAATGTTGCAAAGAGGATGACTAAAAGAACGGCGAAGCAGGGGGCGATGGCGTATACCAACAATTTATGGTTTTTACCTAAATTTGTGCGCTACATTATAGCAATCGTAGCAGTAGTGGCGCTTATTCAACCGTGGAGTTATGTGGATTTTATTCCAAATCCGATAACTTATATTCAGTCGCTTACGGAAACCGTAAAGAGCAGTGTGGATGATATGCTGCCAGACCTTCCAGAGCTACCTAGCTTTGGATTTGGTTCAAGCGAACAAGAACTGGGATCCATCACTGTGGGTGCTTATGATGAGCTTGCTAATTTAACTTACGACGGGGAGCAGGTTGTTGCAGTAAACAACAACGAACCATTCTTTACCGAGGAGGAAAAGGCAATTACAGATGCTTTTGAAGATTATTCTGAGCTGGACAGTCTTGGTCGGACTGGCCAGGCGTTTGCCTACATTACAAAGGAACTCATGCCTACCGAAGAGAGAGAGTCGTTATCTGATGTTTATCCGTCTGGATGGAATCAAGAAGCGTATGATTTTGTGGATGGCGGCTACCTATATAACCGTTGCCACTTAATCGCATTCGCCTTGGCAGGAGAGCAAGCCAACGAAAAAAATCTACTGACTGGAACAAGAAGTATGAACGTCGGAGGAATGTTGCCATATGAAGAGCAGGTGATGAGTTATGTAGACGAAGGTGGAGAAGTTTTATACAGAGTCACTCCAATCTATAGTGGCGAAGATCTTTTAGCAAAAGGCGTACTAGTTGAAGCTTATTCACAAGATTTGACATTTTCTATCTTTGCGTTTAACGTAGAATCAGGCGTTAGCATTGATTATACAACAGGCGAAAATCAAGCACTCTAATAAGGGTGCTTTTTTTTGCGCACAAAAAAAAGAAGAAAGCGTATGCTCTCTTCTTTTCTTGAACTAATTAAATGGAAGTTCTTCGTCAATTCCGTCTGGAATATTCATAAACCCACTGCTAGTATCTGCAGCTGCGTTGTTTGCAGGCGCTGTATTGTTTGCAGGCGCTGTATTGTTTGCAGGTGCTGTATTGTTTGCAGGTGCTGTATTGCTTGCAGCAGCCTTGCTCTCGCCAAATCCTACGTCTTCGGCCATGATGTCTGTTGTGTAAACCTTTACACCATCTTTGTTTGTGTAACTGCCTGTCTCGATTCGGCCGCAAACTTCAATTCTGTTTCCGATTGAAAAATATTTCTCGACAAATTCTGCACGCTTTCCGAAAATCACGCAATTGAGAAAGTCAGCTGTTGGCTCTCCGTCTCTTTTAAAAGCTCTGTCTACCGCTACTGTGAATCTAGCCACCGCTGTTTGCTTTTCTCCTGATGAATACGTTACCACTGGGTCCTTTGCTAATCTTCCGCTAATAATTACTTTGTTCATTGTTATTTCCTCCTGAAATTTTGTTTTTTATAATCGCTAATAATATGAGGAATTAAAAAGAAAAAGAAATTAATAATGATTCTGGAACTGAGTTCCAATATTCAAGACTGTGAAAAGATTTTGGAACTGAGTTCCAAAAAAAAGAGGCAAGGGGTTTCCCCTTACCAACTTTAAAACTCAATATTATCTAGCACATCCGCCGCATCCTGCTGCGAGCTGCGCTTTAAGCGTCTTTTTTTGCCGTCCAGCAATCCAGAATCATCGCTGTGTTGCTGTAAAATTTGAATAGTCTTGCTATAAACAGACTTTACTTCCTTCATGGAGTAATATCTTCCTTGTTCATCTGTAAGCTTTTCGCTAACCTCCTTATAAGACAACTCCTTTGATCCATCAGGATTCCAACGAGTCTTTAAAATTAGCCACTGCTCATCAGTTAAGTGCTCTCGAATCAAATCAGCAAGTTCCATAAATCTTTCCTTCTTCATTAAAACCTCTTCAGGGTTTGTTGAAGATGATAGAAGATTTGTAGCCTCCTCCACATCTGTCGATTTTGTTAATTTCGCATACTGGAGAGTATTAGAAATAACTTTCGGAGACAGTTCTGTCTTTTTTACAAGCATCTCCATAGTGGCCTCAATCCCCATTGATTCGTAATAATATAATGCAGATCGAATTTTTCTAAGGTTTGACACGTCATACTGTGACATTGAGCCCCCTGTTTCTTGGCGAACTCTTTCGGACACGGCCTGTCTAAAATGTCTTGCAAAATATGTGATAGGTGCAGACTTTAAAGGATCGTAACTTGGCAAATGCTCAAAAAAAGCTACTGCCAGGTCTTGCCTTGCATCAGAGCTAGAGTTTGTTTGCTCTAGATTCCTCCCAGCGATGAGAGATATCTCCCTCATCCCATAGCGTAAAACCAACTTAAATAAATCATGCTTAATGTCATCGATTTTTTTCAAATGATTAGTTTTTAGTGATGGGTTTAATCTCATTTCTTCTTCTAGTTGAGCAATCTTCTTCTTCGATACGTAAAATCTCACCTGCTCCTTTGTAATAGTTACCTCTTCTGTTTTTACTACTTCTTGCATTTTCTTCCTCCTAGGGTTTATGTTTTCAATTAAACTCATCAACCGACTCAGCGGTCTGGCTAAGCATGGGGAAGGCTATTTTTTTCTTTGCACGTAGAGTATTCTACTAGATATTTGACAAAAAATACATAAAAGCGAACAAAAATTAAGCAAATCTTAAAGTTTTTCTTGCCTGTGCCACACAATTCAATTATGAATTGCTGTTTATGTAATTCAACAAACAAATACGCTTTCTGTGAAAATATCGTTATATGCCAAGGAAATGAATATTTCCTCTTCTTTTTCAGCCTCCTGAATTTAATTCTAAACTTAATATGTAGAAAAAAGCAGGAAAAAAGAAAAAAGCGCGTAAAAAAATAAAAAAATCTGATTTGCAGTCTTTTTCAGCATATTAAAACAAAAAAAAGAGGTAAGGCATGAAGAAAACAAGAATGATCACAGCTGCGTTTATCGCAATCATGGCAGCATCGACAGCTTTTACGGGGACTGTAACCGCACGAGCTGAAAACGTCCAAGACAATGAAACACCTGGAAATATTGACTGGGGAGATGAAGAAAAGGAGTATGCATGGCAAGTATATGCTATAACAGATTGGCAATCGGTTCAAAACGAATTAGTGTTTAATGAGTTAAAATCGGGAGCGGAGGCAATTAATATAAGTACGGCTGTGGAGAGTTACAGAGATTTGATAGCAGAGGTCGTGCTGGATAATTATAGCACTTCTAAGTTCCCCAAAGTTGAATACGTAGATTTTGCAATTGCCATCTTGCAAATATTATATGACAAGGGGGATTCGAATAATCCGATGGACTCATTAGAGTATTTAAACCCAGGCGATTCGCAACTAAGTGACGAGGGTTTGATAAAGCTATTATTGGATCGTATATTTGCTTGCGAGCAAAGAAGCGCAGATGGAGATATTAAGGAGTTGGACGCTGAGTTAGAGGCTATTGCCCAGGGCGTTGTATTAGGATCCAACTACGTAACAGAAAATCAGAGTTACACAAAGTCAAATGCGGATGCCTACGCAGCTGAAAACGGAATGAGTGGCCAGCCAACAGATATAGGACAACTACTAGAGAATCACTACAAAATCGTAAATATCAATGGTGCGGTTAGCGGAGAGTTTGTACATCCAATCCCAGACTACTCACAGATGACTAGTCCTTTTGGATGGAGAACGCATCCAATATCAGGTACAAGAAAGCATCATAATGGAATTGACTGGGCGGCACCAACAGGAACGCCAATATATGCAATTGCCGACGGAGTTGTTTCAGTATCAAGCTTTCAAAGTGGTGGCGCTGGATTGTGGGCTAGTATTGACCACGGCGACGGGGTGATTAGCACTTACATGCACAACTCAGAGGTGTTTGTATCAGCTGGCGATACGGTAAAGGCTGGAGAGTTAATAGCTCTATGCGGAAGCACTGGTGGGTCTACGGGACCTCATCTACACTTCGAGATTGCTTTTGATGGAGTGAGAGTAGACCCAGCAATATACTTTTGGTAAGAGTAATTTTGGAACTCAGTTCCGATTTTGCAAAGATAAATTCTTGGAACTCAGTTCCGAATTCAAAATCAATAGATTTATTCAGTATTTTTTTACACCTATTTTGTCATATTTAGGCAGAAAATAAATTTTAGGAGGAATTAAGATGAAAGAAAAGATTTTAGTAACGAAGATTACTCAAAAGGTGAGCTCAAAAGGAGAGGATTATCAAGTACTCACGGGCATGAATAGCAAAAAAATGCAAACAACTATCTTTAATTGGAAGTATTTGATGGATTTGTCATCTGCTGTGACGCCTTGTGTGTACGAACTAGATATCGACAACGACAGCTCGTGGCCAAAAGTTTTATCAGCGCCTAAAGCTCTTCCAGGTGAAGACAAGTCTAGCTTTTATCCATCGCCAGAGGTGGAGAGAAAGGCTGTGTGGATGGAATTCACAGAGGCTATCAAGAAGATTGAAGATGGAGAGCTTGCCGCTATTGTGAGGTTGTTTGCTCTTGAGCTTCGAGATAACTCCACTCATCCCCTAACAGCAGACTCTTGTTTTTCAAGACAGGTTGGCTTGCTAGAGGCTACAGTGTTGCTAGTTAGAGCTGTGACGCCATACTTAGAAAAGGGATATAATGACGACTTGCTTTTAGCGGGCGCAGTCCTTTATTACTCAGGCGCTCTAAAGTCGGTAAATGAGGACTATACAGCTACTATTTATTCTGCCCTTTTAGGGACTGGATACCTAGGCAATGACTTAATAACCAGATATGTGGCAGAGGTCAATGCTGGAGATAGCGGAATTAAGTGCGATCCATATTCCACTAAGATTCTTGCACTACAGCACTCTATCATGAGTAGAAGCACATGTTCACTACCAGCAACGCCAGAGGCTCTCATATTGAGAAAGATTGATGATTTAAACTGCGCTCTTGACGGCATGAATCAAATGTTGAGAGATATGGAGTTGTCAGAGGTTGCGCAAGCAAGATCGATTGGAAATCACTACAGAAAGGTTGTGAAGCTGTGAGGGATTTACTAGGAGGATTCATGGCTCATTGGCAGCCGTCGTTAGATATTTGCGCGTGCGTTAATAAATACATGAGTATACTATCAGAAGATGAGAGGGCTGAGTTTTTGCTCCTCTTTCCTACAGTTGTTGAAATCTGTCTAAAAAAACAAACAGAAAACACGCACTAGTTGTGTGTTTTTTGCATATTAAAAGAAAAACACAAAAGGAGATTTTATGAAGGTATATGTAACATTTGACAAGTATGACAAAACAATGGAAGAGCTAGAGAAAAAAAAGACAACTCTGACATTTCCAAGCGTTGACGAGATAGATTTAATGAGGGAAAACCCAAAAAAATACTGGAAATTTGCTAGTTATTTGGAGATGCATTTAAAGCCTGTCACAAATGAAGAGAAGTATAGTTGTAAAAATTTAAAAGCATTTTTGAGAGAATGCTTAGAGCTGATTGATGAAGAAGACTTATTGACGAGGAAAGGCGAGGTGGTAGCATAGTGAGAAAGTGGCTATTTATTGCAGAAAAACCATCTCTTATGAGAGAAGTTCAAGGGTGTTACAACAAGCACAAGCGCGAGATTATGGATGCTGTTGGAATAATAGATTTTACGGCACTAACGGGGCATGTTTGCCGAAATTGGGACACAGACGATTACGAGGACTGGCATGGAAAAAAGTGGCATGAGGTAGATTACCCAATGGTGCCTGATTCATGGGGAGTAAAAGTGATAAGTGATCAACACAAAAGAAAAACCGTGTCAGATATCAAGAAAAAAGTGAAGGATTATGACGGAATTGTTGTTGGTACAGACTCTGATACAGAAGGGTATGGGATTTACTATTTATTAGAGACTTACCTGAAATTGCAGAAAAAAGACGCCCTTCGATTTATCGAAAGCAATCTAACAGATGCTGGTATTTTACAAAGCTTGTTGTCTATGACAGACTATCACAAGGATCCAGCACATCAATATTTTGTAAACTCGTTCATACTAAGAAGTCGTACTGACTGGTTGTTTGGGATGAATGCCACAAGAGTTGCATCGTTGAAGCTTAATGACCTATATAATGTAGGGAGGGTAAAGGCTCCAACGTTAAAATTAGTATACGACAACAGCGTGGCGATTGAAAATTTCAAGCCAGAGACTTCCTATTTATTAGAGGCGGAGTATCAAGTGGGAGGTGCAACTCTTCGTGCGATATTGCTTGATGAGACTATGACTGGACAAAAGCGAGCAAAGACAGCAATGGAATTGCAGGCCTTGCCTATCCCTAAAAAAGGTGTTGTGAGGGATGTTGCTTCAAAGGTTACGCAAAGCCATGCACCGAAACTTTTTGACTTGCCTACATTGCAAATTGAGTCAGGGATGAGCCCGAGCGAAACGCTAGAGACGTTGCAGTCATTATATGAGAAGCACAAGGTTATATCATACCCGCGTACGCAATGTCGCTATGTGTCAACAGACAAGGCTAAAGAGTTTCAAGGGATGTTGTTGCGAAACTTTAGAGCATTTCCCGATCTCTATGCTTATGTAGAGCAAATACGAGATTTCAGTTCCATACTTAAGGACAAGCAAGTGGTAAATGATAAAGAAGTGGCAAAGGAGGCTCATGATGCACTATTGCCGACTACTACGGTGCCAGACTTGTCAAAGATGACGCAAAAAGAGCAGCACATTTGCAAGATCATCTACACGAGACTCTTAATGCAATACCTTCCAAAACTAAAGGAAGAAAAAATCACCTGCTTAATTAGTCATGATGATTATCATTTTACAGCCAGCGGGAAAACGGTTCTCGATCAAGGGTTTATGGTTCTTGCAAGAGAAAGAAAAGGGGTGCATCTGCCGTCTATCAAAAAAGGAGATTCTTTGACAGCAGAGGCGTTTTCGCCACTGGAAAGGGTGACGCAGCCACCAAAAAGGTTGACGCAAACAACTCTTCTCGCAGCCATGATGAATATTGCCAAGTTTATAAAAGACAAAGCGCTTAAAGAGTCTCTGTCAGAATCTAAAGGAATAGGAACACCAGCTACAAGAGACTCGATTATCAAGGATTTGATAGAAAAGGGATTTGTTGATGATAAGAAAGGCTTGTTTATCACGCCAAAGGGCAGGTGCTATGTGGAGTCGTTAAAGGATTTGGATATTATGCATCCTGTATTTGCTGCAAAGCTAGATCTTATGATGAAACAAGTTCAGCGAGGCGAAGTGTCGTTCGAGAATGCCTATGGACAGATTTTAGAAGGATTAGAGAGAACAGTGAAACAAATCAATGAACTCAAAGCAAGCCCGAAGAGCTTTAGCGGAAAGGCAAGTGGTACGGAAGTCCCTTGTCCAGATTGCAAAGGGGCGGCGAGAATTAATAAAAGCGGGCTATTTTGCGACTGCGGGGTTAAGATTTTTAGAAAAATAGCAAAGAAAGAGCTAACGGATAGCCAATTAAAACAATTGCTGACAAAGAAAAAAACCGGTGTTATCAAAGGGTTTCAGGGCGCGAAGGGGTCATTTGATGTGGCGCTAGCTAGAGGCGAAGACGGAAAAATTAGTTTTATATGGGATTAGCAATTTTGGAACTCAGTTCCAAATATCCATAATCGGAGCTCAGTTCCAAAAAACAAGGAAAGGCGAAAGCCTTTCTTTTATAATGCTCTTTTTCATATTACACAAGAAATAAAACATCTTAGGAGGAGCAACATGAAAAAAAATAATATAAACCGCTTAAAGGATGAGGCCAACATACAAAGCGTACTGGACTATTTTGGAATCTCTTATAAGCGAAGTGGGTCATCGTACTTTTTACTGTGTCCAAATCCAACACATAGCGATACAAAGGCCAATAACTGCTATTTTAAAGAGGGGTGGAAAAACGTGCTTTGTCAGTCGTGCGGAGCGTCTATAAAAGCAATCGACTTGATTATGGTGTATGCACACTGCGATTATGGCACGGCTTGTGATATCCTTTGGGAAATACAAGGTCGTCCAGATTGGTACTATGCAGAGCAAGAACTTGACAGCAATGGATCTCACAAAAAATCTCTTTATGTGGTAAGAGATGAAATGTTATTTATTGGCGTGATGTTGCCGAGCAAGACAGTGACGTTTGCTGAAATTAAGACAGACAAGTCTGACTTAAAGAATATTCCGGTGTATGATTATGATGCGGAGGCTTATTTGGGTCAAAAAAACGTTCATATCAATTGGTCTGATTTTTGTTCCGAATCTGAGTTTGTAGACATTGTGCTGAATAAGGCGGATGAGAAGTGCCAACAGATAGTGATTGATCGAATGCTTGGAAACATAAGTTCAAGAGAGCAGGCGAAATTGTTTGCAAAGGTTGGAGATATCAGAAAAAAAGTATTACCATTTAGAAAGTAGAGGGGTCCTCTACTTTTTTTCGTATTATTTTACATATTGCCTCTGAAAATAAAAATTTTAAGGAGGAACAATCAATGTTTAAAATGATTGGATGCAACAACGGAAGAACTGTGTATTATGGGAAGATTATGTCAATTACAGATACGGAAATGGAGGTGTTTGGAATTGATTGGGACTCAAGTAAGAAAGAAGAGGTGAAAACCACTCTTACAGCATCATTTCGTGAAGATTCTGCTACAAAAGCTCAAAAGCTTGCAAAGGGCATGATGGTTGTGTTTATGTTTTTGCCAGGACTCAAAAATCCAACAAAGGGAGACTGTGAAGCTATTGCGCTTCAAGGGGAATGCTTTTTGGTAGAGGACGAGAAAAACAGAGAAGTTGTTGTCTTGAACGGCACTGTTTCAAAGGGAGAATGGTCAAAGTCAAAAAAGGCGTTTTTCCTCACATTTCAAGATGTGAAGGACGCAGAGACTGGCGACAATATAGGAGCGGTGTTCGAGTATGAGCGCTACGGGCTAAAATTCAAAAACAGCCTACTTAGAGCAACCTGTTTTCTAGACAAAGACGAAAAAAAACCTAGCCAGTATAGTGCTAAAAAGGCGAGCGAGAAGCTAAAAAAAGGTGTGAGCTCCGCTCTTGTTTTTGGAGTGCAAAAAGGTGAGTATAATAAAAAACCTAGTACAAGCTATATGTGTAGAAGATTTGCATTTCCGTCATAACGTCAAAAGGTGAGGCAAAGCCCTCATCTTTTTTTTGTTGTTTTGTCATATTAACCTTGAAAACAATAAGATTATAGGAGGATTTAAGAAATGAATGAAGCAACATTAGCAATGGCAGCTCTTGCTAGACCATATTTAGATAGCGTATCAGAGGCTTTTAAAGGGAGTGAGGAACAAGAGTTTGCTAAAAAATTAAGCGAGAAGGTTGAAAAATGGAACAATAACCTAAAACAAATGAATGGATCTGTCTCGATTACCTTTGACAAAGGCTGCGTGATAGCGGTTTCTATTGAAGGAGAGTATGCAAAGTATAAAGATACTCTCGAAAAGAATGCGCTGGCTCTCAATCAGGTGTTTGTTGAGAATTTCATTAATGGGCACATAGGAGCTTTGCAGCTGACAGATATTGAAAAGGATTATTTGAGTCAGCGAGCGGCGATTTGCCTGTTTCAAGAAGGAATGACAGATGTTTGGGAGGTGGTCGCCAAAATTCCAACGACCATTGTTTTATACAAGACGATGGCTTATCAAGCAGAGTTGATAAAGAAGCAGGGAGACAAGCAAGCCCAGCCATCAAAGATTGTTGTAGGAGAAGACGGATTGTTGCAAATTCGATCGTAATAGAAGAGAGGCGTAAGCTTCTCTTTTTTTTGTGCTTTTACTCATATTGACTTTGAAAATAAATCTTTAGGAGGATTGAAAAATGAATAGCAAGAAAAACAACAACGAATGGGAATACGAGCGTGATTTACTATGGTGGTTTAATGAACTGGAAAGTCAAGAAAGCAACAGAGAATCAATGGATGTTGAAACTTTAGAGATTACTGCGATTGAAGAAAGCTCAATGGGGTTAAAAATAGATTCTGAAACATCTTACAAGAAAGGAAGTAAGGGGGAGCAGCTATTTTTTAACTTAAATGCAATCAAGGCATTAAAAGGACACCTTTCGGGAACCTTGGTGGATGGCTTAAAGGCACACCTAAGAAAATTTAATGGGTTTGGAAACCTTAGCGAGGTATTTGATTCATCAAAGGATGCATTCAAGGCAGAGCAAAAAGAATTAAAAGCACTTCTTTCAAAAGAAGAGTACGAGGCTGCAAGAGAGTCTACTTTGACAGCATTTTACACGCCAGAACACATCATTAAAGGCATGTATAAAACGCTTATGCGATTAGGATTTAAAGGGGGAAGCATTTTAGATCCTGCAATGGGATCGGGTAGATTCTTCGAGTATCTACCAACGGAACTGAGTTCCACAAATCTTTATGGCGTTGAGTTAGACTCAATTACAGGAAATATCGCAAAATCGATATATGACAATGCGAATATTCAAGTGACGGGCTTTGAAAATGCACATTTGCAAGACGGATTTTTCGATGTGGTTGTTGGAAACGTTCCATTTGGCAACTTTAAAGTTTATGATGAGGCGTACAAAAACCACAGTCTGTTAATTCATGATTTCTTCTTTGTGAAAGCTCTGGACAAGCTGCGTGAAGGTGGAGTGTTGGCGTTTATCACATCAAAAGGGACAATGGATAAAAAAGATAGTGCCGTGAGAGAGTTGATTTCGCAAAAGGCAAACTTGCTAGGAGCGATTCGCCTACCAAATACTGCATTTAAAGGCGCAGGGGCTGAAGTTACAACAGATATTCTGTTCTTGCAAAAGAAAGATGTAGATGTAGCAGAAGGATCGGATTGGACAAATACTATGGAAATCAATGGTTTGTCTATGAATGAATATTATTTCTCACACCCTGAGATGATTTTAGGCGAGATGCAAGAAGTGAGTGGCCAGTTTGGTACAACTTATGAGTGCATTAATCCAGAATTTAAAGAGGGGGATGCGAATGAGGCTTTTGATTGCATTTATGGAGTAATAAATGTAATTACGCCAACCGAGGTAGAGTCAGAAGAGGCAGTGGTGCCAGCTGATTCTACAGTGAAGAATTTCTCATACGCCATCATTGAAGGGACTCTATATTACCGAGAAGGCTCTATCATGGCGCAACCAAAGTTAGGGGAAAAGGCGAAAAATCGCGTGCTAGCACTAATTTCTTTAAGGGATAAAGTAAAGGGAATTATTGATGCTCAAATGAGAAATTGTTCTGATTTTGAGTTGAAGGTACTACAATCTGAACTAACTGAGGAGTATTACGCATTTCAAGCCAACTACGGCTTGATTAGTAGCAGAGGAAACAGTTTGGCATTCCAGGCAGATGAATCATACTTCTTATTAAGCTCACTAGAAAAGGTGAATGATGAGGGAGAACTGGTTGAGCTCGCAGACATTTTTACTAAAAGAACTATTTGCAATAAGCCAACGCCAACAGAGGCGGACAGTGCCGCGTCAGCACTTGCAATTTCAATTGGCATAAAAGGATATGTCGATATGGAATATATGTGCAACATTAGTGGACTTTCCGAAGAAAAAATAATTGAGGATCTGTTCGGTGTAATATTCAAAAACCCTAGAACAGAAGGGTTTGAGACAGCAGATGAGTACCTTTCAGGCAATGTTAAGGCAAAATTAGAGCTGGCAAAGATGAATGTGGAGTCTCTTGGGAAAAGCGAGTACAAAATTAATGTGGATCGCTTAGAAAAGGCACAGCCAAAATTTCTTAATTCATCAGAGGTTGCGGCAAAGCTAGGTAGTCATTGGATACCAGCACATTATATTGAAGAGTTTGCAGTTCAATTGATTGAGTGTCCGTCAGGTTACGCAAGATGGATAAATGTGCATCACATGGAGGCTCGCGGAGAGTGGCATGTGGAAGGAAAAGATTCTTGGTTTTTAGGAAACCTTCCTAAATCTTCAAAGATGTATGGTTTGAAAGAGAGAAACGCGCTACAACTTGTAGAAGATATTTTAAATCAAAAAACTTCAACGGTTTATGACACTGTTTATGAAAATGGTACGTCAAGACGCGTAGTGAACAAAGAAGCGACGATAGTTGCGACTGGAAAGCAAGAGCTTATTAAAGATGCGTTTAAGGATTGGGTTTATGCGGACCATGATAGACGAGAAGATTTGCTTAGAATTTACAATGATTTGTATAACAGCACGGCTATAAGGGAATATGATGGGTCTAATATTTTATTTCAAGGAATGAATCCAGAAATTAACCTTATGGAGCATCAAAAAAACGGAGTTGCTAGAGTGTTATATGGCGGAAATACATTGCTTGCACATGTGGTAGGGGCGGGCAAGACATATACGATTATCGCTTCTATTATGGAAAAGAAAAAGTTAGGTCTTTGCAACAAAGCGATGATTGTCGTTCCGAATCACTTGACAGCGCAGTGGGCAGCAGAGTTTTACAGACTGTACCCGTCAGCAAATATTTTAGTGACAAGAACAAAGGATTTTGAGACGAAAAATCGTAAGCGTTTTTGCAGTAAAATAGCGATGGGGAATTTTGATGCGGTTATTATTGGACACTCACAATTCGAGAGAATTTCGATGTCAGAAAAATATCAACGAGAGTATATAGAAAACGAGATCGACGATATTGAAACGGAAATATTAAGACTTGCTTCTAGCGATATGTCACACTCTGGCAGACACATTACTACAAAGATGTTGGAGCGTCAAAAGAAGTCCCTGAAAGTGCGTTTGCAAAAGTTGATGGCGAGGGATAGAAAAGACAATGTTCTTGATTTTGAAGAGCTTGGTGTTGACTTGCTTTGTATCGACGAAGCGCACAACTATAAGAATTTATTCTTTCACACAAAGATGACGGGAGTTGCTGGATTATCAACAACTGATTCTCAAAAATCATCAGATGTATACATGAAATGCAGATATTTAAGTGACAAAACGAATAACAAAGGCGTTGTATTTGCAACGGGAACGCCTGTAATGAACTCCATTGTCGAGTTATATACAATGATGAAGTATTTGCAATTTGATACGCTGGTGGATTTAGGCTTAGAGCATTTTGATTCATGGGCAGCGGATTTTGCAGAGACGTCAACAACGATGGAGCTCGCTCCAGAAGGAACTGGGTACCGCTCGCGTACAAGATTTTCAAGATTTGACAATTTACCAGAACTTATGAAGATCTTCCAGCAAGTGGCAGATGTGAAAGTTGCTGATCAATTAAACTTACCAACACCAGAAGTGGTTTTTGAAACGGTTGCTGTTGAGCCAACAGATTTTCAAGCAGAGCAAGTTGTTCTTTTAGGAGAGCGCGCAGAGGCGATAAGGAAAGGCATGGTTGACAGAAGAGACGATAATATGCTTTCTGTTACGAATGACGGACGAAAGCTAGGGCTAGATGGGCGTATCATTGACGAATTGACAAAAGACGATATGAACAGCAAGGTAAATACAATGACCAATAATGTGTTTCGCATTTGGAAAGAAACAGCAAAAGAGCGCTTAACTCAAGTTATCTTTTGTGATTTATCAACACCAAAGACAAACACGGAGCATAATGAAGTATTTACAGATGTTTACAATGATGTGCGTCATAAGCTAGAAGCTCAAGGCGTGCCAGCAGAAGAGATCGCATTTATTCACAATGCAAAAACGGACGTACAAAAGAAAAAGTTATTTGAAAAGGTACAAGCAGGAACAGTAAGAGTATTGTTTGGAAGCACTCAAAAATGCGGAGCTGGTACAAACATTCAGGAGAAATTAGTCGCTTTGCATGATTTGGACTGTCCGTGGCGACCAGGAGATTTGGATCAAAGACTTGGAAGGATTGAACGTCAAGGTAATGGAAACAAAAAGGTATATGTATACCGCTATGTGACATCATCGACATTTGATGCTTATTTGTGGCAAACCATTGAGAACAAGCAGAAGTTTATTTCGCAAGTGCTAACAAGCAAGTCTCCATCAAGAACGTGCGAGGATATCGATGAAGCTACGCTTTCTTATGCAGAGATCAAAGCGCTTTGCGTGGGAGACGAGAGAATCAAAGAGAAGATGGAGTTGGATGTTGAGGTATCGAAGTTGAATGTATTAAAAGCTACTTTTAATGCAAATATTCACTCGCTAGAAAGAAGCATTCGCAATACTCCTACAGCAATTCAAGAAAACTTAGAGAGAATCAATCACTTAAGTAAGGATTGTGATCTATTTGAAAAATCAAAAGCTATTGCTGCATTTGATGGTATAGAGTATACGAATTTAGAGATAGCTCTTACGCCAATTTGTAAAAATCGTTCCGCTTTAAAAGAGAGGGGATCTGAGATCACACTCGGGACTTATAGAGGCTTCACAGTGAGTGCTCGTTGGAGCTTTGGCTCATACGAGCTTGTTATCAAAGGATGTGGCAGTTATAAACTCGGTCTAAAAAGAGATGCATTTGCATTATCGCAAGAAGTTGCTAATCTTTCAACTGGAATGAAAAACAGCATTGCGACACTAGAGGAGAGAAATACACAATTGAAGTACAACCTTGAGGCAGCAAAACGCGAAGTTTCACAGGTATTTCCGTATGAGGCTGAGTTAAAGGCAAAAAAAGAAAGACTTTTTGAGCTAGACTTAGCATTAAGTGTTGGAAAACTTGCTAGTTAATTATCAAGCAGGGTCATTATGACCTTGCTTTTTTTGCAATCAAACAAAAAAAACAAAAATAATTTCCACACGAAGGAGAAATTTACACATATTAACAACGTAAACAAACATAAAAAGGAGAATGATTATGATTAACAAAAAAGAATTAATAAAACTTATGCAGGGCATAGAAGGGGTTTTGGGATTAAGAGAGGAGAATGGGCGAGTTGAGTTCAATTGCTTTTCATACTTCAATGTGAAATTGCAAATTGAAGAAAAAGGACAAAATGGATTTTGCAGCATTGAGTCAACATTAAGTGAGCCAATTGAAGGACCTAAAGAGTCAGCTATCATGGGCATCGTGATGAAGCAAGACAGCAACGCAAAACCTTTGTTTTATAATGGAACTTTGAAGTTTTCAATGCCAATTTCAAATGATAAAGAGTTTTTAGATTACGATGGAGTAATTAGCCGATTACAGCGAATAGTTAGCAAGTTGAAAGTCGTTCAAGAGCGACCTATCTTTAAAGAGTGCATGGCAAAAGCGGAGATATCTCTAGAGGAGGTTGCTACCGACGAAGAGGTTGTTGATGCAGATGAGACAATCAAAGATGAGCCAGCGAGGGAGAGTGATGCAGCGGAAAGAGAAAAAAATCAACCAACTATCCCTAAAAAAGCTGTTGATGTATCAGCCCGCTTGGCAGAGGCAAAGAAAAAGGCATTGTCTAATTTAAATTTTGACTTTTCAGTCCCAGAGCAGAGTACACCAGAAGTGGAATCGGTAGAGATTGTGGAGAAAGAAAAAATCAAAAAAAACGAGGATGAAGAAGAGGCGTCTATACTACATACATCATCAAGTGAAAGCATCAAGGCAGACATAGAAATCACCTTTTCAGGGATTAAAGATATCAACCGAAGATTGCAAAGAAATAAAGAAGAGCAGATCAGGCTGATTCAAGAGCGAAAGGTTGCAATGTCAAAGAAGGCTGAGTTAGAAGCGCATCAACAAAACTTTGCAAATGCAAAAGCTGCTTTCTGTGAGAAGGTGAGAGAAGCAGAGAAAAGATTAGACGATCTAAATCAAAGAGAGCAAGCTCTTGAAGCTAGGGAAATGGCTTTTCAGAAAGAAAAAGAGCAATTTGACACGAATCACAGAGAGGTTAATGAATCATTAATTCAGAAAAAGGCAGAGCTTGAATCAATTACTGCTAGAGAGAACGCGCTAATCGCAAAAGAGTCTAGTATTGAGAGTCGCGAATCACAAGTGGCGCAAAAAGAGAGCTCAATGGATGAGGTGTTCGAGCAACGAAAAGCGGAATTAGCAACTCACGTAGATGAAGTGTTAGCGCTTCTTGAAGAAAAAACAAAGGACTTTGAATCAGCAAATGAAAAAGTGGAGTCGCTAGAGAAAAAGATTGCAGAGGCAAAAAGGGAACAGCAGTCGCTCTCTGATAAATTAAAAGGCGCCCAAAGAGAAAAGATCGATTTGCAAACGAAGTGTGATGCATTAGAAATTGCAAACAAAAGAGAAGTTGAAGAATTGAAAACAAAGCTTGATGAGGAAAATAAAGTAGCTATTGCAGAGCTAGAGAAGGCTCACCAAGAATCATTAGCTAGCAATGATATTGAGAAAAGAATGGAGCAAATCGAGCAAGAGTTGAAAATCAATAACTACGAACTCACTCGCAGTGGATCGATAGTCAACCTAAGCTTATCAGAGGGTGTAACCGTGGTCATAGATGGGGCAAGAAATTACATGAGAATTAAAAAAGCCTTAGAGAAGCCAACAAAGAAGTACAAGAAGGAGCTAACCGAACTTGCAAAAGACCCAGATAGATTAATTGTAACAAGTGGCATCAAAGAAGTGCTTTGCTCGACCTCGTTTGGAAACATCCACGAGGAAATTGTAGCAGTAAGAGAAAAATTAAAGAATTTAAAGTAAAAGAAAGAAGCAGGGCGGAGGCTCTGCTTTTTTGGAACTCAGTTCCAAAATTTGTCAATCTCGTCATATTAACAGTGAAAAATAAATTGATAGTGTAAAGTGAGGTATGAAAAACGTAGAGTAAAAAAATAGGTACTAACAG
>CAYJHQ010000008.1:0-82034 GCA_964369775.1 uncultured Lachnospiraceae bacterium
TTCTTTAAAGAATTTTCAGGGTTCGTTGTTTATTGTTCAATTATCAAGGTTCTTTGTTTGTTGTCGTCTGTTTCAGCGACAGCTATATTAGAATAACACAGGTCTTTTTTGTTGTCAATACTTTTTTTATAAATATTTTTTCTGTGTTCAACTGCGTTTCACAGTGGATATTCATAATAACATCCAAATTTTATTTCGTCAATACTCTTTTTACATTTTTTTACATTTTTTATGCTTTGCTATATTTGCACTATCTTCTATACCTTATATAATATGTTTTTTCGCTATCATCGCGCTGAATTCTTGATTAATTAATAGACCACCACTCTTAAATCTGCATAAATTGTATTTGTTTCAGTAATTACTTGCATTTATTTCTACGTATTGCTAATATTTGTTCTATCATTAATATAAAGGAGTAGTTTTATGAGCGATTTAGTTAAAAGTATCTTGGGTGGTATCTCCATTTCTATTGCAGGCTGTGCGTATCTTTCTCTTGATAACCATGTAATTGGCGCTGCTTTGTTTAGTTTAGGTCTCTTAACCATCTATTTATTTGATTGGAATTTGTACACAGGAAAGGCATGTTTTGTCCTCTCTAAGCCTCCTTCTTTTCTTATAACAGTAGCTATAGCATTTATCGGTAACTTTATTGGAACATTTTTGGTAGGTACATTATTATTTTATACGAAGTTGGAAAAGCTAATTCCTATTGCCGAAGAAGTATCAAGTGCAAAACTTTCCAACACTCCATTTAGTGGATTTGTTATGGGTATTGGGTGTGGTATTTTGATGTACATTGCTGTTGTAGGGTATAAAACTTGCAAAGGTGATTTCGAAAAGCATTTGATATTAATTATGCCAATCATAGTTTTTACAATTATTGGTTTCGAACACGTCATTGCTAATATGTTTTATTTCACAATGGCTGGGGTTTGGAATATCGATTCTCTTATTTACATTCTTATTGTAGGCGCCGGAAATTTTATTGGATGTAATTTCATTCCATTCGCTCACAAGTTCACCAAAAACGAGACACTTGCTTCATAATAAAATAATATAGGTTCGTGTATAGAAGTTCTTTTCTAGAGATAAAACCCAAGAAAATGCATCACAGCTTTTTCTTGGGTTTTCATTATAGACTATTAACAAATCGACTAAACGCTTCTTGTCCTTCTTTTGTATTTTTGAACACACCTGCATCTTCTAACACTTTTACAAACACTTTCCCTATTTCTTCTTCGAGAATTGACTCTACATTATCTTCAGTAATGCTCTTATATTTTTCCACTATCTGACCTGCCCATTTTGCATGCTTTTCTATGCTTTCATTTTGACTAACATCTTTGCCTTCCACTAGGTATTTTCCTAGTGTTTCCATTTCCGTTTTCAATCTAGCTGGCAAGACTGCAAGACCCATCACCTCTATAAGCCCAATGTTTTCTTTTTTTATGTGATGTAATTCTTGATGTGGATGATACACTCCAAGAGGGAATTCTTCTGTAGTAATATTATTTCTAAGCGCTAAGTCCAACTCATACTTCTCGCCTCGTTTTCTTGCTATAGGAGTTATTGTGTTATGCTTTGTTTCACCTGTATTTGCAAATATAAATGCTTCACTCTCTGTATAGCCTCTCCATTCATTTAGTATGTAAGTTCCTAGTTTCACCAAGCGCTTCTCGTCTTTACATCTTAGCCTTAATACAGATAGTGGCCATTTCACAATCCCAACTTCTACATCTTCATATTTGGGAATTGTAAATTCTTTTTTTATGGGTGCTCGCTCCATAGCAAATTCATAGTTACCTCCTTGGAAATGATCATGGGTTAATATTGACCCTCCTACTATAGGTAGATCTGCATTTGAGCCAAGGAAATAATGCGGGAATAGTTTTACAAAATCAAATAACTTCGTAAATGTTGCTTCCTCTATTTTCATTGGAACGTGATCACACGCAAAAACGATACAGTGTTCATTGTAATATACGTATGGAGAATACTGGAATCCCCACTTATTTTCATTGATTCTAATTGGGATTATTCTATGGTTATTTCGTGCCGGATGATTCATATGACCCATATACCCTTCGTTTTCAGGACATAACAAACATTTCGGGTATGATGTACTCTTTACATTCTTTGCCGCTGCAATCGCTTTTGGATCTTTCTCTGGTTTTGATAAATTAATCGTAATATCTATATTGCCATACTCACTCTCTATCTGCCATTTCTTATCTTTGCATATACGATACCTACGAATATAATCGCTATTTTGAGACAGATTATAAAAATACTCAGTCGCTTTTCTAGGATCTTCTTTATATTCGCTTGCAAATTTCATCTGAATTTGGCTCGGCCTAGGAACTAGGCAATTCATTAGCTTTGTATCAAATAAATCTCTATGAGTAATACTATCCTCTATAATTTCTCGTTTTACAGCTTCATCTAGCAAGCACTTTAAAATTTCTTCTAAATCTAACACTTTAATCTTTTCGATTTCTGCATCTTTGTAATCCAATTCTTGAAACATCTCTAATATAAGATTTGTTGCATATGCTCTTTCACATTCTGGCAATAACTCTGTATCTATCCCATATTGAACCAACTTCTTTACATTACTATAAAACATGTGCACCGTCTCCTATATCCACAATATAAAACTCTGCATCTCGACCTGTCTTTTCTTTATATTCTATTTCTACTTTTTCTGTAAATTCATCTACTGTATCATTTTCCACAATACTCACTGTGCATCCTCCAAATCCGCCACCGGTGATTCTAGATCCGATTACACCTTTTAACGCCCATGCAATTTCTACTAAAACATCTACTTCTTCACATGATACTTCATAGTCATCTCTCAGTGAAATATGCGATTCATTCATCAACTTCCCAAATGTCTTTACGTCCTTTTCCTTCAAAGCTTCAACCGCTTTTATCGTTCTTTGGTTCTCATATACTGCATGCTTCGCCCTTCTCACGCATACTTCCTCTGTGATTGAACCTTTATGTTTTTCAAATTCTGCCTCCGTCAAGTCTCCTAACGCCTGAATATCTACTACCTTTTGTAATTCTTTCAATGCTCTTTCACATTCATTTCTACGATCATTATAGCTAGATTCAACTAAGCTGTGCTTAACTTTACTATTTGTGATAACAATTTTCGCATTTTCTAATCTAATCGGTGCATACTCATACTCTAAGTTGCTTGTATCTAGGAATATTGCATTATCTGCTTTCCCCATCGCACTTGCAAACTGGTCCATAATTCCACAGTTGCAACCATTATAATTATTTTCTGCGTATTGGCCGATAAGGGCAATATCGGTTAAAGATACATCAAACCCAAACAAGTCTTTTAATAACAATCCTGTTAAAACTTCTAATGATGCCGATGATGAAAGTCCTGAACCGTTTGGAATATTTCCAAAAATTAAGATATCCATCCCTTGTGGTAATTTATATCCGCGTTTTTCAAATGCCCACATCACACCTTTTGGATAATTCGTCCAATCTGCACTACTAGATGGAACAAAGTCTTCTAAAGAAGATTCTATCACACCTAAATGCTTGAAATTTAATGAGAAAAATCTCAACTTGTTATCTTCACGCTTTCTAACTGCTGCATACGTTCCCAATGTTAATGCACAAGGAAATACGTGCCCGCCATTATAGTCTGTGTGTTCTCCTATCAAATTTACTCTTCCAGGTGCAAAAAACATCTTTACTTCCCCACCATTTCCATAGACTTCACAAAAGCTATTTGTTAATTCTTGTTTTGTCATCATTTTTCTCCTTTATGCTTGTAATTTCGCAAAATTTTATTATTCAATTGTTGCCTATTTGTTTCTAATACTATAGAATATCCCTATGTAATGCAATGTGTATTTGTATTATTTATATGTCATTTTGTTGCACAGGAGGAATTCATGGTAAATTCATATAAAAACTCATACAAAACACCTACTCAAAATTTGATATCTTTATCAATTCATAACGCTGGCTATCAAAAATGTCTCCCTACTCACCAATGGGGACCTGGGATTCGCGATCATTATCTTTTGCATCATGTCATCTCTGGAAGAGGCTACTACTGCTTAAACGGAAATACGTATCAACTTTCAACTGGTGATACTTTTTTGATATTCCCTTTCGATGAAGTCACCTATTATGCGGACCTAGAGGATCCTTGGGAATACTCATGGGTAGGTTTTTCTGGAACCGACGTAAAAACCATATTAAAATCCACAGAGTTTTCACACTCTTTACCTGTATTGTATAAAATAGATAATCAGCAAATTGTTCAGCAACGGCTGATGCAAATTTACAATGCTAGGGGGAGTAACTTAAATAACACAGTGCAAATGACAGGGGAACTCTATCTTCTATTAGTTGAGTTTATGAATGCTAATCTAAGCAGCCCTATTCATATCCGATCTGCTTATACCTTATACGTAGAAAAAGGAATCGAATATATTCACTCTAATTACTCTTATCCGATTACTGTATTGGATATCGCAAGCTATGTCGGAGTTAGTCGAAGCCACCTTTTTAGAGCCTTTCAATCTATAACTTCTCAATCACCAAAAGCTTACTTGACTCAATTTAGACTAAAGCAAGCTTGTATTTTATTAAATCATTCAGATTTGTCAATATCTGCCATTAGTCGCTCTGTAGGCTTTGAAGATAATTTGAACTTTTCTAAAATGTTCAAGAAGCATATGGGAAAATCTCCCTCTATTTATCGGAATTGTAACTATTCATCTTAAACATCGCGGAATCAAGGATTTTTTCCAATTTATGTTGCACCTATATTCAACACTTGATATAATGAAGGGATAAATTCTAATCTTGAAAGGATTATGTAATGGATATAAAAAAATTAATTAAAAAGTATAACCATGCTTGGGTCTCTATATACTTTGTTATATATATGCTTTGGTTTTCTTATTTAGAGAGGTCTGTCACCTCTGATTATATGCTTATTTATGTTAAACTAGATGACTTCATACCTTTTATCGAGTATTTTATCATACCTTACTATCTCTGGTTTGCTTTCATATTTTGCACAATTGCTTATTTCTTTTTCTCTAGCAAAGAGGAGTTTTATAAACTTTGTGGTTTTTTGATTACCGGCATGACTGTGTTTTTGGTTATTTCTACACTTTTCCCCAATGGCCAAAATTTACGTCCAACTGAATTTGATACTTCTAATATATTTACCCAAATGGTCTCTACTCTTTATTCTGTAGATACACCGACAAACATTTTTCCTAGCATCCATGTTTTTAATACAATTGGAGCACAAATCGCAATTATGCATAACAAGAAACTAGTCACTTACAAGTGGTTACAAGTTGGTACCTTTATCCTATCAACTCTCATTATTATCTCCACTGTAACATTAAAACAGCACTCAATCGTTGATGCAATTGGAGCTTTTGTGATGGCTGTTCCTTTATATTTCTTGATTTACACAAAAACTAGTGAAGCTAATAGTGCTTCTCCTTATAAAAAGAAAAAGGAGTTAGATCATGAGGCGAATTGATTTACACACACACTCCAACTGTTCCGACGGAACGCTTTCTCCTAAAGAGTTGGTAGAACTGGCTAATAAAAAACATCTTTGTGCATTTGCACTTACTGATCACGATACCATAGACGGAATAGAAGCGGCTCAATTGGCCGCTTCTATTTATAATATCGAAGTAATCCCTGGTATTGAGCTTTCTACTGCATATAAAAATAAAGATATCCATATACTCGGTCTTGGAATTGATATTACCAATATTTATTTTTTAGATTCATTAAAAAAATTTCAGGAAGCAAGAGAATGGAGAGATCGCCAAATGATCGAGAAGTTACGCACGGCTGGAATTGACATCACTTACGAGGAAATGGTTGCTAAGTTTCCTAATTCAGTCTTTACTAGAGCTCATTTCGCTCGCTTTATTTATGAAGCTGGACATGTCACCGATATGTGGGATGCTTTTCCCAAGTACATAGGCGATGACGCTCCTTGTTTTGTCCCACGCGAAAAGGTCACTCCTTATCAAGCAATTGACTTGATTCACGAAGGTGGAGGATATGCTATTTTAGCACATCCTCTTCTCTACAAACTAAAAAATCAAGAATTGGAACAGCTGATTGCTTCATTAAAAAAATCTGGATTAGATGGTTTAGAGGTCCCCTACTCAATGAATCGTTATGGAGATGAAGCTTACTTAAGGCAACTTGCTAAGAAGCATAATTTAAAAATATCTGGTGGTTCTGATTTTCACGGCTCCAACAAACCCAATATTCAACTTGGCTCAGGTCGCGGTAATTTAAACATTTCTTATGATGTCTGGAAAGCATTTTATTCGTAAAGCTTGATGTCTGCATATTTTGTATATGCAGCAAAGGCTGCTGGTATCGGATACTCTTTTTCAATTTTTTCTGGATGGATGAAAACTAGCTCTTGTGTGCAAGATTTCTCTAGTTCGTCCACCTTGACTTCATATCCTATCATCTGCCACTCTATATGACTAAAAATATGTTTTGCACTTTCTACTTTTTTCACCTTTATTGGCATCAGTCCAATTTCTTTACAATAGGCAATCACCTCATCTTGAGTGTAGTGTCCTAACAGGTTGATAAATTCATATAGTCCCGCTAGTAGTCCTTTTCTATCTCTCTTTCGTATTGCAATATTTTCTCCATCTTTCAAAATCAATATTGTGCGGCTTTCTATCTTTCTCGGTTTTAATTTTGATTTTACCGGTATTTGGTCTAGTAATCCTTCTCGTTTAGCTATACAAAAATCCCGCACTGGACAATATTCACATTTTGGTTCACCATTTGGCACACATACAATTGCACCTAACTCTATCAACCCTTGATTAAATGAGCTCGCCTTATCTCTCGGTATAATACTCTCTAATATCTTTTCATACCGTTTCTTCACTGCTGGTTTTGCTATATCAGAAAAATCGCCTGTTATTCTTGCTATTACTCGTAACACATTCCCATCTACTGCTGGTTTAGCTATCTTAAAAGCAAAAGAACTAATAGCTCCTGCTGTATAACTACCAATCCCTTTTAATTTCAATATTTCATCGTATGTTTCCGGAAATACCCCTTGATGCTCTTCCATGATTTGTCTTGCTGCTTTCTGCATATTTCTCACACGATTGTAGTATCCAAGCCCTTCCCAAAGTTTTAGCAATCGCTCCTCTTTAGCAATCGCCAAATCTGAAATGGTTGGCAGTTCTTCTAGAAATCTCTTATAAAAAGGTTTTACCGCTTCCACTCTAGTCTGCTGTAACATAATTTCCGACACCCAGACTCCATATGCTGTCACATGTTCTCTCCATGGCAAATCTCTTTTATTATTCTCATACCATTCTACTAGTGGCTCTCGCATTTCCCTCAATTCAGGATGTTCTAAGACCACTGGCACTATTTGATCTATTTCTATAAAATCATGTTTCACCTCGCAGTCAAGAGCTAGGATTTTCACACCAGCCTCTTCCGCCCTTACAAGTGCCTCTGCAAATGCCTTGTGAGTCTTTCTGTTGGGAGTGAAATACTTGACGCCTTTCATTTGAATGACAAAAATGATATACGAATCATAGCCTTCTTTTTTGGCTCTTATTAATTCCTCTACATGCTTAACAGCTCGTTCACTAGGCGCGTCTGGGAATTTTACAATTCCATCCGTTTCAAGTGTCACACCCTTTACTTCTATCAAGCACTTTTTACCATTTGTTTCTACAAATAAATCTATCCTTGATTTCCCATAAGTATATTCCTGCTTTATAGACGAGATTTCTGAAAACAAATTCCCTTTTTCAATCCATTCCCTTATCACTGTATTAGGAATTTGAGAATCCATATTTATTAATCTTTCTCCCTTTTCAACTGCTATTAAGTCCCACTTTGTCTTGCGGTTTTCAGTGGCGCTCCGCTGAACATATACCAAAACTCCTGGTATTAAAAGTTCCGCACATCTCCCTGTATTCTTGACATGTACTATTTCTTTTTCACCATGTATCTCTACATGGGCAATAAAACGATTGGGACGTTCTATAAACGTCCCAACCTCCATTCTCTCATACTTCATCTCACACCTATACTCTATCTTTTATCATTTTAATTCATCATTCCCTTATCTACCTAGAATCAAGAAATATGCCAATACAATAATTCCCAATACTATTCGATAGTAACCAAACACTTTAAAGTCATTCTTCTTTATATACCCTATAAGGAATCTTATCGCTACTACTGATACAAAAAATGCAGTAACAAATCCTACCACCAAAACACCTACTTCCATTGCTGAATAAGCAAGGCCGTAATCTACAAGTTTCAAAAAACTAGCTCCAAACATTACTGGTATCGATAAAAAAAATGTAAACTCTGCCGCTACATGTCTCGACATTCCAAATACCATACCGCCTACAATTGTAACACCTGACCTAGATGTCCCTGGTATCAGTGCTAATACTTGTAGTACCCCAATAATAAATGCATCTTTATATGTAATTTCTCTTACTTTATTCACTTTTGGTTCAACATGTTTATGTCTATTTTCAACAATTATGAATAATACCCCATACAGTATAAGCATACATGCCACAATCACATAGTTCTCTAACACAGCATCTATTGCATCACTAAACAAAATCCCTATAATAGCAGCTGGAACACTAGCCAAAGCAACTTTGAACCAGATCTGCCACACTGAAGCCTTTTGCTTTGATGTCTTATTTGCCGAAAAAGGGTTCAACTTATTGAAATAAAGAACAACAACTGCCAATACTGCTCCTAATTGTATCACAACTAAAAACATTGCCATAAATTCAGCACTTACGTCTAATTGTAATAACTCATCTACTAAAATCATATGTCCTGTGCTACTTATCGGCAACCACTCTGTAATCCCTTCTACAACCCCTAGTATGAACGCTTTCAGTATATTTCCCATTTTTGCTCACTTTCTTTTTTTATTGACAAAAGTGAAGAATCGCCTTTGCAACCCCATCTTCGTCATTTGTATCTGTTATATAATCTGCGATTTCTTTTATTTCCTGCACAGCATTTTTCATTGCAACTCCGATACCAGCTTCGCTTATCATCGTATAATCATTCATGCCATCTCCTATCGCCATAACTTGCTCTATAGGAATCTCCAATATCTCTGCAATCTTTCTCACTCCACTGCCTTTGTTTACTCCTGGAGCTGTAATTTCAATATTTCTCTCAAATGCACTATCCATCTCATAAGCACCTAATTTTTCAAATTCTTTTATAGCCAACATTCTTCGTTCGCTATCTTTAATCACTATTTGAAATTTATCTATTCCTGACTTTGTATTTAAGACAGTTTCCTCAATATCATTTACTATTTTTCTCGTTTTTAATATATACGAAGTCATATGCTCCATCCAACCATATTCTACCAGATTGTCAATCATCTTTTGCTCTGTATAGCCAATACCATCTATAATCGCTTCGTAATAAGTATCAAACTTCCTAGCAATCTTAATCATATTAACCACTTCTTCTTTTAATAGCATTTTCTCATATAGCACCTTATTCTCTTGCATATCAACTATTCTAGCACCATTACAAGTTAATAAATAACGGACTCCTTCTACTTTTAAAAATTCTTCTGGAACAGAGTGGCGTGGTCGCCCAGTTGCTGCGATAATATTAACTCCCTCTTGTATCTTATTTTCTAATACACTTTTTGTACATTCACTAATTCTGCGATTAGTATCTAATGTAGTTCCATCCAAATCCAATGCTACTAATTTTATTTTATTCATATATACTATGCTGACTTCCTTTCTATTTTGACAACAATTCTTTTGAAAGAAGCTTTATATTCTCAATATCTACATCTTTTAATGATGATTTTATCGATACTTTCATCTCGCATTCTTCTATCTGCTTTAATCCACTCATAATTTCTCTCATTGTTCGAATCGCAGATGGTGCCCAAGAACCATTTTCTATATATCCCACTTTTCTCTTCTGATAATTCTTCGCTTTTAAATGATGCAAGAACTCTTCTACTGCTGGCATTACCCCTCCATCATACGAAGTTGCCACAAGTACCATCTTATCATATTGAAACGCATACGACAATGCATAAGACAAGTCTTCTCTAGCCAAGTCGAAAAGCACAACATCCTTCCCTCCTTCTTGCTCTAGAAGCTCCTTCAATATTATTGCTGCTTCCTTTGTATGTCCATAAAATGAAGCATATCCTATAAATACGCCTTCATTCTCTGGCTCATACTGGCTCCATATTTGGTATTTTTCCATATAAAACTCTAGATTTTCACTTAGAACAGGCCCATGTAATGGACAAAGTTTTTTTATTTCTAAATTTGAAGCTTTCTTCAATAAATTTTGAACTTGTGCTCCGTATTTTCCTACAATGTTAAAATAGTATCTTCTAGCCTCTAACTCCCAAGCTTCGTCCTTTTCTAATGCTTCAAAAGTTCCAAAGGCATCAGCCGAAAACAAAATCCCTTCTTTATTTTCGTAAGCTACCATAACTTCTGGCCAATGCACCATAGGTGCCATGCAAAATGTCAAGCTTCGTGCTCCTAGCTCTAGAGCATCGCCTTCTTTCACAACAATTCTATTATCTTTTAAATCTATATCAAAAAATTGTTCCATAAGCTGGAAAGTTTTTGCACTCCCTACCACTTTTAAATTTGGATATTTCTCTAATAAGTCCCCAATACTTCCTCCATGATCTGGCTCCATATGAAGGCACACGAAATAATGTGGTTCTCTATCCCCCAAAATTTCTTCTAACGAAGTTAACCACTCAGCACTTTTCGACTTATCTACAGTATCCATAATCGTTATTTTTTCATCAAAAATAACATAAGAATTATACATAATTCCATTTTTTAACTTGTATTGCCCTTCAAACAAATCTATCTCTTCATCATAAATATTCAATAATGCAATCTCATTTGCAATCTCAGTGCTTTTCATACTGACTCCTTTTCTTCATCAAAAACATTTTCGCTTCTATTATAAAACGAGGTATTCTGTGCGTCAATAGAAGAACTTTAGTTTATTTTTTGTTTTTTCTATATTATATGTATCTTTTCTTGTCAATTTATTGTAGAATAAACATAAACATACATATTAAAAAGGAGTAATAACTGATATGAAAAATTTTAAAATAAAGAAAAAATTTATAGTTTTTTTAAGTGTGATTCTATTTGTTTTTGTTTTTAGTAGTTATTCTAGTATTTCTAGTATCAGCCATGTGCGAAATTTATCTCAATCATATGCTGATGACTCGTCAAATTTCGCAGGAGCCGTAGATGATGCTCAATATACACTTGAAGCCCTCTCTGCACTGCTAGCTACTACTTTACTAGTTGAAGAAGCTAACTACACTTCGCAGTCTCTAGAAGATATCTCTGCATTGGAAGCTAATCTTTTAGCATACGTTGAAGCGCTTGGCGTTGCTGCTCCAACAGATGATTTAAAAGCACAATCCAGTTCCGTAGTGCAAGCCATTCAAACTTGCTATAATTCATTTAGTGAGATTCGTCCACTACTCGAATCCGGAAACTATGATGAAGCTTCCGAGATATACACTACTAGTTTTTTAGCTCAGATACAAGATGCTGAACTTGCGCTTGATTCTTTAACTAATGAGACTAATCTCTTTTTAGAAAATGAATTGAGGGTTCTTGATAATTATATGTTCTATGCATTTATTGCATTAATAGTGATTGCTGCTATTGGAATTCTCTTAACTATTATCATAAGTGCAAAGTTAGCAAATAGTCTTGTAAATCCTATCCTAGAGATGGAGAATTCGGTAAAAGCTTTGTCCAAAGGTGATTTCGCAAACTTTAAACTCACTTATTCTTCAACTGATGAGCTAGGACAATTGTCATCTCACTTGCAATCTACATTAAAAAACCTACAAGCTATGATCAGTGATTTAACTCACAATCTAAAACAGCTAGCAGATGGTAATTTTTCAATCGAAATTAATTCTAGCCACTTATATGTTGGTGATTTTTCGCCATTACATGATTCCATGCAAGAATTTATCACTAAGGTTAATGATGCTTTATTCCAATTAAATCAGGCTGCACTCCAGATGTCTTCTGGATCAGACCAAGTTGCTATCGGTTCTCAGACTGTTGCACAAGGTGCTGCTTCACAGGCTACATCGATTGAAAACTTAGTTCGATCAATCGAACAGATTTCCGAACAAATAGCAGTAAGTGCCAAGAATGCTACTCAAGTAAGCGAGATGGCTATAAATACTTCCTCCGCATTAACTGCGAGCAATCAACAGATGCAGCAGATGATGACTGCCATGAGCCAAATCGAACACTCTTCAAAGGAAATAAGAAAAATCAGCAAGACTATTGAAGACATCGCCTTCCAGACTAACATCTTATCCTTAAATGCTGCTGTAGAAGCCGCAAGAGCTGGATCCGCTGGTAAAGGATTTGCTATCGTTGCTGATGAGGTGCGTGATCTTGCTGGTAAATCAGCACAAGCTGCACAAAGTACAACTGCTTTGATACAAGCTTCCATCTCTGCTATTGAAGAAGGGGTTGCACATGCACAATCTACAGCAAATAACTTAGTAAGTGTTGTCGATTTATCCAATGAGACGTCTAACCTAATACAAGAGATTTCAACAGCCACTAACGGACAGGCGGAATTTATAGAGCAAATCACTTCTGGTCTCGACCAGATTTCGGCCATTGTACATACAAACTCTGCAACAAGCCAAGAAAGTGCCGCTGCTAGTGAGCAACTCACTACCCAGGCCGTTCTCATGAACCAGTTGGTAGGTACATTCAAATTATCTAACGAAGCGATTTCCTATGATTCACTGTACACCTCGCGCGAAGATGCTTCAGATTACAACTACAATGACAGTTATAATAATGTAGATTATAACAACTATAATTCTATGCCTGATAATTACAACTCGACTCAACAACCCGCTGTTTCTACCACAAATGAGTTCTCAGACTTTGTAGATAATCCTGATAAATATTAGAATATCTTTTTTTTAATTATAGAGCCAAAAAAATAGATGAATCGGAATAAACCGATTCATCTATTTTTTTAATATATTTTTCAAATTTTTCATCTGTTCTCTACTTGTCACAGCATCCTTATTCGCTTGTGCCGCTTCTACAAGTTCTTCTCTAAGAATCTTCACATCTTTAGGTGCCTCAATCGCTAATTTCACCCCATCTGCAGTAGTTTCTACCACTGTCACTCGAATATTATCACCTAATAGCAAAGTCTCTCCCTTTTTTCTTTGTAATACTAACATATCGCTTAAACCTCCTTTGCTTTCAATTCATGCAAAGTATGTTTAAACTTATACTGCTGTGTATCCAAAATGACCTGTACTGCTTTTCTAGTATTCGTATTTACCACGACTGGGCATTTCAAATTGATAGTGCTATCTTCTATCGACTCTTTCATTACACAAATATTGTAAAACGAAAGACAATCATCATCTTCTGTATCAAGCTTTTTATAGTCATCGCTGCCAAGGATTGGCTTATAATCCTGCTTCAGTGTAAATGGATTAACTATTAAAAACGAAACATTCTCATCTTCAACACTCAACAGATGTAGAAAATCGTCATTCCCCTCCTCTACAGGAAGTGGTAAAAACTTCTTCTTATCCTCAAATCCAAAGATTCCCTCTTCAAAAATAATCAACTCTTCTTCATTGTAAAAGCATTTTAACTCTTTTGGATTCATACTTTAACCCTCTCCTACTATTCTTGTTATGCCATCACATCAACTGATCCACCTGTGAAAAACTCTGCTGCGCTTGCCGGTACGTATATCGGTGCCCCAGTATACTCAATCATAACATCTGGGTGCTGCGTAATTGACAGCTCAATTGTTCCTGGTATAAACTCAATATTTCCACTATTAATCTTTGCGTCAAAGTTTAATTTATCCATCTCATATTGAATCGATAACTCTGGCGGAATCCAATTAATCTCTGGACCAACACTAGGTGTAAATCCCATCTCAAAGTCTCCCGTTGGTCTCGCTGTTCGATTTCCAAGCACTTGATTTATTGTTTGTGTGCCTTCACCTATCTGTGCTCTGATAAGCATCTTGCCTTCTTGTGCAAATTGCGCAGTCGCTTGATATGCAACTTGCTGACCTTTTTGTGCTGACTGCTGAATCGCAGTTTTCGTAGTCGGTACTACGGAGTTTCTAGCATCATATGAATCAATGCTTAGGCGAACCGGTCTACTTTTAATCTTCATCCCGCCTCTATCTCTCGTAATCTCCATCTCTGCAGTTCCACGTCGTCTTTCAATTTGAGCATCTTGAATTTTTAATTCATACTCGATTGGAACAGTCGTAATCTTAATTAATTGCTCCATAACTTTCTACCTCCCTGTAAATCTACTCTCCTATTTAAATCTTGACCAATTGCCATCCTATTGCAAAAAGTCTAATAGCGAAGGTGTTAAGATATTCATTCCCACCTTCAACGATGCATTATATACATAATCCGCATATGAAAAGTTCATAATTGCTTCTGATGCTTCAATGCCCACTGCATCCTTGTATTGCTCATCAATATTAATGCTCTCTAATTCTAATCTACTCTCTGTGGTCTCTAGCAATTGACTCTTTGTTCCTATCTCAGCAAGTTGGTGGCGTACGTTCTCCGCACCTTCTCCAAATGCAGTCCATAATTCATGATACTTTTCGCTATCAAATGTAGGCGCTTCTAATACTTCTGCCATTTCCCCAACTAATTCAATCATATTAACCGGATTGCCATCAGCGTCCTCGCCGAAACCAACAACTTCAATTCCTGGCATCGACATATCAAAAGCCGTAGATGGGATAATAACTCCTGAAGCATCAAACTCCAAACCAAATCCTAAGTCTACGTATGCCGTTTCCTTAGCCATTTCTTCTAACGCCACCTGATTAGATGTATCACTCACATCAAGTCCTCTATATGTAACTGTTCCATCCTCTTTCAGCTCAAATGGAGGAGTCTTTGTATCATTCCCGTTCGCTACGTAAGTCTCTCCATACATCGCATTAAGCGCATATACCATAGATTCTTGCATCGCACGAAATGTTGTTGCATATTCAGCTCTATTATTCGCATTAGTTCCATTTACGGCTGCCATAGCATAATTGTTATCTATCTCTTTTGCTATATCATTCACTTCTGTTAGGATGCCTTCTTGGATATCCTGCCATTTAATCGTATCTCCTACAGCTGACAAGTATTCTTCATTTCTTGAGAACCTGTTCTCAAGCACTACCCCTTTTGAAGCTGAGGCTGGATCCTCATAAGAACTTCCAAACCTTCTCCCTGTATCTACTTGGAGTCTCGCAGAATTCAATCCTGTAAGAGTCGAGTTTAAATTATCTTGGTAATTACGTCTAACCATATTTGTAGTTATTCTCATGTTATATTTCCTCCTATCTTCCAACCACTCCCGTACTATTGATTAGTTTATCTAATAGTTCGTCCATCGTCGTCATCAGTCTAGATGCTGCATTATATGACTGTTGATATTTCATCAAATCCATAACCTCTTCATCTTGACTTACTGAGGAAACGGAATCTTTTGAATTTGTAATCTCATTCAATACTGTCATATGACTGCTCAACAATGTAGAACTTGTACGTCTCTCGAGTGCTTGAATATTTTGAATTCCATCGTATATTCCTTGAATAGTCCCATTATAGACATTAACGCTTGTTCCACCTACAGTTACGTTTACAGATACTTCGTCTGATGTCAATGCGTCAATCATCTTTAGAATGTTCGTGTAATCTCCATCTGGCTTAGTTGCATCTCCTGATTTATTTAACGTCACAGTACCTTCTATCCATTCTTGAGAAATTCGGATATTTTCTGCTGTAAACTCACCACTTCCATCTGATATAGTAAATAAATCACTTCCATTCATCGTATTTAAAGTTTCTGCAATTTGTCCAACAAATACATCTAGCATCTCGCCATAATAACCAATGCCTTTCGCATCTGTACCATCAAATGCTTCGGATTTGTTCAACATATCCATGTTTCCCTTGAATACTCCATTACCTATTAAATCAGATACATTCGTAACCGTCGTAGCCCCCACGCCTTGTAGGTTAAGACTATATACTGGGTCTGCTGTTTCATCAATATCAAATGTAAAGCTTCCAGCTTCTTCGCCTGATATGAGGACGTGAGAATTCCCTGCTGTATCCTTAAAAGTGATCTCCAATTCTTGTACTACCCCAAACGCACTTCCGATATCTGTGTATTTCACATCGATTGGTAAATATGTAGCTAAATCATCAATCAATTGATTTCTCCGGTCCTGTAGTTCTAGCGCTGTATTTCCAAGTACTTGACTATTTTTAATCGCTATATTCAATTGTGAAATCTGTTCCAGGCATGAATTAACATTCTCTACCAATACATCATCCATCTTATTCGCTACTTCTTCCTCTAAGTCATTGAGTGCAGAAGCTTTATCGTGAATAATATTTATCATAGACTCAAAAGATGAACGTACCAAAAGGTCCAAGCTATCATCGCTCGAACTTGATGATGATGCTATTAATTTCAATTGAGTGATAACATCGTTAAACGCATCTCTTACACCTGAAACTTCTGTTTCATCAAAAATATTTCCTATATCTTCAAGTATCTGATCCATGGAATCTGCCGTACCTACTTTTGTAATCTGATTTCTATATTGAATGTCTAAATACGGATCTCTAATCTGGCTTACTCCAGTCATAGTGACACCTTGCCCCACTTTATTCTCATTGTGTGAGCTCGTATAACTATTTCCAATTGGAGTAATACTTGCTAAATCAAGTCTCTGCCTCGAATATCCCGTTGTATTAATATTTGACAGGTTCTGCCCTGCAACATCTATCGCCTTTTGATTAGCAAGCAACGCTTGCTGTGCCATTGTAAATCCAGCAAAAGTGGAACGAATCATCTTATCTCCTCCTGTACATAACTATATGCTTCTATCTGTTCTACTGCTCTTTTTTGCGTAGTCCATCGCCTTATCTTTATATATAGTATCTGATTGCCTATCCAAAGCCTTATCTATCTCTCTTAAGTTGAGACGAATCATCTGCTCTACATCTTCATTAATCTCTTGAAACATCTGAATTGCTCTGCTTAACCCTTCATAAACTGGAAGCAATTCTTCCCGTGTCTCTGGATTGACTACCGCTACAATCTGCTTGAACTGCATCCCTTCATACCCTAGTTTTGCTTGAACTTGTTCTCGCTTTTGTTCTAAACCTCGTAGTTTCATTACAATCGGTTGCTCTTTTTTCATACATTCTTCAACTGTCGCCACACGATTCTTACTAGCTGACTCTAATTTCACACTAGCTATCGATGTTAATTCATTAAAAACATTTATCATCTCTTTTAATAACCTTTTATACTCTTCCATCCAGTTTATTCTCCTAATGCTAGTATATTGCTCGCCAATTTATTCACATCTATCTCGTAAGCGCCCTTTTCAACCAACGACTTCAATTCGTCTATCTTCGCTTGGTTTGTCGGTTGCTTTAATTCGTACGAAAGCCTCTTTGTCAATCCGCCTTCAATCTTCTTTTCTTCTTCGGCCAATTTATTGGAAGAAATAAAAATTTCATCAAACTGTCGGTGTCTTTGGTCTGCAAGCTCTATTCGCTCATCTTGCATTTTTTTATTCACATTGCCCACAAAGCTTCCCGAAATTTTATCTATAGAAATGCCCATTTCCTTTCCTCCTTATCTTTATTCATTCTAATAACAATCAATCTCTTATTAAGTCTATCGGCAATTATCTCTTGAAATTAAGTCTATTCTTGATTTTTTTCATCTGCTTACCTAGTTTTTCAAATCGTTTTTTCAGTTTTTCTTTCAATGGTTTTAATTTTTCAATCCACTCATGTACTTTATGCTTTATTCTGATATAACGCCACTTTATCCTTGCTCTTACTCTCTCTAGTCGCACAATTACATAGCGTCCTGCTATCCTCGCAAGCCTGACTGCCCAAGAAAACGGTAATAATATCGGTATTTTCTTGACAATTTTAAACATACCTTCCATATACTCACGTGGTGGAAAGAACCATTCTCTAGCTTGTTTTCTTCTTTTAGCTTTTAACATGTTCAAATAATCTTGGCTCACCTCTTCAACTAAAGGTAAAATCTTTGCACTTAACGCTCTCCCTTTTATCCCTTTTGAAAAAATGTATCGTTCCATATCTCTAAACACTTCATCTTCTTCCGGGAAATTCATATTTCCAAACCAAAATGCTGATAATTTCACTAGATACACATGAAATGTATCAATATTCAAATCTTCTAATGCTTTATTAACCGCATTATAATCCAGGAGTTTATATACTTGTAGGTAATAACACCATATATCCAAAACATCTTGAATACTAAGCTCTCCAATAGCAAATTTTTCCGCTGCACAAGAAAATAAGTAAAGGTAAAATTGTTCAGTTGTCAATTTGTGAATATAATATTTTTTATACTCTACAGTAAAATGATTCAATTTTTCCGAAAAATACTTTTGAATTTTTTTGTTTAGAAAAGAAAATTCTGTCACTAATTGTACTGTAACTCCTGGAATCTTGTAGAACAACACGATTCCTTCTTCCTCTTCTTTTTGCTCATAATCTAAGTATTTCAGCGTTTCCATAGCTTGAGTTAGTGACTCTTTTTCTACTAGCAACTTAACTTTCTTTATGAATCGCATCTCTTTTTTGGGATAAAATTCTCTCATCTTATAATCAGAAACTATAAGGCAATGAATCTGTCTCTCCTCAAACAAGTTAAATATATCCTTTATAGCTCCTGAAAAACGCTCCTCACTAAATACTGCATCACGAAACCTATCTTCAAATGGCTTTCTCCATGTTTTTTTACTACCACTTTCCAACCCTAAAATGGCATAATAAACCACATTAGCCACGTCGTGATAATCTGCTGTCTTATATATATAATCCCAAAGTGGTGGTATCTGTGTCCTTGGGATTTCATCTTGATTTACAACTGCTGATAGCAAATCTAACAAATATCTCAAGTCACTACTTCTTGCTTTTCTCTCGCTCATATGCCACCCTCTTCTCCTCAAACACATCCATCTTTTTTTCGTCATAAATACTGTTTTTTTCGTCTGATACCACTGCACCTGATACCAGTGTGATTACCCTTTTTTTCATAATAGTAACTAGTTCCCTTGAGTGGCTTGCAACTATCATTGTAATCCCCAATCTGTTCAATTCTTCTAAAAGATACATCATATCCCACGCCATACCTCCACTGATATTAGCTGTTGGCTCGTCAATTACCATTATTTTGGGATTTGTCACAATCGCTCTTGCTAACAATACTCTTGCCGCCTCACCTACTGAGATTTCTTCAGGGAAAAAATTTGCCTTATTAGCAATCCCCACAGTTGAAAGCGTTTTTTCTATTCTTTTTTTTCGAATCTTTCTTTTTACTTCTGTGGCTATCAATGGAAAATCTATATTTTCATATACTGTTTTATCTTGTAATAACCCAATCTCTGTATCCATAATCCCAAATTGCCTCCGGAAGTAGGGAATCTCCTTAGTGTTTAATTTTTGGGTATCTTTTTTCCCAATAATAACATTTCCTGATGTCGGCATTTCCTGCCCAGAAAGCAACTTTAAAAGCGTACTCTTTCCCGACCCGCTTTTCCCTACAATAAACACAAATTCACCTTTTTCTATTGAAAAAGATGCATCTTCTAAGGCTAATATTTTATTATTGTATTTTTTTGTCACTTTACGAAATTCTATCTCTATTTCTTTTTCCATTGTTTTTCCTCTTTTTTTTTTCTCAACTATTCGTTATACTAGATATATAAGGAGGTTATGATGAAAACAAAGAAACAATTAATCTATTTGAGTTTTCTAACCGTTTTATTAAGTTTATCACTATCTGGCTCTACATTGCAAGATGTTACTGCACAAACTGAGGTAAATTCACTTCCACAGACCACCTCTGCTATTCCTGTTGAAGGTTTACTCGATGAATATAAAGTACCTATTGTCGCTTATACACAAAATGACCCTTCATGGGCTAATTACCTTTATGGTGGTGTGGATCCTATGGCGTCACATGGATGTGGACCTACTGTCCTTGCTATAGGGGTTAGCTCACTCTCTGACCAAAACTTAACACCTGTACAAGCTGCTGACTGGTCTACCCAGAATAGCTACCATTATCCCGACAGCGGTTCTGTGCATGCTTTGATCCCTGACGGTGCTACTAATTTCGGTCTAAAAGTGGAAATTCTCTCTTCTGTCAGCGAGGATATCGCCAAGATGATTTTTCTACAGGATAAAATTATTGTTTTCCTCATGGGACCTGGCGACTTCACTGATGGAGGACACTTTATCATCGCTTATGGTTACGCTCCAGATGGCACTATCTACATTCACGACCCTGCAAGTCCTGAGCGTAGTAGTAAGACTTGGCCTATTTCAACCCTCGTCTCTCAAGTATCTAAAAATGCATACAACGGCGGACCTATATGGGTTCTTTCGCAACCGTAACTGTTGTTATGCATAACATGAAACAAGATGAAACCTCGACCTGAGTGTTTCATCTTGTTTTTTTACTCGTAATATGATTGCTTCCCAACCACTCTCTGACTCATTAACTTATCGACTTCAACAATTCTTTCCCACACACTTCGGATGCCACCTGTCAAAACTATGCAGTCTTTAAACTCATCTTGTTCTGCTAACCCGCTTTCAGCAATTTGGTTCCGAAGTAATAGATTGGCTCTAAAAACCGAGATCACACCCATCTCGTCTACTTTTTGTAAAATGCGTCTATCGCAACCTTTTACTTCTTCTAGGTGCTTTGCTCTACAAGAAAGTGATTCTTTTGATGCAAATTTATTATTTTCCTCTAAAGCTTGTTTTAATAACTTTGTCTCATCTAACACCAAACTCATATGTCTATACTTACACTTTAGCTCTGACTCTATAAACTCAGCGACAGCTTTCATTTTTTCTTCTTTTGACATCATACGTCTACGCCTCTTTTTTCGCTTCTATGAATGCGCTTCTCACTTCGCTAATCAATGGTTGAATCCCTTGTATCGGCTCTACCTTTCTGCTTGCTTTTGCTCTAGAGAGTTCTTTTATATAAAAATTGTACAAATTAGCCAACTCTCTACTGATAGCATAATCATAATTTAAAGTTTGTTTTAGGTATTGCAAAATCTCTACTGCTCGTTGAATCGACTGCTCAAAGGTATCAAATACTTGATTTTCGCAAGAAATCTCTGCTCTCTTCAATCTTTTTAGCAACTCATCATACAACAGCACTAGCAATTCCCCTTGTGTCATAGTCATTACTGACTGTTCCTTATACTGCTGCAATCCTTTTTCATACATATTTTATCGTGCCCCCTCTAATAAGTGAACATAGAACTGATATAACTGCTTTGAGAGTTCATCTGTGAAATCAATGTCTCAAGTGTAGTAAACTCTCGTACATATCGATCTTGTTCCATTTCTAATTGATCCTCAAAATCCGCAATCAATTCATCAATCATCTTAATTTCATTCTGATAAGTATTCTCTATAACTGTGGTCGGTGCGTGAATAGATCCTGCTTTTTCTACTAGGATTCCTTTTGTAGCCCCTGTCATTCCAGCATACTTATCCATAATTTCATCAAGGCGCACCATCAATCCTGCCGCTGTGGTTGTTCCATCTGCATTAGTCTCTTCCTTTACTGTAAATGCATCTTGAACTGCTTCTGGATCCTCTTCTAGGGCTGCTTTAAACTTCGTTTCATCAAAGTTAATCTTACCTTTATCTTTATAATCTGTAGACACAGTAATTCCCATCTCTTCAAATGTCTCACGCATAGAAGTTGGAATTAAAAATCTAAGCTCGTCTGATAAGCTTCTTAAATCACTGTCATTATAGAGCATACCTTTCATCGCTTCTTCTTCCCAATTTTCGATTTCGCTCTCAGACATGTCTTCTTTTTGATCATCTGTTAGTGGTGCATAATCTCTATCGTGTACTGTTGTAAGCTCAGAGTTTACATCTGCTAAAATCTTATTATAAGCATCTATCATCTCTTTTACTACTTCAGTCGTCTTTTCCGTATCAACTTCTGCATCAAATTTTACTGACTGCGATGCATCAATAGTATCAATGGTATCTCCTGTATATCCAAATGTTCCAGATACTGATACACTTAATCCATCCATATCAAATGAATTTGAAGATCTAGTAAGCTCAACTGGACTATCCATACCTTCATACTGTACTGCTACTATCGCATCTTGCCCTTCAATTCTCTGCCCTTCTACATCTCCAAACAACTGCTTTGCTATATCACCACTTAAATCTATCACTCCACTTGCGCCTTCTTGTGTCGACTTAACAAGAAATTTATCAGTCTCTTTTTGATAAGACACTTCTAAATTCAATTCTTCAATATCATTAATTGTATCTATGATCTCTTGAACACTACTATCCCATGAAAGTCCATAATCAGCCATCAAATCCACAGTAACTCCATTATTTGAAATGATCATCTTTGATGGTTCCGCTATTACAGCATCTCCTTTTAATCCTGATTCAGCGATGCTTTTATTTAAATCTACACGGTTAGATGCTCCTGCATCAATTCCAAAAAATCCTTCTCCACCTAACAATTCACTGCTACCACCTGCAATATATAAATGTGAAGTAGTATCGTTTCCGCTTGGTGTTACTGTCTTAAATTCTAAACTAGCATTGCCTGATGCATCAACATCCAAACCTACTGAAATTCTGTTTGCTCCAAATGCTTGATTTAACTGCGCTTGGATATCATCTTTCATATCCCCTGCGTTATTATATGCTCCTAGTGTAATTGTCTCTGTTTTTCCGTTATAGCTAAAACTTAGTGTCTTACCTTCTAAGAAGGTATTTGCCATCTCACTTTCTACAACATCTGCTCTTGTTACCGCACTTTTTGCCGATAATGTTCCACTTCCTTCAACTGTTAACTCGCTTGGTGTCTCCCCTTCTGCTACAAAACCTAGCTCTGTTAAGACGTTCCCTGTTCCACTAACAATCTCAACTGAGTTTCCTAATCCGTTACCTGTAATCGAGAACACTCCTGAATCTGATACTGAAAATGATAATACTTCGCTAAATTTTTGAGTTCCTCCACCTGCTTGTGGAACATCTACTTCGGAAAGACCTTTATTGATTGCATCCGCAATCGCTTGCATGCCATTCTCTGAACTCAAATCAGCTATATCGCTTATATTTACAGTATAGTTTTCACCACCATATTTTAGTACGATACTATCACCTTCTACTTTGCTCTTTTCAATCTGAGAGGTTGAAAAATCGGCTTTAAATTGACCTGTTGAAAGCAGTTGATTAGAAGAGGTTCCTGCTGTAGTCATCTTTGCATCTTGTGCCAGCTGCTTTACTCCTGCTATTACCATATTATTCGCAGATGAACTTACCCCTTTTACAGATACATAGTTACTGTTACTTCCTACAGCTGTAATTAAACTTTGTGCAAATAAAGTAGATGATAGCAAATTTGAAGATGATGTAAATGACATATATTTCTCACTAAAATCATACATTGATGAAGTTAACCCTTGCATTGCATTTTGCGTCCATAGCATAGTCTGCTTTTCTTGCTCTTGCTTTGCTATCTTCAGCCTTGTTGCATAGGTCATATCCTCTATCAACGTATCTCTGTCTAATCCACTGGCTAAACCACCATACCCACTTAATCCTGATGAACTTGTTACTCCACTAATTGATGACATATTATATCCTCCTTATAATTACATTGCTCTATATGATATATCGCCTTTTTCTTAATATTTTTCCTTGATAACTTTCTATCGACAGAAAAAAAGAATAGTTAAGTAAAACTCAACTATTCTTTATCATGATGTGGATTTTCTTTTACTTGAATGCTAGCCTTAGTTAACTCAATCATTACAAGACTTGCATATTTTGTTGAATAATAGTTCAGTAGTGGTGAAATATCATCTGCATTTACTACTATATATTTAGCAGGTAAATTCGTAAGGGCCAATGCCATTGTATCCGCAATACAACGAGAGCAGGAACAGCATCCAAAATTATCCATATATTCTAACACTTGCTCTTTTACAATATGCTCCATCACACTGATAAAACGCGCTGTTTTCTCACTCGTTGGTTCTTCTACACTCTCACTTATCGGTGCTTCTACCGCACTTTCGGTTGCTTGCTCTGTTAGTAACTCTTCTGCTAAGCTTTCACTTTCTACAACCTCTTCGATACTTTCTTCTAACGATTCACGAATTTTTTCCGCAATCTGGTTGTTTGCCTCTTTTGGTTGTACTACAGAAATCGTGCTTTGCTCTGGATCAATTGGAGGACGTGCCTGTTTTTCTATTTCTTCTAAACTCGTGTCTCCACCATTGGAAATTAAATTAAGTACATGGTTTGTCTTATTGGACTTTCTTGCCATTTTATACTCCCTCCATTCTCTCTAATAAAAATGATTACTCATTTGCAAATTATATTCTTTTTAACATTTCCGTAATAAAACTTCTGTAATCTTTTGATGGATTGGATCTCGGTGAATAATCTATAACACTCATTCCATGTGCCGGTGCTTCTCCTACCGCTACTCCAGATCTTATCGTTGTTTCAAACAATGATGTTCCGATTTGACCTGCTACTGTTTCTGCCATCTCTTTCACATCCTTCGCCAAATTTGTTCTTGCGTTGTATCTAGTCAATAAAATTCCAAGAACTTGTAGATTTGGGTTTATCGATGACGTCACACTCTCTATTGTTTCTTTTAATTGCACAAGTCCTACTAGGCTTAATATCTCAGCAGACATTGGAATAATCAAATAATTTGCTGCAACATATGCATTTATCGTCAAAAGATTCAATGCTGGTGGAGTATCAATCACAATATAATCGTACTCATCTTCCACCTCTAATAATGCATTTTTCAGTACAGTTTGCTTATCTTGGTTTTGCACTTGTACGTTTGCTTCGCTAAGTAAAATATTGGATGTGATAACATCTCCATATTCTTCTGATTGACGAATAACTTGACGAATACCAGTTTCACCCTTAAGAAGTTCATTAACTGTATGTCCTTCTTCTATATCTACTCCTAAACTAAACCCTAGATTTCCTTGCGGATCCAAATCTATAGATAGAACTTTTTTATTTCTTTTGATAAGACCTGCCACGATGGCATTTGAAGTAGTCGTTTTACCTACTCCTCCTTTTTGATTCGTTACTACGATTGTCACTGCCACAATACGTTCCCTCCACCTTTACACGTTATGAATCTCCATCGAGATATCTCCTACTACTTTTTCTATATCGATAAGCACCATCAGTTCATTGTCACTTTCTACAATTCCACCTGAAGCACCTTTTTCTTCATTATAAAACTCTGTATCTTGCTTTTTAATATCTCTTTCTGAAATCTTTAAGATTCCTTCCACAGAATGCACTCTTAGTGCAATATTCATATTATTAAAATTAGTAATCACAAATAAATCTTTATCACTAGTGTCTGATTCATTTTTGCTCAAATAATAAGGTAAATCAATCACTGTGATTATAGCCTCTCTCTGTTTAAATACTCCCTCTACAATTTTATGAGAATCTGGAACTGGTTTTGATTTTGTCGCTACCATAATTTCTTTTACATGCTTTACATCTATCCCATAAAGCTCTCCATACACCTTAAATTGCATCACTTCCATATTTTCCACTGCACTGCCCTCTCTTTTTCACTATATCCACACATCTGTATGCCCTATTGTTCGAATGCTCACTCGCCCTGTAGCTACTTCTATAGACATTGTACGCGCGATACCTCCGCCTACTTCTTGCCCTACAATCGGTATATGTTCCAAGTTTAGTATGGACTTAACCGCTTCAATGTTGCGTTGCCCTATATTTCCGAGGCTTGAGTTTTCGAAGGTGTTGAACATCTTTGCCCCACCTGCTATCTTGCATACATATCTACTTCTTATGCCACCTTTTTGATTCATCTCAAGAATCATTTTTCTAATTCCTGTATCCGCAAATTTATATACTTGTTGCTCATTTACTTTCAGGGCACTTGGTAACATAATATGTAGTAAAGCTGCTAGTTTTAATGCGGGATCATACAAACTGATTCCTACACATGAACCTAAGGCATATGTAATCAATACATCATTTTGTTTTCCTATTTGCATATCTGCTATATTAACAGTAATCATATTTCCCATCAACATCCTAACTTATTTAATATGGTATCTAGTGACTTTACAGAAGGTATCATCAATAAGCAATCTTCATGCAGCTCATTTTGTATGTAAAATTCCCCTTTTACCATTAACAATTTATCAGCTTCATAACCAACTTCTACCATAGGAACGTTTAATATTCCTCCCAACATATTCATCGTCCCTGTAGGAACAGATAGTTGAATATCTAAATTTATCAGTCCTGAAAGCGCATTAGCGTATGAGGAAATTACAATATTCCCCACCTCTGTCAGAGCCGAGAAAGACATCTCGTCTATCTTTTCATAATTTATAACTTCCGTACCTAGCATCTCTTTTATCAATGCATTTGCAAAATTCTTACGGAAGAGAAATAATACAACACCTTTTACCTCACCTATCATCTCTGCCATTACTGCCATCACTGCTTCTTCTGCATCACCTACATGCCGAATAGACTCATTGAAATCCAATAGTTCTACGCTTGGTAGCGCAATTCTCACTGGCGTATTCAATATCTGTGAAATCGCGGTAGCTGCGCTTCCCATTCCAATGTTACCAATTTCTTTAATGATGTCTTTTCCCATTTCGCTTATCTCATCATAATTCGTCGTTCCCATTTTCCATAGTTCCCTTCCCATTATTTTCTCAGACTATTTACTGTACTTGTAACTTCATCTGATACTTGTACCATCTTCAATACATATGAATATGCTCTTGACGCCTCTATTGTATTTGCCAATTCTGTTGCCAAATCAACATTTGACATCTCCAAGAAGTTCTCCATCAATTTTGCCTCAGGATTAAGAAATGGCTCCCCATTCTTCTCGACAGGTATAAATTCATTATCACCAACGCTAAGCATTCCATCTTTATTGATAAAATCATAGATTCCTGGTAGTCCTGATAATTCATCATCTTCTCCAAGCCTTATTGGATTCCTATTTTCATCTAAGACAAGCTTCCCTCCATCACTCGTAAGATACATCCCATCTGCTCTCTCTGACGCTGAGAAGACACCATTTCTAGTGTAACTAATCTCATTAGTTGTAGGGTCTGACAACATAAAGAAACCATCCCCTGAAATCGCATAATTGTATCCACCTTCTGCTGGTGCAAATCCTGCTCCATTAAAATCTGTATTTGTATGGCTTATCTTAGTTCCTGTGCCTGCTGTTAAGTTGGTTAATTCTCCATCCTCTGCTCTCATATTCACATACATTAAATCTTGAAATGCTACAGTCTTACTTTTAAATCCCGTAGTATTTACATTAGCAATATTATTTGAAATCGTATCCATTCTCTTTTGCTGAGTACTCGTACCCACTGCAGCTGTGTAAAAAGACATATCCATATTTTAACCTCCTCAAATTACTTATCTTGGACCCAACTGTGTTACAATCTTTTGAAGTAATTGATCATACATCTGCAAAACTTGTGCACTGCTTTGCAATGTTCTCTGACTTGCCATCATATCAGTCATCTGCTCTATAGAGTCTACATTCGATCCCTCAAGTGCTTGATTGACCACTTGTGCTTCTACTGCTATAGGTGCTGCATTTGCCACAAATACATCTCCTGTCGTCTTTATTAAATCTGCATCATAATCGTTAAAATCTACAATTTCTAACGTACCGAATAATTGTCCTGTCTCTTCCGAGAAAATATTACCTGCACTATCTGCAATAATCTTATCAGTCCCCAATTGAATCGGACCGTTCTCTCCCATAACTCTACCTATTCCTTGTAATGTTAGATATCCTTCTCCATCTAAAGAAAACGAGCCATTTCTAGTATATACATTTCCTTCGTCTGTCTGGATTGTGAAAAATCCACTGGATTGTAATGCAAAGTCCAAAGGATGAGTAGTCGGCATGGCTCCTACTTGACTAAAGTCAGTATAATTCCTATCTGCCACCACTGCTTTGTAAATTGATCCTACTTCTGTTGCTCCCTCCATTGCTTTGTTCTGACTTCTAGATACCATTACCTCTTCAAATGTCTGTGCTATAAATTTATCACTCTTATATCCAGATGTAGATACATTTGACATGTTATTACTAATCACATTTAGGTTTCTAGTTTGTGTTAACATACTCGAAGTTAAATTATAAAATCCTTGGTTCATATATTTCCCTCCTATTAATTACTCATTTCAATGTGTCCACGCAATTTATTGATAGCCATCGCATGAATCTGTGAAACTCTTGGCTCACTCAAATCCATAACTGATGCAATTTCTTTCATGTTTATCTCTTCAACATAATAGAGCGAGATTACTAACTGTTCCTTTTCATTTAACTTATGTATTCCCTCTATCAACGTCTGTTTTAATTCTAACTCTAGGTAATTCTCTTCAGGTTGTTCCTCGATTTTATCCGAAGATACTTGGGTTGCTTTTCTTTGCTCACTACTTTCTTCAAGTGCCATATCTAGGGATAAAATAGAAAATAAATTTGCTTTCCCCATAACACTATCATACTTGCCTTCTTCGATGTTAAGAATTTTAGCTACCTCTTCTGGCTCCGGTTCTCTTCCATGCTCTGTGTAAAACGCAGTGATTGTTTCGTTAATATCTTTGTATGTCTTTCTTACACCACGAGGTACCCAATCTTGTTTTCTCGCTAAATCTATAATCATTCCTTTTAATCGCTTTGAAACAAAGGTTTCGAATTTTGCATTTTTAGAAGAATCGTATCTATCGATTTCTTTCATTAAGATGATAACACCTTCATTGATAATATCTTCTACCTGTTCAAATCCAATATATACGTTACGCATCTGAAGCGCGATGCTCTTTACGACTGGAAGGTAGCGAAGCGCAATCTCTTGCTTAATATCTAATCTCCCTGTACTTTTGTAGAGAGTAAATAGTTCTTCATTTGTCATCTATATACCTCTATTCTGCATTAATATTTCCGATTGCTTGTATTTGAACATTATTAGCAATTTCATTAAATGCCAATACATAAAGTGATGGGTAGAATTGTTCAAGCATCTGATACAGATGTGGGCGAATCACTTGACTTGTCAATATGATTGCATCCTGTGATAGTTCTTGAAACTTCTTTAGCTGTTCGCCTATCTGCTGGATCATGCTTTGTATCACTTCCGGGTTCATCGCTAAGTACACACCTTTATCACTTTTAGCCATACTTGAAACTAGCATTTTTTCTAAGTTAGCATCTATAGTAACTACTCGCATCTGCCCACTCTCACAAAATCTTCTCGTGATAGTTCTCTTTAATGCAACACGAATATTTTCAGTCACGCTCATTAAATCTAACCCTGCTCCCGCACTGTCTGCAATTGTTTCAAGAATTGTTTCCATATCTTTAATCGGAACGCCCTCTTTTAATAAGTTTATCAGAATTTTCTGTAAATTTCCATACGAAACTATATTTGGCACGACTTCATTTACTAATTCCTCTGCAATTTTTTTTGTATTTTCAAGTAGTAATACCACCTCTTGTCTACTCAGCAATTCATAAGAATGTTGCTTTATCGTCTCAGATAAATGCGTCAACATAACTGAAAGTGGATCGATAACTGTGTACCCGTATATCTCTGCCATTTCTTTATTCTCTGGAAGTATCCATTTACTCGGAATTCCATACGCTGGCTCTATTGTGTCAATTCCTACTATATCACCTGCTGGAGCAGATGGCTCTAAGGCTAGGTAATGATCTACTAATATCTCTCCCCTTGCAATCTCTTCTCCTTTTATTTTCACAACATACTGATTTGTATTCAATCTGGAGCTATCTCTCAATCGCACGGATGGTATAACAAATCCCATTTCCTCTGCATACTGCCTTCTGAATATGACAATCCTATTAATCATTCTTCCGCCGTTCGATTCATCAATTAGCGGAATTAAGCTATATCCAAACTCCATCTCAATCGGTTCAACCCCAATAATAGAATACACATTGTTAATATCTCTGTAATAATCTTCTTCTGAAGCTGTCTGTTCTTGTGGCACCAGTACTTCTTGCTCTTCTGCTTCTTTTCCAAATAGCATTCTCCTTGACAATCGATACCCTGCAAAAATCATTCCAAAACCTAATAATACAAGTGGAATCACTGGCATTCCTGGAATAACTGCTAAGATTAACAGTACGCCACCTGTCATCATAATAGCTCTAGGTTGTGCCAAAAACTGCTTTGAAACATCTTGGTTTAAACTTCCCTCTGAAACAGCACGAGTTACAATCATGCCTGTTGCTGTCGAAATCAAAAGCGCTGGAATCTGTGATACAAGTCCATCTCCGACTGTTGCAATCGAATAAACTGTCAACACTTCTCCAATCTCCATACCAGACTGAAGTATCCCTATAATAGACCCTCCTATGATATTGATTGCAGTAATGATTAGGGACATAATCGCATCCCCTTTTACAATCTTAGTCGCACCATCCATTGCTCCATAGAAATCTGCTTCTCTTTGGATATTCTCTCTTCTAATTCTTGCTTGTTGTTCATTGATCAACCCTGAATTCAGATCCGCATCAATAGACATCTGTTTCCCTGGCATCGCATCCAATGTAAATCTAGCCGCAACTTCTGCCACACGTTCTGCTCCCTTAGTAATAACTATAAACTGTACCAAAACGATAATTAGGAAGATAATAAAACCTACTACTACATTTCCTTGGAGCACAAAATCTCCAAATGACTTGATAACTTGCCCTGCTTCACCTTGTCTCGTTAAAATATTTCTTGTAGACGAAACGTTTATCCCTAGGCGAAAAAGTGTCGTAATCAGCAATAATGAAGGAAAAATCGAGAACTCTAACGGCTCTTTTATATTCATACTGATTAATAAAATAATCATCGACACAGCTATATTTATAATAATCATGACATCCAACATAAATGGTGACATCGGTATAATCAATAGTAATACTACAACTACTACAAAAATAGCAACTGCATTGTTTAGTAATCTTTTCATGTTTTACCTCAACTTGTTATTTAATTTATATACATAAACTAAAACTTCTGCTACCGCACCGTAAAACTCCGCCGGAATTTCATCATTTACTTCTGCTTGTGCATAAATCCCTCTTGCCAGTGGTTTGTTCTCTATAACAGGAACTTCATTTTCCTCACCCACCGCGATAATTCGAAAGGCGAGTTCATCTTGTCCTTTAGCAACCACTATCGGAGCCATGTGTTTCTCCTTATTATACGAGAGTGCAACTGCAAAGTGGGTTGGGTTCTTAATAATAACATCTGCATTTGGCACTGCTTGCATCATACGCATCCTTGCCATCTGTCTTTGTGTTTCCTTTATTTTACCTTTAATTTGAGGATTTCCCTCCGTTTGTTTATGCTCTTCTTTTATGTCTTCTTTTGACATACGAATCCTTCTCTCATAGTCCCATCGCTGGTACAAGAAATCGAGAAACGCTATTACAGCAAATATCATAGAAATTCGGATGATCATGTCCATGACCATTCCAAACATAAACACCACAGATGTTGCAACATCCATATCCATAGTTCTTGTAACATCCACTACATACTCTACTAATAAAAAATATACCACTACTATTAATATAACTACTTTGATTAAATTTTTTATCAGTTCTACTACATTTTTTAGAGAAAATAATTTTTTTATCCCTTCAATAGGATTCAATCGACTAAATTTAGGTCTTAATGACTTTGATGCGAATAAAAATTTCGTCTGTATACTGTGAAGTAAGACTCCTAAAACTATACAGATAAAAGCAAATGGTAATACGATAATTGCTACTGAAGTCACAAATTCTAGAGATAGTGAAATAATATCATCATTCGTAACTACATTCATATCTCCTACCAATGTGAGAAATCGCTTAGTAAAGTTGCTTATCTCATCGTAGATGTAAGGAAACAATGTTTCTATCGCTATAAATGCTACAAAAATAAATACTACATTTACTACGTCAGTACTCTTGAAAACATTTCCTTCTTTCCGTTCATCCCGACGCTTCTTGGGGGTGGCTTTCTCTGTTTTTGAATCTGCCGCCAAAGTCTCTCACATCCTTTTTCTAACTTATTGTGGTTAGCACTTCTTGAATGGATCCTACCATCTCTGTAATTACATTTCCTAAGTAATCTCCTATAGGCGACATCAAAAGCACTAACATAACTATCCCCATGATTACTCTTAACTGTATACTCATCACAAATAAATTAATTTGTGGAATCATTCTCATCAATAATCCAATCGCAATTTCCATAATAAATTCAAATGCAATCAATGGGAATGCTAGCTTTACTGCAAGCGCTACACACTCTAGAAATATCACCAGAATGGCATCTGCTGCATCTGCACCTAAAGCAATTGCTGCATACGGCACTACCTCATGGGAGGTCATCAAAATTTTAAAAACTGCCAAATGACCATCTACTGCAAAAAATAACAGTAAAAAATATAACTGTAATATATTTCCTGTTAGCGCTATTTGCCCACCGCTTTGTGCATCATATACACTTGCCATTGCAAGACCCATCTGAAAATCTATAATTGTACCTGCGTAAATAGCAACCATCTCAAATATCTGCATTACCATTCCTATCAAGAAGCCCACTACGAACTCTTTTAGTAGCAGTACACTATACATAATTGAATTATTTACTTCTATCTCTTGTATCTCTACTGTTGGAAACACTATAACTGCTAACAGCAGTGACAATCCAACTTTTAACATATTGGGAATGTTTCTTCGACCAAATATCGGATTCAAAAAAATCATCCCTGACATCCTCATGATAATGAGGGTAAACAAGATAAATTCTTGTGTTCCTGCAATCAACATGCTCTTTACCTACCCTTGCACTATCATCTCAAACACTCTTATTGCAAATTCTTGCAAACCTGTTAATATCGCATTCCCTGTAAGTACTAACATTATTCCTATCACCAATAACTTGGGTACAAATGTTAATGTCTGTTCATTAATCTGGGTTGCTGCTTGTAGGATAGAAATAGCAATACCTACTATCATAGATACTATTAACATCGGTCCACCAAACTGAATTGCCAAATAAAACAGTTCTACAAACAAGTCATTGATTTCCCCTATCGACATAGCACTCTATCCCCCTTCTACTTTGTGTAACTCATGTCTCTCACCCGGTCATATGTTAAAACTTTGAACCATCGATGAAAATAACAGCTCCCACCCATTAATCGATACAAAGAGTAACAGTTTAAACGGTAGGGAAATGGTCGCTGGTGGCAACATAATCATCCCCATTGACATCAGTGTACTCGCAACGATGATATCAATTAATAAAAACGGTATAAATAGCAGTAATCCTGCTGTAAATCCCCTTCCTAACTCACTTGTCATAAATGCCGGTACTACAACTGTTAGTGGGATATCTTCGACCGGTGTATCCTCTGGGGTTCCTGACATATCTAAGAAAAGATTTAAGGAGCTGATCTCCGTCTGCTTTAACATAAAATCTTTCAAAGGAACAGTCGCCCTATCTAATGCCTCTTCCTGGGTAATCTCACCTTCGTTATAGGGTGTATAAGCCTCTTCATTTATCGTACTGATCACCGGACTCATTATAAATAGTGTCAAAAACAAAGCTATACCTATCAATACCATGTTAGGCGGTGCCTGTTGTGTTCCAAGCGCTGTCCGAGTAAAAGAAAGTACTATAATGATTCTTACAAAGGACGTCATCATAACGACAATCGATGGAAGCAACATCAAAACTGTCATCATTAATAAAATATCTAGTGTAGGTACTTGTTCTGCATTTATATTTACTAAAGCATCTGTGTTCATTTGTTACCGTCTCTCTTTCGAATCTTGTCAAAAATCGCCTGAAAATCCATCGGCTCGTAACTTGGTTCACCAATCGAGAAATCAATTAACTCCTCTTCCTTTATTTCCTTAAGTAATGAAATTTGATTGGCAGCAATTCCCACCAACATATGGTGCTCTCCTACTTTTACAATTGCAATACTCTTATCTTGACTGATGTAGACTTGATCCACTAGTCGTATGTACTTTGCTTTCCCTCTAAACTTTCCTACTTTTCCAATGTACCTTGTAGCAAAATATGTTAACACCAGAATTGCAATCACCATAACTAGCGTCCCTATTGCACTTAAAATTCCATTCATATTTTACTCGCTCCTAACCCAAAGGTATGTCTTTTGTCAAAATTTCAGTAATTCTGATACCAAAATTATCATCAACTACGACTACATCACCTTGAGCTATACATTGACCGTTCACATACAAATCTATCTGCTCTCCGGCCAGTTTATCTAAGACTACTAGCGAGCCTTTATTTAACTCTAGTACATCTTTTACTAGTTTTTTCGTTCTGCCAATCTCAACAGAAACCTCAACAGGAACCCCCATTACAAGACCTAGGTTTGTATCGTAACCGCTATCCACTTGCTCTTGTCTCAGATTTGGTACTGCTGGTATACCTGCATTGATTTTCTTATTCTGCTGTGGTTGTGCTTGCATTTGATTTGACATCGTTGCTTGCATCTGCATCATCTGATTTTGCGTCATCTCCATTTGTGTTTTCATAAGAGCCATCATCTGCTCTAATGTCTCATTCATCGACGCTGCACCTGGACTGTTTTGAGGCGTTTCCACTACTGTGTTCACTTTTTCTTCTTGCCTTATCTCTTCTTGTCTCACTTCTTTTGGTTCCATTTCCTTTGGTTCCACCACCATGTTTTCTACCTCTTCAATCACATTCGCTGATTGCTCGATCTCTGCTTCTTCCACCACTTCATCTACCATAGGTGGTCCATAAGCCTTATCAAATCCTTCTACTAACTCTTTAGCTAATTCAATCGGTAACAAGTATAGAAAATCTGTATCTACCTTATCGTCGATATTTAAGTTGAATTTTATCTCTACAAGAGATTCATCCACATTAAAATACCTTGTAATCACCTCGTCGGACTCTTCCATTACAAATGTCTTTGGCGGTGATATATTCACTACTCTTTCTAACATCTCAGACAACGCTGTCGCTGCTGCGCCCATCATCTGGTTCATTACCTCGCCTATAGCACTTGCTGTTATTTCGTTTACTTCAAAATCATCTGCGCTATAATCTGTCCCCATCAACATGTTGACAATAATACGAGCCTCATCAAATCCTAGCAACATAATATTGCTTCCCGTTAGACCTTCATCATGAGTAATCTCTACACAAATAGAAGGTTCTACGATATCTACTCCAACTCGATCTTTGTCTCTTAGCCTCACCGATGGTATGGTAATGGATACGCGAGCGCTTAACATTGTAGCAACTGCTGTCGAAGCTGCCCCTAAGCTGATATTTAGTACTTCACCTATCGTGTCTATTTCTCTCGAACTCAAAAAATTTGCATCCATTTAAACAACTCTCTTTCTTGCAATAGTTATTCTACTTTCCTATTTCCAGTCCTTTTTCTGCCATTAGTTTCATAGCATTATAAGCTGTAATATTCGCTTCATAAGCTCTAGTAGCTGCCATTGCATCTGTAGTTTCTTTTACCAAATCTATATTCGGCATATACACATACCCCTCTTCATCCGCATCGGGATGCTCTGGATTATACACTGCCTTTAACTCTGTTTGATCTTCTTCAATGCTTGCTACCTGTACTCCTGCACCGACTTGTTTTTTTATTTCTGTATTTAATACTGATTGAAATTGGCTTTCTTGCGCTTCAAGTACTACCATCTTTCTTTGATAAGATGTTCCATCTTCTGTTCTTGTCGTCTCAATATTCGCAATATTGTCCGACACTACATCCAATCGCAATCTCTGTGCCGTCATTCCTGATGCACTGATATTTAAACTATTTAGAAAAGCCATATTAGCCTCCTATCACTATCCTAATATTTTTGCAACTGCATCTATAATTCTATTTGGTTTGAAAGGTTTAACGATAAAATCTTTTGCTCCTGTTTTGATTGCTTCGATTACCATAGATTCTTGCCCCATAGCTGAGCACATAATAACTGATGCGTCAGAGTCGAAGCCTTTAATCGCCTTCAATGCTTCTAGACCATTCATGTTTGGCATCGTAATATCAAGTAATACTAACGAAGGTTTCTCCGCCTTATACAAATTCACCGCCTGTTCTCCATCTGCAGCTTCTATTATGTCTTCATATCCACTCTTAACAAGTGTATCTTTTATCATCATTCTCATAAATGCCGCATCATCAACTACCATTATTTTTGCCATTTTCATACCTCTTTCTTTAATCTTATTATCTATAATTAATAGCTATTTTTGTGCTATTATTTCCTCGTCTATTCTTTTGTTAATCTGGACTGCTGTATTTTTATTATACACACCTATCTTACCTTCAAACCAAGGTTGCTCCCCTACAAATAATGTAACGTTCGAATCTTTAGGTTGATTTAAATCAATTACATCACCTATCTGTAAGTTATAGACATCTTCAAGGTTCACAGTTACACCTGCTAGCCTCGCTTTAATCTCTAAAGCACTATCTTGGAAGCTGTTCATTATATTTTCTTTCGTACTCGAATAGCTATCAGGTACTGCACCTTCTATATACCTTCGCTTATCTAGCACCAAGAATATATCCATGAGTAATGTTCCTGGTATACAGATTGTTAAAATCCCATCCGCATTATCTATTTTCAGATTCACCAAGATGATTACAACCGGTTCATCAAGGCTTATTTCTTGGAACAGTGCAGGATTTTCCTCTAACTTTTGCTCTCCGCTTGAAAGTTCAATGTAATTTGCCCATGAATCAAATGTCATATCTAATATATATGCCATTATCTTCTTGTATAGTGCAACCTCTATTTCTGTATATGTGTAGGATGGATCCAACTCAACCTCTTCACCATTTCCTCCTAACATTCTGTCCACCATACTGATCACCAAATTCTGACTGATATGGAACAGCATCGGCATTGTAGATTTTTCATCCAAAATATTGATATCCATCGTCATCATAATGTCATTGTCATTCAACATATTGTTGAACTCAAAATACCTCTGCTCCTCGACAGTATATATCTCTGCTTCACACACAGTTCGTAAGATTCCATTTAATCTCAATGATATCAATCTCGCATAGTTGTCATAAATACCTTTTAGAAGCTTTAATTTATCTTTTGTAAATTTCTTTGGACTGCTAAAATCATACTTCTTCCATGATATTTCTTCCTTGCCTGCTACTTCTTCTACTTCCTCTTGAACTTCATCCACCGCATTCATAGATTTTAACAAATCGTCAATTTGGCTTTGAGTTAATACATCTGCCATGCCATCACTCCCATCTATCGTTCCCTATTTTCGCATCTGCATGTCTCTATGGTGTTTCTCCATATACTTGTGCATAGTACTCATCTAACGACTGTTCCACTGATCCAGTCTTACTTATCTTAATCTCAACCCTTCTGTTCTTCGCTCTATTTTCAAAAGTGTCAAATGGAGCAATTGGTCGAAACTGTCCGTATCCTATCCCTACTAACTTTTCTGGACTTATGAAATTCTTCTCTTGCAATTGCGCAACAACAACTGCTGCTCTTGATGCTGATAGGATTCTGTCATTTGTTACTTCATTCGGAATATTAGGATCACCTTGTGAAGTATGTCCTAATACTTGAATCTCTTTTATTGCTTCTGCACTCGGTGCCAACGCATCGGCTAGTTGGTCGATTAATACTCGCCCTTCTTCCCTTAATACATAACTATCTCCATCAAAAAATACACTATCATTAAATGTTATGAAGTGGTATCCTTCGCCTGATGTAATCTGCACATCAGACATGGATGTACTTTCCTCTTTTAATTCTAACAAATTATCATATATCTCGTCAAACTGTTCATCTACACTTTGTGGATTTCCTCCTGAAACTAAATTTTCTCCATCTGCATCTGCTAGCTCATCGGTAACAATTTGAGATGTCTCTGCCGCTTCAGGATTTAAGCTTTTCACTAAATTTTCCCACTTTGTCTGGTCTACAGATGATATCGAATACAGCAACACGAAGAAACAAAGTAACAGTGTTACCATATCGCCATACGTCCCCATCCAATCAGCGCCGCCCTCTTCCTTCTTTTTCCTTTGCTTCATCTTTCTATCTCCTTTGACCTGTTAATTATTTATCTCCATCGCCACTTGTTCCAGCGCTTAGAATCTTAACTTTCTTCTTCTCATGAAGTAATGATACTAACTTTTCTTTTAGATTCTTTGGGTTCTCGCCTGCTTGGATCCCAAGAACACCTTCGATAATAATCTGCTTATAAAGAATCTCTTCTTCGTTTCTTACTCTTAATTTCTTTGCAATTGGCATGAAAATTAGGTTCGCCAAGATACAACCATACAGTGTTGTAACAAGAGCAACCGACATACTTGCACCTAAATTACTTGATGATCCTGCTGATAAATCCATACTTGCAAGCATGTTTATCAGACCAACCAATGTACCAATCATACCAAATGCCGGCGCAAAAGCTGCTGCCTTATCATATATTCCTGCTTCATCATCGTGACGCTTATCCATACTCGCCACCTCTGTTTCTAACATCTCTCTTACCTTATCTGCTTCCATAGCATCTACTACTAGCATAATTCCTTGTTTAAAAAAGTGGTCCTGTAGACCATTTGCTTGTTCTTCTAATGCAAGAAGACCATTTTTTCTTGCAAGTTGCGCAAATTCTACGATTGTATCAATAACTGGTTCAACTTTAAACTGTTTTCCCGATATTAATTTTGGGAAATGTTTAAAGGTGTTTAACAGCATCGGCAGTGGGTAACTCGCGATTACTGCTGCTAATGTACCTCCAATAACAATCATGATACTTTGTGGATCAAAGAAATTCATAATCTCTCCACCTAGCATAATCGATACAATTATCAGTGCTGCCCCTAGTATTATCCCAAATATTGTGGTTATATCCATAGTTCTCTTAATCCTCCCAAATTTTCTTACCGTTATTACATTCGTAATAAAATCTTGCAATTTTATCTTTGATTACATCTGTGTTCTCAGTCACAATATGATATCTACCATTCATCATAATAATCTTAGATTCGGGGATGACTTCAACGTATTCTATCTGTGATGGATTTATCATGATTAATTCACCATTTAACTTTGTCAACTCTACCATATCTTCACCATCCTTTCTCTTTTAGATATACACTTGCTTTCACTGACACAAGTGTATATCTAGATAATCAACTATCTTTTCATGTTAACTAGTTGCTCAAGCATCTCATCGGTTACGGTAATGATCTTTGAGTTTGCTTGATATCCTCTTTGAGTTGTAATCATATTTGACATCTCTGTCGCAAGATCTACATTTGACATCTCTAAGTATCCACTTAAGATAGAACCAGTAGTAGTTGCTACTGTTTCTTGAGCTGTAATCTGTCCCGCATTGGCTCCAATCTCATAAATATATCCCGATTTTTGCTCTAATCCACTTGGATTTTCTACCGATGCAACTGCTAATTTACCTATCATAATTTCTGTATTATCTGTAGTAACACCAAGTATACTTCCATCGTTTGCAATTCTCACTGCTGATATATCATATCTTGTTGCTGGAGTTGTAGCAGGTGTAACTTCTGGTATCTGAATTGGATTTAAATTCGCTGTATTAAATCCCGTTGTTATATCTGTAGGTGTCGTTGCATCAAATCCATACACATAATTTCCTGTGTCGTCTACTAAGTATCCATTCTCGTCAATTGAAAAAATACCGACTCTTGAAAACCCTAAACTAGAAGTTCCGATACTCCCTGTAGGAACGGTACCAGCCATTCCACCCACAATAAAAAATCCTGATCCATCAATCATACAATTCAACCCATACCCTGTGTATGACCAACTTCCTGCTGCATAATTTGTCGAAATAGATCCAACGTTAACTCCAAATCCTAACTGTGATGCGTTTACACCACCAACTCCTCCTGTATTCTCATCTCCTCCTGTACTTGACACTACATTTTGATAAATCGAATCTTGAAAGTTTGCAGTTCTTGTCTTGAATCCCCATGTATTTACATTTGCAATATTATTACTGATTACGTCCATCTTTGATTGATGTGAACGTAGACCTGAAATTGCTGCGAACATTGATTTTACCATTTGTTTATTCTCCTTATTTCTCTAATTTGTGCCCTTTCTATCATTCGGATAGAAAATTTCGCCTCCATTACGGTCCAGCTACATGATTACGGCACTGTCAATATTTGTAAATATATTTTCTTTCATTTCTGTTGCATTCATCGTTGTGATTACTGTGTTATTAGGCACGTTTACTATAAATGCACTCTGCTGTCCTATCACTACTACGTCTTTTGCTCCTTTTAGCCTAGCTCTTTCAATTGCATTATTTAAATCTTGATGTAAGGTCTCCGTATAATCCACGCCTCGCTCTTGCATTCTGTTCATCGCATGCTTTGAAAACTGAACACTGTTTTCTTCTAATCTTTGATTTAAAATTTCTGCAAATCCGCCACTACTCTTTGCGTTCTTCTGCATCTGTATATCGTGGTTGAGCTTTAAACTTTGAACACTAGATAGGTTTTGTATTCCCATATTCTCCTCCTATCTCACCGCTTATCATCACTTTATGGTGTAGTTGTATCATCTCCACCTGTTTCTGTATCTGGTGTTTCTTCACCTTCTGGTGTTTCTGTTACCTGTGGGGTTTCGCCCACCGACATGATTTGTGATAACGAATAACCATTTCCATCGATAAAAATAATTGGATTATCTCCCAATAGTACACCTGTTACAAGTCCAGTTGTATTTGTTCCTGTGTACATTCCATTTTGATCTATCTCTGCTACAGTTATTGTTTTATCCACCATAGATGAGGCATAGTTAATCATATTGGTCTGGGTCATCTCTGTAATCGCTGAAATCATCTGTGTTTGTACCATCTGCGCCATCATCTCGCTTGTATCCATTGGATTATCTGCATCTTGATATTTTAATTGAGCAGCTAATAATTCATAAAAATCATTTAAATCCATTCCACTTGATGATGTTGTGGATGTTTGCTGAACGGTTAGTGGATTCGTAAAATTCGTAACTCCTTGGATTGGCATATCTGTCTCCTCCTATGCGATTCCTAATCTTAATTGCTGTAGGAAATCACTATTTTCTCTCAATTCGTCTGTGTTACTCTTTTCCTCTTGCTTTTGTTGTTGATTGTGTTGTTCTTTTTGATTTTCTTGCTGTAGATAATCACTTCTTGGAGTTTCCACTACAACTTGTGTCTCTTGTCCAAGCTTTAATTCTAAAATGTTTGCAAGATCTATGGAACTCCTCGCCATCGCCTGTAATACATCTACTTCTTTGCACACAATTGAAACCACTGCTTTTCCATCTTCATATGTAGCTTTAATCACCAATTCTCCTAAGTTTCGCGGATTTAGCTGAATTTCAAACTCTTTATTCCCATTCGCTAGGTTCTCTACAATTTTTTGATTAATCTGTTCTATGTATTCTGGCTTTATTACTGACTCTGTAGTGCTTACTCTAGCTTCTGATTGCTGTGCTCTGATCGGTTGTTCATTCGTCACAAGACTTTTATCTACTGCCTGATTATCTAATCGTTCTACTTCTACACCATTAGTCTTATCGCCTGTAAGTGCCTTTTTGCTTGCTTTCTCACTTTGATTTATTACTTGTGTATTCACATCATCACCGATTGCTGCAAATGCTTTTGCATCACCTTCTGTTCCATCTACCGCTCCGCCTTTATTTAGGATTTGCTGGTCTACTGCATCAACAACTGTCCCTTGCTTTTGTACCTTATCAGCAACTTCTATAGCATTTTTGCTTTCTTCTATTGCTGCTTCTAGCTTCTTCAGGTCTTCAGCATCTAATTCAACTATCTTCGGTTTTGGAATCTGCTGTATATTCACCCACAACGGTGTCAACATCTCAGGTGTAAGCTCTTTTGACTCTCCAAGCTCTTTTGATCCTTCGCTCTCTTTTGGTATCTCCACCTTTTCTTCTAGCATCTTCCCAAAAGCATTTTCAGATTCACTCTTACTTTCTGTCTTTTCGTAACTGTAATTCCCTACATCTTGCATCAATGTCTGTTGTATCGATACGTCCATCTCTTCTCCTCCTTTCTTTTACAAGTTACATATCCTTGCTGATTTTTATCAGTAAACCGCTTCTGTCCTATTACTCGCTGGTTTTACTACTGCTTTTTGTATTGGAGACAAACTCTTCTATAAATGTCTCTTCTGCTTTTTGTTCTGTTTTTCTATATTCTTCAATTCGTTTGTCTTTAATTGTATCTATTGAAGTCGTCTCTACCTTTGCTTGAATAACTTCTTTTAACTTTTCTTCTTCTTTTACACGTAGCTGTTTAATCACTTTCATCTGACGTGTAATCTTACCTGTTATAGTGTGTAAATAGCCTTCATAGACGTTAAGCGTCATTATTGTACACCCTTTTTTCTTCTCTGCTTCTACTTTAGCTGCTTGCAGTCCGTATTCAATTTCTAACTCGTCTAGTCGTTTCTCGTGTTCTGCTATCTGTCGTAGTATCTCTGCGTGTTCATTTCTTAAGTTGTCTTCTACTTGCTCTTTATAACTTAACACTTTCTCTAACGAGAATTTGAATTTTTTCACAAGCTACTCCTTTACATCAAAATTTTCTTCATCATCTGTATCATCTCATCAAACTCAAACTTACTTCCAATGTCCTGTATTAAGAATTGATTGACTTTCTCGATCTTTGCAATAGCCCTATCTAGTTTTTGATTGCTACCTTCTTTATAAGCCCCTATTGAAATCAAGTCTTCATTTTGCTCATATACACTTAGAATATCTCTTAATTTTGATGCCAACTCCTTATGCTCTGATTCAACAATATTCACCATCAAACGAGAAATACTCGAACTGATGTCTATTGCTGGAAAGTGATTTCTATTGGCTAATTTTCTACTAAGCACAATATGTCCATCTAAAATACCTCTTACTGTATCTGCAACTGGCTCATTTGTATCGTCCCCTTCTACCAGTACCGTATATATGCCTGTAATCGAACCACTTTTAAAATTTCCACTTCTTTCTAACAGTTTTGGAAATTCAGCATAAATAGAAGGTGTATATCCTCTAGCAACCGGTGGTTCGCCAGTAGCTAGTCCTATTTCCCTTTGAGCCATCGCAAATCTAGTAAGCGAATCCATCATTAATAATACATCTTTACCTTGATCTTTAAAGTATTCAGCAATTGTAGTAGCTACTAACGGGCATTTCATCCGAAGCATAGCTGGTTGATCTGAAGTGGCTACAACTAGAATCGAACGTTTCATCCCTTCTGGTCCTAAGTCCTTTTCCACAAACTCTCGCACCTCACGTCCACGCTCTCCTACTAGCGCTATTACATTGATATCTGCCTTAACGTTTCTAGCAATCATACCAAGTAGTGTACTCTTTCCCACTCCACTACCTGCAAATATCCCGATTCTTTGACCTTTTCCAATGGTGTTTAATCCATCAATGGCCTTTACCCCAAAGTGTAACGGTTCGTCAATCGGTGGTCTCTCCAGCGGGTTTATCTTAGGGTTCTCTACGTAGTAATGTCTATCTGACTGAAATGGTTCTCCACCATCTATAGGTTGTCCTAAAGCATCTATAATTCTCCCCTTCAGGAACTGACCTACTGGTATCTTTAACCTTTTGTTTGTATTCCGTACAAAACTCTCTTTTCCAATTCCCGAGATATCTTCATACGCCATTAATTGAGTTTTATCTCCTTGAAAACCTACTACCTCGGCTGGAATTTGCTTCCTGTGCTCCTCGCTGTATATCAATACGATATCACCGATATTTGCATGTCCTCCTGAGGCTTTCATTGACATACCAGTAATATTGTCAATCTTTCCTATGCGACTGATAGTCTCTGTCTTCATTATCACTGCTGGTATATCTTTCAACATAATTTATCGCCTCACAATTTCCTTTGTTTCATTATATTCTAGCATTATTTAGTATCTCTTTTATATTCTCTAATTGTGTCTTCACGCTGACATCTAATATCTCATTCGGCGTCTCTACTATACAAGTTCCTGGATCTTCGTCATCCATGATAATAATTTTTACATTGTCAGCCAACTTAGATAACCCTTTTAAAAATTCCGAATCCCCTTGAATCTCTGTAGCTTCCCCTGTGTTTGCAATATAAATCTTTGCCCACGATACTTTCTTCAATTTCTCTGTAGAAGCCAATATCATTCTTTCTACCACATCTTTACTTGATTTCAGGCTAGTCTGGACAATTTTTTCTCCGATGGCAAGTGAAATATTCTTCAAGTCATCCATGTACTTTTCAAGCACTTTTTCTTTCTCTTCTTCCACTTCCTCAATCTTTCGAATGGTATCAACTTTAAAACGTTGCAAACTTTCACGATATTCTAATTCCACATCTTCTTTTGCCCTATTTTTCCCCTCTTTATATCCGATGGCTTCACCTTTTTTAAACCCCTCGTCATACGCATCTTTTTCTATCAGAGATGCATTCTCTTTCGCCTGTTCGATAATCTTCTCCGCTTCTATTCTCGCTTTAAGTATTACAGTATCCGTTTCTGATTCTCCACTTATTAGTGGTTCAATCTCCACTTCTTTCTCTACCTCTCCTTCGGAAGCAAACTTCATCTCTTCAAACACAAAACCTTCTAGCCCAAACTTTTCATATATGTTATAAGGCTTTATTATCGCCTTACTCTCTGGTGAATTTTTTAATATTTTAGACAATTATACTTTCCTTTCCACCTTTTCCAAGAACAATTTCTCCGGCTTCATCTAGCTTTCTAATAATCGCAACAATCTTTTGCTGTGCTGCTTCTACATCTCGCAACCTTACATTGAATGTAATCTCTAAATCGGACTGTACAGTCTCTGCCATCCTTGATGACATATTTGAAAAGAATGCTTGTAGCATTTCTTGGCTTGCCCCTTTAAGCGCATAAACCACATCCTTCATATCGCAATCGCGAATAAATCTTTGGATAGAGTTGTTGTCCATAGCCAAGATATCTTCGAATACAAACATCTTTTTTCGAATCTCTTCTGCAAGCATCGGATTGCCTTTTCCCATCTCGTCGAAGATGTATTTTTCATTGCTTCTGTCCATGTGATTCATAACATCTGCAATATAATCAATTCCACCAACTTCTGTAAAGTCTGTCGTAAGTACATTGTCTAGTTTCTTCGCAAGTTGTGACTCTACTACTTTGATAATATCTGGAGACGCACTCTCCATCTGTGCAATACTTTCTACTACTTTTATTCGTTTTGCTTCTGGGAGCTCTGCAATTACGCCGGCCGCTTGATCTGGTTCTGCATAAGACAATACTAACGCTATCGTCTGCGGTCTTTCTCTTTGTAATACCGAAAACAGATTCTTAATATCTACTTTTGATATAAAATCAAAGGAGCGATTTTTAAGAAACTTGGTCATCTTCTTCAAAAGTTCATTCGCTGTAGATTCTCCATATGTCTTTTCTAATACTGCTCTCGCATATTCGATACCACCATCTGTTACCACCTTTTGAGTCAGACAAGATTTGTAAAAATCATCTAATATCATCTGTGTCTCTTCTGACTGTATATGTCCTAACTTTGCAATCTCAAGTGTAAGCTTCTCAACTTCCTCTTCTGTTAGATATTTATATACCTTAGCCGCGTTATCTGCACCTAGTGATGCTATAATTGTCGCTGCTTTTCTTCCTGCAGGTATCTTAGCCAAAATTTCTGACATATCTACTTCTGGTTCTTTAAGCTCTACTGGTTGAGGGGCTTGTTGTTCTAGGGATTGACTTTTCTCTTTTGCTGTTGCTTTCTCTTTTCCTACTGCCTTTTCTTTAGGTGCTTGTTTAGCCTTCATTTTCATCCCCTCCGTTCAACCAAGTTCTCAGCATTTGAGCTGATATTTCAGGATTTTCGTCTGTAAATCCTCTGATTACTTCTCTAAGTTCACGGGTTCTATCACTGTGGGTTTTTGGCATATCCATAACTACGGCTCTCTCTTCTTGTATCTCTCCCAGTATGAAATCATCTTCCTCCAACTCTCTTTGTCTTCTCTTTTTCCCTTTAATTTTAGCAATAATGCTAATTACAATTATCAGTAGAAGTAATACCCCTGCTCCTATTGCAAACAAAAGTGGATTTTGTTGTATCAATTCCGTAATCGCCACTGGCACTACAGAATCTCCACTACCCTCAGCATCACTTTCATCACCTTCATAAAACGGTGCATTAACCACTGTTATATTATCTTCTCGGTCATCAACATCAATCCCTGTTGCATTTCCAACTAAGTCTCTCAATTCGTTTTGCGATACTCCGTTTAACGTCTCGCTATTAATCGAAACTGATATCGTTAAGTCTTCCAAGGTGCCTTCTTGAATCTCACCTTGTTCTCTGATTTCATTTACCAAGTAATCTCTTGTCGCAGTCTCACTAAGCGTTCCTTCACCATCTGTTGATGTTCCATTGTACTGCGTCGCTTCCGCATTAGTCTCTGTTCCAGCAACCCCACTTGCCGCAGTCGATCCATCCGCTGCTACAATCGATGTGGTCTCTTCATCGACAATTCCTGTCTTATCCTCTTGATCTATCTTTTCTGGAGTTGAGTACGTAATCGTCTCTCTGATAATTTTTTCAGTATTCACTGTGCCTGTTGCTGAAACTTTTATATTATCCGCCCCAAAAAAAGGTGCTAAAATATTAATTACTTTTTTCGCCGTCTCCGACTCAATCAATTGTGCAATCTCTTGCGAAGCCTCTGAACTCATATTCGATTCTTGTGTTGACACTTCAATTCCATTCCCGTCAAACACACCAACTTCATCCATCTCCATATTAGGAACACTTTGTGCCACTAATCTTTGTATTGCTAATGCTTGTTCTGTCGAGGGGCTCCCACCATCTTCCATCGCTACAACCACTGATGCGCTAGCCGTATTTGTATCCGTTCCGTCTTGTAATACATACTTTTGTTCTTCAGCTAAAGCTATTGTGACCTTTGCATCCTTCACTCCATCAAAATAGCGAATAGTTGCTCCTATTCGATCTTGAAGTTCATATAGCTTATATTGTTCTTTTTCTGTGTCCGTAGTCATGCCACCTGCATTTTCCGTAAACACATCATATGTAAATCCACTTTTAGGGTATCCTTCAAACACCAAAGTCGCTCTCGTCTCATCTGCCACTTTACTGTCTACTAAGATATCCCCATTATCTTTATATTCATATTCGATGCCATCTTCTTGTAATTTAGACACAATTGTCGATGCTTCATCTTCATTGATTCCTGAAAAAAGTACTTCGTACTCCGTATGGTTTAAGAAAGCTGCAATTCCAATCGCTAATGCAATCACCGCCACAACTCCCACTGCTGTTAAAACCTTCGTTCTTTTGCTATAGCGTTCCAAGTATTCGTTTACTTGTGAAAACCTATCTTTTATTTTTTCCATATTTTCATCCGTCTTTCAAATTATAGGCTAATTCGCATCAATTCATTGTATGACTCAATTGCTTTATTTCTTAATTCTACTAATAAATCCACTGACAGCTGCGCTTCTGCTGCTGCTAGTGAAACCGTATGTGTATCATCAATCTGACCTGTCGCAAGTAAATACTGTTTTTCTTCTAAATCGCTTTGGGTTGACTTTACATTTTCTACAGCATTTGAAAAAATGCTCTCAAATATATTTGAAGAAGTTCCCTTACTGTTTACTGACTGCATTTGTTTTAATTCATCGATAGTTGTCATCTTTTGAATCGGTGTTATAAATTCCATATAATAATCCCTCCCACTTCGCTAAAATTTAACTACTGTCCTTTAATAGCTGTTCTAATCCTAGTTATGTCACTATTGATTGAGTTTAATTCTGTCTGGTACTGTAGTGCAACTCGAGTTAACTCTATCATCTCTACCTCCGTATTCACATTATTTCCATCTAATCGTGTCCCTTCTGCCGTTGATTCATGTACCGTTGGTGACACGTTCATAATTGCATTATTTATCGTATTTTCGTTGTTACTCACCATAGCAGTTTCAAGTTGTTGACGGAATGTCTCTTCGAATGTAACATATTGCGCTTTATACCCTGGTGTCTCGCCATTTGCTATATTATTAGATGTAACCCCTTGCTTTAACCACAAATAATCTAACGATTTTCCCATCATCTGAATTGAGTTTCCAAATATATTTGACATGCTTTCACTCCTTTTCTGAGTCACAAAACACTGATTACAAAGTTTCTCAACTTTTAATGTTTGACTATATTAATCCAATTTCTTTTATGACAGTTTTTTTCTTGTTCTGTTCATTATACCCCTTTCTTTTTTCAATTTCAACATTTTTCGTGAATTATCTACATACGTGTAACTTTTTCCAGTTTCTCTTTTCCGCCCTGATTTTCTCGGTTTTCTATGAATTGTTACATCGATTCTCCTTGCTATTTCTCCTTCCTTTTTGTATAATTAATTAAATACATTCAACTGTTTCAAGGTTAAAAAGGAGTTAATTATGATTCTTACCACTTGCAAAAAAGCAACCATCTATGACGTAGACTATAATGAAATCAGCGTTGCAACTGTAACCGACGTCAGCGAAGATGGTGTTGAACTTGTCATAGCCGATGATGATATTGACAATTTAGACTCTGAGATGAACGTCACTTTTTTCGATGAACAAAAGGGTCTTGTAACTTATCGTTGCTCACTATACAGCAAAAAGAAATATTTAAATGAACACAATATTCTAGTGCACAATATGACTTGCACCCCACTTCAGGAAATTTCTACCGTACAGAGGAGAAATGATTTCAAAATCCCTGTCTCTATACCGATTGAGTACGCTTTGATTCCAACTCAAGAAGAATTGGATTCCGATGTCGTACAACATGACAAGTACAGATCTGCTACAACAGTAAACCTAAGTGCTGGAGGCATCTTTTTCTATTGCGACGATGAACTTTTCGAAGGCCGCGAACTGAACATATTACTACCGATTGCGCATTCTTCTAGAATTAAATTGTCCGCTACTATTTTGCGCAAAATCGAAGTTGAAGAGAATTCTGCAATTGCAAACTTTGGTTATGGTTGTTCTTTTAATGAGATGCACTCCTCTACCGAAACCAAGCTACGAAGCTTTGTATATCAGCAACAGATGATTCTACATAAACGCAAACGATTAAAATAACAACACTATAAAGGGCAGTTGAGAAATCATCATCTTTGACTATTTCTCAACTGCCCTTTATAGTTGTTCTCTTATTTACTCTTCTTTCTCTTCATTCGCTTCTATCTCCGAATTACTTTCACCTGGTCTATAATTCAAAAAATACACATAAATATCTACAATTGCTTGATAGAGTTCATCTGGGATCTCTCTCCCTAATTCCAACTGTGTCAACATTGTAGCTAAGGAGTTATCTTCATATACTGGTATATCATTTTTTTGCGCCACTTCTACTATTTTCTCTGCTACATACCCCATCCCTGAGGCTACAACTATTGGAGCTAGTTGTTCTGATTCATCGTAGGTTAATGCAACAGCTTTCTTGTTTAACAAATCATCAAATCGAGACATTTATCGAATTCTTCCTTTCAAATATTTTATTAAAGGCTGCTGATATCGGAATCGACCGATTGTCCACATCTACAAACAACTCTTCCGTCTGTATCGTATTTGCAGAAAATATCCCTGCGATATCCTTTTTTATCTGGCTCATCTCGCCCTCGAGACTCTGCGGACAGCCAAGTTGCATCTTTATATTGCCGCCTTGGTAAATAAAGTACATATCAAAAAAACCTAAATCTTGAACATCAAATTTTATCAATCCTTGTATCGTTCTTTCTCTGCTATCTTCCATAGTTTTATCTTTTTCAGCATCTGGATCAATCCACATTTCGGCAAACATAAGCTTTCCATTAATCTGCATTGGAAGCATCATGTGAAGAATTGGCATATACACACTTTCATTCAATAAAATAGCCTGCATTAAATTACGAAATACACTTTTATTTTCAGGTCCTGCTTTTCCTGATACACCCGATTCAATTAATTCAACCAGACCATCCATCCACTTTTGTTTCTTTACCGATTTTTCATAATCTGTGTTTTGCAACACTTGAAACAATACAGCTGGGTCAAAGTTTTGAAATACTTTTTGCATCCCCTGATATCTCAATAGATTTTCAAATGCTTCCAGCACTCGATTTGGCAATCCATTTTCGCACCTTGCAATATAATTCGATAACATCGATGTCAGTTCCCTTAGTTGACCTCTATCGTGTAATTGCATAATGTTCTTATTAAGAAATGGGATAATCGACTCCTTAATTTGAAACACCGTCTGCTCCAGACCCTCTCCTGATGCTCCTATCGAAAAATTTAGATTACTCATCATCTCTTTTAACATAGCGCTTTCATTTTTAAACAAATTCTTTGCAATTTTGTCTAGCAAATTTTCTACATTTTTCATCATATGTCGACTCTCCGACATATCTGTATACTTTTTCAGGAAATCCAGTATAGATGCACGCAATTCTACTGACTTTGATTGTTGCATCACTTGGTTTAGCAACTCAAAGAACACTCCGCTAAATCGCACCGCCGCACTGCTTTGCCCTTTCATAAAACCAGCTAGTTCTTCTTCGCTCATTCCTATCATCTCAAAAAATCGTGCAATCTTTTCAGCAAACTCGTCACCCATCCCCGACTCTGCAATTGTTGCAAATCTCTCAAAGAATAGCTTGGCAAACTCTTCTGACATGTTTGGCAGTTGGCTAACTTTTTGTAAAAAATTCTCGTAGTTGGAGTCGTATCTAAATTTCATTGCTACATTTTCTTCTTGAGATGCTGCATCACTTCTCGCATCTGGTTTCAATACTTTATCAGGTCGTATCGCTCCTTGAATAGACGGATCCACCTGTCTTGAAATGCTATTTTTCGCTTGATTCGCATTGTCGTATCCCACTGCTGGGGTTGTAATTTTTAAAATATTTGACATTTCTTCACCTACTAACAATTATTTTGTTCCAATTACAGCTATTTTGTATTATAATTATATACAGATACATTACCACAAGATTGTTTGTGTTTGCAATGATTTATATAACTTTATTATAAGGTGGTGCCAATAATATGGAAAACATTAGTGAAGGATTATTAGATACTTATCTTTTCGAATCTAGTTCTCTACTAGAACGGCTTGACGAAATTTTAATTGAGGCCGAACAAAATGGAGACTTATCAGTCGATGATGTAAATGAAATTTTCAGAAGTATGCATACAATAAAGGGTTCCTCCGCAATGATGGAATTCCAACCCCTTATGGAAATTTCTCATCATGTAGAAGACTTATTCTTTGAAATCAGAGAAAATGGAATGGACTCCCTTTCTCAGAAACAAAAAAGTGAACTTTTTAATCTGCTCTTTCGTTGCGTTGATAGACTACGTGAAGATTTAGAAAAAGTTACAAACGGTGAAGAGCTAAATATGAACATTGATGCATTCATCGATGAAATCAACTCATTTTTAAGTGAAGGCGATGCTGTGGAATCTAGTGATAGCAAAGAAGTTCCACTTACTTTTGAAGGTTTACCTGATTTGGATTGCCCTTATTTCATCCACATTTTATTTGATGAAGATTGTGGCATGGAGAATTTACGCGCTTTTATGGTTGCAAATGCTTTGCAAGAAGAGGAGCTTAAATTTTTGCAGTACCCTACAGATGTTGAATCTGATGCAAGCACTATTGAGACCATTGCTAGTAATGGGTTTTACATAGGCTTTCATACAGAAGAGGATGTCCAGTCCGGAATCGATGTCATCACTTCTCTTAGTAATATTCGCTCCTACGAAATTGTCTTTAATCCAAAATACATGGACGACGACAGTGATTCACAAGTTAGCGACGAAGGAGTATCACCTACCACTACACAAAACAGCAGTTCTCCAACAGAAGCAACTATATTTGAATCACCAGAAGTTGTAACTACAGATACGACCTCTATTCCAGTGGTTCCAACGCCACCGCAGCAAACTGTCTCTAACCAGTTAAAATCTTTAAAACAAAATAAACAGAGTCTTATCAGCGTAAACTTAAGTAAACTTGATAAGCTAATGGATATTGTGGGCGAGATTGTAATCACAGAATCAATGGTAACCGCTTCACCCGAGCTGCAAAACGTAAAACTAGATAACTTCTTGAAATCCACTCGTCAATTAAGAAAATTAACAGACGATTTACAAGATGTCGCTATGTCACTTCGTATGATACCTGTCGCTGGAACTTTCCAGAAGATGAATCGTATCGTTCGTGATATGGCAAAAACATTAGATAAAGATGTAAAACTTACAATCATTGGAGAAGATACAGAAATCGACAAGACAATTGTAGAAAATATTTCCGATCCGATTATGCATATCGTTCGTAACGCTATGGATCACGGTATAGAAAAAGATGTTCAAAAAAGAATCGATGCTGGTAAAAACCCACAAGGTGAAATCATTCTTTCTGCTCAACACGCAAGTAGCGAAGTTATCATTACCATCGAAAATGATGGTGAAGATTTCAATACAGAGGCGATTCTCAATAAAGCTGAGAAAAAAGGACTTCTTATTAAAGATAAAGATGATTATAGCAAGAAAGAAATACTTTCTCTTCTTATGCTTCCAGGATTTTCAACCAATGCGCAAGTCACTGAATTTTCTGGACGCGGAGTTGGTCTCGATGTTGTAAAACGTAACGTAGAAGCCATTGGTGGTTCAGTTACTATTACAAACGACCCTGGTCAAAATTGTTGCTTCACTTTAAAGATTCCTTTAACTCTTGCTATTGTAGACGGTATGGAACTAAGTGTAGGTGATCAGATATTCACTTTACCGATTGCAAATATAAAGCAATCCTTCAAAGCAAAGAATTCCGATGTGATTTATGACGCAACAGGAAATGAAATCATTCGTTGCATGGATGAATTCTACCCTATAGTGCGCTTACACTCGCTATTTAATATTGAGCATAATTACTCCAAGATTGAAGATGGAGTATTGGTTTGGGTCGAATCTACAGATCGTTCTTATTGCTTATTCATTGATTCATTAATCGGCGAGCAGCAAGTTGTAGTTAAACCTTTACCACCGTTTTTGAATCAGTTCAACATCAAACAACAAGGTATCAGTGGTTGTACTATACTTGGAGATGGAAATATCAGCCTAATCCTTGATATCAATTCTATATATACTGCTGTTCAAAATAAATTTTAACACATGACGCTAAGTAGATTTATTCTATTTTGAAATATTGTCACAAGGAGGTTTCCCATGGCAGATACACCTATTATCCCCGAAAACACGAACGAAGAATTAGAAACTTCAACCGAACGCTTTCTAACCTTCATGACTGACGGTCTAGTGATAGGCGTTAGTACTACAAATGTTTTAGAAATTATCGCAAATTATGCAATACGTCCACTCCCTTTACTCCCTGATTATATCAAAGGTGTAATTAACTTACGTGGACAAGTCCTACCTATATTAGATATGAGATTACGCATGAACAAACCATTTCAAGAATATGACACAAAGACTTGTATTATTATCCTAGATATCGATTCTATGCTAATTGGTCTTGTGGTTGATTCCGTATCTCAGGTTATCGATATCGATTTAAAGGATGCTTCTCCTATTCCTATTGAAAATCACCACGAGTTAACTAATGGCATGATTTCTTTAGAAGATGGGACAGTCGTCTTATTACTGGACTGTGGTGCAATTGTCAACACACATTAACAGATTGAGAGGATATATACTATGACTATCAGCCCTAGCGATTTTACAAGACTTGTAACATTTATCAAATCTAAATATGGTATCAATCTTGAAAAGAAACAACATCTCATCCAAGCTAGATTGAGTGATGTTATTATTTCTGCTGGGTTTTCTTCTTTTTCTGAATATACTGATCATATTATTTCGCGGCAAAATGAAAAAGATATTGAAACTATGTTGAACATGCTCACTACTAACTATACTTATTTCATGCGCGAAACAGCTCACTTTGATTATTTTCGTGACACCATCTTACCTTGGCTTGAGCAAACGAAAAAAAATAAAGTTCTCAGTGTCTGGAGTGCTGGATGCGCTTTAGGCCAGGAACCTTATACCCTATCTATGATTCTCAAAGATCATTTTAGAAATAAGCCTGGTTGGGATACTCGTGTTCTTGCAACTGATATCTCTGTAAAAGCGTTAAATCAAGCTAGTAGCGGTATCTATTCCGACGAAACAATTGCGACTCTCCCAAGCGAATGGAAAAATAAATATTTTACTAAACTTCCTAATTCTAATGAATATAAAGTCATTGATGAACTGAAATCTAATGTTATCTTCCGCCACTTCAACTTAATGGATCCAATATCTTTTAAGTTAGGATTTGACGTTATCTTTTGTCGTAACGTAATGATTTATTTTGATAAGGAAACTCGAGACAACTTAACGAATCGCTTTTTTAATGCGACTCTTCCAGGCGGTTACTTATTCGTAGGTCACTCCGAAGGATTTACTACTTCTAATAATGGTTATAAATATGTAATCCCTGCTGCTTACCGTAAACCGATGTAAGTCTTTATACAAGATTGTTACCTACTCTTTCTTATTATATATAAGTTAAAATAATAGTAGGTAGCAATCTTGTCCTATGTGTTCCCCTAGTTATGTATTTTCAGAAAGGACTCATTTGATACTATGGATTCATCTATACAATCTAGATTCACAAATTCATATGGCTCACTTTCTCCTAGTGCTAATAATGTGATTATAGCTATAGGTGCGTCCACAGGTGGAACTGAAGCTATTCTCGAGATCCTACAAGTACTCCCCGAGAACTTCCCTGGAATTGTCATCACGCAACACATGCCAAAAGGTTTTACAGATATGTATGCTAAGCGACTCAACAAAATCTGCAAAATTGAAGTGCGGGAAGCTAAATTTGGTGACGTCATACAACCAGGTCTAGCTCTTATCGCTCCTGGAGGTGACCTTCAGACAAAAGTAGTGCGCTCTAATAACCAATACGTAACACATTGCTACTTAGGGGATCGTGTCAATGGACATCGCCCTTCTGTAGATGTCTTATTTCACTCTGTAGCACAACAAGTTGGACGTAATTCTGTCGGCATCATTTTGACTGGGATGGGACATGATGGGGCTGATGGTCTTCTCGCCATGAAAAAATCTGGTGCCTATACAATTGGGCAAGATCAACAATCCTGCGTTGTATACGGAATGCCAATGGTTGCTGCGCATATCGGAGCTACCACAAAGCAATTACCCCTTAAATTTATAGCTCCTGAATTACTGAAATATTTTAACTTGTAAAAAAATAATTTTTTTCACTTTTTTACTTAAGTTCCAAGTTACACAGCCGATAGTCATTATGAACATGAAAGTAATGTATTCATTGTTTAGACGCGTCGAAACTTATACGGATACTAATCTATAGTCGTCCGTAACCCCTACAATAATAATGAGGGGAAACATGATTGGGCAAGGATGCCCTACATAATCAATGGACAAGCGGACGGAACAAACCGATTCAGCTTGCAATTTCAAGGAGGAAATTTATATGAGAATTCAACACAACATTACTGCGATTAACGCACACAGAAACTTAACAAACAACAACACAACTGTAGGAAAAAGTTTAGAGAAGCTTTCTTCTGGATACAGAATCAACAGAGCAGGTGACGATGCTGCAGGTCTTGCTATCTCCGAGAAGATGAGAGCTCAAATCACTGGTCTTGAGACAGCTCAAAAGAACGCTGAAGATGGAATTTCATTGATTCAAACAGCAGAAGGCGCACTTACAGAAGTTCACTCAATGCTAAACAGAATGGTAGAGTTAGCTACTCAATCTGCAAATGGTATCTATACTGATACTGATCGTGCTAAGTTAACATCAGAGTTAAATGCATTAAGTGCTGAAATTACTAGAATTTCAGATGAAACTACTTTCAATGATACAAAATTATTAAATGGTAGTCTTAATGCCCAACTACAAATCGGTGATACTGCATCCCAGACTCTTGCTGTAGCCGTTTCAGATGTGGACGCTGCTGGTTTAGGTCTAAGCGCTGTAAGTATCGGTACAGTTTCAGGTGCTAATGCTGCTATTTCGACTATTAAGTCAGCAATTGAAACAGTTTCTACTCAAAGATCTAATCTTGGAGCATTACAAAACAGATTAGAGCATACTATCAACAACATCGGTGTTACTGCTGAAAATATGACAGCTGCTGAATCTCGTATTCGTGACGTAGACATGGCTAAAGAAATGACAGCGTACACTAAGAACAACATCTTAGTACAAGCTTCTCAAGCAATGTTAGCTCAAGCAAATCAAGTACCACAAGGTGTATTACAATTACTACAGTAATAATTAAATAAGTATTAATAGCCAAAAAACATTCCCAAGTCGATCGACTTGGGAATGTTTTTTTCTACATCATATCATATAAATCAACAATTTCCATATCTTTGGGATTAATCTCCTCATATTTCTTCAAAACTAAAATAGCCTCTTCGAATTTCTTTTCTGAAATCAAGCGTCTTATCTCTTGTTTCACTCGTATTCCCAACGCTAGAAATTCCTCTGAAATTTTCATTTCACTCGCTGCATGCTCTTTTATTTTATTTGCTAATATTTCAATGCAGTTTTTTAATGACTCGCACTTTTTCAATCCCTTTTTCAATCCTTTTACACATTCAATCGGATTTTTCATTCTATTGTTCCACACACTCTTTATAATAAGTGTGAATGCATCTTTCTCAGAAAGCAGTTCTTGATTGTCAAATATCACTTTCATATTCAATCTCTGTTGCATACTATCATAGTTTTCATTTAGAAAACATTCAAACACTTGCTCATATTTCTCTATTTCACTAGGACCTGGTAATTCTTCGCAATTAGCCAGATATCGAAATGCTGTCTCTATTTGTATATAATTCTTTACCTTTTCTTTCCACTCCTTATTCTCCATTAGTAGTTTATATATTATTTCTCGCCCATCACCTTTTCGTTTCAAAATAATATCAATATATTTTCCAAATTGTTTTAATGAATACTCGTTAACAACTGTTACTATTTGAGATTGATCCCGCAACTTATAGTATAGTATATCTGAAAATGCAATATGTTCATACAAAAGTTCTTCAGCTTCTAGTAAATCTTCAATACCTTTTGAACATTTCGTGACATCTCCTTTATAATATCGTAGTTGATTGAGTGCTTCATATCCATCGCTTGGACTATTCTTAGCAAAGCCTTCTAGTACCTTTTCTTTTTTATCCAAGTCTTTTTCACTATATAGAGCTTCTTCTATGATATTAATTATATATTTTCGCTTTCTCTCTTTTTCTATTTTCCCAGTAGTCTCATCGCAAATACTTCTATAGGATTTTTCTACAAAAGAAAACTCTTCTAATTCATAAATCAATTTTATGTACTGCAAGTATATAACTAATTTTTCATCTTCACTCTCATACTTATATCCCTCAAACTCAGATAATAGTTCTTTAGCAGTATCCAACTCTCCTAATTTAATATACGAAAAAATCTTTTTAGTCTCTGCAATTGCATATTCTTCTTGTGAATCAAAATAATAAACCCCAAACAAGTCTTGCTTCCCTAATTTCGCATGAAGCTTTTTATACAATACGAAGTATTTATCAAAGCAGTCTATAGCGCCTTTGTAGTCAAACACACCTATACTTGCATTTGCAAGTATATACATAATATCCACTTCTGCATTCCTATGCAGTACCCCTTCTTCAATATAGGTTTTTGCTAGTTCTACAACTTTGGGATAATTCCCCATTTGGTGATGCATTCTGCATTCGAATGATTTCAAATATGATAAATATCCTCTATTTGTTACTTCTTTACCACTCTTTGCAACCGTTATTCCACGCTCACACATTTCTAGACTTTTTTTATTACTTACATACCCTTCTGCAAGATGGGCATAAATACGCAAATCATTCGGATTTTCTTCTAGCTGCTTTATCATGGGTTCTAAATTCCTATTTCGCTTGGCATCTATATTATCTGGTCTATATCCATCGTGGTGAATAACAGCATCTATGTCCTTGCACTTTTCAATTTCAATCGGTATCGATTCATGTATTGCATGACGAAAATATTTCTTTCCACTCGAAAAATCAAAAAGGCGTGCAAGTGATGCTTTTTTATACTTCTTCAACCTTTTAGATGTATAATTGTAAATCACAAACCTTCCACTATTATATTTTTGCGACTCTTGACTTTTTATAAATTTCGCGATTTTTTCAACGTTTTCATCAAAGAATTCATCTGCATCTATCTGCAAAAACCATCGTCCTTCAGCAACCTCTACCCCTGTATTTCTCGCTTTTGCAAAATCATCACACCATTCGAATTCAATAAATTTATCAGCGTATTCTTTTGCTATTTCTATACTCTTATCTGTCGAACCCGTATCAGTAATTATTATTTCACAGTTAATTTTTTCTTTTAATGGTTGTAGTGATTCTAAACATCTCCGTAAAACTCTTTCTTCATTTTTCACAATTAACCCTATTGACAAGTCCTTCGTAAATTTATTCGTATATTTCATTTATTCCCCTTTCTCAGAAGTATTACCCCTAACTTCCTTACCATCTCATCCATGGTGCTCCATTTTCTATATGCCATTCTAGTGCCGCTTTATCTCTTTGTGTATCCATACACTGCCAGAAACCATAATGCTTATATACACCTAATTTTTCTTCTTTGGATAGGTTCCTTAAGGGATTTTCTTCTAGAACCGTTTCATCACCTGATATATATCTAAATATTTGACGATCTACCACCATAAACCCAGCATTTATCCAGTTACTGTCTTTTTTCTCCTTTTCTCTAAAGCCTACCACTAACTCCCGCGAATCATCAAGATCTAGTATTCCATATCTGCCACTTGGTCTAACAGATGTAAGAGTTACTATATTGTTAGATTTTCTATGCATACTCAAAAGTTCATGAAGATTCACATCACTCACACCATCTCCATAAGTTAGCATAAACGTCTCATTACCTACATACTTTTTAATTCGTTTCACTCGCCCTCCTGTCTGTGTGTGAAGCCCTGTATCCACCACAGTTACCTTCCACGGTTCAGACACATTATTATGAATTTCTAACTTTCCATCGTTTGTAAAATCAAACGTAACATCCGATCCATATAAAAAATAGTTCGCAAAAAATTCTTTGATTTTTTCTCCTTTATAACCACAACATATTATAAAATCATTAAATCCATAACTTGAATAGTATTTCATAATATGCCACAAAATTGGTTTTCCTCCTATTTCAATCATAGGCTTTGGTTTCAAATGACTCTCTTCTGATATCCTCGTTCCTAATCCACCTGCAAGTATCACTATTTTCATTTGATCCTCCTTGTTTTTCCGTTTCTTTATGGATAGTATATATCATTCCTATCAAATGAGAGAAATTGCCTGTCTCTTTCTGATAACAACAAATTTTCTACTCCCCCTATACGCTCTAGCTTCCAGTCAATATCTAATGTCTTATCATCCCAAATTATTCCATCATCAAATTCTTTTATGTATTTTCCATCACACAAATAGGAAACAATTGCCTCGTCTGAGATCGTCAAAAATCCATGTGCAAATCCTTTTGGCACATACAACAATTTATTCTTTAAATTATCTAGATAAAAACTTTTCCATTTACCAAATGTACTTGATGATTTTCTCAAATCTATAATCACATCCAATATCTCACCTGCTATAACTGATACAATTTTACTTTGAGGATACTCTTTTTGGAAGTGCATTCCTCTAAGAACGCCCTTTTTAGACGTGGTTATAAAATGCTCCGATAAATTAAAGTTGATTTTTTCATCTAGAAATATATTGTATTCAAATTTCTTTATAAAATCTCCTCTTCCATCTTCCAGTCGAAAAGGTGTTATCAGAAACACATCCTTTAGCTCTTCTGCTCTAAATTCAAAATTACTCAAAATTCAAATTTGCTCCTTTCACTTCCCTCTTAATCCACTCTATAGTTATTTCTACGCCCGTTTCAAACGGCACATCACACGTGAAATTAGTATCTCTATACAAGCTTTCCATATCTATACAACTATAATCTATGTTTATGCCACTACTTTTTATTGCGCCAAACTCTAATACTCCATTGTCATCTACACTGTTCCTTATTTCTAACATAAAATCTTTCAATTTTCTTGGAGTTTTGTTCCCTAAGTAGTAATTACCATATTGCTGCCCTTCTTCTCCTACACAAACAAATGCTTTTGCTACATCAGTAATATAAATAAAATCGTACAGTTGCTCGCAGTCAGTCAACTTCACAACTTCTTTATTTAACAATTTTCGTATTACCGTATTAATCAATCTCGGCGAGCTTTCTCCCGCTCCATATGCGTTAGATATTGTCGCGATTCTAAAGTCTATTCCATACTCTATTGCTAATGGTTTTGCCAAATAATGCGCTGCTAATTTAGAGTTCCTATAAAAAAAGCTTTTATCTGGTTTTGAATATTGGATGTTCATAAAAGAAATACTCTCATACTCCATCAAACTACCTGCATAAATAAAAACATTACACCCTATCTCGTTACACACTTCAACAGCCTGGCAAGTATGCTTTATATTCAAAAGTTGCATTTCATAATTTTCTCTTCCAGCTCCTGATGTTCCTTCCCATGCAAGGTGGTAAAATAAATCTATTTGTTTTCCTTTTATTGTTTGTGCTAAATCTTTAATATTATCTAAATCACAACAAATCAACTTGACACTATTATCTTCCCGAAATAAATTACATTCTTTTTTTTCTCTTGAAATTGCATATACTTCAAACTTTTTTTTTACTAATTCATCTACAAGGGCTTTACCTATAAACCCAGTTGCGCCCGTCACCACTGCTGTTTTCATGTCTTCTCATACCTTATCTATAAAATTCAATTATTTTAGCTGCTATATAGTTAATCTTTTTTGTTGTCATTCCCGGGTATACTCCTAGCCAAAAACTATTATTCATTACATAATCTGTCTTTTCTAATTTCCCTATAATTCTATATCCTTTTTCTTCTCCAAAGTAATCAAAACATGGCTGTCTAGTTAAGTTTCCCGCAAATAACATCCTTGTTTGCACACCATTTTCTTCGAGATATTTTACAAGTCTATCTCTTATTCCTTCTATTTTACAAGTTATCATAAACCCGAACCAACTCACCTCTACATCTTGATCGCCCTTTGGTAAAATCAACTCACACTCTAAATTCCTCAAGCTTTGAAACAACATTTTGTGGTTCTTTGCTCTTTCTTCATTAAAAAACTCTATTTTTCTTAATTGTTCTACACCTATTGCTGCTTGCATGTCTGTCGCTTTTAAATTGTACCCGAAATGTGAGTATATATATTTGTGATCATATCCTTTCGGCATCTTGCCATATGTTCTTTCAAATCTATTTCCGCATAAATTATCTTGACCACTTATGCATGTACAGTCTCTTCCCCAATCTCTCATTGATTTCACTATTTTATGAAGAATAGCATTATTTGTATAAACTGCACCGCCTTCACCTGTAGTTATATGATGCGCTGGGTAAAAACTTGATGTCCCAATATCCCCGATCGTACCTGTAAAACACATCTTATCTTTATATTTATAACGCGTCCCTAACGCGTCACAATTATCTTCAATCAACCATAGATTATTTCGTTCACAGAAACTTTTAACTTTTTCAATTGCAAACGGATTGCCAAGTGTATGCGCAATCATAACAGCCTTAGTTTTTTCCGACAATGCACTTTCCAACAAGCTGCAATCTATATTATAACTTGGTATATCTATATCAACAAAAACAGGAACAGCACCATATTGAACTATTGGAGACACTGTCGTTGGAAATCCTGCTGCTACAGTAATCACCTCATCTCCCCTTCGAATTGCTCGCTCTTTTAATAGTGGCGAGGTTAATGCCATAAATGCTAAAAGATTTGCAGAAGATCCCGAGTTGACAAATGTACAATGTTTCACCCTTAAGAAATTCGACAGTTCTTCCTCGAATTGTTCTGTGTATTTTCCACCTGTCAACCAAAAATCAAGAGCACTGCTCACGAGCGTGACAACTTCATTTTTGTCAAATACCCGACCTGCATATTTGATTTGTTGCCCTTCCACATACTCGCTTTCCACATGATATTTATTTGTATATTCACTTACCAATCCTAAAATAGCTTCTCGATCTATGCGTTCATTTTTATTTATTTCCATCTCCACACCTCTTCATTTTGTTTACCCTATATCATATTCCTCTTTTTTTCGAATTCCAAGTATATATTCTTTTGTTAACAACTTCCTAACTCTCTCATCACTAAAAGTCATTAGTTCTGCAACATTTTCTTCAAACTCTGCCAAATCTCTCATTGTATCATAATGCACCTCAACACCTAAATCTTGATAGCATCTTTGTTTTTCACACACATTCTCTAATAACTCCGATTTGAAATGTGACTTTCGGCATTCATAGATTGGAAGCTCTAAAAACGCGAATACATCGTTTTCATTTTCCACTTTAATAAACAATCTCCCTTTTTTTCGTAATAGTTTCATCATATTTTTCAGCAACTTGCTAGGATTGGCATAATACTGAATTGGTTCGCCTAATATAATACAATCGAATTTTTCATCTTCAAAATAATCAGAAATATACTCTACTCTATCGACATGCACTTCTCCTTCGCATATTGTTTTTAAGTCAATATAATATTTTGCATTCTCTGTATAAGCACTCAAACACACCCCTTTTCCGCCTTCTTGGATATGCTTATTTTTGACTTCTAGAATCGGAACTCCACACCTTACATCTATTCCCAAAACATTATTCCATGATACGCACTCTTCGGCTTCTATTAGTTCCATCATTTCTATCTCAAAATTACTTGCATCATCCCATGCATCTACCCCAAAATACTTTTGAGCAAAATTTTGCTTTCCTAGGGCAAGTTTTTTACGAAAAACGTTCAAATCTTTTCCCTCTCCAAAGATGCCTCGATCATCATGATGAATCCAAGTATCTTTTGCTAGTATAGCTTTATAGCCTGCTCTTCTTACACGGAATGTTATATCATCATCTCCGAAATCATGTACAAATCCGGGATCTGAAATCGGCCACCCAATTGCTAGTAAACATTCTCTTGTGTATAAAGTTCCTAAGGTAATCAACCTCAATCTTTCATGCCAAAGTTTTGCATTTGATTTATTATACTTTCTAGCATTTTCTATGAGTTCTTCGTAACTATCATGCTTTATTGAAACCATTTGGAAATTGCTCGCATTAGAACTTACTGGATTTACCATCCCTATCTTTGAATCACTCTTTGCACAGATAATTAGATTCGATAACCAGTTTGGCGTTAAAACTAAATCATTGTTTAAAGTGATAACATATCTTCCCTCTAATTCTCCGTATTGATGCAAAAAGAAATATGAAAAACTAAAATTCTGATTATATCTTATTATAGTTTTTTTATCATACTGAACTGCTTTAAAGTATTCTAACATTGAATCATCCGATCCATTGTCAATTAGTAACAATTTATAGTTTACATCTTTTGTATGTTCTAAAATACTTTCTACACATTTTTTGGTTTTTTCTAATCTATTATATGCAACAACAATTATTGTCGCTTCAACAGATTGAAAATCCATATACGCATCAATTATATTTTTTCTGTTTTTCATTGCATCGTCTTCTACCAAAGGTAATGTCCAGTTATCACAATTCACCTCAACCACATTGTTATTCATAGTCTACTCTTCTCCTAGTTCTATTTTTGAATATGTTATCCTTTGCCTAAATGTCTTTCAGCAAAATAATCATTTATATGCTTTGATACCTTAGAATCGAATGATTTAAATTTAATTTCTTTATAAAACTCTATCGTACTTTTCAAGTTTTCATCAATACCAAATTTAGGGCTCCACCCTAATAATTCTATTGCTTTACTATTGTCAAGCAATAACAGTTGTGACTCGTGCAAAAGGTTCGCTTCTTTTACAATATAGCCGAAGCTTCCATTCCAGAATTCTTTAAACTTTTCAACCAATCCTAATGTAGTTATACACTCTTCCATATCTGGTCCAAAATTATAGTTTCCTGCTATCAGCTTGTTCTCGTACTGTTTTTTTGCTAGTAATAAATAACCACTCAAGCAATCGAGAATATATTGGTAGGGTCTAATCGCCTGCGGGTTCCTAATGGTTAATATCTCCTTATTTCTTGCTGCCCTCACGCAATCTGGAACTATTCTATCTTTAGAGAAATCTCCTGCTCCTATCACATTTCCACCACGTGCAGTTGAGATAGCCGGGGAATCTTCCTTATCAAAATAACTATTCAAATAACTAAATGTTATCAATTCTGAACAAGATTTTGAATTTGAGTAAGGATCTTGTCCGCATAGTTTATCTGTTTCAACATAACCTCTTTTCGTTTCCATGTTCGCATATACTTTATCTGTCGTAATATTTACAACTGATTTAACACTATCACAATATCTAATCGACTCTAATACATTAACCGTTCCCATCACATTAGTCTCATAAGTATATACTGGAGATGTATAAGAATCCCTTACTAGCGGTTGTGCTGCCAAGTGAAATACAATATCTGGTTTAAAATGTGTTAATGATTGTTTTAATTGCTCTAAATCACGGATGTCCGAAAGAGATTCTTCCATATTTTTTTCAAGCCCAACCCTCTCATATAACTCTCTTTGAGCTATTTCAGAGGAATAACCAAATACTATAGCTTCAAATTCCAGAAGAATTTTAGCTAACCATGCTCCTTTAAACCCTGTATGCCCTGTTATAAACACTTTCTTGTTCTTATAAAAATCTCTCATTAAATTTTCCATCATTTATCTCAGCCCTTCTTAACGCCCTAAATATTCCTCACATAATTCCACAAGTGTTACTATTTAATTATCGACATTTTTCCTATAAAATTAAGTTTATATTAAGAAAGCTATTTATGCAATCTTTCCCATTACACAAATAGCTCTACTCGTCTTATATATTATTCTTTTAACATCTTATCCAATGTCACACTTCTAAATTCCTCTTCCATCTTCTCCTGTAGCCCTTCCATCGTCTTATGATAGCCACATTGTTTAGGGTTTTCTTTTCTGCTACACTCATAATCTGGTGCCATACATGCATTTACATATAGATAATCCCCCACAGCAAGAACTACTTCCCACAAGTTAATCTCCGTCATACTTTTCATGATACGACAGCCACCCTTTACGCCCTGTGTAATGGAAATCATAGAAGCGTGCTCTAGCTTTTTCAAAATTTTGTATGTGAACTGTAGTGGTATTCTCTCCTCTGCACTAATTTCTTTTGCACTATGTAACTCTCCATCTATTAAATGTCTTAAAATTCTCAAAGCATAATCAGCTTCTCTTGTAATTATCATTTTCACGCTCTCCTTTGTACTGATTTATTCAACAGAATAAATCTTTCACTATACTGTCTATAATATGTAAAATCCTGTCTAATGTCAAGGCTTTTCCCTTTATCACTTCACAGTAGTAGTCTAAAAAAAATGTTCTTTCTATATTTCTACGTTCTACACCTACCACTCGCTTGTATGGAATCCTCAATCTTTTAATTATTCAAATTTAATTTAACAGCTAATGCCGGGTGCACCTTCCTATCCTCTGGTTTAGGAGGTGTCATATAATCTCCATAAGCAAATCTAAGGTATTCATGTGCATCTTTCATTCCCATTAATTCTATACCTTCAAAAGTCATCGGTACAACATTTTCAAACCATTTTTTTCGATACCCATAGGCTTTTGTTGCTGTCGGAAATGTCAACACTCGCACCCACTTAGATTTTATTTTCGTAGATTTTCTAACGCAGTTATTATGGATATTGAATATGGAATCACCAAAAATCGTAAATAAGCATTTATAGAATTTTCGTAAGATAAGCGTCTTCTCACCTAACATTCCAACTGGACTATAGAGTACTTTTCTAATACAAAAGCAAAAAAAGTTATAAAGTGCTCTATGGATATAGTTATCCGGTACATTATCCATTGGAAAGATATCAAGACCTAACCCCTGCTTATATGGTAATTGTTCTTGATGTTGCCTCAAATATAGTGTATTTTTACGGCGTAACTTTGCATATCCCCAACGATATCCTTTTGTATTTCGGTGGTCTTGGAAATAAAATCTTTCATCATCTAACTCTGTTTTACATACTTTGCGGAATTTTTCATAATCTCTCCTCAACATTGCTATATCTGCATCATCATCCCATGGAATAAATCCTTCATGCCTCACCGCCCCTAATAACGTTCCTGCATAAAGAGTATATGTTATTCCATACTTCTTACAAATTCTATCAACCTCAACTAGTAACTCTAATTCTAACGCATGTAATTGTTTAAACTGTTCTTGATTTAATTTAACCATTCTCTTCCTCAATTCCTATATAATCGTTTCATAAAATCTACTTTGTTTTCAATCGGCTTAATCGTTGGACGCCCCAAATCTCCCCGAGAACCAATAGCAACCTTAATTTCAATAAATGTTAATACATTATTTTGTTTTACAGTATTTAATACAGCAGGTAAGTCTTCGATCCTTTCAATGCTTATGACTCTTTCATATCCACACGCTTTCGCTATATCTGTAAACACTAAATTCTTTGCTAAAGTAGATATTCCGCCAACAGATTCATGTGCTTCATTGTTAAGCAACACATGTACAAGATTGTTAATACCTGAACTTCCTACTAATGCCATTGTTCCCATATGCATTAATGCAGCACCGTCTCCATCTAAACACCATACTTTTTCACTAGGCTTTTGTAGTGCTATAGAGTGCGCAATTGCCAAACTATGCCCCATTGAACCTACTGTCAGGAAATCACATTTATGGTTTTGTCCTTTCTTTTCACGTAATTCAAATAGCTCTCTACTCGTTTTTCCAGTTGTGCTAATAATCACATCCTCCTGTGATACCTCTATTAGTGAATCAATGACAGATTCTCTTTTCAGAGTATACCTGTTCTGGTGCTTGATTTTTTGTTCTGCAGACAACCCATCTTTTCCAATTACATACGCAACGCTTCTTCCCAATTTCAACAAAACAGAAAAGTAATCTATACTTCTTAAAATCTCATCTTCACTAGTATCTTTTTCGATAATAGCATATTCAACGCCCATCATTTCTAATAAATCTAGAGTGATAGCTCCCTGATGCACGTGTTGTGGTTCATCCTGTGTTCCAGGTTGACCGCGCCATCCAATAATATAAATGATAGGTATTTTGTACACTTCCTCATGGGTCAATGAAGCTACTGGATTCAATGAATTTCCTTGCCCACTATTTTGCATATAAACAATTGGTACTTTCCCTGTCGCCAAATGATATCCAGCTGCTAACCCAACACTTACTCCTTCATTAGGTGCAACGATATGCTCCCTCTCACTACAATTAGCCGTCAAATAATCACAAAGCGGGCGCAATTGTGAATCCGGTACACCTACATAAAACTCGCCGCCTAGTCTTTCTAAGAATCTTTCAACTTTCAACTATCTACATCTCCCCCTAATTCAATTATTCACTTCGATTATACTTCTATAAATCTTCTCTAATGAGCTATCATTCAATAAAATCGGATTATTTTGTAACCGTTGCACATTTACTGATTCTACTAGTGTTTCTAAGTCCTCCAATTTCATGGATACTTTTGGTAGCTTTATTGATTGAATAAAAATTTCCAATCTATCTGATGCTTCCTCTTTCGATTCCGCCCCCCATAAGCGAGCTATCTCCAGAAACGATGACTCCACATGCATTTTTCCTCTCACATCATTGCAATCATCTAGATGTTCTAACATATATCTCAGCAGCTCAACAATACAAAGAGATACTGCATGCCCATGAGGTACTTCATATAATCCTGTCACTTTGTATGCCATTGCATGCGCCGCTGTTGTCTGCGTAATATCAATAGTTCGCCCTGCCAAATAAGAAGCATACATAATTTCAGCATTTGCCTTCTCTTCTCCTCTCAGATATAGTTCTGTATTTCCCAATATGATTGCTATTGCTTTTTTTGCAATTTTATCGCTTTCCAATGTTGAATGTATCGACCAAAGTGCTTCTATACAATGGCAAAGCGCATCCAGTAAGGATGCCTTTTTGATATGTTCAGGAAGTGATTGCAGCAAACTCGGTACAAATAACACCTTGGTCGGCATACAGTATTGATTGGCAATTGATTGCTTTTTTTCATTTTTATAAATCACAGCATACTTCGTTGCCTCACTTCCCGACCCTGCTGTAGTCGGGATAACAATAAAAGGTATTTTATTCATAGACTCTTCTTGATAATGCGATAAATCTATCACACCCTCTCTTTTTGCATATAACTTTACACATTTTGCAACATCAATTGCACTCCCTCCTCCAATTGCTAAAATGGCATCACATTCACTTTTTTTAAAAGCAATCCTTGCTTTTTCAACCGATTCAAGACGGGGATTCGGCTCAAAATCCAAAAATCTTATAACTTTGATTTTCTCTTTTCTCAAAACACTGTCTAAAGCTTCCTGAATAGCCATTTTCTCTAACGAGGCTCTTGCTATTAAAAATAGAGACTGTATATTATTTTTCTTACAATATGCTGCAACTTCATTACAAGCTTTTGAAACTGTTAGCATTTTAAGCTCATCCATTATAAACCTCCTCTTTAGTACTCTTCAGGAATCAATCGAATAATTTCTGAAAACTTCATGCAAATTTCATCACATTCCAATGCACGCCTATTTTCAAGAATCAATTTTGCTGCATTTTGCATTGCTGGAAAACCACTCCTACTCAATTGATTTGCATAAATCACTATATTGACACCTCTTTTTTTAAACTCTTCTTCTTTAACCTCCGCAAACGCTGTCGGAACAACAACTATAGGTGTTGTTGCATCTACTTTTCTAAAACATTCCAAAAATTCAAAAATTAAAGATGGATCTTTTTCTTTGCTATGAATCATAACTGCATCAGCTCCAGCATTTACATATGCTTGAGCACGGTTAAGAGCATCTTCTACACCCGCCCCTAGAATTAGACTTTCAATACGGGCACAAATCATAAATGTCGTTGATTTTTGCGTTTTTTTCCCTGCTTCTATTTTCTTACAAAATTCTTCTATACTTGCTTGTAATTGATTTGCTTCTTTCCCAAACAAAGAATTTCTTTTTAATCCTTTTTTATCTTCTATAATGACCATAGATACACCCATACGTTCTAATGTTTTAACTGTATATACAAAGTGTTCTATCATCCCACCCGTATCACCATCGTAAATTATAGGTTTTGTTGTAACTTCCATTATTTCATCAATTGTTCTAAACCTAGAACTCGAATCAACCAGTTCTATATCTGGTTTACCTTTTGCTGTAGAATCACAAAGTGAACTTATCCACATTGCGTCAAATTGATATACTCCTCCCTCTTTTTCAACAACAGTATTTTCAGCAATTAACCCTGTTAGACCACTGTGTGCTTCAATCGCTGTCACAAGTCCTTTCGCAATAAGTGCGCGTTGTAACCTCGCTCGACGATAGTCCGGAGTAGATACATCCAGCAATGAGTTTTTTACCATTAAGCTGTACTGTACATCTGCCGTGTACGGATATTCAACTAGAGTTCCTCCATAGGATTCCAAAACTTCTACTACTTCATCTCTAATCGGTCTTTGCTTATTCGTTAGCCAGTTATCACCATGAACCACATAGTCTGGTCTATACTTTAATAGATTATCCTTATAACTCAACGATTGTTGTTCAACTACCTTGCATACCCCTGATACACCTTGGAATAATTTTATCCTATCTATAGTAGATGATTTTTGAAAGCGACGATGCCCTATTACCGCTTCATCAGACAAAACCCCTACAATTAATTTACCTAAGCGCTTCGCCCTATTAATAATCTTAATATGGACATGGTGTAAAATATCTGTTGTAAAACACATATATACTGTTTTCTCTTCAATTCTTGAAAGCGAATCTATAACTCTAGAATAATCTTCTAATGTGTCTATTTCACTTGCCAATTGCTCTCCCACATCCACTGGTGTTAGCGAAAACATATTAAGCTTCATATTAAGCGCATCCTCTGCATAGCACCCTACTTTTCCTTGTTCACAGAAAGTATCGATTTCATCAAACCATCTTATAGCATCTTGTTTTTTCATCCTATACATCGGTAAAAGTGCATGGGTCGGTTTTGGACACTCTACTCCAATTTCTTCTACTCTCCCTGCTTGTACTCGTGCTTTAAAATCCTTGTCCCAATTTTTTATAATACTACTTACAATCACGCAACTTTCCGAAGCAATCATCATTTTATCTAAAACCAAATTTTCAAAAACTATATCTCCATGCAATAACAAAAAATCTGAATCCAGATATGCTTTCGCTAAACGCATCGATTCTATATAGTTTGTTTCTGCATATCTCTCATTATTAACATATGTCAATTTAATTGGTAAATCTAATTTGTCACAATAATCCATTAACTGCTCTGACAAATACCCTACCGTCATCACAACTTCTTCGACTCCAACTTCAATAAGTTGTGCTAATTGACGACTGACTATTGTTTCTCCATCGGTCAAAGTTGTCATGCATTTTGGTGTTTCTGTTTTCTTTCCACTATTTCCCATTCGAGTTCCCTTGCCCGAATTCAAAATCAATGCTTTCATCTTCTTCCCCTTTTAAAAATTATAATCTAGTTACTATCGACTTTTCTCACTACTTTCTCCATAATGCATTGGTGAATTCGCTTTCCTGAAAGTTCCAAATCATCAGCGCTTGACATTCTTTCTCTTAGGTCTGTTTTTCCATGTTTCACCTTTGCTAGGAACTCTTCTATCTCAATTAACGAATTATCTTTTATACTGATTCCAAAATCAGTTGGCGTCAACCCTTCTTCTTTCAATTTCATTAACAGCGCTTCTTCCATTTTAGGCTCCACAGTTCGATATACTCTGTCTTTTACATTCAAAATAAACAATTGATTATCTGCATATCGTTGTAATAAAATTTCCCCATTTGGTAAAACTTGTGAGAACTTACACACTGGAAGATTAGTATTCACATCAAACACATCTCTAAAAATATCTTCGAATAATAAAAAACTTTGTCTTGTCTTTGTGTCAAACACACAAACCGCAGAGGCGTTTTCTGGAATCAATACTAACATTGTCCCTATTTTATGTATTCCACTAAATACTGGAATATCGTTCTTTCTAACATGATTTGATATTTTAAAATTCAATGGCATTTGATATATCTGCGTTTTTTGCTTTGAAATGCTGTATCGTATAAGTGTAGCTTCATCAGCACCGGTAATCCATAATATGTCATTATCAATACATATATCCGCTAACCCGCCTGCGTAATCCAATGTAGATATTTTATACTTCCCTGTTTTTGTAAACAATTGCATTATATCATTCGAATCAGCTGCACAAACATATATCACTCCTCTATTCACACACCCTGAAAGTGCAGTATAAGATCCTGATTCCCTAAATTCTCTCACACATTGCTCATGTTTTCGTAAAGTCTTTTCTTTAAGGTCATAAACAGAAATTTTACTTTGCGAAACTGAGGGAATGAAATATAAAATAGACGATTCTACTAAAACTTGATTACTTCCCCTCAATAGTCTTTCATCTGCCTCTAAAAATGACTGGTCTGTTCCTTCTTCTATATCATAAGATATTGACTGTTCTGCTCTTTTTTGTAAAAATAATACTTCCTTTTCATAGCAGACTATATTATTGTACATACTAATTGCGTGAATATCCGCTTTCCTAACTCTAAAATATTGTATTTTTTCAAATTCAAGATCAAATTTAAAAACAACATCTAAAAAATCACTAATCCCCAAGTAGTACTCATCTACCAACTGTATTTTGCTTAATCTTGGCATATAACTTTTCTGTATACCTTCATCTGCAAGTGCATAATCAATATTGTAAATTGGTTTTTTTGCAACGTCAAACAAATGAACCATCGAACTTGCTGGGCAACCTATGTAGCCATCACAAAGCACTACTGTTTTAGTAACATCAGCAGTTTTATCTAGAATTCCAATTTCAGAATTTAAAAATGTATCCAAAAACTCCTGATACAATGACTTCACATTCGGTCGCATTGCATCAATAGTTGAGGATAATAGTGGGTGTGGCCTAAAAACCACTGCTATATTCTGTTTTTTTGCTTTTTCAAAAACTTTAATTAATTTCTCGAATACAATTTCCCCATAATTAAGCAAAGAACCTATTGTCAAATTCACCATAAGAACTGGACGATCACTTACCACTTCTGCCCACTCCTGCGGTATCTCCACACCTTGCTTTTGTAGTTGTAAAATTCGATCTACCTTAGGTGACCCCAGTGCAAGTACTTTTTCATAAAATGGTGTCTCCCTCAACATTTCTTTTAGCCATTCATTTCTTTTTATTATGTAGTCAACATGCGGATACGCTGATTCCCAGAACCTGTGATATGGTAAAACAGCATTATTTGCTCGCAAATAATAAGGTACATACACCAATGTATTCACATATTTTTTTAAATTAAATGAGAAATAGGTTTCTTCAACCCTTGTCACTAAATTATCGTCATCATACGGGTTGTGAATATATCCTACATCTGGCTTATTCTTTTCTAAATCGTAGTCTTTATAATGTATAATAGGTACATTATGTGGAAATTTATCTCCCTCATATACATAAATCCAGCTTCTCGATATACAATCATATGTATAATATGGAATTGGTACCACACTACAAATACATCTTGAATCTTTTATACTTTCAAAATAAATACTTTCAAGGCAATCCCACATAGCTGCGCTATATGGAAAAAACACAATATGATACGTATTCTCAATTCCTTCTATTTCACCATAACACATTGCTACTCTCTCATTGAGCTCTTCTATTTGTTGCAATGAACTATCGTCATTTGACTTTATTTCTTTTAACTGCAATTGATAATCTTCTAATAACTTCATTATACTAATATAATCACCGTTAAGTGTAGCTATTATACTTTTAGATGCTTGGTTACACAACTCAATATATTCTGGGTTGTCGTCAAGTACCGAATGCATCTGAAACATAGTTTCGAGTAGTTCTAAAACTTGCTGTTTAATATGATTCCTCATCCTCTTATTCCTCCTTTAACTATTTTCTATATCTCCACTGCTACAACTCCACCACTCGCACTCTGTGATACGTATGAGGCACAAATTTCTCAAGTACCAATTTAGTCTCAATCTTTAAATGACTGGTATTCATACCTGGGTTACATCCATAGTATTTTGCGTCTACCACCTCTTTATCCACTAATAATTGCACATAATCATCCTCATCATTCATGAGGCCCATAATCGATGCTGAACCAGAGGTTGTACCTAGATGTTTCATCATTAAGTCTTCTGATGCAAAGGAAAGTTTTGATACTTTTATTCGTTCTTCTAGCACTTTAGTGTCTAATTCTTTATTCGGAGGCATTACTAATAGAAAAAATGTTGTTTTTTTCTGGTTGCACAGGAATATGTTCTTCCATACCACTACATCCATCGCTTGATCAATCGCTTCACATTCTTCCATCGTATGAGCTGGGTCGTTATCCACTCGTTCATATGGAATCTTTAATTTGTCTAAGGTTTGATAAGTTCTACTCTCTAAATCTCCTCTTTTATCTGTTGGAGCTGTTGTAAATATTTCGCTTATATACATATTTCCTCCTTTTTAAAAAAACGATGCCAAATGACATCGTTTATTTTTGTAATCTATTTTTCATATAATTATGCGCTCTTAATTCTAGTTCATCGTTTAATGGAGCTAACTCCATTATTCCATATTTATGCTCTAGCGCAGTTTTTAGGATAAAATCGCAAAGCTTTGGATTTTTAGGCAACAAGCTTCCGTGAGAGTAGGTAGCAAATACATTTTTGTATCTAGCGCCTTCTCTTCCATCTTCACCATTATTTCCGTAACCACTTAGTACATTTCCCATAGGTCGAACACCTTCACCTAGGTAAGTCTTTCCTGAATGATTTTCAAATCCAACTATGGTATCTCCTTCTATATCATCAGAGGTAAATGCATAATTCCCTATCATTCTGTTTTTATCACCTTTTGTATAAAGATCTAAGGCACCAATAAAATCGCAACGTTTTCCATCATGTGTCTCGTAGTATTTACCGAGTATCTGATACCCACCACATATCGCTAGAAAAGTCTTTCCTTCTTCAATCGCCTCGATTATCGCACGACTTTTATCACCTTTTAAATCTTCTAAAAGGACTTCTTGCTCAAAATCTTGACCTCCCCCGATAAAGAATAAATCAAAATCTTTGTCATCTAATTTTTCGCCAATGGATACACCAGTGATCTCAACATCAATGCCTCGGTCTTTTAATCGTTTTTCCATACATATTACATTTCCCCTATCACCATAAAGATTTAATATATCAGGATAGAGATGGCATATATTTAATTTCATATTCTTCTCTCCTATTCCCAAAAGTTTTTAAATCCAAAAGTCTTTGAAATGTGGGCACGCAAATCCATCATTGCAGTGTAAGTCGGCATAATAAATACTGGTTCTTTATGCTTTATAAGCTCTTTTACTAGCGTATCATAGCTACTGATTACTTGAAGTTTTTCTAATGGAATCCCAGCATATTTAAATCGAACAGCTAAATCATCTGCTCGTCTACCCGAGACATAAATAGTCTTTAGGTTTTCACCCATATCTAAGAGTCGTTCAAAATCAACGTCCCATATCCAACTTATATCTTTTCCATCTTGTGTGCCATCATTTAGGCAAGCTACAAAAACTGATGGAGTTGACGCACTCGTTAAAAAGTTTAATACTTGATTACAACCTGCGGGATTCTTTATTAAAATCATTCTAAGTGAAGCGCCTTCGATTTCAAATTTTTCCATACGACCAAATCCGCATGAAAATGCTGATAACGAGGTTGATACCACATCTGGTTCAAGATTTAATGCTTTTCCGCAAGCAAACGTAGCTGCTGCATTATAGATATTGTATCCTCCTGGAAGGTTGATTAAAGTCTCGTATTCTTTTCCATCTGAAGTAATTACTACATTTGAACGCTCTGTATCACTAGATAATACTTGAGTGACTGCAACCGATGGTGTTGGACGCGAATAACCACAATTCGGGCAAGAATAACCACCTAAATGCCCATATGTGATGTAGGAATAATTATATTCTGTCTTACACTTTATACAATATGGTGCATCTGAAAGTTCTGTAACCTTTGTTTTATAAATCTCAGTATCTACCCCATAGAACATTACTTTATTTCTATCATTTTCTAGAGATGTCGCTAGCGAATCATCTCCATTTATGCAAAGAATTGCATTTGGGCTATTTTCGATACCTATTTCGATATTGCGTAAAGTATGAGTCACTTCACCGTATCGATCTAATTGATCTCTAAACACATTCGTTACAACGATCACTTTCGCATCAACATACTTTGAAATTTGTTTTAATGCTGCTTCGTCAGCTTCAATTAATGCATATTTGTATTTACATTTGCCAAAAAAGTTCGAATTAAGGGCGTACTCTAGTGTTACACCGCTGAGTAAATTCGCGCCGGATTTATTAGTGAAGAAAGAGATTTTACTGTCAGTAAGGGATTTTTCAATCATTCTAGTTGTAGTTGTTTTACCGTTAGTACCCGTAACAATCACTGTTGTTACGTCCTTCGCTAAAAACCCAAGCAAATTTTTGCAAATTTTTAGGGCTAAACGCCCTGGAAAGTCTGTGCCTCCTCTGCCTAAGACTCTTAACCCGAAACGGGCGAGTTTTGCAGTATTTACAGCTAATATTATTTTAAAATTCATAATCGCATTATATCATAATTTGTAACTTTATTGCAAGGGTAAAAAAATGTATCACTTAGCACTATTAAGTGCAAAAAACCTCAGACATGTGTTAAGATAGAAGTAATGAAAGTAATAAAACAAATACACTAGCAAAGGAGATAAAGATTACTATGATTTATTTAATAGATTTTGAAAATGTTGCTAACGATGGACTCTTAGGACTCGAAACGCTCACTGATGATAGCACACTGATTATTCTTTATTCAGAGAAAAATTGCAAGCTAACTTTCTCTCATCATCAACAACTTGAGCAATTAAAATGCAAAAAGGAATATATTTCTGTATGTGAATCCTCAAAAAACGCTTTGGATTTTTATTTATCCACTTATCTAGGGCATCTTATCGCTACCCATCCAAATGAGACTGCTTATTGTATTGTAAGCAAGGATACTGGTTTTGATTCTGTAATCAGCTTTTGGGATAAGCGCGGGATTAAAATTGTGCGTTCTGTCAACTTGCTAAACGAAGAGCCCATAGATTTAACGTCTGAACTTTCTTCTATTTTACCTGAGCACAAAGAAGATGCTCAAGCAATTTCTTTATTTATCGCGAAATATAAGACAAAGCAAGGAATCAACAATGCACTTGTCAAAGAATTTGGTTCTGAAACCGGCGGAGCTATTTATCGAAAAATCAAGCCGCTGATAACGGGAAAGAAATAAAGTCACAAAACCAAAAAGGCTGATAATCAACAACTTAAGTTGTCGACTATCAGCCTTTTTAATGCTTAACTATTATAGAATAAATACTTGTAATTACTCTGCGATATCAGCATACATAAAGTGCCACTTACCGTATACTGAATGCCAAGATCCTTCGATCTTATCGCTTTGTACCCAGAAGTCATTATAATATGCTACTGGAATCATTGCTGCTTCATCCATGATGATTTGCTCTGCTGCATGAAGTGCTTCAGAACGAGCTGCTGCATCTACTGTAGTACGAGCGATATCCATTTGCTCATCAAATGCTGGATTATTGTATTTACCATCGTTGTTTCCGTTTGAACTATAAAGAAGATCTAACATGTTAGATGCATCGTTGTAGTCTGCAATCCATCCGTTACGAGCGATTTGGTAATCTCCGCTACGACGCATAGGTGTAAAGCTTGACCATTCTACGATTTCAACTTCTACTGTAATTCCCAACTCACCCCAAGCTTGTTGTAGGTACTCTGCAACTGCTTTGTGGTATCCTGAGTCGTTTGTGCTATAAGTGATAACTGGGATTCCTTCTCCATTCTCATGTCCTGCTTCAGCAAGTAAAGCTTTAGCTTCTTCTAAGTTTGCATCGAAATCACTGTTATCGATAAATGGCTCACCACCATTTGAAGCTTCTTTAAACTCTGTAGTTCCATCTGTATCTAACCAACCATCTCCGATAAAGTACTCTGCTGGAGAGTAAGTTCCTTGCATCAATGTGTTTGCTACGAAATCACGATCGATTGCTAAGCTTAGCGCTTGACGAACTTTTGCATCTTCAAACTCTGGTAATGTGTTGTTGATTGATAAGTAATAAGTTCCGATAAGTGGCTCTACAAAGAAATCTTCTCCTTCTTGAAGAGTTGGAATCTCTTCTGTAGGAATTGTTTTAGCCATTAAGATGTCACCTGTCTTGTAAGCGTTAAGAGCTGCGTTAGCATCTTCCATTAACACAAAAGTAAGCTTATCTAGGTTAATTGCATCTACATCCCAGTAGTTTTCATTTCTGCTCATTGTGATATGAGATCCTGGTACCCACTCAGTGATTGCAAATGGACCATTAGATACGTAAGTCTCTGGAGTTGTCGCCCAAGCTTCGCCGTTTGCTTCAACAGTCGCTTGTTGAACTGGTACCATTGCTGCAAATGAAGCTAAGTCAGCAAAGTAAGCACAAGGTGCTGCAAGTTCAACTACTAAAGTTGTATCATCAGTTGCCGATACTCCAAGAGCATCTAAATCTCCTGCCATTGCTTCATCAAAACCTTTTACTGATCCAAGCATAGTCTCTCCGTATGGAGCTGCTGTTGCTGGATCTGCAAGACGCTTCCAAGAATAAACAAAGTCATTTGCTGTTAAGTCAGATCCATCTGACCATTTCAATCCTTCACGTAATTTAAATGTCCAAGTAAGTCCATCTTCTGACACTTCATAAGACTCCGCTTGTCCTGGTTGTAATTCACCTTGCTCATCAAGGATTAATAATCCTTCCATAGCGTGGATAATCATGTTACCACCATCAGATGCTGAGTTGAGTGCTGGGTCAATTGTCTCTGGGTCTGGCCCGATTTGAACTCTAAGTTCTTTTTCCCCTGTTGATTCTTCTGTTGTTTCTTCAGTAGTTTCTGTTGTCTCTTCGTTTCCACCACAAGCTGATAGTACAGCTGTTCCAACTAACATAACTGAAAGTAAAAGTGCTAATCTTTTCTTCATTTTTTTCCTCCTCTTTTTCAATACACAAAATAGTTAGCATATATTAACAATCTTTGCAGACTGGTAATACCCTTAGGGTTTATTCAACCTTATCTAGGTTGTGACAAGCCACAAAGTGACCTTTTTCTACTTCTTTAAACTCTGGTTCTTCATTTGCACATTGCTCTGTAGCATACTTACATCTCGTTCTAAAGTGACAACCTGAAGGTGGGTTTAGTGGACTTGGAACGTCCCCTTCTAGCATGATACGTTTGTTAGCACGAGCTATCTTTGGATCCGCAACTGGAATTGCTGATATCAAGCTCTTTGTATATGGATGCTTACAATTAAATGTTAGCTCCAACCCATCTGCTAGCTCTACAATCTTTCCTAAGTACATAACTCCAATTCTATTAGAGATATGTTTTACCACTGATAAATCATGGGCAATAAATAAATAAGTGAGTCCCAATTCTTCTTGTAACTCTTCAAACATATTGATAACCTGCGCTTGGATTGATACATCTAACGCTGAAATCGGTTCATCACATACAATAAACTCTGGTCTAACAGATAGTGCTCTTGCGATACCTACCCTTTGTCTTTGTCCACCTGAAAACTCATGTGGATATCTATTGGCATGCTCTGAATTCAGTCCTACTCTTTGTAACATCTCTATAATCATGTCAAAACGATCTTTTTTAGAATCCGCTATCTTGTGAATGTCAATTGCCTCTCCTACGATATCTCCTACTGTCATCCTTGGATCAAGGCTTGCGTAAGGATCTTGGAATACGATTTGCATTTTCCTTCTGTATGGAAGCATATTAACAGCAATCTTCTTTTCTTTATCAAAGATTACTTCTCCATCGTAAGTGATCTTTCCTGCAGTAGGTTCGTATAATCTAAGAAGTGATCTACCTGTTGTAGTCTTTCCACAACCACTCTCTCCTACTAATCCTAAGGTTTCCCCTTTATTAATTGCAAAAGACACGTCATCAACCGCTTTTAGCATCTTTTTATTTTTTCCCATGCCACCAACATGAAAGTGTTGTTTTAGTCCTTCTATCTCTACTAATTTCTTACTCATTTTCATGTCCTCCTTCAAATTCAGCCTTTTGATTCATGAAACACTGTGTGTAATGTGTATCGCTAAATGTTGAAATCGGCGGCATCTCACGAAGACATATCTTCATACAATTTTTACATCTTGATGCAAACGGACATCCTTTTGGTTGATTCAATAAATCAACAGGTGTTCCTTCAATTGGAACTAATTTTTCATGTTCTTTTGAATCTAGTCTAGGAATACTCTCTAGTAGTCCTTTTGTATACTCATGTTTTGGCTCATAGAATATCTCATCTGCTGTTCCATACTCAATAATTCTTCCTGCATACATAACTGCAATTTTTTCGCACATGCTAGCCACAATTCCAAGGTCATGAGTAATCATGATAATCGCCATTCCAAGCTTATCTCTCAATTCCATCATAAGTTCAAGGATTTGCGCTTGAATTGTAACATCTAGAGCTGTGGTTGGCTCATCCGCAATTAAAAGTTTTGGTTCGCAAGCTAATGCAATCGCTATCATAACACGCTGTCTCATACCTCCTGATAATTCATGAGGGTATTGCTTTAATCTCTTTTCAGGTTCATTGATACCTACAAGCGATAATAATTCTGCTGCTCTTGCATGAACCTCCTCTTTTTGTAAGCTTGTGTGAAGCTTTAATACTTCTTTAATCTGAAAACCTACTGTAAATACAGGGTTTAAGCTTGTCATTGGATCTTGGAATATAATCGACATCTTATTACCGCGTAATTCCATCATTTCTTTTTCTGTCAGCTCATTGATTCTTTTTCCGTCAAAATCTAATGTTCCACCAACAATTCTTCCTGGATGTGCAGTAAGTCCCATAAGACTGTATGCCGTAACCGACTTTCCAGACCCCGACTCCCCTACGATTCCTAATACTTCTCCTTCTTTCAAACGAATCGATACATCGTTTAACGCCTTTACTTCACCTACTGGTGTAAAGAAAGAGAGGCGTTCATTTTTTATGTCAACAAGATATTTTTCCATTAATTAATACGCGTCCTTTCTTAACTCTTTAATTTCGGATCGAATGCATCACGAAGTCCATCGCCGAATAAGTTGAAACTTAAAATAATCAAACTGATTAGTACTGCTGGTACAAATAATAGGTATGGATATGTTGTCATACCATTAATCGCTTCTCCAGCCAAACTTCCAAGTGAAGGAAGTGGTACAGCTACTCCAAGTCCTAAGAAACTTAGAAAACTCTCTGTAAATATCGAAGACGGAATTTGAAGCGTTGTAGTAACAATCAATGTTCCGATACAGTTCTTTAATAAGTGCTTGCTGATTATTCTTCCGCTACTTGCTCCAAGAGCTTTTGCTGCTGTTACATATTCAAATTCTTTAAGCATTAGGATTTGGCTTCGTACCATACGCGCCATTCCTACCCAATATAATAATGCAAATACAATAAAAATACTAATTAAGTTTTCTCCCAAAGTCTGAATCCATGTGAAACCATCTACCTGCGCTAGCTGAGCTAATGGCTCTTTTAAAACGAAGGACAACAGTACAATTAGTAGAATGTCAGGTATTGTATAAATAAGATCTACTAGTCTCATCATTACTAGATCTACCCAACCTCCAAAATAAGCTGCCACTGCTCCAAATGTTGATCCAATTAGTAAGATAATTGCTGCTGCTACCAAACCTACAACTAATGAAATTCTACTACCCATCATTACACGGATTGCATAGTCTCTTCCTAATTTATCTGTTCCTAATAGATGTGGAAACACATCCTCTCCTGCCTCTTTTTGCTCTAACTCTTGCTCCGAGTATTCCATAGGTGCTAAATTTTCCGACCCACGAATCTGCTCATCATAAGCATATGGATAAAATGATGGCACTATAAACGATAATATCATAATAATTACAATCACGATAAAACTTGTAACTGCAACTTTATTCTTAATTAATCTTCGAAACCCGTCTTTCCAGAACCCTACGCTATCGCGCATGATTACTAAGCTTTCTTTTTCCTCATTTGAAGCAAGTGCAAAATCTTCTGGACTATACTTCATATGAAAACTCATTGGATTTTGTTTCATTTGTGTCTCTCCCTTTCCTACTTA
>CAYJHQ010000009.1:0-80584 GCA_964369775.1 uncultured Lachnospiraceae bacterium
AAATATAGCAATACACATATTACTAGCAGAAAAAGAAAGAGAAGAATAGATGAGGCTAGCACAATTTTTAAATAAATGCTCTCTTTGTATAATTGATCAAGCTCGATCTGATGATGAATTGAAATAGTTGGAGCTTTAGGAGATGATATTTTTATTTTGCTAAGCTCTTTTTTTCTATCTAAGGCAAGTGGGTCTGTTTGAGTGAGAATTCGCTGATGAAATTCTTTTATCCATCTCACATCGAAATCGCTGCACATATTAGTTTCATTTGAAGAATTGTCATGCACAATCGAATTGCGTATTTTACGATATTTCCGTAAATTTATATAATCATTATCATATGATGAAGATTTATATTTAATATTTTCCAGGTGACTTAAATACGTAGTTACACCAGTATTGCTTTGAAACAAGTCTTTGCACAAATTATCTAATCGCTTATAGGATTCTAAGAAACTCATACAGATAACCTACCTTTTTATTTTTATTGTCGTTGCAACCAAGCTACAGATTCAATATGAACAGTCATTGGGAACATATCTACGGGGGTTACTTCTTTTAGTGTATATTTTGATTCACACAATACTTTAAGGTCTCTTGCTAGAGTTGCTGAATCACAGCTCACATATACAATGCGATCAGGCTCCATAGCAAGCATTGTTTGAAGTAGAGTCTCGTCGCAACCTTTTCGGGGTGGATCCACTACAATTACATCTGGCCGTTCGTTGGTTTGTTGATACTGTGAAGGTAGCACATCTTCAGCTTTACCAACAAAAAATTCAACATTATCAATGTGATTTAAGGATGTATTTTTCTTTGCATCCTCAATAGCTTGAGGAACAATTTCTACACCATAAACGAATTTTGCTTTTTGCGCAAGAAAAAGAGAAATTGTTCCGATTCCGCAGTAGAGATCCCATACAATCTCGTCCCCTTTAAGATTCGCATATTCGAGGGCTTTCTCATATAAGACTTCTGTTTGCTTCGAATTAACCTGATAAAAGGAAAGCGGAGAAATCTGATAAGAAATATCGCCGATTAAATCAGTGATATAAGGTGTTCCCCAAAGAGTTTTATAAGTATCCCCCATTATGACATTGGTATTCTTTTTGTTCTGGCTAATAGAAATGCTTGCCATGCCTGGAATTTTTTTAAGCTTTTCAATCAAAATATCTGAATGGGGCAGTTGGCTACCATTTACAATTAGACAGACCATGATATCATCAGTTTTATGGCTAGTGCGAATTAATACGTGGCGAAGTAACCCATTTTGAGTTTTTTCATCGTAGACAGAAATATTTTTTGAATCTAAAAATGTTAAAATAATATTTAAAATTTCCTCATTTATCGGAGCACCGATATCACAGGTGGTATTTGGGATGATAGAGTGAGTTCGTCCAGCATAAAAACCAGTTACTGCTGAATTGTTTTTATCTAATCCAAAAGGAAACTGTGCTTTATTTCTGTAATTCCAAGGAACATCCATACCGATGCTTGGTTGAAGCACTGTCTCGAGAATCTCAGCTTCAAAACAGCCTAAACGAAGAAGATTATTTTTTACTTTATTCGATTTAAATATTAATTGTTGTTCATAAGATAGAGCCTGTAGTTGGCAACCGCCACACTGTTTTGCAACACTACATTTTTCAGCTACTCGATGCTCAGAAGGAGTGACCAAATGCTCGAGTTTTGCATAACCATATCCCTTTTTGGCTTTTATAACTTTAGCATCAACTATATCGCCTACTACAGTATCTTTTATAAAGAGGGTATAACCGTCTACTTTTCCGATTCCTTCACCGCTTATCCCTATATCCACAATCTCAGTTGTGATAAAATCATTTTTTTTCATGGAAACTCTCCTAATTCTTTATCTAAAAAGTGTGTGGTAAACCACACACTTTGCCGTTTTGATTAATATTCATTGTGAATAGAGGTTCTCCTTAGATTACTCTCAAATAAACGATTATAGCCTAACCATTCCGTTGTGTGTTTATCTTTGAAAATTTCTGTCAAGGTCTGAATTTTTGCATCAGCGCAGTCAGCAAAATTTAAAGCGAGAGCTTCGGCAAGTGCTGGCTTCTTTGGTGATCCGTATTCTAACTCACCGTGATGTGAGATGATACAATGTTTTAGTTCATCAGCAAGTGTTTGAGGGAATCCATCTATAGTACGAATCGCATCATTTGCCATTTCTACACCGATAATAATATGACCTAGAAGCTGACCCTCGTCTGTATAATCATTTTCAGGCATTTTAGAGAGTTCTTTTGTCTTACCGATATCATGGAAGAGCGCGCCTGCATAGAGAAGGTCCTTGTTGAAAATCTCATAAGAATTATAAAAATACTCACATAGTTTTAAAACACTAAGGGTATGTTCAAGTAAGCCACCAGAAAAACCATGATGAACTGTTTTTGCTGCAGAATGAGAGGTAAAGACTTCGATGAATTCTTTGTTATCCACATAATAATAGTCTACAGCTGCGCGGAGATATTTATTTTGAATCTGATTGATATATGCTAAAAGATCTTGATACATTGTATCAATACTTTTTTCTGAACTAGGCATGTACTCACTTGGCTTATATTCATCTTCAGAAGCAACTCTCAACTGCTTGATGTTCATCTGTAAAGAACCATTGTAGCTAATGACTTCACCCATGACGTCAATAAAGTCAAGCTCTGAATAATCAGCTATTCCCTGAGAATTAGGGTCCCAAATCTTTCCATCTAAAGTACCTGTTTTATCTTGTAATATTAAGTTGTCATAAGGCTTTCCATTGCGAGTTTCAGCACTGCGTTTTCCTTTACATAAGTATATTTCTCGAATAGTATCGCCTTCGCGTAAATTATTAATATATTTCATTTAATTCCTCTTTCATTTTTTATATTATTCAGATTTTCCGACCAGAACTTCGAAAGAAATATCTACATAGCCCTCATTTCCGAGTCGTTTTGCTTGTATCGTCAAAAGATCACCTGGAAGGTAGTCCATTAATTTGCTACGATAGAGCTGTTGAGTTGTCACTGAAGTATCATTAATCTGATAAATGATATCTCCATTTCGAATGCCAGCAGACATTGCGGGCGAGTCAATAGTTACTTCTTGAACATAAATGCCTTCAGGAAGTCCTTCAGAAGCAATAATTTCTTCCGTGATTTCCACTCCTAGAATTCCTAGATAAGGGTTTGAAATGCCGTTAGACATATTTTCTATCGGTTCTTTTAAACAGGAGATTGCAACAGCAGAAATAGTAGTCTCTGTAGCTTCTGTAGTTAGATTAGTAAGAGCAGTATTTAAAATACCAATAATCTCACCCTGAGTATTAATTAGCACACCAGTACCAGTCTGTGAAACAGGTATATCAGTAGAGATGAGATCAATGACTCCATCAATGATATGCAGAGTGTTTTGGGTAGAACTTACAATTCCATATCCTAAACCTTCTTCATATTCAAATTGATTACCGATAGATACAATAATATCTCCTTGTTTAACAGCATTTGAATTTCCAAGTGTCGCCAGGTGAATGCTATCGTTATCGATTTGCTTGAGGTCTACGCTTAGTACCATAAATCCTAAATTAGAATCCTTCGTTTTAACAGTGGCATCTGCCTCAGAGTCATCATGAAATCTTATGATTAAATCATCATCAGAGAGATTATGTGTAGGGGTTAGTATCAAAAGCTCACTAGAAGTAGTAGCTACTTGAACTCCTGTGCTGCTCACTTGGATTTCGGAAGAGTCAATACCAGGAACTCCAACTTTATTTTGTATGCTTACAAGGCTTTTGATGGACTCGCCAGCAACATCGTATAACTGATCATATAAATCTTCAAAATCAGTTATTGCTAAAGTTTCTGTTGGAGTAGTTTCTGAACTAGAATCAGAGTCATTATCTGTAACGTATTCATCTTCAGGAATGGTAATAGCTGGCTCTTCAGTTTCTACAAGGGATTCAACGAATGGCTTTAGAACTACAAAACTTGTGCACGCAAATAATCCAAATACGATTCCTAGAATAGAAAAACGTATTAATAATTTAGGGGTCAAATATCTGTTTTTTTTCTCTTTGATGGTTTCTTGTAAAAAGGAAAAATCATCTTTGGGTGGTTTTAGCTCTTCCATGGGGTTTTCTCCTTAAGCCTTTACTTGTAGTACAAATGTCAAGAAAAATAAATCTAGCTCTCTATATAGTATACAATATAGAATTCTTCTTTTCAACAGCTACATAATAGGTTAGAATGTAGTTATAGAACATTTTAACGAGGAATGAAGGATTAATGAATAAAAAAACAATTGAAAGATTAGAATATAATAAAATTATTGAGCTTTTAACCAAGCAAGCATCATCTCAAGGCGGAAAGCGAAAATGTGAAGAACTTACGCCGATAATCGACTTAGATAAGATTGAAGAGATGCAGGCGCAGACGAGTGCGGCTTTTTCAAGGATTGTGAAAAAAGGTAGATTGTCTTTTAGTGGCACTTATAGTGTGGAGGCGTCTTTAAAGCGATTAGAGATAGGTGGAGCATTAGGGAGTGAAGAACTGCTAAATATTTGTAAACTTCTAGAAGTGGCAAATAGAGTAAAAGCATACGGACGACATGAGAATGTGGAAGATAAAGAGGATTGCCTTGACTTCTTTTTTCAGCCACTAGAACCGTTGACACCTCTGTGTGGAGAAATTCGAAGATGTATTCTAGGGGAAGATGAAATCAGTGATGATGCCAGTGCTACCTTGAAAAATATTCGAAGACAGATGCAGATTATGAATGATAGAGTTCATGCGACATTGAATAGTTTATTAACCGGTTCTATGAGAACGTATCTACAAGATGCACTGATTACCATGCGAGGTGATCGATATTGCTTGCCTGTAAAGGCAGAGCACAAGAATCATGTTCAAGGTCTGGTGCACGATCAATCAGCTTCAGGATCAACTGTTTTTGTGGAACCGATGGCAGTGGTAAAGCTAAACAACGAACTGAAGGAATTATTTGTGAAGGAAGCAGAGGAGATACAAGTAATACTAGCAAGGTTAAGCGAAGAGGTAGCACCGTTTTCGGAACAAGTACGAGTAAACTATCAATTGCTCACAGAGTTGGATTTTATTTTTGCAAGAGGTGGATTAGCAGTTTTAATGAAAGCGAGCAAGCCGATTTTTAACCGAGATGGGGTTGTGAATATTCGACAAGGTCGCCACCCATTGCTAGATGAGAAGAAAGTAGTTCCGATTTCTATCCATTTCGGAGAAGCGTTTCATCAGCTGATTGTTACAGGACCAAATACAGGTGGAAAGACAGTATCTTTAAAGACAGTAGGATTATTTACGCTGATGGGTCAATCAGGCTTACACATACCAGCGCTAGATCGCTCACAGTTATCATTATTTAAGAGTGTGTATGCAGACATAGGGGATGAACAAAGCATTGAGCAAAGCTTGAGTACTTTTTCTTCACATATGACAAACATCGTTTCTTTTTTAAAGAAAGTGGACAAAGACTCATTAGTGCTATTTGATGAGTTGGGATCAGGAACAGATCCGACAGAAGGAGCAGCACTTGCGATTTCTATTCTATCATACTTGCATAAAAAAGGCGTGACGACAATGGCAACTACCCATTATAGCGAACTAAAGGTATTTGCACTTACAACGCAAGGTGTTGAAAATGCTTGCTGCGAATTTGATGTAGAGACACTTCGCCCGACCTATAAATTGTTGATAGGGATTCCAGGAAAAAGTAATGCTTTTGCAATTTCAGGAAAACTTGGATTGCCAGAGTTTATTATAGAAGATGCGAAAAAGCACCTCACAGAACAAGATGCTTCATTTGAAGATTTATTGACTGATTTGGAGGAGAAGCGAAGAGCGATACAAAATGATAAACAAGAGATAGAACGGTATAAACAAGAGATAGAACGTCTAAAAACTAAGCAATTAGAAAAGCAAGATAAAATAGATAATCAGAAGAATCGAATTATTCAGGAAGCGAATGAGAAGGCAAACCAGATTTTGAGAGAAGCGAAAGAAGTTGCGGATGATACAATAAAGAACTTTAGAAAATTTGGAAAAGAAAATATTTCTATAGCAGAGATGGAAAAAGAACGAGAGCGTCTGCGACAAAAGATGAAAAAGACGGAGAATAGGGAAGGAATAGCGATTCAAAAGCCGAAAAAACTATATAAAGCCAGTGACTTTAAGCTAGGAGAATCTGTAAAAGTTCTCAGTATGAATTTGACGGGAACGGTCAGTACATTACCAGATGCAAAAGGAAACCTATTTGTACAGATGGGCATCCTGCGATCGCAAGTCAATATCAGTGACTTAGAGATCATTGCAGAGGAGGGCAGACCAAAGCAGGTGGTGAGAACCAGTTCAGGCAAGATGAAGATGGGGAAATCATTATCGATACGTCCAGAGATTAACCTGTTAGGGAAAACAGTAGATGAGGCTATTGCTGAACTAGATAAATATTTAGATGATGCTTATCTTTCGCACATTAATCCGGTAAGAATTGTACATGGAAAAGGAACAGGAGCTTTGAGAAAAGGTGTGCACAGTTATCTAAAGAGAGTAAAGTATGTATCATCCTATCGCTTGGGAGAATTTGGAGAAGGAGATGCAGGTGTCACTATAGTTGAGTTCAAATAGAGGAGGGACATATGAGTACAAAACCAAAGATATTAGTAGTAGACGATGATGAAAATATAGCAGAGCTCATTTCGCTGTATTTAATAAAGGAATGTTATGATACAAAGATTGTGCATGATGGAGAAGAAGCACTAATAGCATTTGAGTCATATAAGCCAAATATCGTATTGTTAGACTTAATGTTACCAGGAGTGGATGGATATCAAGTATGTAGAGAAATTAGAATGAAGAGTTCGACTCCAATTATAATGCTATCGGCAAAAGGCGAGGTTTTTGATAAGGTGTTAGGATTAGAATTAGGAGCAGATGACTATATGATCAAACCGTTCGATTCTAAAGAGCTAGTTGCTAGAGTAAAGGCTGTGTTAAGAAGGTATCAGCCAGGGAAACAAGAATCTACAAAAAATGATGATAAAAAAATAGTTTCATACGAAGGAATCACAATTAATTTGACTAATTATTCAGTTGTATGTGATGGCGTTCAAGTGGAGATGCCACCGAAGGAATTGGAGCTTCTCTATTTCTTATCATCATCTCCAAACCAAGTGTTTACTAGAGATCAGTTATTGGATCGAATTTGGGGATATGAATATGTTGGAGATACGAGGACTGTAGATGTGCATATCAAAAGATTGAGGGAAAAAGTTAAAGATCATGCGGAGTGGAGCTTGAGCACAGTGTGGGGAATTGGTTATAAATTCGAGGTGAGATAAGGGATGAAAAATACACTTTACTTAAAATTTAGTGGGATATATATTGTTTTTGCTTTTTTGGTTGTATTTATTTGCGCAACATTAACATCAGAATTATTGTTGCAATTAATTAAGGGATACAGCACTGAAAATTTAAATCAGGAAGCACAAATCTTGGCGACATCTTATTTGGATAAATATTTTGAAGAGGAAATCACAGAGATAGAAGTCACAAATCAACTGATGGAATTTGAGGAATATACAGAATCAACAGCGTGGTTTGTAGATGCGAAGGGAACTGTTTTAGCGTATGGAAATTTAAATCCAGAAGCGGTACCTCCCGAACAGATAGAAGATTTTAATCCAGCAGAATCAGGGAATAGCTATTATTTATTGGGGGACTATCATGGATATTTAGCAGAGGAATCGATAACTGTAATTGCGCCGATTACAACTGCTTTTGCAATACGAGGGTATTTAATTGTACATAAGCCTTACCAAGGGACACTGAGATTTCACGGAGAGGTGCTTAGTATTGTATATCTGACTTTAGCTCTAGTATTGCTTGTCTCCTTGCTGATATTGTTGGCATTTCATTTTCTTATTTATAGGCCGCTTCAAAAAATTACAGAGGCAGCGATGCAGTATGCGTCAGGGAATTTTGAATACGAAACTAATATAAAAGCGCATGATGAGATGGGAGATTTATCGACTTCTTTGAAGTATATGGCCACACAATTAGGTGATATGGAGAATTATCAGAAGAAATTCATAGGAAATATTTCTCATGACTTTCGCTCGCCTCTTACCTCTATAAAAGGCTATGTAGAAGCGCTAGCAGATGGGACGATTCCGGTAGACGCACAAGAGAAATATTTAAAGATCATATTGTTTGAGACAGAGCGATTGACAGAATTGACAAAAGATTTATTGACGTTGAATGAATTAGACACAAAGGAGCTTTTGTTAGAAAAAGAGTTGTTTGATATCCACAAAACGATAAAACAAGTGGCAAGTTCATTTGAAGGCCGCTGTGTGCAAAAGAAAGTGGCTATAGAATTAGTTTTCGCGACAAAAAGTATGGAAGTGTATGCAGATAGAGGGAAGCTCCAGCAAGTATTATACAACTTGATAGATAATGCGATAAAGTTTAGTGAAATCGACTCGACTATCATTATTGAGACAATAGAACAGACAGCAGATAAAGTTCAAATCTCTATAAAAGATCATGGTGAAGGTATTTCGAAAGAGCATTTGACGAAGATTTGGGAGCGTTTTTATAAAACGGATGAGTCAAGGGGAAAAGATAAGAGAGGAACAGGTCTCGGACTTGCAATTGTAAAGGAAATTATGCAAGCGCACAATGAAAATATAAATGTAGTGAGCACAAAAGGAGTAGGAACTGAATTTATATTTTCACTTACAAGGAAAGCACCTGCTAAGCAAAAGCTAATTATCTAAGTAGGATTGAAGTTCGTCGAATCGATGGCTCATAAGTGTATAACCGTGAACTAAGAAAGCGTGGAGAGCATCCGCGGAGTCCTCGAGTCTGGAGACCGGTTTTACAAGTGGGCGGAGAACGAAGATTCTCCCCTCGCGCTCTAAGTGGTTAAGGTAGGCTAAAGTCTTGTTGTATACATAGTGTCGCCGGCGAATAGTGAGTATTAATTCAGGGTGATTTTTATAGGCTTTTGATAATAATGCTATAGCACCTCTAGTAGGGGGTGCTTTTTTGTACTCTTCATTCCGAGTCAAGATCACAATGATTTTCTCGTTTTTTTTCTGTAATGCACGCCTGATAGGAATGGAGTCAGCAAGGCCGCCATCTAAATAGGGCGTGTTGTTAATATTAACGATAGGAGCGAGGAGTGGAAGGCTACAAGACGCCCTAGTAGCTTTAAAAAGCAACTCCTTATCAGAGTCGACGGTAAGGTATTCAGCCTTACCCGTGTTACAGTTGGTGACAACAATTTCACATTCTGCTTCCGATTGAAAAAATGTGTCATAGTCAAAAGGGTAGATTGCGTTTGGGAATTTATCAAACATCAAATCCATATCTAATAAACTTTTAGTTTTAAGCATTTTTTTGAAATCGAAATAGCTGTATTCTTTATTTTCATGAATCATACATTGCTTGGTGCGTCCAATTTGTTGAGAGACATAGTCTAGAGCATTACAAGCACCAGCAGATACGCCGATGATATTACTGAAATACTGCTCTTTCTCCATTAAAAAGTCGAGAGCGCCAGCTGTAAATACACCTCGTGAGGCACCGCCTTCTAATACAATTGTTGCAGGAATCATAGTGTTACCTCCGTATAAATTTTAACATTGTCTTATATTTAGTATAGCAAGTTGTTATTTAATTGTACATAAGGGAATGAAATAACTTGAAGGGAATGAAAAATAGGGATATAATGAGAGTAATTAAATATGAGTAAAGTAAGAGGTCGAAAATATGATTGATTTGCAGAAGATTCTCAGTATGTCGGAGTACAGAAAGTATAAGATGAATGAAATAATTGCCAAAGAAGGCGACCGCTTAGATCATTTTTTTATTGTACTAGCAGGAAGTGTAGTGGAAGTGAAAAATTATCACATGGCAGAACCTGTTCAGTTACGAACAATAGAACAGGGGAATTTTTTTGGCGAAATGGACATGTTTCTTGAAAGGGCGATGAAATCTACATTTGTGGCAGATGAAGAGAGTGTAGTTTTAAGTATAGAAAAGAAAAAGTTTACTCAATTTGCGAAATCTTTTCCAGAAATAGTAGTTGAAATCATACAAAATATGTGCAAGCGATTAGAAGGATTAGAAGAATTAGAAGTAGCTCAAAGCGTGGGAGGATATAGTCAGAAGGTACGAGGAGATTTAGCAGTACTCTTTCCGACAGGGCATAGGCTGTTTGAAATTCCTCATGATGAAAAACATGATGAATTTTTAACACAAGGAAAGTATGTGTGTCCGAACTGTAAAGCTTCTTTTGAAGGTGGAAAGATATTGACTAGTAAATTAAAATTAAAGTCGGCGATTAAATGCAATCTAAGGAGAGAATATATAGATTTTTCATCGTCATGGTACGAGGTAGTAACTTGCCCTACTTGTTTTTATAGTGCATTTGATACCTATTGGACAACCTATTCCAATATAGGGGAAGCGACAAAGAAGGAGCTGAAGAAGATTAAACAAACTCTAGATTTTGACTTTACGCAAAAAAGAGGATTGGATCTCGCCTTTTCATCTCTGTACTTAGCTTTGGTATGCGCAGATAGCTATAGAGCGAAAATACAGATTAAGATGAAAGCTTGGAGAGAAATTAATTGGTTGTATGAAGAAAATGAAGAGTTTGAACTAGCAAAGATGGCAGCGGTTCAAGCATTTGAAGCGGCAAAAGAGTATTATGATACGGTTGCAGACAGTGAAGAAGAGAGACAAGTGATACTGATGATTCTTGGAACGCTTGCGCATAAATTAGAGAAATATGAAGATGCAGTGCGTTATCTTGGCCAAGCAAAGTTTATAAAACAAGGAAAAGCAGTCTATAAAACATTGATTATGAATGAGTATGATGATGTGAAAGAGGACTGGGAACGAGTGAAAAATAGCAATTAGAATATAATAATAAAAACACAGCGGCGTTAGCTGCTGTGTTTTGGTGTATATAGCTTTGGTTTTATTAACTTTTCGAAAAGCCCTATTATTAACGGCTGATTTTGAGAGATTCGCAGTTGAATCATGATACAAATCACAGATACTGTAATCGCTATTAATAATTCTGAGATTAAAAAATAGCTGTTGAATAAGAGTTTTACACTATCCATTGCATTTACAGTGCCCCAAAGAGAGGAAGTAATAATTAGACCGTATTTTGGAAAGAAAAAACAGATCAGGATAATGAATAATTCTACACTCAAAAACAGGGGAACACTATCAATGGTAATGTTAAGTACATCCCAAGCCATCAAAGCAGCCAATGAAACCGAGCAAAGAAGCGGAGATAAAAAACAAGCCCTTGCAAGTGCGAACCCCAGTAATATAATAAAAACGAGTATAACTATAAAGTTAAACGGTAACCACAGACCTAGACTAAGCCCTGCTAGCAAGAATGCCACAAAGGAAAAAAATGATTTGTAGATACGAATACATAATAACGCACAAACAACGGAGACAAATAAGATAAAAGTACTAGAGTGCGCAGTATAAATTTCAATGAGTGCTGGAGCGTTCAGTGCCTCAAAAAAAAGTACTATTGATGCTGATAAAAAATTAATCACTAAAAATCCCTCCTCATAATAAACCAGGTCTAATCAGATTCTTCGCAAGCACTTGTCTGGGGAGTTACAAGTAGCTCCTTAACTTTTTCTGAAAGCGCTTGGCACTCTTCAAATTCAGAGAAAGTATTTGCTTTTTCAGCTTCAGCTTTTTGAATCTGATCTTGTAGAAAGTGAATGTAATCATCTTTTGAAGTAACAATTGATTTGCCTTGTGAAATAACTTTATCAAAGGAATTAGCAAAAGTAGATATTGTTTCGCGTAAAGTGGTAAGTTCTGACTGAAGAGAAAGAATTTCAGCATCTTTTTCTGTTATCATCTCACGACATTTTGAAGCCTCTGCCTGACTCTCTTTCATCTCATCAGAAGTCTCTTGACGAATCTGAACAATCATAGACATAAATTCAGATTTGAGAGTTTCGTATTTTTTCAATTCGGCTTTCAATTTTTCGCATTCAGCCTTTAAATCCTCATCTGCTTCAGTAGAAGTATTTTCGCTTTTTTCTTTAATTAACTTATCTTTTTCTGCTAATTCTGATTTTAATGATTCATTTTTACTTTCTAGATCCACTACGGAGACTAATAAGACATCTAAGAACTCATCTACCTCTTTTGCGGTGTATCCACGGAAACCAATACTAAAATTACTGTTTTCAATCATGCTTTTTAACTTGTTCATTATAGTTCCTCCATATGTATGTTTTACGGGTAGTATAGCATTTTTAATTTAAATATGCAACGAGCAACCACTAAGAACAACTCCAACGAGCAGAGGCACCACAAGGGAGTACAAGCCCTGTGGAAGTAACAGGGAGCCCTACTTCTTGGGCATCTACCGTACCGTTATATTTTGCTAATTCTGTAGATAGCATATAGGTGAGCACAGCAGGAGCCAAACCAGTTGTGTATGAGTTTACTAAGAAAAATAATGGTTGGTCAGAGAGGAGGGAAGCGCAAGACTTTATCAGTGGATGAATTGCATCTTCGATTTTCCAAATTTCTCCCTTTGGGCCTCTACCATAAGAAGGTGGATCCATAATTATTGCATCATATTTGTTACCACGGCGAAGTTCGCGTTCTACAAATTTGCCGCAATCATCCACTAACCAACGAATTGGTTTATCACTCAAGTTAGAAGATGCAGCATTCTCTTTCGCCCAAAGAACCATGCCTTTGGAAGCATCTACGTGCGTTACTGAAGCACCGGCAGCGGCAGCGGCTAGAGTTGCACCACCTGTATAGGCAAAAAGATTTAATACACGAATAGGTCTATTAGCAGATTTGATTAGGTTGCTAAACCAATCCCAATTAGTAGCTTGCTCAGGGAATAGACCAGTATGCTTAAAATTAAAGGGTTTTAATTGGAAGACTAGATTTTTATAAGAAATCTGCCATTGCTCAGGGAGATTAAAGAATTCCCATTCCCCTCCTCCTTTTGCACTACGATGATAGTGTGCATTTGGTTTGTTCCAGCATTTATTCTTTTTTGGAGTGTCCCAAATGATTTGAGGGTCTGGGCGAACTAGTATATAATTTCCCCATTTCTCTAATTTTTCTCCATTGGAAGTATCGATTACTTCGTAATCAGACCAATTGTCTGCAATCCACATAAATTTATCCTCAACTTTCTAATTTCACATTTGATAACTTTATGCTATCGTGGTAATATTAAAATGTCAACAAAAACGAATCATTATTGTAAAAAAAATTGAGAAAGGCTGGTTCTGAAATGCTAGAGTTAAACCTAAAAGGGAAGCAATGCCCTATACCAGTGATAGAAGTAAGAAAAGAGATATTAAAACTTACGGAATCAGAAGAAATTCAAGTATTAGTAGATAACGAGATAGCGGCTACTAATGTTACAAAAATGGCAAAAAGTATGAACGGGAAAGCTCGTTTTGATAAAATAAAAGACAATGAATATAAAGTGAATATTTTAATTGGAGAAGTTACATTAGCAAAAGGCGAGTTAGAAGAAAAGAAAGAGAATACAGTCAATGGATCATACACGGTTGCAATTGACTCGAACGAGATGGGCAAAGGTGATAGCGAATTGGGGAAGGCTTTGATGAAAGGGTTTATCTATGCCCTTACACAAGCAGAGGAACTACCTTCGTCTGTATTACTTTATAACAGTGGAGCAAAGCTAGTGATAGAAGAGTCGAAGAGTCTAGAAGATCTACAGTACCTAGAAAAAAAAGGTGTACAGATACTCACATGTGGAATGTGTTTGAATTATTATAAGATTGAAGAGCAGTTGGCTGTAGGAAGTGTGACGAATATGTATGAAATAGTCAATAGGCTTACGAAATCAACTCACATAGTGAAACCATAAGGAAGAGGAGAAAAGGTTTGTGATTGATTATTTAGCAGGGCACCCAGATTATATTGTATTGCCGTATGTACTCGTAGTTGTGTTACTTCTAGTAGAAGTTGGTTTGCTTTTTAAATTTAGAAAAATGGAAAAAGAAATTACGCAAAAATCATTTTATGACGAAGTGACAGGGGCGATGAATAGAAAGAAATTTTTATTAGAAGCTGAAAAGATAGTAAAGAAAAATTCAAAGAAAGTATTTGCGATTAACATTGTGGATATCCGAAGTTTTCATATGTTTAATGATAGTTATGGATATGAGGAAGGGGATAAGCTGTTAAGGGAGATTACAGCTCATTTTGAAGAGCAATTAGATAAGTCTTGCGAAGCGTTTGGACGAATTGTCTCTGACGAATTTGTGGTTTTAACAGCAAGTGACAATATTGATTCGCTAAAACAAAGAGCACAGCTATCGTTGGTAGTGTTTAAAAAGAATCTGGAAAATCCCTTATACAAGACGATTAAAATCGCAGCAGGAGCAGCGGTTATAACTAGAGGAGAGCATATTGAAGAAGCCTATGAAAAAGCAAATTTAGCTCATAAGTATGCGAAAAAGAATGAGCGAATTGAATGGCATATCTACAATGAAGAGATGAAAGAAAAGGCTCAAAAAGAACAAGATATTCTTGATGTTATGGAAGAAGCACTGACAAATGAGGAGTTTAAGTTATTTTTACAGCCGCAATATAGCACGGAAAATGAAGAGGTATGCAGTGCAGAAGCATTGGTCCGATGGAAGAGAGAAAACGGAAGCCTTATTTATCCAGATGAATTTTTACCAGTTTTTGAGCGAAATGGATTTATTCTAAAATTTGATTATTACATGTTTGAAAAAGTATGTAAACAGATTAAACAATGGGAAGAAGATGGGAAAAAAATAATTCCTATCTCGGTTAACTTTTCACGGATTCACTTAGGTGAGAAAACATTTGTAGAACGATTGTGCAGTATTACTGAGAGATATCAAGTGAATCGAAAACATATAGATGTGGAACTTACAGAAACAGCAATGATAGAAGATAAAGAAATATCCTTTGAACAGGTGCGCAGGCTGAGAGAGGCAGGTTTTTATGTATCGGTAGATGATTTTGGGGCTGGATATTCTTCACTTGGGCTAATACAGCATCTAGAAGTGGATACAATAAAGTTAGATAAAAGTTTCTTTAATGGGCAAGATGATGATATGCGAACGTTGATTGTTGTTGGGTCAATTATTAATATGGCGAGAGATTTAGGACTAAAGACCGTTGCCGAAGGGATAGAAGAATCTCACCAGGTTGAGTATTTAAGAGATATGAATTGTGATGTGATTCAAGGGTATTACTTCTCAAGACCACTTCCAGCAGAAGATGTTACAGAAATGTTGAATTAGATAGTTGTTAGTGATGATATTAAGGGACTTCACGTAAGGCTTCGTGAAGTCCCTTATGTAAAAAACGATATAAGACGGCAATAAATTCCGTATATATCAAAAAAGAAAAGCTACTCAGTAGCTTTTCTTTGGAAAAGGATGAAAAAGAAAATTTATTTCTTGGATGAAGTTCATTTGTTGTTCTTCATCGTAGTTATATAATAATATACAAATGTGTCAAAAGTATGTGCATACCTTAAACTAAATATAAACTATAAATAAAAAAGGAATAAACAGAGACACGAGAGAGGAAATAGTATGAGTGATATTAGATTAACCCAATATGCAAAAACCGCAGGTTGAGCGGCTAAAATAGGTCCTGAGACCCTTGCCCAAGTTTTGGGTAAGCTACCAAAGTTTAGTGATGAAAAATTAATAGTAGGAATTGAGACATCAGATGATGCAGCAGTATACAAAGTAACAGATGAGATTGCAATGATACAGACGCTTGATTTTTTCACACCTATAGTAGATGATCCATATATGTTTGGTCAGATTGCAGCAGCTAACTCTTTGAGTGATGTGTATGCTATGGGTGGCGAAGTAAAAGTGGCATTGAATATAGTTGGATTTCCAAATTGTTTAGATGTGGAGATCCTAGGTGAAATTTTGCGAGGCGGAGCAGACAAAGTGAAAGAGGCAGGAGCTGTGTTAGTTGGCGGTCATTCAGTGCAAGATGATGAGCCGAAATATGGACTTAGTGTGACGGGATTGGTTCATCCAGAGAAGATATGGAAAAACTATGGTTGTAAAGTGGGAGAAGTATTGTTGCTAACAAAACCAATTGGAAATGGAATTATCAATACTGCAATGAAAGCAGAACTAGCCAAGAAAGAAGAAATAGAAGAAGTACAGTTTTATATGGCACAACTAAATAAATGCGCAAAGGAAGTTGCACAAGAATATGAGGTATCAGCCTGTACGGATATTACAGGTTTTGGGTTAATTGGTCATGGAATAGAGATGGCAAAAGCCAGTGAAGTAACACTAGAGTTAGATGTCAAAAACATACCGTTTTATACTGGTGCGATGGAGTATGCAGATATGGGATTGGTACCAGAAGGCGCATATAGGAATAGAGAATTTGGGCAGAATAAGATTGAAGAAGAGGGAATAGAAGAGGTTTATAAAGATTTATTATATGATCCACAAACATCAGGCGGACTTTTGTTAAGCGTTTCGAAAGCGGCGGCAGATGAGATGATGGAAGAGTTTAAAGCTCTTGGTATGGAGAGTCAAGTTGCGATTATAGGAAGGGTAAAGGAAAAAGGCGATTGTTATTTGCGCCTAAAATAAAAATATGGAGAAAAACAAACTTTATAGAAAAATTCCAAAAGTGGATTATATTTTGGAGGAAAAAAGGATTCAAAGTCTGATAGAAGAGAATGGGAAAGCCTTGGTCATGAGTGGAATCAGAGAAGAGATAGAGGGATTGAGAAAGCTTATTGAGTGTGAAGATGAGGAGAGCTTTGAAGAGGGACTTAATAATGTGATTTATCGAATAGAAAAGAATGTAAAGAATAAAAAAGTACCTCGCATGAAGTCTGTTATCAATGGAACAGGTACGATTTTGCATACGAATCTAGGGAGAGCGCCGATAGGGGAGCATCACTTAGAGCAAGTGAGAAAGATTGCAACAGGATACTCTAATCTAGAATATGATTTGGAAAGAGGAAAAAGAGGAGAGCGTTACTCTCATTTTGAAAAATTTTTATGTGAATTGACAGGTGCAGAAGCAGCTATGGCTGTAAATAACAATGCATCCGCAGTTCTATTGATCCTAAGTGCCATGGGATCAGGCAAAGAAGTTGTAGTTTCAAGAGGTGAAATGGTAGAGGTAGGAGGGAAGTTCAGGATTCCAGATGTGATGAAGTTGAGCGGAAGCGAGTTAGTAGAGATCGGAACCACGAACAAGACCCACTTGGAGGATTATGCAGAGGTTGCAAACGAAAATACAGGAGCCTTCTTAAAAGTCCACACAAGCAATTATCGCATTATAGGATTTACAGATAGCGTTTCAGCTGAAGATCTAGTAACCCTAGGTAGAGAAAAAGGGATTCCTGTTATAGAGGATCTAGGTAGTGGTGTATTAATAGATTTGAGCAAATACGGCTTGAACTATGAGCCAACAGTGCAAGATTCCATAGAAAAAGGTGTGGATGTAGTCTGCTTTAGTGGAGATAAGCTTTTGGGTGGGCCACAAGCTGGAATCATTGTTGGAAAAAAAGAGTTCATTGATAAGATGAAGAAAAACCCTCTTACGAGAGCTGTGAGAATTGATAAATTTACAGCAGCAGCGTTGGAAGTTGTGTTAAAAGAATACTTGTCTGAAGAGATGGCATTGAAAAATATTCCAGTACTACACATGATTACAAAGAGTGAACAAAATCTAGAAGAAGAAGCGTCTATGCTCGAAAACATGTTAAAGGAAGCAGCGGTAAATTTAAATATTAAGAAAATAAAATGTGAGTCTCAAATCGGTGGAGGGTCTCTTCCGCTAGAGCGATTAGCAAGCTATGGAGTCTCGGTTTCATCTGTACATGTATCGGCAAACAGGTTGGAAGAATTGATGCGAAAGATGAGAACACCAATTATACCTAGGATTATAAATGATGAAGTCGTGCTAGATGTAAGGACGATAGGGTGTAACAACTTTGAAATTATAGTGGAGCAATTAAAGGGCATAGGAAGATGAAAAATATTGTAATAGGAACAGCGGGGCATATCGATCATGGAAAGACAACGTTAATTCATGCGTTAACAGGCAATAATACAGATCGATTAAAAGAAGAACAAAAAAGAGGGATTACAATTGAGCTTGGATTTACCTATTTTGATTTGAATAAAGATATTCGAGTGGGAATTGTAGATGTGCCTGGACATGAGAAATTTGTCAATAATATGGTTACAGGTGTTGTTGGAATGGATATTGTAATGCTTGTGATTGCGGCGGATGAAGGAATAATGCCGCAGACAAAAGAACACATTGCAATACTGAGTCTTTTGAACGTGAAGAAATGTATTGTTGTTTTGAATAAATGTGACCTTGTGGATGAAGAATGGTTAGAGCTTATGAAAGAAGAAGTGAAGTTAGAGTTAGAAGAAACCATTTTTGCAAATGCGCCGGTTGTTCCACTATCTGCAAAAACGGAAACAGGAATCGATAAACTTAAAAAAGTTATTGAATCAGTGCTTTTAGAAGAGGTAGAAGAAAAAGACGTAAAATCAATTGTTAGACTACCTATAGATCGTGTGTTTTCAGTGGCAGGATTTGGGACAATCGTCACAGGAACATTAATTTCAGGAAGTGTGACGAAGGAAAGCACACTACAGATATACCCACTGGGAAAAGAATGCAGAATACGAAGTATACAAGTACACGGAGCTGATGTGGAACAGGCTTTTGCAGGTCAAAGGGTAGCTATTAATCTATCTAATGTAAAAAAAGATGAAATTGAACGAGGATATGTACTTGCTCCTATAGGTAGTATGAAGAATACTAAATTATTAGATGTAAAGCTTTCGATTATAAAGGGGACAGAGCGGATGCTGAGCAATAACGCAAGGCTACATTTGTTTACGGGAACAAGAGAAGTGTTGTGTCGAGTAGTATTATTAGATGTCGATGAACTAAATCCAGGAGAATCAGGATATGCCCAGTTGCGCTTAGAAGATGAAATTGCGGTAAAGCGAGGGGATTATTTCGTTGTGCGCTTCTATTCGCCGGTGGAGACAATCGGTGGAGGGGTTGTGTTAGAGCAAAATGCAACACGAAAGAGGAGACACCGAAAAGAAGTGATAGAAGAATTTGCAAATAAAGAATTTGGAAGTGCGATAGATATTATAGAAATGCAGGTGAAGAATTTTGGCGAGACTATGGTTACTATGAAAGAGTTAGCTAAAATCACAGGACTCTCTGGGGATGAGGTGGTAAAAGAAGCAAGGAAGCTGGAAGTCGAAGGAGTCGTAAGCGCATATGAAGCAAAAAAAGATACATATCTTTGGCATAGTAATGATGTAAATGATTGTATTCAGCGTTTGCGAGCGGATTTGAAGAAGTACCATGAAAATTACCCATATAGATATGGAATTAAAAAGGCTGAAGTGCAGTCGAAATACTATAAGAAAATTAAAATCAACGCATTTGATATGGCCTTAGACCAATTGTGCGAAAAGGAAGTTATTAATAGATATAATGAATTTTTGCAATTGAAAGAATTCCAAGTAGAAAGAGATGAAATGTTTATGCAGGTTAAGGAAGCGCTGGAAATGGAATTGTCGCAAGCGAAGTATGACTTTAGAAGAGTTAGTGAAATCGATTTTAACGGGATAACACCTCAAGTGGTAGAAGATATTATGTCTATTTTGGTCGATGATGAAGAGATTGTTAAAGTGACAGACCAGATGTATACAACCAAGAAATTGATGGATGTAGCAGTTGAATTGGTAAGAGAGAAATTAAGAGAAAACCCAATTATAACTATTGCGGAAATTCGAGATTTATTGCACACTAGCAGAAAGAGTGCGAAACCGATACTAGAATACCTTGATAGCATAAAAGTTACAAAGAAGACAGGAGCAGAAAGTGAGAGGGCAGCTTTTTGATGAAGAAGGATATATACTTGGACAATGCATCAACTACCTTGAGAAAGCCGCCAGAGGTAAAACAAGCGATTATAGACGCTTTTGATGAAGTGGGAAATGTGAGCAGAGGGGTAACAAATCAATCTTTATATACAGCCAGAGCAGCATATAACACGAGAGAGCTATTAGCGGCATTGATACATGCTAGTTCGGGGGAAAGAGTTGCATTTACAAAAAACTCAACAGAGAGTTTAAATATTGCGATACAAGGAACACTGAAACCAGGAGATCATGTTATTACTACACAGTTGGAGCATAACTCAGTACTACGACCATTATACGAGATGGAAAAAAGAGGAGTTGAACTTTCAATCATCGGATGTGATGAAAAAGGAAATGTGGACTATGAGGAGCTAAAAGAAACGATAAAAGAAAATACTGTGGCAATTGTTATCACTCATGCAAGTAATCTAACTGGAAATATAGTGGATTTAGAACTGGTAGGAAAAATCGCGAGAGAGAGGCAAGTAATGTTGATTGTGGATAGCTCGCAGTCAGCAGGTGTTCTTTCGATAGATGTAGAAAAGATGCACATAGATATTTTGTGCTTTACGGGGCATAAAGGGTTGCTAGGACCTCAGGGGATTGGTGGGATTTATGTTCGGGAAGGTGCGGAAATTTCGCCCCTTATTGTAGGTGGAAGTGGCGTGAAGACATATAGTAAGCAACATCCTATAAAAATGCCAGAGAGCCTAGAGGCAGGAACTTTAAACGGGCTAGGAATTATTGGGCTTGGAGCAGGAGTAAGATTTATTAGAAAAATTGGCATAGAAAAAATTTATGAAGTGGAACATAAGTTGATGGACTTGTTTTATCGAGAAGTACGGCAGATAGAGAAAGTGAAGGTCTATGGAGATTTTGAACAGAAATGTCGATGCCCAATCGTATCAATAAATATAGGGGATTATGATTCGGCGGTAGTAAGTGATGAGCTAATGGAGCGGTTTCACATAGCGACAAGGTCAGGTGGTCACTGCGCTCCTCTGATGCATGAGTTTTTTGAAACTAAGCAACAAGGGATGGTTCGATTTAGCTTTTCTTATTTTAATACCCAAGAAGAGGTGGAGTTAGCAATAGAGGCTGTAAAAATACTAGCAAGTGAAGTGTGATATAAGGAGACAAGTAAAAATGAGACAAAAAGAGTGGAAACTAGTTGTAACATTTGAGTCGACCCAAGAGGCGATGAGGATGGAGAAGGTATGCGAAGAGGAAGGCGTCATCGGTAGATTGATACCTGTACCGACAGAAATATCAGCAGGTTGTGGTCTTTGTTGGTGCTCAAAAGATGATTGTGAAGATGATTTAGGGCGAATTCTAAAGACTAAATTTAAAGATAAAGAAATTGTGAAAATGAAGATATAATGCTCATAAAGATTAAAAAAGATGCATTGGAGTCGACCTTGAATAGGGGAATCTAATGCATCTTTTTTATATTATATTAATCTTCAAATCCTTTGACAAAGCTATCCAATAAAGGAACTAAAAGCTTTTGACTATATTTGGTAAGCTCGTAATTACCGTCACAAAGTGCCCAATCATAGAGAATCGCACGTTCAAAAAGAGCATAATTCTTTACCAGTTCATCAGTTGTACTTGAAGTGTGAAACTCTCCATTGTCTAGACCAGATTGAATAATTTCTTGTATCCACGTGTAATAAAAACGTTTTTGATCTAATAGATGTTTTTTGTCTTTTGTAAGAAGTTGCGAAGAGTATAGGTAAGCTAATAGATTAACATCTACACTTGTTTCAATCATATAAAGCAACTCTTCGTTTAGGAACATCAATTTATCGTAGGCTGATAAATTAGGATCAATAACAGCATTTAACTCTTCGTATTTCTGATCGAATAAGTAAGAAAGGGAACTTAGTAAAGCGTCTTTCCCTTTAAAGTAATGGTAAAAAGTCCCTTTGGAGGTTTTTGAGGCAGTAATGATATCGTCAACAGTAGTGTTGTCGTATCCATTGGTGTAAAAAAGCTTCCAAGCAGCCTTTACTATCTTACTTTTTGTAGAAAGTTTTTTTCTTCCCATAGACTAGTCTACCATAAATCCGTATTTTAATGGATCAGCTGGGTCGATTACGTAAGTTGCTTCTGCAGTTACATAAGCGCTTCCTGTGATTTGAGGAACAATAGCCTTGTGCTCACCAACAGTTGTCTCTTCAAGGATAAGCCCTTTGAATGTAGAACCAATAAAGCTTTCGTATACGAATGGCTCATTTACTGCGATTTGCCCACGAGCATGTAAAGCTGCTAGTTTCGCACTAGTTCCTGTTCCGCAAGGAGAGCGATCAGCCATATTATCTCCGAAGATAACTACATTTCGATAGTTACATCCCTCAGTCGCGGTGTGGCAATATAGTTCTGCTAAATCTACAGTTGTAATATCAAGAGTAGGGTGTTCCATAGTTACTTCTTTATTTACAGCTTCAATCATTTTCATACCAAAATCTGTCAATTTTGGTATAGATTTAGGATCTACACTCCAACCGAATTGTTCTACATCGACTAAAGCAAAGAAACTTCCCCCAAAAGAGATGTCGTATTTTACTTCTTGTCCGTCTATTGTTGTAGTTAAATCCTTCTTGTATAAGAAAGAAGGCACATTCTTAAGTGTAACATTCACTACTTTTCCATCTTTAACTTCTGCTTTTGTACGTATAATTCCAGCAGGAGCTTCTAACACTACTTCAGTGAAAGGTTCTTTCGCCTCTACAAGTCCACCTTCAATGATTGCCGTTACAGAACCGATAGTTCCATGTCCACACATATTTAGGTATTCGCCAGTATCCATAAAAAATACTGCATAATCAGCTTCTTCACTAATTGGTGTAGTAATAAAAGCACCAAACATGTTGCGGTGTCCGCGTGGCTCAAACATTAGTGCGCGACGGAAATGGTCGTAATTATTGGCAATAAAGTTCTTGCGCTCAATTGGTGTGTCTCCTTCAGGAACTGGAAATCCTGAAAAAATAATTCGAGTGAATTCACCCACTGTGTGAGTGTCGATGCATTTAAAAGATGTCTCGAATGCATCTAGTTTGATTGTTGGATTAATCTTCATTGTTATTAATTCCTCCTTGGCATAATATAAAATTTATAAATTATCAAAGTCGTCCTTTAATAATATAGCAATAATGACGAAACTCCAAAGAATGGTTGTTATAAAGTTATCAATTAGACTTCGTTCTAGTATGGAGTATAGTCTATATGTTGTATTATGTAATAAAACCCTTAAAAAGTCAATGTTTTTTAACAATAAAATAGTGGAAATAAAAATAGAATTATCCTTGAAATTCGATGAAAAGTATGATATCTTAGAAGTGTGTGATGGGAGCAGATGGGTAACTGGTGTGCCTCTTAGTCTTCAAAACTAATGTGGGGCGTTAAGAGCGTCCTTGGTGGGTTCGATTCCCACATGCTCTCGCCAAAAAAAGGATAAAACAAGCTAAAACTGTTAAAAATAAAACGTTAATTACATAACGACTTTTAAAATATATATAAAAAGAGGAGTAAAACGTATGAAAAACTTAAAGATTTTGCTGAGACAACATGTCGGAGCACCATGTGAAGCGACAGTAGCAGAGGGAGATTTGGTGGAAAAAGGAAGCCTAATTGCATGTCCAAATGGACTGGGAACGAATATTTTTTCTCCAGTCTACGGAAAAGTAGTGTGCGTGACAGAAGCACTTATAGAGATCGAGGCAGACGAAGTGCAAAAAGAAGAATTCCTACCTATTAAGGAAGGAAGTAAGTTAGAGATGGTAAAAGAAGCTGGAGTAGTCGGCATGGGTGGAGCTGGATTTCCTACAGGTATTAAGTTGGATACAGACCTAGCAGGTGGGTACATACTTGTGAATGCAGCAGAGTGTGAGCCAGGGCTTAGACATAATATTATACAAATAGAAGAAGAACCAGAAAAAGTAGTACGTGGAATCAAGTATGCGATGGAGATTTCTAACGCAGGGAAAACGATGATTGCAATTAAGAAAAAGAATACAAAAGCAGTACAGATATTGAAGGATGTATTAAAGGAAGAAGAAAATATTACAATTTTCTTGATGCCGGATATTTATCCAATGGGAGAAGAGAGAGCAGTAGTAAGGGAGTGTCTTGGAATTGAATTGACACCATCTCAACTTCCATCAGCAGCGAATGCTATTGTAATTAATAGTGAAACTTGTGCTCGTGTTGCCGAAGCGATTGAAGAAAGAAGACCATGTATCAGCAAGCACTTGACTGTTCGTGGAATGATTAAAGGCGGATCAGAGGAGCATGTATTTATGGATGTGCCAATTGGAACATCTGTAGGGGATCTGATTGAGCGAGCTGGGGGAATGGAAGGCGTAGTTGGAGAGATTGTTATGGGTGGACCTTTTACAGGAAAAGCTACAACTGAAGAAGAACCGATTACAAAGACAACAGGAGGAATCCTAGTGACTATGGAGTTCCCGGATTTACACGGAGCACCAGTTGGACTTTTGGTCTGCGCTTGTGGAGGAGATGAAGCGCGCATGCGTGATGTCGCTGGAAAGATGAATGGAAAAGTAGCCTCTATAGCGAGATGTAAGCAAGTAGAAGAGATGAAAAATGGAGCATTAAAATGTGAGAGACCTGGAAACTGCCCAGGACAAGTACAAAATAGTATGCAATTTAAAAAAGATAAATGCGAGTATATCGTAATCGGGAATTGTTCCGATTGTTCAAATACAGTAATGGGGTCTGCGCCAAAGATGGGATTGAAAGTATTTCATCAGACAGATCATATCATGAGAACGATAGGTCACCCTCTATATAGAAGGCTGACAGTTTCAAAAACAGTAAGTCAAGATATTTAATGAATGAGGGTATTGGATACCTAAGAATGTATCGCGGTATTACTATTGTGGACGAGGATTGTAAGGACCCCCGATTCTTTGCGATAGGAGACTACAATTGGAATATAAATGAAAAACATATGTTATAAGGAGGTTAAGCATTATGTCAATTACGACTGAAACAGCAAAAGAGCACGCAAAAGATCCAGCAGTGTTATGCTGTAGAGCAGAGGCAGGTATCACTATCGAGCCTGCAAACCTTGAAGATCCAGCAATTTTCGATGATTTGGTAGATTCAGGATTGTTGAATTTGGATGGAGTATTAACTATTGAGCAAGTACTAGGAGCGAAGCTTACAAAGACTTGTGATTCTTTAACACCAGTGACTGCAGATGTAGTAGATGGTGTTCAAGCAGTAGCAGAGGTTGTGAAAGAAGAAGTGGCCGAGCCGGTAGTGGCTTCAAAAAGTCCAGTGGTAGGAGCAACTACTACTGTAAATCAAGGTGTATTAAAGATTCATATCGGTGAAGGTAAAGACATCGATATCGAAATACCTACAGGAATTGCTGCAGGAGCTACAACAGTAGCAGAGGTGGCACCAGTTGCAGCTGCAACAACAGTAGCACCAGCAGTAGTAGCAGGTGAAGAGAAAGTTGTAAGAAGCTTAGTAAGAAAGCACTACAACATCACAGAAGTTAAGAGAGGTCCAGAGACTAAGATTGAAGGTACAACTCTATACATTCGTGAAGGAATTGAAAAAGAAGCAGTTGATTCCCAAGAATTAGTGCTTGAATTAGAGTTAGACATCATTGCACCATCTGAGTATCACACATATTCAGAGACAATTATGGATGTTCAACCAATCGCTACAAAAGACGGTGACGATGAAATCGGATCTGGAACAACAAGAGTACTTGATGGTGTTGTAGTAATGGTTACTGGAACAGATGCTAATGGAGTTCAAATCGGAGAATTCGGTTCTTCGGAAGGATATCTTGATGAGAATATCATGTGGGGACGCCCAGGTTGCCCAGATAAAGGTGATATCTTTATTAAAACTCAAGTTAAGATTGTTGAAGGAATGAACATGGAGAGACCAGGTCCTCTAGCTGCTCATGCTGCAACAGATGTAATTACACAAGAGATTCGCGAAGCTTTAAAAGCAGTAGAAGAATCACTTGTAGTAGAGACAGAAGAGTTTAAGCAAGTTCGTAGACCAGGAAAGAAAAAAGTTGTAGTAATCAAAGAGATTATGGGACAAGGTGCTATGCACGATAACTTAATTCTTCCAGTAGAGCCTGTAGGAGTGCTTGGCGCACAGCCAAACGTTGACTTAGGAAACGTTCCAGTTGTAGTATCTCCATTAGAAGTACTTGATGGTTGTATCCATGCACTTACTTGTATTGGACCAGCTTCGAAAGAGATGTCTAGACATTATTGGAGAGAGCCACTTGTATTAGAAGCGCTTCATGATGAAGAAGTAGATCTTTGCGGAGTTATCCTTGTAGGGTCTCCACAGATTAATGCAGAGAAATTCTATGTATCTAAGCGTGTTGGTATGACAGTGGAAGCAATGGATGCTGAAGGTGCATTCGTAACTACAGAAGGATTTGGAAACAACCATATCGACTTTGCAAGTCATATCGAGCAAATTGGATCTAGAGGAATTCCAGTAGTTGGAATGTCATTCTGTGCGGTTCAAGGTGCGCTTGTAGTTGGTAACAAATACATGACACACATGGTAGATAACAATAAGTCTGAGTCAGGAATTGAGAACGAAGTACTTGGTTGCAATACACTTTGTACAGAAGATGCTCTTCGTGCACTAAGCATGTTGAAGTCTGCAATGGGTGGAGAATCTGTGAAAACAGCTGAGAAGAAGTGGAATCCAAACGTAAAATCTACAAATGTAGAATTGATTTCAAACGTTACAGGAGAGCCTGTGAAATTAGTGGACAATGAGCAATCATTACCATTGAGTGATAAAAGAAAAGCAAAATACGATTAATTAGGTGGTTGACTATGAAATATGGCGATAAGATAATAAAGATGGAAGGTGTAATTGTAGAAGTGCACGATGGGTGTGTAGGGATTGACCTGAAAGGGAGATTGGGATACTTAAAAGTGCCAATGCGTATGATGATTACCGACTATCCTCTTAAAGTGGGACAAGAAGTTGCGTGGAATATGAGTTTTGTGGAACAGACTGGACCAGACGTCAATGAGAAATATGTAAGCAACCTAGATGTGTATAATCGTAGGCAAGCCGAAGCGCGTGCCAAGAATGAGATGAATCAAAAATAGGATTCACTTGTTATGAATAATAAGGAGGTAGAATAATGAGTTTAACAGTAGTTAAAGGAATGCAATCAGAAATATTCGTTCCAATTACTCCACCATCTGTATGGACACCTGTTACAAAAGATATCAAAGATATGACGATTGCGCTTGCAACGGCAGCTGGTGTACATCACAAAGATGATGAGAGATTTAACCTTGCTGGTGACTTTACTTGGAGAAAAGTAACAGATAAAATGAAATCAGGAGATTTAATGGTATCACACGGAGGATATGATAACGGAGATGTTAACAAAGATATCAACTGTATGTTCCCAATCGATAGAATTCATGAATTAGCAAAAGAAGGATATATTAAAGCTTGTGCACCTGTACATGCAGGATTCATGGGTGGTGGTGGAAACCAAGAAAAGTTCAAAAATGAGACTGGACCAGAAATCGCAAAAATGTTTAAAGAAGAAGGCGTAGACGCAGTTCTTCTAACCGCTGGCTGAGGTACTTGCCACCGCTCTGCAGTTTTGGTGCAGAGAGCGATTGAAGAAGCTGGAATACCAACAATTATTATTGCAGCTCTTCCACCTGTTGTTCGTCAAACAGGTACACCACGTGCGGTAGCACCATTGGTTCCAATGGGAGCAAACGCAGGGGCGCCTAACAATCCTGAGCAACAAAAAGCGATTGTAAAGGCTTCGTTAGAACAATTGATAGCAATTCAAACACCTGGAAAAATTATTCCATTGCCGTTTGAATATCAAGCGAAGATTTAATTTGTAAACAAACTAAGGAGTATGCATTTATGCATGCTCCTTTCTAGAAAGAGGACATATCTATGGAAGAGAAGAAAGAATTACGTAGATTGGTAATAAAAGCGTATCATATAGATGAAGTAGAAATGGGAGAAGAGAACCAATTAACAGTCGAGGGAGAGATGGCTGTTGGTAAATCTATGATTCAAGAATTGATAGATGGCGAAGAGCATATAGAGAATATTGATATTCAGGTAATTGAGCCAGGTAATCACGATAGATACACAGAGACGATGATGGATATCATTCCTATATCTACAAAGGTGCTAGGGAAGATTGGAGAAGGGATTACACATACGTTAACGGGGGTGTATGTAATTCTAACAGGGGTCGATACGGAAGGGAAACCAACCCATGAATTTGGTTCGTCAGAAGGGAATTTAAAGGAAAAGCTACATTTAAATCGAGCAGGAACACCCTCGAATCAAGATTATATCATTTCTTTCAATGTGACGTTAAAGGCTGGAATGGGACAAGAGAGGCCAGGGCCGATGGCAGCACATAGGGCTTGTGATAAATTTATCCAATCCTATAGAGAAAAAATGAAGAAATTTAGAGGAGATAAATGTACTGAGCGCCATGAGTATCATGACGTTGTTAGGCCAGGAAAGAAAAAGATTGTAATCATCAAGCAAGTGGCAGGACAAGGAGCGATGTATGACACGCATTTGTTTGCTAAAGAACCTTCAGGAGTAGAAGGTGGAAAGTCTATTATAGACATGGGAAATATGCCGATTGTAATTACACCGAATGAATATAGAGACGGTATGATTCGATCTATGCAGTAAAGAGAGGAGAATTGAAGTATGGGAATAGGACCATCTACAAAAGAGACTACTTTGCACCACTTTAGAGATCCTCTACTAGATGTGGTATCGAGTGATGAAGATATAGATTTGTTAGGAATTATTATGGTGGGAACACCGGATGGAAATGAAGATAAGTTGTTAGTTGGAACAAGAGCAGCTGTAATGGCTGAGTGTATGCGAGCAGAAGGGGTTATTATTTCGTCGGATGGATGGGGGAATAGTGATGTGGATTATGCAAATACCTGTGAACAACTAGGAATAAGAAATATAGAAGTAACAGGTCTAAAGTTTAGTGGAACGGCTGGCCAGTTTGTGGTACAAAACGATTATCTAGGAGGAATACTAGATATTAACAAAAGTCAAGAAGGTGTAGAGACCAACGTTGTTGGAGAAAATAATATGACAGAGCTAGATTGTAAAAAAGCATTGGCGATGTTAAAACTAAAGATGAGAAATAAGTAATGAGTAAGAAGACAAGCATATCTGGAGACAGGGGGCTTGTCTTTTTTGATGCTAAAAATAGGTAATGTTACCTATGTAATACTACCTATGTTTCCACTTATGGTAAAGTTATATAACTGGTAAAATATTACATAAATACAGAACCAGAAGGAGAAAAAATGAACAAACGTAACAAAGACTTGCTGATTGGACCGATTATATTACTTATTACTACAGTGTTGCTGAAGGATTTTTTAGGGATAAAAGGAGCACAAGCGGTTGGAACACTATTGTGGATGATTTATTGGTGGATTAAAAGGCCCGTAAATATGGCGGTAACGGGGTTGGTGCCAGTGATTGCAAATGCCTTTTTAAGTATGGTGCCTATGGTAGATGTGATTTCAAAGTATGCAAGTGAGAGTATTATATTGATTTTTGGCTCCAGCCTATTAATTATGCCATGGTCAAAAATAGGACTGGACCGAAGAATTGCATTAAAGTGCCTTTCGATTATTGGTCCATCTATGAGGTCACAAATTATAGTGTGGTTAACTATTAGTGCATTATTGTCGTCCGTACTACCAAATACAATTGTAGCAGCGCTACTGGTACCGATTGCATGCGCAATGCTTGCAGCTGCTGGATATGAAGATATTCCGAGTTCAGCACCTGCAGTACCGATTTTATTTTGTATCACATGGGGAGTTGGAATTGGAGGAATGGGTACACCGATGGGCGGTGCGATGAATCTAGTAGCAATCAACTTGATTCAAGATTATACAGGAAGTGAAGTGCTATATTTTGACTGGATTATCAAGGTGCTACCGTTCTTGTTATTATCCCTAGTTGTTCTTTACTTTTGGATTAGCAGAGTACCAAATGAAGTGAAGAGACTAGAAGGTTCGAAAGAGTTTTTTAAGAATAGTTATGCAGAATTAGGCCCAATTAAATATGATGAGAAACTATGTATGATTACATTTGGACTAGCAGTAGCAGGATCGCTACTGAGACCACTTTATGCAGATCTTCTGCCAGGAGTTGTGCCAGCATATTTATTCTTGGCTTTTGGATGTATGAATTTCTTTATGTCAGGAAAAGATAAAGAACCACTTCTAACCTTTGAAACAGCACAGCAGAAGCTGATGTGGTCAATGATGATTTGCTTTGCAGGAGGGTTTGCGGCAGGAGAATTAATTAATGGCTCAGGAGCAGCAACAGCAGTAGCAGATATCATCACAAATATGTCCCTTGATGGAGGTATCACGACATTAATTGTATTTGTTGTTGCAATTAAATTAATTTCAGAAGTAACAAGCTCGACCACTGGAGCAGCAGTAATTATACCGATTATGATTAGTTTCTGTATGAATCTAGATTTGAATGCAGTTCCTTATATTATGATTCTTGTCTTCGGATTTAGTGGAATTTTTGTATTGCCTATCAGTTGGCAGGCGATACCAGTAGGATACGGATTAAATGCGGATAAGTTGATGAAGTATGGGATAGTATCAACAGTATTAAATATAGTGTTAGCAATTCTTGTGGGGTTTGTATTCTTGAATTACTGGCCACAATTTTCAGTGATCTAGTACATAGAGATAAAATAAAATTATAATAAAAGGAGAACAAAAATGAGTGAAGACCAAGTAGTATCAGTAAAAGAAATTGTAGCACGTGGAAAGAAAGCGCAAGAAAAATTTGCATTTGCAACTCAAGAGCAAGCAGACGCAGCAGCACATGCGGTATTAAAAGTTGTATATGACAACCAAGTAGAACTTGGAACTATGGCATTTGAAGAGACTAGAATGGGAGATTTAAATGATAAGATTGCAAAATGCAAGAACAAATCTTCACAAATCTGGCACTCAATCAAAAATGAGAAATCAGTTGGAATTATCAATAGAGATGAAGAAAAGAAAATCATTGAAATCGCTAAGCCAATGGGAGTTGTAGCAAGTATTGTGCCTTCAACAAACCCAGTTGTTACACCAATGAGTAATGCGGCTTTCTCTCTTAAGACAAGAAATGCAGTTGTATTTGCACCACATCCACGTGCAGTAAAACTTACAGCTCATCTTGTTACATTATTTAGAGCAGAGTTGGCGAAATTAGGATTACCAGAAGACTTAGTTCAAGCTGTAAGTGAAGTTTCTTTAGAGACAACTACTTCATTGATGGCAGAAGCAGACGTAATCGTAGCAACAGGCGGTATGGGAATGGTAAAATCTGCTTATTCAAGTGGAAAGCCTGCATACGGAGTTGGAGCTGGTAACGTTCAAGTTATCGTTGATACAGATGCAGATCTTGCAGATGCTGCAAAGAAGATTCTTCAAGGAAGAAGATTTGATAATGGTCTTATCTGCTTAGGGGAGCAAACAATTTTTGTTCAAGAAGAGCAAATGGCTCAATTCATCGACGAGTTCAATAAAGTAGGAGGATACTATGTAACAGATGCAACTGAAGTAGAAAAGCTTAGAGAGGGAGTATTCCCAGGACAAGGACCAATCAGCCGCGATATCGTTGGACAAAATGCAATGAAGGTTGCAGAACTTTCAGGAATTGAAGTACCAGAAGGTACACTTGTAATCGCTGCTACAGCTAGTGGACTTGGACATGCAGATGTTCTTTGTAGAGAAAAAATGTGCCCAGTACTTAATATCATGTCATACAAGACTTTTGAAGAAGGTGTAGCTATGATGGTAGAAAACCTTGCAGCAGAAGGAATTGGACACTCAGTAGGTGTTCACTCTAATAACGATGAGCACATCGAGTATGTTGGTACACAGTGTTGTGTATCAAGATGTATTGTAAATCAACCAACAGGAACAACTGGTGGAGGATCTCCAACTAACGGATTCGTACCAACAACAACACTTGGATGCGGTTCTTGGGGAAATAACAGTTTCAGTGGTAACTTAAACTATACTCATCTAATGAACATTACAAGAATAGGATATTTAAAGTCAGAGTCATATTTACCAGATCCTGCACTTGCTTGGGAAGAGTAAGGATTAAGAAAAGAAAGTTTGATAATAGAAGGGAAAAGATATTATGGATTTTTTAGAGTTAGAGGGAAAAATACAATTAGAACGCTTTGGTATACCAATTAATGATAGTTATCTGTTTGAAGGAGAAGAAACTCCAGAAGGGATACCGCTACCTTGTGTAATGAAGGGGCAAATCTTATCTGGGAAACGGGGGAAACATGGGGCTGTGCGTGTTGTGAAAACAATGGAAGAATTGTTGGAAGCAAAACGTATTATCGAAGGGATTACGATAAATGACTTACCGATGGAAGGTGTTATTGCCTGTGGGTTCTTGCCAATTAAAGAAGAGTATTATCTGGGCATGACATTGGATACAAAAAATCGTGCTATGTTACTTTTGTTTACACCGTTTGGTGGTATGGATATCGAAGAACTTGTTGAAAAAACACCAGAAAAACTATTGAGAGTAGACGTAACTTCTGGATTTGACAAAGAAGTGTTCGTAGAAGGGTGTAAGATATTTGACTTACCAAAGAATCGACTAGAGAGTGTTGTAGATATAGCAACGAAATTGGTAAAAGCAGGATTTGAGCTGGATGCAACAACGATTGAAATCAATCCATTAGCATTATTAGAAGATGAATCACTAGTTGCAATTGATGCAAAATTATCTATAGATGACAATGGAATGTACCGTCAAGGTGATTATACATTGATGAAAAGAACGGCACAAGAATATTCACCTCAAGAAGAAGAGGCGATGAAGTATGACTTGACATATGTAGAAGTGGATTCAGATGGAGATATCGGAACAATGGCAGGTGGAGCTGGCATTGGAATGGCTACTATGGATACGATTACTCATTATGGAGGAAAGACAAATAACTTTCTTGATTTGGGTGGAGGTGTTACGGCAGAGAAGACCTATCATGCGATGAAAATACTATTGGAAAATGAAAAAACGGACTATATACTGGTGAATATATTTGGGGGAATTAACAACTGTGCAGATATGGCAGAGGGGATTTCACGTGCATATAAAGAGTTAAACAGTACAAAGCCGGTTGTAGTAAAGAGTCGTGGATTCAATCAAGAAGAGGGATGGCGTATCTTTGAAGAACTAGGATTTATGCAAACTAAGTTTGGAACGACGGACGAGGCAGTGCAACTATTATTAGAAGCAAAAGGAGTATGCTAATATGAGTATTTTAATCAATCAAGATACAAATCTATTAATCATAGGAATCACAGGGAAACAAGGAAGAGTACATGCGAAGAGAACACTAGAAGCAAAAGCAAACCTTCTTGCAGGGGTGACACCGGGAAAAGGTGGAGAAGAAGTAGAAGGCGTACCTGTTTTTAACAGTGTAAAAGAAGCAAGAGAACAGTATCCGCAAATCAATGCGGCATTATTACTTACACCGAAGCAATTCGTCAAAGATGCAGCGATCAATGCATTAAATGAAGGTATTAAGTTACTAGTGCTGATTACAGAATTTGTACCGGTATCTGATACTTTAGAGATTGTAACACTTGCTAAGAAACTAGAGGCGCGAGTGGTGGGGCCTAATACGATTGGTGTGATTTCACCAGGGAAATCAAAAGTAGGTATTATGCCGGATTATATCTATGGAAAAGGGCATATTGGAATTATTTCACGTTCAGGAACATTGACACATGAGACGGCATCCAATCTGACGTTTAAAGGTTATGGATTATCTACTTGTGTAGGTATTGGCGGAGATCCGATTGTAGGAATGAACCACGCAGACGTAATAGAGTTATTTGCTAGAGATAATGAAACGGACGCGATTGTAATTATAGGAGAAATAGGTGGAACAAGCGAAGAAATGGCCGCTGCCAAAATAAAAGAGCTTGGAATTAAGAAGCCTATTTGTGCATATATAGCAGGAATGAGTGCTCCGGCAGGTAAGAAAATGGGGCACGCAGGTGCCATTGTAAGTGGTGGTATGGGAACAGTTGAATCTAAGGTTAATGCATTAGAAGATGCCGGTGTGACGGTTTGTAGGACGCTGGGGCAAATTGTAGAATTTATGGTAGAAAACAATGAATCTAGCGGAGGAAGATTACTTTCTTTAGAGCCGAGATTAGACGCGTAAAACAAGAATGAAAAAGAGCGAAGAGTTGTTGAGAATTCAAAAGATTTTCAATGGCTCTTCTTTTTATTGTTAAAAAAATACTCAACATGTTAAAAAAAAGACAAAATAGGGAAGATTACCTATGCCAATACTACCTATACCTACTTATAAAAATGTATAAATATATATACAATTTTAGTAAGCAAAGGGGCGATGTGATAGCTCTTATGTAGCTTTATGGAGGGCGATTAGATTGCAAGAAAAAGGGATAATATTTAATGTTCAAAGGTTTACGATTCACGATGGTCCAGGCCTTCGAACAGAGTTGTTTTTTAAGGGATGTCCACTAAGGTGTAAATGGTGTGGGAACCCAGAAAGTTTTCAAAAATCGATTCAACTTGGAGTGTATTCAAAGAAATGTATCTCAAAAAAGAAATGTGGTGATTGTTTAGCGGTCTGTCCTCAAGTAGAAGCCTTACAGTTTTATAGAGGAAAGCTAGTGTCTATAGATTCGGAGAAATGTACAAATTGTCATGCGTGTTTTGAAGCATGCCCTGCAGATGCAATAAAGAAGTGGGGTGATGAGATGTCTGTAGAGGAATGTATGGAAATTATCCGAAAGGATAAAGGCTATTACGAGCGTTCAGGCGGAGGAGTCACAGTTTCAGGCGGTGAAGCAATGTTACATAGTGATTTTATCAAGGAACTATTTATTTACTGTAAGCAAGAGGGAATACACACCTGTTTTGAAAGTGCATTTTATGGAAAGTGGAAAGAGATTGAAAAAGTATTACCATATACAGATTTATTTATTTCGGATATCAAACATATGGATTCGAGCAAACACAAAGAATATGTGGGAGTAAGCAATGAGTTGATATTAGAAAATCTAGTGAAGCTTTCTAGATTAGAGAAAGAATTGATTTTAAGAATTCCTGTGATTCCAAATGTGAATGATGATAGAGAGAATATTGAGGCGACAGCGGATTTTATATTGAATCAAATGAGCGGGAAAGTGAGAACATTGCAGCTCTTAAGCTTTATGAGATTAGGAGAAGAGAAATATCAATCATTAAATATGGAATATAGGATGACTGATGTGAAAGTGAATAGAAAAGCATTTCAAAAAAAAGTAGCAGAGATAGCTGAGTATTTTAATAACCGAGGTATTCATTGTCTCGTAGGGACAAAAGAAAAAAAATAAATTTAAAAATATAATTGGAGGAAATTACAATGAGTGAAACACACACAACAGCAAGCGGAACATTACCGTTTGACCACAGCTATGGACTTGGTTATCAAGTCGGACACGAAGACTGGTCTCCATACCCAAGGGTAAACAGATTGAGACAGACTTTTCTGGACAGACCATACGACATTGATGTAGAGAGACTGCGTTTGGTGACAGAGGCATATAAGGAGCATGAATCAAAGCCACAAAAGCTAAAAGTAGCATATGCATTTGAGAATATACTTAAGAAAGTACAGCTGTATGTATACGAAGAAGATTTAATTTGTGGAGAAATCGCTGCTCCTGCAAAAGCATCGCCGATTTACCCAGAATTCTCTGTGAATTGGATTATTGATGAGATTTTACACTCTCCATTCGAAGAAAGAGCTAATGATCAGTTTTATATCCGAAATGATGAAGAGAGAGCAGAGATTGTAGAGTTATGCCGTTATTGGCAAGGAAAAACAATTGATGATTATGTAAATGCAAGATTAGAGTACGATCAAATAAAAGGATCGCAAATGGGAGAAAAGATATTCCAAACGAATCTTTATCATTATGCAGGAGCGGGTCATTTAGTAATTGATTATGCGAAATTAATGGAAGTAGGATATGACGGATTGATAAGTCAAGCGAAGACTTGTTTAGACGCGTTGAGCAAGAAAGATGCAGATTATGATGAGAAAAGAGATTTTTTTAAAGCAATGATTATCATGCATGAAGCAGCAAAGACATATTTAGAGAGATATGGAAAATTAGCAGCGGATCAAGCAGAAGTAGAGAAGGATGTTACTAGGAAAGAAGAACTAGAGCAAATTTCTAAAAACTGCTATGCGGTAGCGGGACCAGCACCGTCTACATTTTGGGAAGCATTACAATTATTTAATATTGCGACAGCGCTCATTCAGACAGAGAGTAATGGACACTCCATTTCTTATGGACGTATGGACCAGTGGTTATACCCATTCTTAAAAGCAGACTTAGAAGCAGGAAGAATCACAAAAGAAAAGGCACTTGAGTTAATCGAAGTTCAATATGTAAAAATGAACAACGCAACAAAGCTAAAGGACAAAGGAACAGTAGCGGTTCGTAATGGTCGTGGATTTGGTGGAGAAAGCTTGACAATTGGAGGGGTAGATGCAGATGGAAACGATGTTACGAATGATTTAACCATGTTGATGTTAGAGGCTTCGGCACATACTCGTATGATGAATCCTTGGGTGTGTGTGCGTATGCATGAGAATACACCACACGAACTAAAAGTAAAAGCAGTTGAGTGTATCCGTTGTGGATACGGTCATCCAAAACTATTCAATGATATCCCGACAATTAAAGGAATGATGTCAAAAGGTATGACGCTTGAAGAAGCACGAGAGTATGCAGTGGTTGGATGTGTAGAGCCATCACTACCTGCAAAAGAATATGGATGGCATGATGCAGCATACGTAAATACAGCAAAAATGATGGAAATGGTTCTAAACGGAGGGCGCATTTTAGACGGTCCAAATGCAGGAAAACAGTTAGGTCCAGATACGGGAAGCCTTGAAACATACAAGTCCTTTGATGAGGTTCTAGAAAGTGTAGATGCACAATTTGAGTATTGGACAGGTCAGATGATTTCAAGCCTCAACCTAATCGATAGAGTACATAGACAACTGAAACCATTGCCATACTTATCAGCATTCTTTGGAAATTGCTTCGACACAGGAAAAGATGTGACTGAGGGTGGAGCTAAGTACAATGGAACAGGGCCACAAGCAAGTGGAATGGCTACTTGTGCAGATTCATTAGCAACTATCAAACAATTGGTATTTGATGAAAAGAAATATACAGGTGCAGAGTTATTGCAAGCAATCAAAGACAACTGGGAAGGGCACGATAAATTGTATGCCTTAGTAAATAGCTCAAAAGTTCATCATTATGGAAATGATGACGACTATGCAGATGACTTATTTAAATATATGTTTGAGTGTTATTGTAAAAATATCAAAGGTGTTCCAAATGCACGAGGTGGTAAATTTAGTCCTGGAGTATACTCTGTAAATGCCAATGTAGGTATGGGGCTGAACACAAATGCATCTATAGATGGACGTAAGAAATATGAACCAATCTCAGATAATATGGGACCTGTCCATACAGATGGCGGATCACATGACATTATGGGACCAACAGCAATTGCAAACTCAGTATCGAAAGTGGATCATTCACTGGCGTCAAATGGAACTTTGTTGAACTTGCGTTTCCCAGAAGAGACTGTTGCGGGGATAGAAGGTAGAGATAATCTAATTAGTTTTATTGATGAGTATATGGCGAAAAAAGCGATGCATGTGCAATTTAATATCATGTCGTCAGAGACAATGAAGGCAGCGCAGAAAAAACCTGAAAACTATAAAGATATGCTTGTTCGTGTAGCGGGATATAGTGCTTATTTTGTTGAGCTAGGAAAGCCGCTTCAAAAAGATTTGATTCAGAGAACGGAGCTTCACTTCTAAAGAAGTGTTCACCTATAGAAAAAAATAAAAGAAACTAAGAGACGAGGAGAAAAAGAGGATGGATTTTGTTTTTAACATGGATTATGTATGGCTGGGGCTATACCAAGTATTTGCATTTTTTATTCAAGGAGTTACGGGGTTTGGGTGTACAGTATTATCGGCACCATTTCACTCAACAGTTTTAGGACCAGCAGTAGGGACTGCATTTGCAACACTATTGTGTGCACCAACACTTATTTTCTTGGCAATAAAAGAGATTAAAAACGTAGCGTGGAAAGATTTGGGTAAAATTGTTCTACTGTGTGCACCTGGTGTGGTAATTGGGAACATCTTATTAAAGCAAGTAGATCCAAACTATGCAAAGGTAGCAATTGGAGGGGTGGTAACATTTATTGCGCTTATGAACATCTATAAGACAATTGTCGCACCGTTAATTCTAAAGAAGGAATACGTAGAAGATGCGCCTGATACGCCGTTAAAAAAAGCAGTTCGCTATGGAGCACTCATTCTTGGTGGAATTGTACATGGAGCATTTACTATAGGTGGACCACTTATTACAGTGTATACACTACAAGCAGTAAAAGATAAAGAAAAATTCCGTAATACCATGACTTGGGTATGGGTTGTATTAAACACATATAACAGTATTAGTCATTATGCATCAGGATACTATACACCTGAAATGTGGAGCGCATTTATCATTGCGTTGCCATTAGCGCTAATTGGATTGATTATCGGTATGAAGTGCTTGAAAAAGATTAACAAAATCACATTTTTACGAGTTGTATACGTTGTGTTGTTAATTGTTGGTGGAAATATGTTTATTAGTAGTATGCAAGCTATTATGTAATGCAGAAATAGAGTTAGGTCATGCTTTTCGAGGGCGAGAGAAGCATGACCTTATAAATATAGTGCGAAAAGAGGAGCGTTAAAAATGAAAGAATTTAGTTTTAAGGTACCACAGACAATCGAATTTGGAGTGGGGAGTTTAAAGAAATTACCAACAATTTTATTGGAGAATAAGTCAGAGCATGTATTCTTGATTTCAGATAAGGGGTTAGAAAAAATAGGTGTTGTAAAAAGAGTGATTGATATTATTGAAGCACAAAACATTAAGGTAACATCATATCTAGATGTTGTTCCAAACCCAACAGTAGATAATGTAAATGCTTGTGCTGCGTCCTATCAAGAAAGTGGTGCTAGTTATATCATTGCTCTTGGTGGAGGAAGTCCGATGGATGTGGCCAAAGCAGTAGGTGTGCTTGTGACACATGGAGGGGATATAAGAGACTATGAAGGGGCACAAAAAGTACCAGGACCAATTGTTCCAATTATTGCGATACCGACTACAGCTGGGACTGGATCAGAAGTAACTGCATCAGCGGTAATAACGGATGAAGAAAGAAATTATAAGTTGTCAGTAATCAGTTATTATAATATTCCTAAGTATGCTATTTTGGATCCAGAACTTATTTTATCTTTACCAGCATTTATTGCAGCACCAACAGGTTTGGATGCGTTGATTCATGCTATCGAAGCATATCTATCAACAGCATCAACACCATTTACAGATGCAATGGCAGAAAAAGCAATGGAATTAATAGGTGGAAACTTACGTCGATTTGTGGCGAATCGAGCGGATGAAGAAGCAGCGTCAGCAATGATGCTTGGATCGAATTTTGCAGGAATTGCATTTGCGTGGGCAAAGCTTGGTAATGTTCATGCGATGAGCCATCCGGTAAGTGCATATTTCCATGTACCACATGGAACTGCGAATTCCATTATTTTACCAACAGTGTTAGAGTACAATGCACTAGCAGATAAAGGTAGATATGAAGTGATTTATAACTATATTAAGGAAGATGGAAGCAGTGCGGATGATTTCACTCCTAATATGTTAATTGAAGAGATTAAAAAATTAAATAAGCAGTTAGGAATCCCAGAATCGTTGAGTGAAGTTGAGGTTACGGCTGATAAAATTGAAGATATGGCAAGAGATGCGATGAAAGCAGGAAATGTATTGGTAAATCCAAGACAGACTACACTGACGGATATGGTAGAGCTCTTTGAGAAAGCGATGTAAATGAAGCCATATAGTCAGGCTGTTTATATTGTGATGGATTCTTGGGTGTTGTTTAAATCTTTGAATCAGGGCTTTTAGCAATTTCTTGGAGAATTACCAGAATTTAGATTTTAAAATAACAATGATCAGAGGGGCCTTGAGTCATTGTTATTTTTTATTATTCTCCAACCAATTGTAGAGTTCGTGCCTGCTTTTTACATTACATTTTATGTAAATGTTTTGAACATGCTTTTTGATAGTGTGATAGCTAACAATTAATTCAGAGGCTATATTCTTATAGGTTAGTCCTTGATACATTAATTCTGCAACTTTTAATTCGGTTTTAGTGAGTGTATTAGAGTCCAGATGTAGAACTGAATCATTATGAGTAGTTATAGGTGCTACTGTAATCCAGTAGTAACGATCCACGATTTTATTAGAGTAACATTGATTATGCACATGAATCTTGAAGACATAGTTTTTTATTATACGTTTTTGGATAGATGCCCCATCAAAATCATTTTTACGAAGTATAAGGGACAGCCAATCGCAATAGGTTTCGCTATCAATAGGAAGTTCTATTAGTTCGCCAAAAATATCTTGAAGATATTTTGAAGCAGTATTATTTAAGTTTAGTACATGCATAAAATCATCAGTAACAAGGAATGATTTTTCGCCAATGTCTATTGCGCGCCCCTGTAAACTAGCAATAATCTGGCTTTGCTCATGTTTTTTAAAGTTCTTGTATGAATTAGAGATAAAGATATAGAGATCTTCTAGAATTCCTAATTCGCTAGATGTAAAATCACCCTCTTCTAAAGTCTTGAAAAAAGTTACTTGAATGTAAGCGTTCATGCCAAATGCAAGAGTTGTACTATAGTGGGCGTTGAAATATTTCTTGATGAAGGAAACATAGGGGGAGGTATCGTAATTTGAGGGATTAATGATATCGGTAGATTTATACATACGAGGTGTTGTGTTAAAGTAAGTCAAGCAGTCTCGAACAGCATCTTGAAATACCATGTGACGTATTACATCTTCGCTAAAGAAACTCTGATAAGGGTGACGATAATCGTTAACCAGTAATCCAGAGTGAGACACCCAAGACAAGAAGGTACCTTGTAAGTCAAAATATGAAATTAAAACGTTACTTAATCCAAAATTGCGCTCAATGGAGTGTAGTAAGCTAGTACTAAAAAATTCTCTCGCTGTTACTTGATGAGTTGCCATTTCGGAAAAAAATTTTAGTTGATTTGGTTCTTTGTTCATTTCAAGCATCTCCATTCGATTTATTAAAACCATTATACTATAGAATTAAGAATGTTTAAAATAAAAATGCAATAAAATAGGGAAAGTTCCCTATAAAAATATAGCGATGGGGGGTGGTTTATTACGAGCTTTTTATTGTTATAATCATTGGAAGGATAAAAAATTAACAAAGTATGAATGGTATATATACTCATACAAGTTAAATAGACTATTAAGAGGAGCGATTGAAATGAAAGACTTTAGTTTTAAAGTACCACAAACCATTGAATTTGGATCGGGAAGTTTAAAGAACTTGCCAGATATTCTTGTAGAAAACAAATCGGAAAATGTATTTTTGATTTCGGATAGAGGGTTGGAAAGAATTGGCGTTGTAAAAAAGGTAATGGATGTTATAGAGGAACAAAATATCAAGGTGACATCGTACCTAGATGTGGTGCCAAATCCTACAGTAGATAATGTGAATACATGTGTGAATGCATATAAAGCTAGCGGAGCGAATTATATTATTGCACTTGGAGGAGGAAGTCCTATGGACGTTGCAAAAGCAGTTGGAGTATTAGCAACACATGGGGGAGAGATTAAAGATTATGAAGGCGCGCAGAAAGTTCCAGGGCCAATTACACCAATTATCGCAATACCGACAACAGCAGGAACAGGATCTGAAGTTACAGCGTCCGCAGTAATTACAGACGAAGAAAGAAATTACAAATTATCTGTAATCAGTTACTTCAATATACCAAAGTATGCGATTTTAGATCCAGAGTTGATATTGTCACTCCCAGAATTTATAGCAGCACCAACTGGACTGGATGCATTGATTCATGCAATTGAAGCGTATTTGTCAACAGCTGCTACACCGTTTACAGATGCGATGGCGGAAAAAGCAATGGAACTAATCGGTGGAAATCTTCGCCGATTTGTAGCAAATCGTACAGATGAAGAGGCGGCATCAGCTATGATGCTTGGATCAAACTTTGCGGGGATCGCATTTGCGTGGGCAAAACTTGGAAATGTACATGCTATGAGCCACCCGGTCAGTGCGTATTTTCATGTGCCACATGGGACAGCTAACTCTATTATTTTGCCGACAGTCCTAGAGTATAATGCATTAGCTGATAATGGGAAATATGAAGTGATTTACAACTATATCAAAGAAGACGAAGGTAGAGAGTGCGCTTTTACCCCTAATATGTTGATTGATGAGATTAAGAGTTTGAATGAGAAATTAAGTATTCCTAAGACGTTGAGCGAGGTAGGAGTTACGGCAGATAAGATTGAAGATATGGCAAAAGATGCAATGAAGGCTGGAAATGTATTGGTGAATCCAAGGCAGACAACACTAAATGATATGATTGCACTTTTCGAAAAAGCATTGTAATAGAAATACAGAAAATATAAGAACACTTAATAAGCCCCTTTTTAGGGGCTATTAGTGGTATTCTGAGGTCAGGAGAAGTTACAAATGAAGAAAAATATACAAATTATTTATATATTATTAGGTCCAGTGATGTTCTTGGTATCTATGGGGGGGTTGTCAGAATCCTTATCAGCAGATGGAGCAAAAGCGATAGGGATTCTTATGTGGTGTATTTTGTGGTGGATTGCAAGGCCAGTGCATATAGCTGTGACGGGTCTTATTCCTGTGATTGCAAATGCAATCTTTGCAATAGTACCAATGGAATCATTGACATCCCAATATTCATCCGCAAGTATTATTCTAATCTTTGGTTCGGGATTATTGACGATTCCATGGATAAAAATTGGATTGGACAGGAGGTTGGCATTGAAGGTATTATCTCTGATAGGCCCCTCTATGAAGAGCCAAATTGTAGTATGGTTACTCGCGTCTGTATTATTATCGATAGCAATGCCAAATGTAGCAGTCTGTGCATTGTTAACTCCAATTGCAGCATCTATGTTGCATGCCGCTGGCTACGATGATTTGAAAAAAGCAGCACCAGCAGTGCCGGTATTTTTGTGCATTGGCTGGGGGGCGGGAATAGGTGGAGCAGGATCACCAATAGGTGGGGCGATGAACTTAGCAGCGATACAACACCTAGAAGGATTTATCGGTGGAGAGTTTATGTATGTAGATTGGCTATTTCGTTTGGTGCCGTATTTTATTATATCGATTATTATTTTATTGATTTATATGCTAAAGATGCCTTTGGAAGTAAAGCGGTTAGAAGGGACAAGAGATTACTTTTCAGATAGTTATAAAGAGTTGGGGCCTATGAAAAAAGATGAAATTATATGTACAGTTTTATTTGTAGCAGCTATGGTCTGTGCATTTTCAAGGCCTATGTTCGCAACTCTATTACCAGGGTTAGAGCCGGCGTATATTTTCTTGGGATTGGGTGTGCTTATGTTCTTTATTCCATCTGCTATTGACAAGAAATCGCTACTTACCTGGGAAGATGCACAGAGTCAAACCCTATGGGGGATGATGGTACTCTTTGGAGGGGGGTTAGCACTTGGCTCGTTGGTAAATGAATCGGGTGCTAGTGCAGAAATTGCAAGGATTATCACGTCTCTTAACTTAGATGGAGGGATTACAACATTGATTCTCTTTACTGTACTAGCTAGACTAATTTCAGAAGTAACAAACTCTACAACCTCAGCAGCAGTGATGATTCCAATTGTGTTAAGTTTTACAAGTGAATTGGGATTGAATCCAATTCCATATTGGTTTATATGCGTAATGGCATACAATGCAGAGTTTGTGCTGCCAATTAGTGTTCGTGCAATCCCAGTAGCATATGGTCTAGACTCTAATATTATGTTCAAAAGAGGGATCCCAATCACGATTATATCAATGATATCGGTTGTGCTAATAGGATGGATATGTTTAGAGTATTGGGAGTTTTTTGGACAGCTTCCAGGCTACTCCTTTTAGGTTGATAAACCATGAAAAGTAGGGTAAAATAAGACAACAATAGTAATGTGCTAGGATAGAAGAAAGTAACAATTCCGATGCAAGGCTGAATTGTTAAAGAAAAAAATAAGTAGGTGTATGAATGAATAGTAATAATTTTGAGCAAGTGAAATTCTTTTCAGAAATGGCAGAAAGACAATTGGTGTCAAAGGAATTTTTTACTAAGATTTTATTAGATTCTATAGAAGAGAACTATGGAATTACAGGGATTCGAATTTTTTTCTACACACCATATGGAAAATTTCTGACCGTTAGAGAGCCAGATGGGCTTTTGTATACATACGAAGAGAATGATATAAGAAAAAGGATTGAGAGCAATTGTATCAGAAGGAAAATTTACGAAGAAGGTGTACGAGACAAATTGACATACTTCGATGTAGAGCCAAGGATATACCTTTCGTCAGAGGTTATCGAATCAAACATATATGAAGAGTCGGACTATGTGAAAATGCTACAAGAAGTGTTTGGCGGATATTATAGTGCAACTTTGGTTTTTGGAATCAATGCTTATATAGAGGTTCTATTTTGTAAGACGAAGGAAGAGGGAGATTTTACGCAAGGTGAATTAGGAATTCTAAAAGAATTATTTGTGTTCTTGGGAAATGGATATAAAACCTATAAGAAGCATGAACAAAGCAAAATTGTTTCAGTGATACAAAATCAAGTGATTGCTTTAGGTGAGAAAGCGTATTTAGTAGTGGATGATTTTCTGCATATTTTGAGTTATAACGATAAAGCGGTTCAATATTTGCAAGATGTGCTAGGGCACTCGATAGAAGAACAGTTAGAGTATGAAAACACTAATTATTGGTTAAACCTTATATTAGGAAATGACGAAGGTGAAGTAGAACATGAAAAGGTTCGCTTTAGAAATGTAAAAGACTATGTATTTCGAATTCAAACCCATGATCAGTTTTACTCGAATAATATAATTGATAGATATCATTGGATTACCATCACGAGAGAAAAGAAAACAAAACGGGTGGAACAGTCTAAAGTCAATGCTAAACTAACAAAGACAGAGCAAAAAGTGGGACGACTCCTATATGAGGGGTTAACCTATAAAGAAATAGCAGATGAGCTAGTAGTGAGCTACCACACGGTGAAAAAGCATGTTCAGAATATTTATTCGAAGTGCCAAGTGAGTCGACGGCATGAATTGTACAATTTTTTTGACAAAAAAAGGTGAATATAAAAGAAGAATAGGCGTCGTGTTTGACACCTATTCTTCTTTTATAAAAATGCGCCTAGATTAGAATAAATAGAGTTAACACCAATGATAAGGAGCATGATGTAAACTGCGCGTAAGAAGGTTATCTTATTAACTTTATTTAACATCTTCATTCCGATGAAAAGACCAACAAATGCGAATGGTAATCCAAGTGCAAGAGCGCTCCACATCTCATCTGTATAGTATCCAGCAGTGTAATGTTTTATGCTATTCATGAGATTTAAGACAACCCAAACCCATGTCATGGTATTTCGAAATTTCACTTTGTCCTTAACTGCTTGCAATGTATATATAGTGATGAATGGACCACCACTTGTGAAGGCACCGTGCACAATTCCACCAAATGCTAATGCAATGTAACCCCAAATTTTACTTTTAGTAGTTACAGGAGGATTCTCTTCAAATTCTTTTTTGAGTACAAGTGGTGCAATAATCGTTTTGTAAATGTTCATTGTAGCAATCAAAGTAACAATAATTCCGATTGCCAGCTTAGCAACAGCAGGGTCTACTTGCTGTAACAAAAATTGCCCAATCAATAATCCGGGTGTACAAACAATAACTATTTTAAAGAGATCCTTCCAAGAAACATTCTTGATTTCTTTGATACCGAGGAAAATTAAAGTTGGTGTACATAAAAGAGTTGCGTAGGCGGTTCCACTTGCTGGGCCTAAAACAGAGGTATGGAACGGTGCTGCTAGTACAGTAGAACCGAATCCAGTAAGTCCTTGAACAAAGAAAGCAAAAAGTTGATATAATGCTAACCATACATAATTAATATTAAAAATAAAATCCATTGTTAAATCTCCCTTTTTACGTAATTATAATAAGTGTTGTGATAGGTGTGAGCTAAGGACACGCTATCACAACGAGTAGTACAATCTTAGAAGTGCAGTTCAGTTCTTTGAATGAGGTCTTTTTGTAGTGGCTTTCCAAGCTCAACAAAGTAAGCGCTATATCCAGCAACACGTACTAGCATATCTTTGTACTGTTCAGGATTTTTCTGAGCAGCCTTTAGTGTAGCAGAGGACATAATGTTGAATTGTACATGCATTGCTTTCTTTGCTAGATACTCTTCGATGTAACTGATTAGGTTGTCGCGACCTTCTATACCTGAAACAGCGTCTTGAGGGAATTTAAGGTTTAATAATGTTCCGTTAGTTGCTAAACTGTGATCTACTTTTGCAACAGAGTTTGCAATTGCAGTTGGGCCCATAATGTCATGGGCGCCACGATCAGTATGAACAGGTCCCATATTGTCTGAAATTGGCTCCCCTTTCTTGCGTCCGTCAACAGAAGCATTCGTGTTCATTCCCATACCAACATTTGCGTTTACTGTATATACACCTGGATTGAAAGTTCCACCACGAGCAATTTTTCTATTTCTTAAGTTCTTGCAATAACACTCAAACATGAACTTAAATAACTCGTCGGCGTAATCATCATCGTTTCCATAATGATGAACCTTGCTACTGTTAACCAAGGCATAAAGTGGTTCAGCCCCTTCCCAGTTGTTTTTAACAGCGTCTAGAAGTTCTTTTCCGGTTACAGTTTTTTCATCGAATACTAATTGTTTAATCGTGCACAGAGAATCGGCACAAGTGGCAATACCACTAGCCTGAGGTCCGATACCGTTGTATTTTGCACCGCCTTCTGCAAGGTCTTGCCCAGAACTTAAACAATCATCATAGAATGAAGAAACAAAAGGAACAGGCTTTCGTGTTTTGTGAGCATTGTCGATGATGTGTAGCGAAGAACACATCTGATCTAACCAATAGTCAAATTGTGCATCCACACTTGCTAATACTTCATCAAATGATTGATAAGTCTCTAGGCTACCTGTATCGATACCGATTTGCTTACCTGCATCAGGACCATCGAGGATTCGACCGCCGTTTACAACCATCTCCATCATTTTAGGAGTATTTACATATGCAGCATCATGCCATCCATATTCTTTTCCTGGAATACTAGGTTCAACACAACCAACAACGGCGTAATCTCTAGCTTCTTCTAAAGTTGTACCTTTTCTAAGTAAAGCCTGAATAGCAGGTTCATCATTAAAAATCTTAGGATGTCCGTAACCAGCACGAATACATTCTACCGTTTTCACTTTTAACTCATGCGGTGTATTTTCGTGCATTCTTACACATAACCAAGGGTTCATCATACGTGTATGTACAGAAGCTTCTAGCATCATCATAGTAATATCATTTGTTGCATCGTTTCCTTCAGTATCCATTCCACCAATAGTCAAACTTTCACCACCAGCACAACGTCCGTTTCTAACGATTACAGTACTTTTATCTTTTAGTTTTACAGGGTTGTTTAACTTGACATATGTAACCTCGATTAATTCAAGAGCAAAGTCTTTTGTAAGTGTTCCAGCTTCCATATCCGCTTGGTAATATGGGTGTAGCCATTGATCCATACGACCATAAGAAATAGAATGACCATTACTTTCTACTTGGATTAAATGAGTGACAATATTAAAGAGCTGAAGTGCTTGCCAATATGTCTTTGCAGGTCCACCAGCAATCTGTGTAAAGTTCTCAACCATAGCTAATAATTCTTGCTTTCTTGTTAAATTAGTTTCAGCTTCAGCCTTCTCTTGTAATAGAGGAACATATCGTGCAATATGCTTTTTGCAAGCATTTTGCATGATTAACATAGCTTGTAGTTCTTCTCTTTTTTCTGGGAAGTTAATATCTTTTTTGCTTAAGTTTTTAATAGCATCCTCGATTTGAGCGATGATTCCATCGATACCAATCTTCATTAGTTTTGCATAATCAATATGTAGGTGACCTACTCCAGCGTAGTGGTAGTAGTTAGTTTGGAATATTTTCTCTCCCTTTTGAGCACCTTTTAATTGGTCGTAATCCAATCGAGTGTTTACTAGGTCATCGATTGATTTTCCTCTCCAATACTCAAGCAATTCTAGGACTTCAGCACGATCTTCTTTGCTTCTGAAGTAAAATTGGTCAAACTCTCTTTCTTCAAATGGGAAGTTATTGATTTCGTCAATAATCCATTCTACAGAAAACTCAGGGAAGAATGGTGTTGATTTTCCAGGTGCACATAGTTCACCAAGAATCAAGTCATCTTCATAAACGTTTAGATCACAGTTTAATAGCACATTTTCAAATGCATATGCACATTGTAATTTGCGGCATTTGTCTTCGTTTGCTTTGTAGGCTTCAGTAACATAACGCAATCTTTGAACGTCTAGTTCATAAGGTCTGTCTAAGAATGTTTGTCTCAGACGATTTACACGTGGATATGGAGACCAGTCCTCGTGATTCACTTGATAACCAAGCCCGTAAACATGGTCAAATGGTTCTACACCGAGTGCAGTTGTGTGGTTTTCTTTGATACTCATAAAAATTATCCTCCTATTATTGTTTTTCCTTGGTACCAATTAAGCAATGTATATTTTTTTTGTTGAAGTAATCAGCGATTATTCCAATTTGCTTTTGTAAACTTTTACGACTCAACTTGAATTTACCCATTGGGTAGTCAACTCCTAGAGCTTGATATTTTTCAAGACCTAAACGCATATAGCTGAGTAGTTGAAGTGTTCGGACCTTTCCCTCTAATTCATTTAATATGAAATCAGCAGTTTGTTCGATATTCTTCATGTCGGCATTGACATGTGGTATGACTGGAATTCTTAGTATTAAATCCTTGTTGTATGTTGTTGATTTTTTTATATTCTCTAGAATCAGGTGATTACTAACACCTGTGTACTCTGTATGTATTTCAGGGTTCATATGCTTGATATCTGTTATAAATAAATCGGTAAAAGGAAGTACTTTTTCGATCTCGCTCCATTTCGTGTGAAAAGAACTTTCGAAGCAAGTGTGGATATCTTCTTCTTTACATTTCTTGAAAAGATCGGCAATAAAATCTGCATGAAGTGCAGCCTCACCACCAGATACAGTAACTCCACCGCCTGAACGCTTATAATAGCCGATATCCTTGCGGATGATTTCCATACATTCGTCTACAGTCATGAGGTCGCCCCAACACTTAATCGCTTCGGAAGGACAGGCCTGATAGCAACGATGACAATTGGTACACTTATCTTTATCAAAACTGACAAGCTTTCCCCTGTAGAAGATAAGTGCCTCATTAGGGCAATGCTTCATACATTCTCCGCACTTATTCTGGGATATACATTTACTTTTATAGACTCCTAATTCTGGATTCAATCTAAAACTCTCTGGATTTCCGCACCACTTACAGCGCAGAGGACATCCCTTAAAAAAGAGCTCTGTTCGCAGCCCCGGTCCATCATGGATGGTAAAACGTTGAACAGAAAATATTACAGCTTTTCTTTCCATTTATATCTCCTTGCTGACACTTTGTTAAAAAATTAATTTTCTGTGGTCATTATAGCAATAACCAGTGGCAAATAAACCACCCAGAATAGCTATATTTATATAGGGAATAATCCTTATTTTGACATAAAATTAACGAAAAAAATTATAGAATATAACTGAAAAAATGAGAGGGAGAACTGTTTTATTGGGAAGATGTGACGATGGAAAGTATGAGGCAGTACTTTTATACTGTATGACTTCATAGGTTGCTTTGATTTGAGGATTTGAGGATCCTAGTGAAGGGCTAAAGTTTTACTAGCTCTGTGTTGCCTAAAAAAATATTCACTGAATATAGACAAATATAAATTTAGTGATATAATTAAAGTTGTAACATGAGATTTAGGAGAGGTAAAGATATGAACTATAAGAGTAGTGTATTTCGAACATTAGCATTAATTACACAATTAGGACTGTCTGTGCTTACCCCTATTTTTTTATGTGTATTTTTAGGTGATTACCTAGGAAAGAGATTTGATATTCCAATATTTATCCCAATGCTGATACTAGGGATACTTGCAGGTGGAAGAAATGCAATTGTGCTTGCAAAGGAGACAAATAAAAAACTAGAAGGAAAAAGCGATGAAGAATAAGTTGTTTGGTGGGATGCAAGGAGAGCTACTTATGGGAATCATAGGGTATTCTATCCTTGTTCAAATCATAGTTTTAATAGTTTCAAATAATGTATTATTTGATTCGATTGGGTTATGGATTGGGAGCATCGTGGGCATGGGAATGGTTATTCACATGCGGTATTCGATTGAGGATAGCCTAGAGTTTGATGCAGAACACGCCCAAAAGAGCATTCGGAAATCATATGCGACTCGAATGACAGTGGTTGCGATTATACTTTTTGCAGTTGCGTATTTTGAATGGGGGAACATACTTACAATGCTTGCTGGAGTAATGGGTCTAAAAGTATCGGCGCATGTGCATCCATATTTGCACAAATGGAAAGAAAAAAAGGATAAGAGGTAAAAATTTAGAAGAAGGAGGAAAGCATATGAACAATGGAGTTGGTATCTTGGCTACTGCTGATAGTGAAGTTGACTTTATGGTCCATGGACTTTTAAAGCTCAATCTTTTTGGGCAAGACATATGGCTCACGACAACTCACGTCAGTTTGTTGATCGTAATGTTGCTTTTAATTGGATTTGCATTAGTTGTAAAATCGAAATTAAAAGATGACGAAGGTAAGCCTGGTGTTCTGCAAAACATTGCAGAGTATATGGTGGAAGCGTTAGATAGTATGGTTGTTAGTAGTATGGGGAAAAATGCAAAGCCATTTAGAAACTATATTTTAACACTGTTCTTGTTTATTTTAATATCAAATCTATCGGGTCTACTAGGTTTGCGACCGCCAACAGCTGATTATGGTGTGACATTTGGGCTGGGAGTTATTACATTTTTCATTATCCAGTATAACAATGTCAAACATAATAAGTTTGGAGCCGTTAAAGAATTGTTTCAGCCTATACCGGTATTTGCACCAATCAATTTAATTGGTGAATTGGCAGTTCCGTTATCGTTGTCGCTACGTTTATTCGGTAACATTTTATCTGGAACAGTTATGATGACACTGATTTATAGCTTGTTGTCAAATGTAGCCTGGGGTTGGCCAGGAATTTTACACGTATATTTCGATATTTTTTCGGGATGCATCCAAGCATACGTATTCTGTATGTTAACAATGGTATTTACAAATAACAAAATTGAAGCAAATTAAAAAATGAAAAGAAATTAGGAGGAATTTATCATGGAAGGAATTACAAACGAAGGTTTAGTATTAGCAATGTCAGCAGTTGGAGCAGGATTGGCGATGATTTCAGGAATTGGAGCTGGTATCGGACAAGGACATGCAGCAGGACATGCAGCAGCAGCAGTTGGAAGAAATCCAGGAGCTAGATCAGAGATTTCATCTACAATGCTTTTAGGACAAGCGGTAGCAGAGACAACAGGTCTTTACGGTCTTGCGGTAGCGATTATCCTATTGTTCGCAAACCCACTAATCGGAATGTTATAAGAGATTTAAAGACTTGAAATACCAAGAAAATGGAAAGGAGGCTGAGCTTTGGAACGTTTATTTAACTTAGATGGTCAGTTTCTATTTGATGCAGCTGTATTAGGAGCGTCAATATTGGTGCTATTTGTTTTTCTTTCTTACTTCTTATTCGAACCAGTGAGAAACTTGTTAGAAAAGAGAAGAGAGCGAGTTGTAGCAGAACAAGAAGAGGCGAAACAAAAGAAAATCGAAGCAGCAGTATTCAAAGAAGAGTACGAGGCAAAACTTAGAAACATAGACAAAGAAGTTGAAGTGATTTTAGGTGATGCTAGAAAGAAAGCGCAGAAAAATGAGGCTAAAATCATAGCAGAAGCGAAAGAAGAGGCAGCACGAATCATAGATCGAGCACGTGGAGAGATAGAATTAGAGAAGAAACGTGCAGTTGATGAAGTGAAGCAAGACCTAATTGCGATATCATCATTGATGGCTAGTAAGGTGGTTTCGGCAACGATTGACATGAAAGTGCAAGATGGTTTGATTGAAGAGACTTTGAAGGAAATGGGTGAAAGCACATGGCAAAGTTAGTTTCAAAAACGTATGGAGATGCTTTGTTTGAAGTTGGGAAAGAGAGTAATCGATTAGATGTTTTCTATGTACAAGTAACTGAGATTGTGAATGTATTGAGGGAAAACGATGAGATTATGGCGTTGATGGACCAACCGAAAATTGCAAAGAGTGAAAAAGTCGATATTATAAAAAATATTTTTGCAGGAAGTGTAGAAAAAGAAATCATCGGTTTGATGAAGCTTTTGATTGAAAAAGGTCATGGAACTGAGATTGAAAAAGTATTTGCATATTTTATCGAGGTGGTAAAAGAAGAGCAAGGAATTGGTGTTGTATTTGTAACTTCGGCGGTAAAGCTAAGCGAAGTACAAAAGCAAGCGGTAGAAAAGAGACTACTAGAGCTTACAGAGTATAAAGAATTCGAGATGAATTATTTTGAAGACAGCTCATTAATCGGTGGAATGATTATCCGCATTAAAGATAGGGTAGTAGATACTAGCATCAAGACGAAGCTATATCAATTAAGCAAGGAATTGAAAAACATTCAAATTGCAGTATAAGATGATAAAAATGAAAGAAGGTGGGTTCGCTCCATGAATTTAAGACCAGAAGAAATCAGTTCTGTGATAAAGGAACAGATTAAAAGATATGCGGCCGAGATGGAAGTTTCGGAAGTAGGAACAGTTATTCAAGTGGCCGACGGGATTGCGCGTATCCACGGACTAGAAAATGCAATGCAAGGTGAACTTTTAGAGTTCCCAGGAGAAGTATATGGAATGGTTCTTAACTTAGAGGAAGACAACGTAGGTTCGGTTCTTCTAGGGGATCATAAAAACATCAACGAAGGCGATACTGTAAAGACAACAGGACGCGTTGTTGAGGTTCCAGTAGGCGATTGCATGCTAGGGCGTGTTGTAAATGCGTTAGGACAACCAATTGATGGGAAAGGTCCTATTGAAACAGATAAATTTAGACAAATTGAAAGAGTTGCCTCGGGAGTTATTGCTAGAAAATCAGTAGATACTCCATTGCAGACAGGAATCAAAGCGATTGACTCTATGGTTCCAATTGGAAGAGGACAACGTGAGCTAATCATTGGAGATAGACAGACTGGAAAAACAGCTATCGCAATTGATACAATCATCAACCAAAAAGGTCAAGATGTGAAATGTATCTACGTAGCGATTGGACAAAAAGCTTCTACAGTTGCCAATATAGTTCAAACATTAGAAGAGTATGGTGCAATGGATTATACAACAGTTGTTGCATCGACAGCGAGTGAGCTGGCTCCACTTCAATACATCGTACCTTATTCAGGTTGTGCGATGGGTGAAGAGTGGATGGAAAATGGTGATGATGTTCTAATTATCTATGATGATTTGACAAAACATGCTACGGCTTATCGTACATTATCATTACTACTTCGTCGTCCACCAGGTCGTGAGGCATACCCTGGAGACGTATTCTATCTACACTCAAGATTATTAGAGAGAGCAGCTAGATTATCGGATGCACTCGGAGGAGGGTCGCTAACAGCGCTTCCAATTATTGAAACACAAGCAGGGGACGTTTCGGCATATATTCCGACTAACGTAATCTCTATTACAGATGGACAGATCTTCCTTGAGACAGAGGCGTTTAATGCAGGTCTTAGACCAGCTATTAACCCAGGTATCTCAGTATCTCGTGTTGGTGGGTCAGCACAGATTAAAGCGATGAAGTCAATTGCGGGCCCAATCCGTATCGACTTGGCTCAGTATCGTGAGTTAGCAGCATTTGCACAGTTTGGTTCGGAGTTAGATGCAGATACATCAGAGCGTCTAGCACAAGGGGAACGTATTCGTGAGATGTTAAAGCAACCTCAATATCAACCGATGCCAGTAGAATACCAAGTAATGATTATTTATGCAGCTACACGTAAGTTCTTACTAGATATCGCGGTAGAAGATGTACTTCGCTTTGAGCAAGAACTCTTTGACTTCGTGAAGACAAAATATCCAGAGATTCCAGAAGCTATTAAAGCAGAGAAGGTGATTTCTGAAACAACTGAGCAAGCGCTTATCAAGGCGATTGAGGAATGCAAAGCTGATTTTGCATAATAAAGGAGGACTTATATCATGGCGACAATGAGAGATATAAAAAGACGTCGTAATAGTATATCTAGTACACAACAGATTACAAAAGCCATGAAACTCGTTTCTACTGTAAAATTGCAAAAGGCGAGAAATCGTGCAGAGAATTCAAAAGCCTATTTTAACTCCATGTTCCAAACTGTAAATTCAGTAATCTCAAAAGCAGGAAATATTAATCATCCATATGTGCAAAAGAGAGAAGTGAAAAAAGTTGGAATCGTTGTTGTGACTTCAAACAGAGGTCTAGCAGGTGGTTATAACTCAAACATTATTAAGTTGGTTACAGGTGGAGAGTGGAAAAAAGAAGACGTGCGTATTTATGCGCTAGGAAACAAAGGTGGAGACAGTCTTAGATTGAAAGGTTACGAAGTTGCACAGAGTTACCCAGATGTGATTGACGAACCGAGATATCCGGATGCTCAAATGATTGGAAAGCAATTATTAGAGGATTTTGAAAATGGTGAGATAGATGAAATTTATCTAGCATACACTGTATTTAAAAATACAGTAAGCCATATTCCGACAATGTTAAAATTGTTACCAGCAGAGCCGGTGGAGTCAAGCGAAGAGATAGAAGAAGAGCAAGATGATGCTCTTATGAACTTCGAGCCAAACGAAGAAGAGGCTATTGAGTTGTTGATACCAAAGTATATAACCAGTCTTTTATATGGTGCTTTTGTTGAGGCTGTTGCAAGTGAAAACGGTGCAAGAATGCAAGCGATGGATAATGCGACAAACAATGCAGAAGAGATGATTAGTGGTTTAGAATTGAAATATAATAGAGCCCGTCAAAGTGCGATTACGCAAGAGCTTACAGAGATTATAGCTGGTGCGGAAGCGTTAAACTAGGGTAAAAAAGTAGGAGGAAACAATGGCAGATAAAAATATAGGGAAAATCACCCAAATTATTGGTGCCGTTTTGGATATCAAATTTGCCCAAGGCGAACTTCCAGAGATTAATGATGCGATTGACATCACTAGAGCTAATGGTGAAAAGTTAGTTGTAGAAGTTGCGCAGCATTTGGGTGATGATACAGTAAAATGTATCGCCATGGGTCCAACAGACGGACTTGTAAGAGGGATGGAAGCGGTTGCAACAGGAGCGCCGATTTCAGTACCAGTAGGAGAAAAGACATTGGGACGTATCTTCAACGTACTTGGTGAGCCAATTGATGAAATTGCAGCACCAACAGACGTAGATTACCTTCCAATTCATAGAAAAGCACCTGCTTTTGAAGAACAGTCAACAGAATCAGAGATTCTTGAGACTGGAATCAAAGTAGTTGACTTACTTTGCCCATATCAAAAAGGTGGAAAAATCGGTCTATTTGGTGGAGCTGGAGTAGGAAAGACAGTATTAATCCAAGAGCTTATTACAAATATCGCCACAGAGCATGGTGGATATTCAGTATTTACAGGGGTTGGAGAGAGAACTCGTGAAGGAAATGACCTTTACTATGAAATGAAAGAATCTGGAGTTATCGATAAGACAGCCATGGTATTTGGACAGATGAATGAACCGCCTGGAGCGCGTATGCGTGTAGGTCTTACAGGACTTACAATGGCAGAATATTTCAGAGATCAATCGGGAAAAGACGTTCTGTTATTCATTGATAACATCTTTAGATTTACACAAGCTGGTTCTGAGGTTTCGGCACTACTAGGGCGTATGCCTTCAGCCGTTGGTTACCAGCCAACACTTCAGACAGAGATGGGAACACTTCAAGAGAGAATTACATCTACAAAGAACGGTTCAATCACATCGGTACAAGCAGTATATGTACCTGCCGATGACTTGACTGACCCAGCACCAGCGACAACATTTGCTCACTTAGATGCAAAGACAGTATTGTCTCGTGCAATCACAGAACTTGGAATCTACCCTGCGGTAGACCCACTAGATTCTTCATCAAGAATGCTAGATCCTCACGTAGTAGGACAAGCGCACTATGAAGTTGCACGTGATGTACAACAGATACTTCAAAGGTACAAAGAACTTCAAGATATCATCGCTATTCTAGGTATGGACGAGTTATCAGAAGAAGATAAGTTATTGGTAGCTAGAGCGAGAAAGGTTCAGAGATTTTTATCTCAACCATTCCACGTAGCAGAGCAATTTACAGGTATTAGTGGCCGTTATGTTCCGCTTACAGAGACTATTCAAGGATTTAGAGAGATTCTAGAAGGAAAGCATGATCACATTCCAGAAGGACATTTCTTAAATGCAGGAAATATTGACGACGTTGTCGCTCGTATGAAGTAGGAGGGAGTCCTATGGCAGATACTTTTAAATTACAAATTATCTCTCCGGATGAGATGTTTCATGAAGGAGAATCAGACTTTCTCGAGTTTACAAGCGTAGAAGGAGAAATGGGGGTATATAAAAACCACATACCGTTGACTACGATATTAGAACCTTGTGTTATGAAGATTCATAATACAGGAGAAGTGAAAAAATGTGCAATTCTTGGTGGTTTTGTAGAGATACAAAAGCAGAAGATAACAGTACTCGCAGAAGATGCTCAGTGGCCAGAAGAAATCGATGTGGAACGAGCAAAAGAAGCGAAGAAACGTGCGCAAGAAAGACTTGCGAAAAGAGAGAGTACAGTAGATGTTGCAAGAGCAGAAGCAGCACTAGATCGAGCTATTGCAAGAATAAATACAGTAAAATAGAAACTTATAAGTAAGTAGAGGTGTAGAATTCGTAAAGAATTCTACACCTCTTTTAAGTAAAAGAATAGTAGGTTTTATTAGGTCTGGATTCATAATGTAATAGAGGTACTAGAGTAGTGACTCTAGTACCTCTATTACAGAACTGGTTGTATGTGTACAAAAATCTGATATACCAGGAACAGCATTCTCCATTGCGTAGCTAGTTCCGACCATGCGCAACATGGTTTCATCATTCCATTGATCTCCGAATGCCATGCATTCAGACGGAAGAATGTTGAATTCTTCAAGCATGTGTGAAAGCGCAGTTCCTTTGCTGACATTTAAAGGCATGAAGTCAAGCCATAGGTTGCCAGAGGTGATAACACCTACACTGTGTGAAAATAGTTTTTCGTATTTATCAGATGAGTATTCGATACCTTTTTTATTGCAGATTGCCATTTTTAGAACAGGATCACTGATATCTAACAAATTATCAATGACGGTAACGTGATATTTTACGGTATCTCGTAAATGAGCTAAAAAAGCAGCACTCTTTGGTTCGATGTAGGTTGTGTTTGCGCAGGATACTGTGAGTTCGCAATCAGGATCATTCTGAACAATTTTAATAATATTCTTGACTATATCCACAGGGATTATATCGGAGGTATGAACTTCGCCATTGAAGGCGTAAAGACCACCATTCTCAGAGATGTAAGATATTTCATCTTGCACATCCCAAAAGAGATTTCTCATATTGTAATATTGTCTTCCGCTAGCGGCTACGAACCGAATACCCTTTTCTTGTATTTTGCGAATTAGAGGGAAAATCTTGGGATTTAAGCTCTGTGCACCGTGTTGTAATAATGTTCCATCTAAGTCGCTTGCGATTAATTTGATCATAATTATAAAATTACTACTCCCTTTTGTAACATAACGTTTGCATAAAGCGCTTTTTCGCTAGTTGCAATAATTGCATAAGCTGTTTTGGCTTCGTCGTAGAAAGAGAAACGCTCAATATTTCCAACGGCCTTCGATCCTCGCTCATCATGCTTAGCAACAATTTCCTTGTATGTATCCCAGATTGGTGTTTCTACATTGTCCCCTGGAGTTACTTCCATAAGCGATACTGGGTGTTCTACATAAGTATCAAGTGGAAATAGCTGCAAAATTGCATCTAAAATTTCAGGAACTCCATGTCCGTCGCAACGTATAACAAGTGCATCTTTCCCCATAGATTCAGCAGGGAAGTTTCCATCTGAAATTACGAGTCTATCGCTGTGCCCCATTTCGCATAATACTTTTAATAATTCTGGTGATAAGATTGGTGATATACCTTTTAACATTTTTTCTCCTCCATAATTGAATATTCTACTTATGTATTTTAAGCTAGCATAAAAAGAGAAAAGTTTCAATAGAGAATCTTCTCTAAAAAATTAAAATAATTATTTCCTGTAATTATTTTTGTACTGAGTTGCTGTAATCCCATAATACTTTTTAAAGGCATGAGAGAAATGCTCTACAGTGGAGTAGCCTAGTTCGTAAGCTAAACTTGTGATATTACTAGTGGAGTTTGTCAGCTTCATAGCGGCAGTGGCCATTTTAGCCTCTGTTTTTTTTTGAAGAAAAGTTTTTCCATAAGCTTGTTTGATAAAGCGCTCTGTCTGTCTTGTGCTTAAGTTTAACCTGGAAGCTAAACTCTCAAGTGTGATGTGGCTGTAATCATACAAGAAGGCATCCTCTGCGATGACGTGTTTATTGGCGGCTAGGTTAGTTGGTGATATATATTTCTTTGATCTCTCGTGATGTTTGTAATTACGAATGACTTTTATGATACATTGAGCGAGATAACTTTTAGAAACTTCCAAATAGCCAGTATACTCTTCCTCGAGTTCGTGGAGCAGCTCCTTCATTAAACTGTGAATGCCCTGTGTGTCTTGCCCAAACCAGATTGGTGTCTCGTTAAATACATTTAGAAAACGCCCTTTGTGATTTAATTTACGAATTTTTAAATAGATGCAGTACTCAGTCATGGGATCGGCTTCGTCAGGAATTTGTTGATGTTCTACATGAGGTCCGGTTATGTATAGTGTATTAGGGATAACATCATAAGATTGGTCATCTATAGTGATGCGACCTTTTCCATATGGAATGTAATGCAATTCGTAACTGTGTTCTCCATGGCTATGCTTTGGAATGTTATTAGTGAATACTTCGTAAGCGACATTTAGCACAGTAAAGTGTAGGTGGTCAATCGTAAATTCTATGTTCATTTCATTGTAAATTGTTCTCATAAAATCTCTCCTAAAATAGAATTGTACTTTCGGAAAATACCTTTAACTAAATATAACATATTAATCTAAGAAAAGAAACGAATATTCGAATACACGACAAATAAAAGTTAAATACGTCAATTATTACTATTGTTAAAATTACTGTAGAAGATATAATTGTACCTAGATAAACACAAAATGTAGATAAGTAGGAGGATGATAGATATGGCATTAGTTACATCAAAAGAGATGCTTTTAAAAGCGAGAAATGAAGGATATGCAGTAGGGGCGTTTAACGCAGAGAACATGGAAATGGTGAAGGCAATTATTATGGCAGCAGAAGAGATTAACGCACCAGTTATCATACAGACAACACCTTCTACAATCCGTTATGGAACAAGCAAAACGTATGCAGGGATTGTTAAAGCAGAAGCAGAGGCGGCAAAAGTACCAGTGGCACTTCACCTTGACCATGGAAGTAGCTATGAATTGGCCATGCAGTGTATGGAAGACGGATATACATCTATTATGATAGATGGATCGGGAGAAGAGTTTGAAGGAAATATTGCAGTGACACAAAAAGTAGTAGCAGAAGCAAAAAAAGCAGGAATTCCAGTAGAAGCTGAACTTGGAAAAGTTGGTGGAAAAGAAGATGATTTAGAAGTGGAAGTAGATACAAATACAGATGTCAATGAAGCAGTAGAATTTGTGATGCGTACAGAGATTGATTCATTAGCGATTGCAATCGGAACAGCACATGGGTTTTATGTAGGAACTCCAGTACTCGATAAAGAAAGATTATCAGCAATTGCAAAACTTGTTGATATTCCATTGGTATTACATGGAGCATCTGGAATCAGTGATGAAGATGTAAGTGATTGCGTAAACAGAGGAATTTCAAAAGTGAACTTTGCAACAGAACTTAGAGTAGCATATACAGATGCATTTAAGAAATTATATCAAGAAGAGCCAGACACTTTTGATCCTAAGGCATATGGAAAAGTAGGGATGGAAGCAGTGAAAAACCTAGTTGTAAATAGAATGAAAGTATGTGGTTGTGAAAATAAAGCATAGAGTATGAACGGAGTGATGAGATGAGAGAATTGTTATTGGGTATCGATATAGGAACGAGTGCTTGTAAGGTTGCCGTCTTTAACAGAGAAGGAGATGTAATCGGATCGGCCACTGGTGATTATCCAGTTTATTATCCTAAGCCAGGTTGGGTCGAACAAGATCCAGATGAGTGGTGGGAAGCGGTTTGTAAAGCGATTAAGCAGATGCTAGCAGAATATAAGATTAGTCCAGAGGAGATTAAAGGTGTAGGGATAGATGGGCAGAGTTGGTCAGCGATTCCAATTGATAAGGATGGAAAAGTACTCGCGAATACACCGATTTGGATGGATACCAGGGCAAGTGATATCTGTAAGCGCCTTAATGAAACCATAGGAGAAGATAAGATATTTGGGTTGGCTGGAAATTCAATGCAACCATCCTATACTACGCCAAAGATTCTATGGTATAAGGAAAATATGCCAGATATTTACACTAAGATATACAAGATATTGCAATCAAATTCATTTATAGCATATCGTTTGACAGGTGTATGCTCGCAAGAGATGTCGCAAGGATATGGTCTACACTGCTTTGATATGAAAACAGGAACTTGGAATAAAGAGATGTGCGATAAGTTAGGCTTTCCATTTTCATTCCTTTCAGATATTTATCAATGCCATGATGTGGTTGGAGTAGTAACAAAAGCAGCTGCTGATCAATCAGGGCTATTGGAAGGGACAAAAGTTGTTGCAGGAGGACTAGATGCCGCTTGTGGAACACTAGGAGCAGGAGTGCTTCATGCAGGTGAAACACAAGAGCAAGGAGGTCAAGCAGGTGGAATGAGTATCTGCATTGACCAATATGCAGCAGACCCAAGACTGATCCTCAGCTATCACGTAGTACCGGATAAATGGTTGTTGCAAGGTGGAACCGTTGGTGGCGGCGGAGTAATGCGATGGATGGAAAAAGAATTTGGCCAATACGAGAGAGAAGTTGCAAAAGAAGGCGGAGCTTCGTCATTGGTTCAGTTCAACACGATTGCAGAAAAAATAGAACCAGGATGTGATGGGCTTGTATTCTTGCCATATATGTCAGGAGAGCGTTCGCCGATTTGGGATCCAGATGCAAAAGGCGTATTCTACGGTTTAGATTTTAGTAAGACAAAGGCTCACATGATTCGTGCAGGTATGGAAGGTGTGGCATTTGCCCTGAAGCATAATTTAGATATTGGAGAGCAGACAGGAGCATATGTAGAAGAGTTATTAGCAATGGGTGGTTCTGCAAATTCACTGTTGTGGACACAGATTAAATCAGATATTACAGGAAAGCCGATTACAGTGCCTTCTTCAGATACAGCGACTACACTTGGGGCGGTTATTTTAGCAGGCGTAGGAGTAGGAATGTATGAAAGTTTTGAGGAAGCAGTAAAATTAACAGTGAAAAAGACGAGACATCATGAACCAAATATGGATAATCACGAGAAGTATCAGAAAAATTATGAGATTTATCTAGAGCTATATGAAAAGTTGAAAGACACAATGAAAAAATAGGAGGTAGTATTGTGAAAGCAGGAGTTGTACATGCAAGAGAAGATATCAGATACGAAGAAATCGAAACACCAGTTCCAAAGAAAGGCGAAGTACAAATTAAAGTAAAGTATACAGGAATCTGTGGTTCGGATATTCCAAGGGTAATTGAAGATGCTTGTCATTTTTATCCAAATGTATTGGGACATGAATTTTCAGGAACAGTATCTATGGTAGGAGAAGGTGTGACTTCTCTAAAAGTAGGAGATAGAATTGCAGGGGTACCACTTGTACCATGTTTACAATGTGCAGATTGCCAAAGCGGAGATTATGCGTTGTGTAAACACTACAGTTTCATCGGGTCGAGACAATTTGGTAGTTTTGCAGAATATGTAGTAGTGCCAGAAAAAAATGCTGTAAAATTCGAAGAAGAGGTAAGCTTTGAGCAAGGGGCGTTTTTTGAACCAGCAACAGTAGCTCTTCATGGACTACAAAGAGTTCCTTACGAAGGTGGAAAGACAGTGGCGGTTTTAGGCGGCGGAACTATCGGGTTGCTAGTGATGCAGTGGGCAAAGATTTTTGGGGCAAAGAAAGTTGTAGTATTTGATATTGCAAATGAAAGATTAGAACTTGGAAAGAGACTTGGAGCAACAGAGGGAATTAACACATTAGAAGAAGACTTCATACAACAGGCAATGGATGTTACAGATGGGAAAGGGTTTGATTACGTATACGAGACAGCTGGAAATACAATCACTATGAAAATGGCATTTAAATTAGCTGCCAACAAAGCACAAGTTTGTTTTGTTGGAACACCAACAAAAGAATTGTCATTTTCAGTGGAAGAGTGGGAAGCGATGAACCGTAAGGAGTTTACACTCACTGGCTCATGGATGTCATATAGTGCACCATTTCCAGGAAAAGAATGGGAACTTACAGCCCATTACTTTAAGACAGGGCAGTTGAAGTTTGATGATTCATTTATTTATAAGAAAATACCGCTAAGTAAAATAGATTCAGCATTTGAGATGTATAAGACACCAGGAGCAGTAAAAGGGAAATTATTAATCGATAGTGAAGCGTAAAAGGAGACCTAAGATGCACCCATTACAAGAAATGATCGAAAAGCGTAAAGTAGGAGAAAATGCAGGAATACCATCGTATTGTACAGCTAATGAGTTAGTATTGGAATTAGTTTTAGAGAGAGCAAGAGATTTAAATATACCTACGTTAATTGAAGCAACGGCAAATCAAGTGAATCAATTCGGCGGGTACACGGGGATGAAACCTGCAGACTTTTATGAATTTGTAATGACAATTGCAAAACGAGTTGGATGTGCAAAAGAATTGATTATCTTAGCGGGAGACCACTTGGGACCACTTACATGGGTTGGAGAATGTGAAAAAGATGCTATGGTAAAGTCAGAAGAACTAGTTTATCAATATGCATTAGCAGGGTTTACAAAGATACATTTAGACACATCTATGAAACTTGCAGATGATGACAAAGACACAATGTTAGAGACAGAAGTAATTGCAAGAAGAGGGGCAAAGCTTTACAAAGCTGCGATGAAGGGCTATGAAGAGCGTAAGGCAAAAGATGCAACAACTCCTCGTCCAGTCTATGTAATCGGTAGTGAAGTTCCAATTCCAGGAGGAGCAACAGAGGAGGAAGAAGGAATCACAGTAACAAAACCAGAGGATTTTGCACAGACAGTTGATACCTATAAAGCCGTATTTAAAGAAGAAGGAATCGAAGAGGCGTGGAATGATGTTATTGGAGTAGTGGTTCAACCTGGAGTTGAATTTGGTGATAATCAGATTTTTATGTATGAGCCAAAGGACGCAGTAGCACTTTGTGAAAAGAAAAATGAATATCCAGAGATTGTATTTGAGGGGCATTCTACAGATTATCAGACAAAAGAGTGCCTAGCAGATATGGTAAGAGATGGAATTGCAATCCTAAAAGTAGGACCAGCTCTTACATTTGGATTAAGAGAAGCATTGTTTTCGCTTTGTAAGATAGAAGAGGAACTTGTAGATGAGAATCGTTCCAACTTTATTGAAGTGCTAGATAAAGTGATGGTAGATAATCCAAAAGATTGGGCAAAACATTATCATGGAACAGAAAAACAAAAAGCGTATGCGCGAAAGTATAGTTTCTCAGATCGAGCTAGATATTATATGGGAAATCCAGCAGTGGTAAAATCGATGGAGTTGTTATTTGAAAATCTATCCAAAGTAGAGATACCAATTACAATCATTCATCAGTATATGCCGATTCAATATGGAAAAGTGTTAGCGGGTGAATTAGAAAAAACACCAAGAGAGTTGGCAAAATCAGGAGTAATGGTCTTTGTAGAAGATTATGAATATGCAGTAAGTAAATAAAGAACAAATAAAAAACAAAATTTAGGAGGACGAAAGAATGGAAGTAGTTAGTCAAAGTATTTTACCGAAGAAAAAGTTGTACACAGGAGAAGAGATACCTTGTGTGGGAATGGGAACATTTGGATCAGACAGATTTACAGCAGAGCAGGTATCAGAAGCGGTAGCAGGAGCGATTCGCTGTGGATATCGTATGTTTGACTGTGCAGCTTGTTACAAAAATGAGCACTTGATTGGAGAGGTGTTTAAAACAGCACTTGACGAAGGTGTGGTAGAGCGTAAAGATTTATTTATCATGACAAAAGTATGGAATGATATGCACGATAGAGTAGAAGAAGCTTGTCTAAAATCAATTGAAGATTTACAGTGTGAATACGTGGATATGTATTTCATCCACTGGCCTTTCCCTAACTACCATGCACCAGGATGCGATGTAGATTCAAGAAACCCAGACTCTAAACCATTTAGCATTGAACAATTCGTGAATACATACCGTCAAATTGAAGCTTTAGTAGAAAGAGGATTAGTTAAGAATATCGGAATATCTAATATGACAATTCCTAAGATGGAAGGTGTATGGGAGCATTTGAAAATCAAACCTGCAGCTTGCGAAATGGAGATACATCCTTGTTTCCAACAAGAAGAATTATTCAACTATTTAGTTGAAAAAGAAGTGTTGCCAATTGGATTTATGCCAATCGGATCACCAACAAGACCAGAGCGAGATATGGCACCAGAAGATGTTGCAGATATTCAATTACCAGAGATGAAGAAGATTGCAGAAAATCATGGAATTCATCCTGCAGTTGTAGCACTTAAGTGGGCATACCAAAGAGGACAAATTCCGATTCCGTTTTCTGTTCATGAGGTAGAGTACGTAAGCAACTTAAAGTGTATGACAGAAGACCCATTGACGGATGAAGAGATGGCGATCATTAAGACATTAGAAAAAAATAATCGCTTAGTAAAAGGTCAAGTATTCCTATGGGAAGGTGCTAAAGATTGGCATGATTTATGGGATGAAGAAGGATTTATAGTAAAATAAATAAAAAGGGCGGAGAGTGAAAACTCTTCGTCCTTAATTGGCAGATAGGAGAGTGCATGATGAAATTTTATATAGGAATTGATCTTGGAACATCAGGTGTAAAAGCCCTTCTTATGAGGGAAGATGGCAAAGTATTAGGTACTGCTTATAGAGGTTATGACATTATTAAAGAGCAAACAATGTACGCAGAACAAAATATGGAATTGCTGTGGCAGGAGACAACTAGCGTATTGAAAGAATTGGTAGAAAAGTATCCTCAAGAGAGTAGTCTAGTAGATGGAATCAGCTATTCAGGTCAGATGCATGGCTTAGTAGTCGTTGACAAGGAAGGGAATCTACTTAGAAATGCCATAATCTGGGCAGATCAAAGAAGTGAAGAACAGATTAGACATATCTATGAAATCATAGGAGAGGGAAGGTATAAAGAAAAGATAGGGAATGCGCTTAGTACAGGGTTTATGATAACTTCTCTAATGTGGATTAAAGAAAACGAACCAGATATATTTGAGCGTATTGGGAAAATACTGTTACCAAAAGACTATATTCGCTATATGATGTGCTCAGAAATTGGAACGGATGTGTCAGATGCTTCTAGTGGCGCAATTTTTGATATAGAAAACGGAGATTGGGCATGGGATTTTATTGAACAACTTGATATGCCAAAAGATATTTTTCCGAAAGTTTCCTATTCTTTGGAAGTAGCAGGGAAACTTTCGGCAGGCTGTGCAAAGAAGACTGGATTGAGAGAAGGTATCAAGATAGCGTATGGTGGTGGTGATACGTTGATGGTGGGAGTTGGAAACGGAATTGTAAAACCAGGAATCCTTGCAACGAACATCGGTACATCAGCACAAGTATCTACTGCGATTGATAAAGCGGCTTGGGATTCATCATTTAGAACGAATACATTTTGTCATGTGGACAGAGAGTTGTGGCTATTAATGGGAGCGCACCTAAGTGGTGGTGTTGCACTGAAGTGGATGAAAAATCAGATATTAGAAGAAGCGGATTATGATGAGATGACAGACCTTGCAAGCAAAGTAGAGCCAGGATGCGAAGGGCTAGTGTTTCTTCCATATCTAAGTGGGGAGCGGACACCTTATAACAATCCAAATGCGAGAGGAATATTCTTTGGACTATCGCTAAAACACGAGAAATCTCATATGATTCGAGCAACGATGGAAGGGATTGTATATACATTGAAGCAATCACTAGAGATTATGGAGGAGCTTGGAGTAAAGTATGAGCGTGTTATTGCTTCGGGTGGTGGAGCTAGAAGCGATTTGTTTTTACAGATGCAAGCAGATATTTTAGGAAGAGAAATCTATACCAATTCAGAGAGTGAACAAGGCTGCGTAGGAGCTGCGATTACGGCAGCTATAGCATCAGGTGCATATGAAAGCTATGAAGAGGCGTGCAAAAAAATCGTTAGATGGAGCGAGAAAGTGATTAAGCCAAACAAAGAGATGCAGAAAAAATACGAAAAATCCTACCAGATATTCAAACAACTATATGTAAAGAATGAGTCTTTATTTTAAACCAAAGCATTAAAAGATGAGGAAAATAGAATGAAAATATTTCAAAAGGGCTTTAATTACTCACAAGATGGGCCTGGAAATCGGCTAGTGCTTCACTTGCAAGGGTGTAATATGAAATGTCCTTGGTGTGCAAATCCAGAGGGGATGGATGTCAATGGAGTCTATATGGATGAAGGAGAACTAAAGGGAAAGCGTTGGTCGTATACAGAGAGCACAATCGAGGAATTGGTAGAAGAAATCGAATCTTGTAGGTTAATGTTCTACGACGGTGGAGGGATTACATTTTCAGGAGGAGAAGCAACGCTTCAATTTGATGAGCTAAAAGAAGTACTTTTGCAAGTGAAAAAGCGAGGGATTCACACTGCTATCGAAACAAATGGGAGTCATCCAAGATTTTTAGAACTTCATGATTTGGTAGATTATTTTATTATTGATTGTAAGCAATACGATGAAGAAAAGCACAGGAAACACACGGGAATTTCAAATAAAATAATTAAGAAAAATATCATAGATACCTGTAAAAATAAAAGCAGAGTGCATGTTAGAATTCCTTTAATAGGAGGGGTCAATGACTCAAGTCAGGATCTGTTGGAGTTTGTAGATTTTGCAAAGGTAATACAAGGTGAGAATGTTACTTTTGAGGTGATTACTTATCATGAGTACGGGAAAGTGAAATGGGGAAAGTGCGGATATGAGTACCAGATGGATGAAACTGCACATGTAGGTGTAGAGAAAGCTAACAAGCTAAAAGAGTCGTTAATAGAGTGTGGCGTAAAGTATATAGGAACATAAGGAGTAGTGAAATGAGAGTAGAAGAGATATGTGGTGTGGGCGAGATTACTGAACTAGCGAAACGAAGATTTGCACAGGAGCGATCTTACGATTATTTGAAGGGATGGTTTCTTGCAAAAGAGATTCAGATGAACTGTGGAGAACTTTGGAAACAAGAAGCCGAGAGTATTCGAACAGCAAAGACATTAGTTGCAATGGCAGAGCAACTTCCACTTGAGATTAGTGATTATAATTTGTTTGCAGGAACACAAAACGATGCATTTGCAAGATCATATGCATTGATTAATCCAACTTTTGAGGTGGAGACATTTGCAGGGTACTGCGATCCATTGGCAGTATTTGGAGATATAGAGCCTAACGATGATATTACAAAAGAACGCATAGAAAAAGTAAAGGCTTTTCATGGACAGTCAGATTATGTATCAGATTTAAAGAAAGCTTACAAGATTGCTGGAAAGCAAGCAGAGGAAGTGGTGTTTTTTATCGAGCAAGTAACAGGACATTTGATTCCAGATGTTCGAGGATTATTGGAAAAAGGCGTAAAGGGAGCAAAAGAAGAAATCACTCATAAACTTCAAACAAAGATAAGCCAGAAAAAAAGAGACAATTATAAAGCGATGGATATCGCGCTAGATGCAGTAGTGGTGCTTGCTAATCGCTATGCAGAACTTGCAAAAGAAAAGAGAAAGGCAGCACCAGAAGGTGAAAAAAATCGATATATTTTAATGGAAAACACATTGAAAAAAGTCCCAAATGAAGGAGCTTCTAACTTGTATGAGGCAATTCAATCGTTTATCTTAATCTGGCAAGTGATGTGTGTAGAACAAGTGCCGAATCCATTTGCCTTTTCTGTAGGAAATGCAGATAGAATATTTGAGCCGTATCGTGCAAAAGAAGATACAGACAGAAAAGTTGCAAAGGGAATGTTTGAGCATTTATTAGTATTTTTTAATGTGGCTGATAGAAGTTGGGCGATATCCCAGAACCTAATGGTGGGAGGAAAGTCGAGCGAAGGAGAAGATTTGACGAATCCGACTACGTATGCATTGTTAGATGCTTACTTTGAGATGAACTTGCCACAACCGATTCTCTCTGTAAAATTGCACGAAAATACACCAAAAGAGCTCTATGAAGCGCTAGGAAAATTCTTTTTTTCGGCAGGAATGTTGACACCATCATTATTCAATGATGATGCAGTGTTTGAGATGCTTGAAAAAGAAGGTGGAATCGACAGGGAAGACCTAGAAGACTATTCCATTGCAGGCTGCCAAGAGCCATTGATTATGGGAAAAGACAATGGAAATACAACAAATAGCTGGTTAAATCTAGGGAAAATTCTGGAATTGTCCATCAATGATGGTGTATCTATGATTACAGGGGAAAGATTAGGAGAATCAAAAGGTTTTACTTCTAAAACAGAAGTACTACAAAATATTCGCTCTATTTTCTATGAGAACCTAGAGAGATATGTAGATCAGATGATAGAATCGGCTAATCAAGCAATTGAGGCGGTGTCAAACCTCCAGGTACCGTTCTTGTCCACCATGATGGGGGGACTTGAGAGCGGAATCGATACTAGAGATGTAGAGGAACAAGGGACAAAATACAATGGTAGTGGATGTTTGATACATGGTCTTTCGGTAGTTGCAGATTCCTTTGTTGCAATAGATGAATGGTTAAAGAATCATCCAGAGAGAGCGGATGAGTTGATAGTAGCGCTACAAAATAATTTTGTAGATGCAAAAGCAATTCAACAAGAGTTGCTATCCTATCCGAAATTTGGAAATAACATTAAAGTTGCAGATGCTGAAGCAGTTGAGATTGCAGAGCGTGTAAGCACATTAATCACTAGTAAGAAAAACAGTTTAGGAAATCCATTTCGTGCAGACTGGGCATCTCCTTCGACACACTTATTATACGGGTATTGGGTAGGAGCAACCCCAGATGGAAGAAACGCGCGAGAACAACTGGGATATGGAATCGATCCACTCTTTGGGGAAGCGAACCAAGGTTTAGGGTTTAGAATATTATCCCATATGAAGTTGCCATATGAGAAGATGACGGGAGGATATGCATCTCATCTAGGAATTGATCCTAAGTATTTCACAGGGACTACACTAGAAGAAAAGGGGTTGGAATATAGGGATAAGATTATGAAGCCTCTATTTTTCAATAAGGAAAATGATAAAATTGCTCCATATTATCTATATGTAAATGTAACGACACCTGAGACATTGAAAAAAGTTCTTTGTAATCCCAAAAAGTATGCGCCAAGCGGGGTGTATATAATGAGAATTCATGGAACGTTTGTAAATTTCCTTGACCTATCACCTGCAATTCAACAAGATATAATTAAGAGGTTAGACTTGGAATCGACTTCACTGTAAAAATAGAGGAGTGAATCCCAAAAGGGATTCACTCCAAAATAAAATGAGGGTTATATCATAAATTATAATTCGTAGATTTTCTTATCACCAAAGATTGATTGCCAGTCAGCATCAAAATCATCAACTGCTTTTAAGATTGCAGATTGGCTTAGAGAGTCTACAAGAATAGATGGATCCATAGTTGCACTTCCTGCACCAGATAAAAAAGCTCTATCTATCTGACCAGCATTTTTAAAGCTTGCAGCCAATATGATAGTATCGTAATTATAATCACGAATCATTTCTGCAAATGCAGAAATTACATCTTCTGGGTCAATACCCATATTCTCCATGCGATTAAAATAAGGTGCGATGTAGTCAGCTCCAGCCTCCATTGCAAGAAAGCCTTGTTGCTTACTGTAGATAGCAGTTGCGGTTACATTATATCCATCTTTTTTTAATTGTTTAATTGCTTGGATTCCGGGAACAGTTACAGGGACTTTGATGTAGACATTTTTATCAATTTTTTCTGTAATAGTAGCTGCATCTTTTAGAATGCCTTCATAGTCAGAAGCGGTTACTTGTACATGCAAAGTTTTATCCCAACCAATGATAGCGCGAATGGCTTTCATATGTGAAAAAAAGTCGATAGAACCTTCTTTTTTTACGATGGACGGGTTAGAAGTTACTCCGTCGATTGGAAATATTTCGTTGTATTTTTTTATGTGGCTTAAGTTTGCAGTGTCTAATAGATAAATCATAATAATCCTCCTTGATTAAGTTAATTGTGTTACGATGATGTTTTTTGAGTGTAAAAATTGAATCTCTTCATCATTAATATTAGCATCTGTAATTACTTCGTGAACTTTATCAAAAGCTAGGAAGGATACAGAACCCACTTTTTCAAATTTCTGAGATTCAGTTAAGACAAATGTCTTTTCGGCAGAAAGAATCATATGGTTCAACGTGTCTGAACGGATGATGTCATCTCCGGTAAAACCAAGTGTTTGTGAATATCCATCTGTACCTACAAAAATTTTATCTACATGAAAGGTTCGTACAGATTGAATTGTCAGTGGACCGACTAAGGCTTGGCTGCTAGGTTGAAGCGTTCCGCCTAACAAGACTATGTTGACGTTAGGATACTCTTTGATAAAACCAGCAATGTGCATAGAGTTAGTGATGATGGTAATATGTTTTTTAGTCTTTACCAATTCTTCTGCAAAGATAGCACAAGTCGAGCCAGATTCGATGATAATGGTTTCTCCATCCTCCACATACAGGGCGGCACGCTTTGCAATCTTTAATTTGGTTTCGTAATGGAAGGCTAAATTATAGTTGATATCATCAGGTGTGTTTAAGACTGCAAAACCACGTTCTCTTTTTAAGATACCTTTTGAAGATAGAAAATCTAAGTCTTTTCGTATAGTCACTTTTGATGTGTGAAACATAGTGGATAGTGTTTGTACATCGGTTCGACCGTGAGTACTGACATATTGAACTAATTTAGTTCGCCTCTCATTCATAAGAATGCCTCCTAACTACTTCTTGTTGAGTGTATAGTATCACAGTAGATTTCTAAAGTCAATAAAAATGGTTTCGTACGAAAGTTTTTGCGTTTCGAAATTTACTTTTTTTGTGATTTATGATAAGATAAACAATAGAATGAAACGAGGAGAATAAGTATGACAAAATATTTAATTGCACACGATTTAGGGACTTCTGGAAATAAAGCATCGCTCTTTTCGGTAAAAGGGGAGTTGGTTAGTAGCTATACAAAATCTTATGGTGTTGATTTTTTTGATGACAATAAAGCAGAACAAGAGCCAGATGATTGGTTCGAGGCAGTGAAGGTCGCGACAGAAAAAGTGACAGAAGGAATCGATAAAAATGATGTATTAGCGATGTCTTTTTCTTCACAGATGCAAGCTTGTGTGGTTGTGGATGAAAAAGGAACTCCGTTGAGAAAGGCTATGATTTGGGCAGATCTTCGAGCACAAAAGCAAGCTGATCAGTTAGAAGAAAAAATAGGATTTGACCGTATGTATCAGATAACAGGGCATAGGGTAAGCCCTAGCTACAGTATTGAGAAGCTGATGTGGATTAAGGAGAATGAACCAGATATCTATGAGCAAACCCATAAGATGTTACTTGCAAAAGATTATGTGATCCAAAGACTTACAGGAGAGTTTGTCACAGATTATTCAGAGGCGTCAGGAACAAATGCACTAGATTTAAGTAAGCTTTGTTGGTCGAAGGAGATTTTAGAAGCAGCTGAAATTGATATAGACAAGATGCCAGAGTTGCACACATCTACAGATGTGATTGGAAGTCTGCAAAAAGAGATGGCAGAGGAGTTGGGATTAAGCGAAAACACTGCAATTGTATGTGGTGGAGGCGATGGACCATGCTCGGCGCTAGGGGCAGGATGTATAGAAGAAGGAAAGTTATTTATGACGCTTGGAACTTCAGCTTGGATAGGTGGAACGACAAAAGATGTATTTTTAGATGAGAAAAAAGTCATCTTTTGCTTTGCACACGTAATTCCAGGGAAGTACATGCCGTGTGCAACTATGCAAGCAGCCGGTAGCGCTTACAATTATATTAAAGACGCACTTTGTGATGCGCAGATAAAAGAAGCAAAAGAATTAGGATGTTCTCCTTTTGATTTGATGAATCAATTGGTGAAGGATACAAATGCAGGTGCAAACGGTTTGGTGTTTTTACCATATATGCTAGGTGAGAGAAGTCCGAGGTGGAATCCAAACACGTCAGGATCATTTCTTGGAATAAAAATGGAACACACAAAAGGACACTATTTAAGAGCAGTCCTCGAAGGGGTTGCCATGAATATGGAACTAATCTTACAAGCTTATAAGGAACACATAGATGTGGATGAACTAGTCTTAAGCGGTGGAGGGGCTAAAGGGAAGGAATTTGTAGAAATTCTTTCAGAGGTATTAGAAGTAACGCTTAACAAATTAGATAAAGTAGAGACTGCGACATCAATTGCAGCAGCGGTAATTGCAGGTGTAGGTATAGGTGTGTTCAAGGATTTTACAGAGATTAAGAGATTTGTACAGGTGGAAGAGTCAATTGTGCCGACAAAGGAATTTTCAGAGGTTTATAGAAGGAACAAAGAGGTGTTTAACGAGGCATACGAGTGTTTATTGCCATTGTATTAAATATGGAGAGGTGAGGGATGTATAAAGTCTTAGTAGTAGATGATGAGATTTTGGTGAGAGAGGCGATTGCGCAAAATATTGATTGGAATAAATCAGGTTACGAACTTGAAAAGGTATGTGAAAATGGTGCTGAAGCTTTTGATTATTTGCAAGATCATTCAATCGATTTAATATTAACAGACATCTATATGCCTTATATGGATGGATTAGAACTGAGTAAATTGGTAAACGAGAATTATCCAGAAGTGACAGTGATTATATTCAGTGGATATGAGGAGTTTGATTACGCAAAAAAAGCGATTCAATATAGAGTAGCAGAATATTTGTTGAAACCAGTTACTCCAAGAGAAATATATGAAGTACTTGAAAAAATAAAGATTAAATTAGATTCTAGAAAAAAAGATGCATCACAAATAAAAGAACTAAAGCAATCATATAGAAAATATACGAAGAATGAAGCGGCGATTATTTCACACCAATTGACGAATCTAGTAAAAGGGGTAGACAGTCCAGAACGCTGCATTAATAATCTAGAAGAATTTTCTATCTCATTTCAAAATGACTATTATAGAATAGGTATTCTAGAGTTAGAAAAGACAGAAAAAGGAGAAGGTGCATTAATCGCCTTTGTGGCACAAAATGTGAGCAATGAGATTCTTGAAAGAGAAGGGTGTGGATTTGCGTATCAGGAGACAGACCACAGAGTAGTCTTGGTTTTTAGTACGAATAAAAAACAAGAATTCAAAAAACAGATAAAAACAGTTTCAGAAGAAATTATGGAAACAATAAAGAAAGTAACGAAAATAAATAATTCTCTAGGAATTGGTATTTATGTGGAGAAAATTGAAGACCTACATACTTCATACGATACGGCAAAAGAGATGGAAGCCTATTCATACGTCCATGCAGAAGACTTTTACTTCGATTATATTGAGATGGTAAAAAATGAATATGAGGTTCTTGATAGTGGTAAATACTTAGAGGAATGGAAACATTGTATTAAGCGTGGAGAACAATCAGGTTTTGACCATACGCTTGAGCGTTGGGTTGTAAAAGTGAAGAATTGCAGAATGGAAAAAAGTTCTGTGGTTACTGTATTACAACAAGTGGTTCAAATTTTGTATAAGTCTGTGATGGAAATAGAAGGAAACAGTGAATTTTTGTTGAAGCGACTAGAAGAGCAGCAAAAAGTAATAGCAGATACAATGATGTTAGAAGCTGGTGTAAAATGCTTACAAGAGGTTGCTGAATTTGTCTTTGACAGAACGAAGTCTCTAGGGAGAACTTCAGGTGAAATTCAAGCTTCTCTAGCTGTGAAATACATTGAAGACAACTATGGAGATAAAGATATCAGTTTACAATCTATAAGTGACCACTTGAACATCAGTACTAGTCATTTCAGTAGTATATACAAAGAAGAAACAGGTGAAACTTTTATGGAGACATTAAATAAGGTTCGAATGAGGAAAGCGAAACAGCTATTGAGAGAAACAAAGTTTAAAAACTATGAGATAGCGGATCGAGTAGGTTATAGTGATCCCCATTATTTTAGTATTGTGTTTAAAAAGGCTACTGGGAAGACACCAAAGGAATACGCAAAGGAGAATAGATAGATGAAGAAAGAGAGGACATCCAACACATTCGTGAGTAAATTTAAGAGCATACGAAGTGCGATGATGTTCTCTTTTTCTGCACTTATCATTGCAGCGATTATCGTGTTCTTTGTTATTGCCCTAAATTATACACGAAGTACAGTTCTTAATAACTCGGTAGAATATACAAATCAGATTATAGGGCAAGTGAATGACGAGATTGATTCTTATATTGACTACATGGAAAATATTTCGACCATAGTTACAAATAGCGACTCGGTACAATCCTATTTATTTTCAGATCCTCAACCAGAAGTGTTGGAAGAAGAGCGCCAAAGAATTATTACCCAATTTGAAACGGTGAGAGAGAGTCGAGAAGATATCGTAAATATTGCAGCTCTTTCAGATAAGAGAGTGATTGTCAATTCAGGAGAAGAAGGATTGACTCCTTATGTAAATATAGAAGAAACAACTTGGTATCAAGATATGTTAAAGTCGGGAGACGGGATTGATATATCATCATCTCATGTGCAAAATGCGATATATAGCAGTTATGAATGGGTAATTACGTTGAGTAGAACAGTGGAGAATCATAATACGAACCAAATGGAAGGTACATTTTTTATTGATTTGAACTATGAATCCATTAGTAGTCTGTGTGATAAAAATAAGATAGGAGAAAAAGGCTATGTCTATATCTTAGATGAGGATGGAAGTATTATCTATCATCCACAACAGCAATTGTTACATGGCGGATTAAAGACAGAGAAGATTGAAGAGGTGCTTGAAGTAGAGGGGAACTATTTCATTACAGAAGAAGGTGATGAGAGTCGAATATATACAGTGTCGCAATCAGAAGATACAGGGTGGATGGTTGTAGGGGTGACGTACGTATCTGAAGTGTTGCAAGATTTTGAAATCACTCAAATCTTATATGGAATCACAGCATTTGTTTTAATTATCGCGGTAATACTTCTTTCTAACATGGTGGCAAAAGCGATTACAGATCCGATTGGAAAGTTGCGAAAATCTATGAGATTGATAGAAGATGGAAATTTTGCGGAGGCTGAAATTCGAGATTTAGAGAGGAATGAAATAGGAATTCTTGAAAAATCACTCAACAATATGAATCAAAAGATTCAGGACTTGATGGAGCAAAATCTACATGAGCAGCAGCAAAAGCGTAAAAGTGAGATGATGGCGCTTCAGTCACAGATTAATCCCCATTTCTTGTATAACACGTTAGATTCAATCATTTGGATGGCAGCAGGAGGGAAAAGCGATGATGTTGTAGATATGACTTCAGCATTGGCAAAATTATTTCGCCAAAGTATCAGTAATGAAAAAGAACAAATTTCAATCTGTGAGGAAATTCAGTATGTGAAAAATTATTTGGTTATACAAGGGATGCGTTACAAGGATAAGTTGGAATATTCATTTGATGTCGCCCCAGAGATGATGAGCGTGAAAATAATAAAATTTGCGCTACAACCATTGGTGGAAAATGCAATCTATCACGGACTGAAGTATAAAGAGGAAAAGGGACATTTAACTATAAGAGGATATATTGAAGATAAAAAAGCGGTGATAGAGATTATTGATGATGGCAAAGGCATGACTGAAGAAGAATTGAGAAATGTATTTACGAGGAAACAGACTAACTATAAATCAAATGGTGTTGGAACTGTAAATGTTCAAAAACGATTACAGCTTTACTACGGAGCTGATTACGGGCTTTCATATCGTAGTGTTCAAGGTGAAGGGACGACGGCTATTGTAAAGATACCAATAGATGGAAGGGAACTAAAATGATGCAAGTGCAGATAAAGAAACGAAAGTTTAGGCTTGTAATACTAGTGATTATAGCAATCACTATAGGGGGGATCTTTTGGGGGCTTACTAGAGCAGAGGAAGAGTCCTATCGAATTGTCATGATACCTAAAATGATGGATGAAGGTTTTGATTTTTGGCAATCGATAGCAGAAGGTGGTGTGCTAGCAGCGGATGAATATGGCGTTGAGATTGAGATTATGGCAACAGACAGAGAAGAGGATTACATAGGGCAAATAGAATTGATAGAAGAGGCGATAGAGTCTAATCCAGATGCTATCGTAGTGGCTCCAAATACATTTTCAGAGACTACAGAAGTATTGCAGAAGATAAAAGATAATAATATCCCTCTAGTGTTAATGGACTCTACTATAGACAAGGAAATTTATGATTCTTTGGTTGCGACCAATAACATAGAGGCAGGGAGAATGTTGGGGGAATTAGGGGCATCCTTGATAGCTGATAATGATAAGATAGCAATTATCAGCCATGTGGAAGGATCATCGACAGCGGTAGATAGAGAAATTGGCGCGCGGCAAGGTTTGGGGAATCAGGCAGATAATATAGTAGATGTATTATTTAGTGGATCATCTTATGACAAAGCTTATGAATTGACCAGGGAGTTGCTGGAGAAGAACCCAGACATTAAACTAATTATAGGACTAAACGAAAACTCTGCTGTAGGGGCAGCAAGAGCTGTGAAAGAACTTGGGGTTGCAGATCGAGTAAAGATGATAGGGTTTGACAGTTCAATAGAAGAGATACAGCTTATGGAAGAGGGAATATTTAAAGGGATTATTATTCAAAAGCCAGTAAACATGGGGTATTTAAGCATTGAACAAGCTGTTAAATTGATAGAAGGAAAAGCTGTGGAGAAGAATATAGATTCAGGTTCGCAACTGATTACTTTGGAGAATATGTACGAAGAAGAAAATCAGAAACTGTTGTTCCCGTTTGAAACAGAAGATACAGAGAAAGAGGAAGTAGAAGAATAGAGTAAAAAAGGTGAAAAATTACAATCGTAAATTTTTCACCTTTTTTTAGAAGATATTCAATTTTCATTATGTTAATAAATTGTTAACATAAGATTATCAAAAATAAAGATACTTTTACACTAAAAAGTATGGAGGAGGAAGAAGCATTGGAAGCAATTAAAAACAACTCATTCGTAAAAAAAGTCGGATTTAATAGGGTGGTATTGTTTGTTGTTTTACTATTGATGTATGCAGCATTTGCAGTATTAAGTCCAACCTTTTTAAGTTACAACCGTATATTAAGCGCATTAAACTATGCCTACTTTTTAGGGTTTTTAGCTTTAGGGGTTACATTTGTTATCGCAACAGGAGGTATTGACTTCTCGATAGGAACAGTGATGTTTTGTTCGGCGCTGATAGGGGGAAAGTTAGTTACAGACGGAACGGTTTCAATAGGTGTAGGTCTACTGATATGTATAGTAGTAGGAATGATATTTGGATTACTAAATGGAATCATGGTTGCTTATATAGGGCTACCATCATTCATCTCATCAATGGCAAGTATGATGCTATCAAAAGGAATTGGATCAGTATTCACAGGGACACAAAGTGTTAGTTGGCCACAAGCAGCACAAGGTGGATGGTATAAAGATTTGGTGCGCTACAGAATAGGAGAGGGCCCAGAGGCAATTAGTATACCAACAGGATTGATTTTGTTCTTGGTAATCGCAATCATCTGTGCAATTCTTCTAAATAAGACAAAAGCAGGGCGCTATATCCTTTGCTTAGGAAGTAATAAAGAAGCGGTAAGACTTTCGGGAGTAGATGTTAGAAAGTGGGAGTGTTTAGCATATGTTCTTTGTGGAACATTATCAGGAATCGCTGCAATCGCATTCGTAGGAGCGTATACAACAGTACAACCGGGTCTTGGAGATACTTATAACAATGATGCAATCGCGAGTTGTGTTATGGGGGGAACATCGATGTCAGGTGGACTTGCATCCATCGGAGGAACATTTATAGGAGTTATGGTCATTTCTCTTCTACAAGAAGGAATTTTAGCAATGGGATTCCAAAAAGACTGGCAGTATGTAATTACAGGTTTAATCGTAATCGTTGCAGTGTATGCAGACGTTCGTAGTAGAAAACGTAAGAACTAATAGCAGTCGAAGAATAATGAAGAAAGAGGAAGGTGAAAACATGAGTGAAGTAATATTAACTATGAAAGGAATCGACAAGTCTTTTCCAGGTGTTCACGCATTAGACCATGTTGATTTAGAGATAAAAAAAGGTGAAGTACACGCGCTTATGGGAGAAAATGGAGCGGGGAAATCAACGCTTATGAAAGTGTTGACAGGAATCTATTCAAAAGATTCAGGAACGATTACATATGAAGGTAAAGAAGTAGAATATTCAAATCCTAAGAAGGCTCAAGAAGCTGGAATCGTAATTGTGCATCAAGAGCTGAATATGATGAATCACTTGACAGTTGCTCAGAACATATTTATCGGAAGAGAAATTATGAGTGGCAAAATCATCAATGATAAGGCGATGAATCAAGAAGCGATAAAATTATTTGATATGTTAGGCATTAAGATTAACCCAAAAGAAAAAATGGGGAATCTTACAGTAGGAAAGCAACAGATGTGTGAGATTGCAAAAGCGATTTCCCACGAGGCAAAAGTAATTATATTTGATGAGCCTACAGCAGCATTAACAGAGACAGAAATTGAAGAACTATTTAAAATTATTCGTGATCTCAGAAAAAAAGGAATGGGAATTGTTTACATCTCTCACAGAATGGATGAGATAAAGGTTATTACAGATAGAGTTACTGTAATGCGTGATGGTACATATGTAGGGACAATCAATACAGCAGAGAGCACAAAAGATGACATCATCAACATGATGGTAGGACGTGTAATCTATGAAGATCCAAAATCAGAGAGCGCTGTAAAGCCAGATGCACCAGTTGTATTAAAAGTTGAAAATCTTTCTGCAGGAAAGATGGTGAAAGATGTAAGTTTTGAGCTTAGAAAAGGCGAAATCCTTGGTTTTTCAGGACTTATGGGAGCAGGGAGAACAGAGACTGCAAGAGCAATCTTTGGAGCTGATAAAAAAGATGGTGGAAAGATTATTGTTAATGGAAAAGAAGTAAATATCAATTCGCCAGCAGATGCAGTTGCAGAAGGTATTGGGTATCTTTCGGAAGATAGAAAGCAGTTTGGTATCGTAGTGCAAAAGACAGTTGCTGAAAACTCTACAATGGCTACGCTAGATAAATACATGAGTGGATTGTTTATCAATAAACGAGAAGAAGCAAAAATTGCTCAAGAATATGTAGAAAGCTTGAAGACGAAGACTCCAAACGTAGATCAGTTGGTAGTAAATCTATCTGGTGGTAACCAGCAAAAAGTTGTTATCGCAAAGTGGTTAATAAGAGATTGCGATATTTTAATATTTGATGAGCCTACAAGAGGTATTGATATCGGAGCAAAAAGTGAGATTTATCACTTGATGAACGAGTTGGCATCACAAGGTAAGTCGATTATTATGATTTCCTCTGAAATGACAGAAATACTAAGAATGAGTGACCGTATTATCGTAATGTGTGAAGGCAGAAAAACTGGTGAGATTGACATATCAGAGGCAACACAAGAAAACATTATGCAAGCGGCAACAATGAGAGAGTAGGAGGAGAATGAAAATGGAAAATACTGTGAAAAAAGGGAATGCTTTTTCAAATAATGCATTTGTAAAAATGGTAGGCCC
>CAYJHQ010000010.1:0-76062 GCA_964369775.1 uncultured Lachnospiraceae bacterium
AATAACAGTAAAGAAAAGTTTAAATAAAATAATTCGCATAATTGTCATCTACTCTCAAAATACTATGATGCAAAAAAGAGAGGTGTTCAATATGAGAAAGAAAAAATACCATTTTCGCTCGATCAGGACAACCAGGGATATAACAAATAGATATCACATTCAGTCTACTAATTCAGGTAGGCTTTTTCCTTTTAAACATATGTACGCCCTCCTTTTCTTGCAGTATATAAAGGAGCGGTGATGGCGTCAAATGTGCAAATCCAAGAACAAAAAGAATGAGGGTAATAGACTTGTTTTATTTGACATTACAACAACCTGATAATGGCACAATTATAAGCAGCTAATAGGGTTTGATACGATAAATATACGTTCCTCTACAGCTGAATATTTAACCTTTGTGGCAGCCACAGGGAAAAACACGGAAAGTGTAGAAATGCGATATGAGGATGAAAATATATGATTAACACAGAAAATGATGTCAGAGCTTTATAATGTTGAAGAAAACACTACAAATGGTTATTGCTGTTGGATTCAAAGTAAACAATGAGCGTGCCGTGCGATTTCGAAAGTGGGCAATTCATAAGCATACAGCAGCTGAACTTATTGTAGAGAGAGCTGATGCAGAAAAAGGAAATATGGGTCTTACTTCGCGAGAAAAAAACTAGATGGAAAAATTGAAATATACCTATGACAATGGAAGACTGGGCAATAAGACTTAATCACTTTTTAGAGTTTAATGAACATGAATATTGAACCATCATGGCAAGGTAACAGCGGAAATTGCGAAGAGTTTTGCTGAAAGTGAATTTGAAAAGTACCGTATTAAACAAGGAAATAATTCGAGCACAAAGCTAATATCAAAAATAGGTACCAGCTATCAGTATAAAAATTTTGAAAAGAGGGGGTTAAAAGTGATTAGGTTCAAAAAAATAGATAAAGAAAATTATATGGAATGTATTATGCTGAAAGTAAACGAGCATCAACGAAATTTTGTGGCAGATAATGCGCAATCATTACTAGATGCACATTATTTAGGCGGTTTAGAAACATTAGGAATTTATGATAATGAAACAATGATAGGTTTTATTCTATATGATTTTGATGAAGATTTAAAAGGTTGGTCAATTAGCAGATTTATGATAGATAAAGAATATCAAGGTAGAGGATTAGGGAAGGCTGCATTGAAGGCGTTTTTAGAATACTTTGATAGCAGTGTTGGAGAAAGTCCATTGTATGCTTGTGTAAACATAGAAAATAAAAATACGATGGAGTTATTTAAGAAGTACGAATTTAGTTTCGTGGAAGAAATAGAATATACCTTTCTAGAAAAAGTATTTAGAGAAGCTAAATTGAGAAGAGAATAAATCAAATAGGTGAAAGTAAAAGAAGATTTGCTTCTCATTTTATACAGAATATACCACTGAATGTGGGACACGTTACATTGATGGATGAAATAAAACTTGAAAAGTTAAAACATCATAAATTTAATTCTTTTCGTGAATGAGTATCCAAAAGTTTATTTAATAAGTAGGGATATTTCCAATAATGTCTTGAATATTTTTTAGACCTTCTAAGGTTTTTCCATTAGCTTTCATTTCGCTAATTTGTGCCTTGGCCTCATCTGGACTTAAACCACTTGCATTTGTAAACTCATCTTTTACGTTTTTAAGTCCTTCCAATGTCTTTCTGCTTGCGTTGAATTCTTCGAGGGTCATACCTGTTCCGGTGTTCATGATTTGAGCTGGCGTAGCATCAACCGAGCTATCTAGCTCTGCCGCAAATGCTGTGACGCCGGTGTTGCCGATGACTATAAGCGCTGTGAGTGCAAGTGTTGCGATTTTCTTTGTGAACATACTAGTTTCCAATCATTATAGTATCTGCAAAAGATAGCGAACTTGATAGGATTACCGGCATCACAATGGGTGCTGATGATTATTTAATAAAGCCTTTTGCACCTATGTAGAAAATATTAAGTCTCACGAACTTCGCACTCCACTTATGAGCATACAAGGATATGCAGACGGTATCGAAATGGGTGTATTTTCTGATGCAAAAGGTACAGCAAATCTTATTTACATTTACGAAACCTCATACAATCTTCTAATATCCGTGCAAAAATTTGTTCAGATAAAAATAGCCATAATTGTTTTTAATTTAATTGGGCAGTATAATTTAGTTATCAGCTGAAAATACTATAAACTATCGATTAGAGCAAGAACTGGTTATGGATATTTTATATATATTAGAAATTGATTTAATCGTAAACAATATGAAATTTATGATATAAAAAGGAGATTAAATTATGAAAGAACTGTCATTAGTAGCTATTGTAAAAGCAAAATCAGGACAAAAAGAATTTGTTAAAGAGGAAATTCTTAAATTAATTCCGATTACAAGAGAAGAAAAAGGTTGTAACCATTATAATCTTTTTGAAGATAATAAAGACAAATCTCGCTTTGTGCTAGAGGAAAAATGGACAAGCTATGAAGACTGGCAGGCACATATGAATAATACTCACATGAAAAACTATTCAGAGGTTACAAAGGATGCAGTTGAAAGCTGGGAGTTAATAGAACTGACTCAAGTAGACTAATTTAGGAATAAACAGTAGTAGAAAATAGATAACTCAAAATGTAGGGCGAGAATATATCGAATAGCTGAAAGTAAAAGAAGAGGAATCCTATCAATGTGTGAATGAGGATAGTACCTCTCTTTTTTGATGCTCATTTTATAGAGCTTAGGACCGAAGAGATGATTGCATAAGCTAGCACTCCAATGATTAGTAAAGCTTGTACCGTAAATAACCACTTCCATTCGGTCAGGATAGCTAGGACCATAGCAAAGAATTTTAATGAAAGTAGTAGAAAGCATACTCCACTTTGGATATAATGTGGTTTCTTCTCTTCAGGGGTCATTTTTATTCGGTCTTCTTTACTAAGATAAATATAAGCATTGTTAAGCAAAAATCCTTGTTGTCTAAACTGAAAAACAGAAAGTAATAAACAAATAAAAACCAAAGTAATACTAATAATCAATTCAATCAACATTATAGCCCCCCTTCTGAGAATACGGTAAGTTATCTACTTCATTATTATACCACCATAGATATTGAAATAGTGAAAATTTTATCTTGAAAATCCAACATCACTAATTTACATTATTTTAGTATTATTCTAACGAATTTGTTCTTTCCGCGACTTAATACAAAGGTAGCCTCTTCATAAAAAACAGTGGAGACATCATTGGTAAATTCACCATCAATTTTAATTCCATTTCCGTTGATAAGACGCCGTGCCTCACTATTAGAACTAGCAAAACCTGCTTTACGAATAAGATTTAAGATGCTTATCGGAAGAGTGTGTAAGGTGATTTCATTCATTGTTTGGGGGATTTTCTTTTTTGCAATCTCCAGATATCTTTGTTCGGCAATCGTAGCTAGTTCTGTATTATGGTACATTTCTACTATTTTACGAGCATACATAAAGTGAGCTTCCCGTATATCTTCTGGCATATCAGTGAAATCGGTTGTCAGTCTAAAGTAGTCGCCTAATAAATGGTCTGGAACTTTCATACATTTTTCAAACATGACTTCAGCAGGCTCATCAATACCGATATAATTATCTAAAGATTTGCTCATTTTCTCAATGCCATCAAGTCCAAGTAAAAGAGGAAAGGTAATTACTTCTTGTGGGAGTTGATCATAATCTTTTTGTAATTCACGTCCTACTAGTAAATTAAAAGTTTGATCAGTACCACCGACCTCAATATCTGCACATAGAGCAACACTATCATATCCCTGCATTAAGGGGTAAAAAAGTTCGTGAAGCCCTATGGGCTGTTCATCGTTGTATCTTTTTGAAAAATCGTCTCGTTCCATAATGCGTGCAAGTGTATACTTTCCAGCTAGAGATAAAATGTCAGCAAAATTCAGCTTAGAAAGCCATTCGGAGTTATAAGTAATGGTAGTTTTATTTTTATCTAAGATTTTTGTGACCTGTTCAAAGTAAGACTGACCATTCTTGCGGGTTTCTTCAAATGTAAGTGGTATTCTGGCTTTACTTTTGCCAGAGGGATCTCCGATCATGCCCGTAAAATCCCCAATCACAAAGATGATTTCATGCCCTAAGTCTTGGAGCATTCTAAGCTTTCGTAATACTACAGAATGTCCTAGATGTAAATCTGGTCGACTAGGGTCTGCTCCTAGTTTAATTCGCAATTTTTCTTTGGTATTTAACTTATCCCTAAGAGAATCTATACTATAAATAGAAATAGCATCTCTCATCAAAATTTTCAATACTTCTTCTGTGTTCATATTTTTTCCTCCAAAATAGATAATAAAAAAAGACCAAAGCTTTGCATTCTACCAAAGCCTTGGTCTTTTCGTTCCTAAACTTACGTTATTTAGGGACACGCAACCAAAGCCTGCTTCTATAGTAATAAGAAACAGACGCATAGCAATATGAAGTTATTAAGTTAGATGATTTCATAGCGTTCATAGTTTTGCTACCTTTCGGCTCGTAATTTATGAACAGAGTATAACAGGGAGCTTCTACACTTGTCAAGAAAGAAATTTTCTTACATCAAAAATTCATTAACTACTCACTAAGGCTTTAGTTTGTATGACAGATTATAATAATAGGCTGGAAGAATGTAGAGGGATCGCGGGACAGTGCAAGTAAGACGATGACTGTAATACTAAAAAAAGAGGAAAGGTGGAACTTGTAGGCAGTATATTGCGGAAAGATGACTTTCTTTGCTATAATAAAACTACTGATAAGAAGAGTTGCGTTTAAGTGTGTACAGAAAGGAAAGAGGGTAACGAGTATGGGTAAAGAAATGCAAGATGTAAAAGTTGCTAGTGATATGCAACTGAATCGACCAAAAGATGTATTTTTATTGTACGAGGGATGCTGCATGTACGAAATTGTTATTCTTAACTATTTTATGAAGTTTACAAATGCAGAAGTATTTTTAGTATCAAAGAATGGAGCGCCAGTAAAAACTATAGAAGGCTACCAAGTATCTGTAGATGGAGCCATAGATGATGTTGAAGAAAATAATATTAGAAGCTTTATTGTAACAGGTGGTGATATAAGTGAAGTACGTACAGATAAAGTGAAAAAGTTAATTGCAAGTATTTCTGATAAGAATGTTGTAATCGGTGCAATTTGTGCAGGTGTTGACTTATTAGATGAATCAGGAATATTAGACCGAGTGAAAAGTACGCATTCGCACGATGTAGATGTTGCAAATGATAAAAGAATTATAACAGCTAGAGCAAATGCATATGTTGATTTTGCAATAGAAGTTGGAAAAGAGCTGAAAATGTTCAAAGATGAGGAAGATTTACAAGAAACGATAGACTTCTGGAAACATCACCAACGAATGAAGGATAAAGACTTAGAAAAAAACGATGCGGTTTCTTTGTATTCACATGTAAAAGAGTTGGGAGAAAGAAAATATGAAAGCGAATTGAGGCGAGAAGATTCGTTAATACTTCAATCTAGCCAGATGCAAACAGCATTTGCATTTATGACAGTGGCACTATTTATGCCACTTCCAATAATAATAGAATATCGAGGCGTTCTTTCATTAGGATTTATTGTAGGGGCCGTATCATCAATTGTGCTGGCGCTGTTATTAAGTTTAGTATTTGCCTCATTAGCACAAAGAAGAATAAAAAAGCATGAATTGGATGATATAGAAAATACAGAAAAAGCTGTATATGATAATTGGGAATTGTGTGTAGGAAAAGAGCAACAATTAAAACAGTGGGTAAGAGTAATGAAGAAAGTACAAGCAAGTCTAACAGAATCCAATGAGCGTAGAGTTACTTGGATACAATGGTCAATGCTTAGCTTTTGGTTGTCGATAGGACTAATTATATTTTGGTGTTTTGTGGGTACAATGATTTACATGTATTGAGTAAATAAATGAACATAGAATGGGACGTGATAAGATGTACAAAATGGGAGAAGTGGTAAAGAGACAGAGTGATAAAATAGATGTCATAATTATTAAAGCGATATGTAAAGATGAAAAAACATCGTATCGAGTAATAAATCCAGACACAGAAGAGATTTATACGCTAGAAGAAGATGAAATAGAGGTAGGAAATAAAAAGCGAAATCCAATGGAATCCGTTGAAACAGTAGAGATACCTTTAATAAAAGTAGGTATGACAAATACAAAAATAGATATAGATATAAATTAAAAGAAATAAAAAAACAATTTATATGATAACAGGAGGATAGAAATGGAATTTACTTATAAGAAAGCTGATATAACAGATATAGATTTTTTGACAGAAGTACGTGTGGAAGTCCTAAGAGCTGCTAATAGATTGGCTGATGATGTAGATATGAGTAATGTAAAAAATGAGACTCTCAAATATTATCAAGAGCACTTAGCGAAAGAAACCCATTGTGCATATCTTGTGTTTGATGAAAATGAATTTGTTGGAGCAGGTGCAATCAGTTTTTTTGAAGTAATGCCGACATATTGTAATCCAAGTGGGAAAAAAGCGTACATAATGAATATGTATACAAAACCGAATTACAGAAGAAATGGTATTGCTTATAAATTATTGGATATGCTAGTAAAAGAGTCAAAAAAGCGAGGGATAAGCTATATCACACTTGAAGCTACATTAATGGGAAGACCACTATATGAAAAATATGGTTTCATTAGTATGAAGGATGAAATGGAGTTACCTATAAATTAGAAAAGAAGCATAGTTGAAGGACATCTGTGCAAAATAGCAGGGATAGTTATAAGGGCGCAAGTAATATGCGCCCTTATAACTATATTATGATTTCTTTTTACGCGATGCAGGCTAATAGTACTGCTTTGCCATTTACATAAACCATGTACTCATCAAACATTTTCTGAATCCAATTTAAATACTCATTTTTCTGGGAAAATCTATTTTAAGTAAAAATTAACAGATAATTAAGAAGTGATTAGTTTATTTGATTGACAATAAATAGTCATGCGATATAATTAGATTAAACTTATATAAAATTACGTTTGAAGTTGTTTTGTGTTGAGATAGAGGAATTTTCTTGTATATGAAGAGGGTAGCAAATTGAAGAGTTAATAGAAAATAACATTACGGAGGAGCGAAAATGAAAAAAATAATATCTATTGTTTTAAGCGTGACAATGTTGATGGGACTGATAGAGTGGAATGTTAGCACAGCGAGTGAATCAATCGATTTGACGCCACCAGCGGTATCTGTACCTGAAGGATTTGTAGAAGCAGACGAGGGGGTTTATACTTCGGAAGATTTATCCAATCCACTGGGAGACCAGAGTATTGCTATTTCAGCAGTAAATGAATTAGCATTGACATTTCCGAAAGAGGATAAGGATCACGAACCAGTATTTACAACAATAGTTGATATGGAGTGGGAGGATAACGGCAGCGGTTTGTCTCCGAGTACAGAGGGTACAGTAAGCTCTACATTCCAAGAAAATATACATTATGTATTATCTGTGGCATATAACCCATATGGAATGCCGAAGATGGTAAAAAATGGAGATGGAGAATATGTAATAGACGATGAAACCCTTGGAAAAGACAGTTGTATAGCATATGTGGGTGTGATAAAAAGAGCTAAACGTGATTATGACTTAGTAACTTGGGCATATGACAGCACGACTAACAAATACACAGAACCTGTATATCTATCAGGTAATTACGATTGGTTTTCAGAGGTTGGGGTGCCTGGGTACAAAAACCACATGGCTATTACAGCAGGAGATTATGATGGTGATGGCAAAGACACTTATGTAATATATGCGGCACGCCCGGATGAGAATAGAGATGTGGCGCTTATAGAGTTTAAATCAGAACCTAAAAACGGTATCAGGTCAACGGAGGTAGCAAGGGTACCAATTTCAAATCTAAATCCAAATGTAGAGCCAGAGCTTTGGGATGAATACGACGGTGACGACTATGACGATATGCGTAGAATACTTCCTGCGGTAGATTTGACATCCGGCGATTTTGACGGTGACGGCAAAGAGGAAATAGCTTCTAGTGTTGGGTTTATTGACATTCATAAATATAGCGACTTTGAAAACAGAGAGACTTATTTAGCTGTAGTAGGTAAAAATGGGGACAGCGACTTTGTTACGATGGAGACCCCGATTGCCATGAAGCGAAATGACGATGACACTGTACAGAGAACCAGATTTAATGGCATAGACAGTGGGGATATCGACGGGGATGGACTAGCAGAGGTAATAACTGTGGGGTGGCTTCAAGATTTAAAGACGAAAAATCTTGATGACGACGATATCGACGACACCTTTTATGGCGTTTACATATTGGAATACTCTGTTACAAGCAATGACTATATAAACTCAGGGCTGATATATAGTACGGATAAACAGTATCTTGAAGAGGACGAGAGCCCCCAAAATGCAAAAACAATTATTGCTAATAATTACACAGCAGCTTGGAGAGATAATATTTCAAACAGAAGAGATAACGCATCTCCTGTTGTGGTAACCTGTGTGGCATCAAACGGCATAGGGCAAAAAGAACAAATATTTGTTGATGGAACTATTTGGGATTATAATACAAGCGGAACATTTTCTCACAGTTATACCCCCGATAGGTTTATTGAAGGCAGACCTGGTATGACAAATGATACATACAGATGGGTGACAGATGCTGTTGCCGCTACATTTTATGATAGCAGTAGTCTTTCAGACCAGGGAAACCCATACCAACCGGCAGGCGTAGAACAGATTGTCTATGGGGTTATGCATAAATTTCTGTGGAGTGACCATTATTGGGCATATGTAGAGGAAATTGCACCAGTCTTTACAGCGAACAATACAGGAGACTTGCAAAGATCCTCCTGGAAGATTAATAACAGCTATAACTACTTAGGAGATGGGGATGGGCTTATGGAGTACAGGCACGAAGATTCTGACAAAAACTTGTATTTATCTCTTGCAGCAGTAGATACGGGAAGCGACTCTTCAATTGCGATGTATAAATACAAAAGCTTTACCCAAACCGGTGTACAGCCGCAGGCGGTTTTATTGGCAGTGCCCGGATATGAAGACATTCCACCACAGGATGGTTGGACCACATACAAAGAGGGAGTTGGAACATCTACTGCAAGCTCTTCTGGGTATGGTGGTGGTGGAGGTATAGCTATAAGTGGTGACATGAGCTTTTTGATAGGAGAGTTCAGTAAAACCCTTGGAGTTGAGGGCGGCTCTTCTAAGGTAGACACAGAAGAGAGTTCTACGGTTTCATCCTTGGGATTTTCTAACTTTTCAGAGGAACATATGGTTGTAATCTATTCAAATGGACTTATATCATACTGTTATTCCGTTTGGAACCCAGCAACTGCAACCTGGGAAGATGTTGTAATATCCGTTGTTTCAGATAAACCATCCTATAAAACTATATATCTGGAGGACTACAATAGCCAAGCGTTTTTGGATGAGTATAAATTAGAAGCTATAGACATTACAGGAGATATGATAGAAGAGATTGATCCTCAAGACCCTTCTACATATCCAGGTTCTATGAATGAGATTAAAAGTTATGCAACGGGAGCTGACAGCAGACTCTTCTATGTTTCCCCTCACTTATCTAATACAGGTGAGGCGGATAGCAGTTCGGAACAGGGCATTTCAGACACCGAAACAGAAGGGGTTGAAAAGGCGTACAATGTGTCCATTGTATCAAATAGAGACCTCAAATTTGGATTTGAGATTTTTGAACTAGGTGGACATGTGGGAGGATCGTTAGACCTGGTGGCAGACTTTAACTGGGGAGAAGGTGCGGCAAAATTTGACACTGTAGATAAATTAGGGGTTGTATTTGGATTTGGAAGCGAATATGGCGAATACGGATATGATTGGCGTATTGCGTCATGGCCTGTAGAAGTTGTAAGCAATAATGTTATTGAAGGGGAAGAGCCGCTTGAAAATAGAATTCCTGTGATAGGATATGTGACAGAAAATGTGAAAATGCCTATTGAAGGGCCGATTAACCTAGTAGCTTCCCAAGGTGAAAATTCTACCACATTGGAAGTTTCTTGGGATGAAGTTGACGAGGCAGTATCATACCAGCTGTTTAGGGCTACGTCTATAGATGGAGACTATCAAGCGGTCTTAGCGGATTCTATAGTTGACACCACATATTCAGATATAGATTTGTCTCCAAACACAGAATATTTCTATAAAGTTAGGGCGTTGGTGGACACAGAGTATACAAAATATTCTAATATCGCAAGTGCCACAACTAAGGGAGAAACGTTAGTGCTCACATATTCATCAGATCCAGCAGATGGAGGAACAATTAATGTATCAGATGCAGAGGATATCACAGTAAAGCATAACAGTGGAGAGAATATTGTGGAAGGTAGTTCTTTAAGAGTGAGTATTAAGGCTACTTCCGGCTATAAATACACAGGTGCAACTATAACCAAGAAAACAGAGTCAGGCGATAAGATATCTTTGGTGGAGGAAAGTGATTTTAATATCAAGATGACGGATGACTCTGATATTATTGCCCATTTTTCACCTATAGAGTATTTAGCGCCGAATATTACAACAACTATACTGGAAGATGGTAATACACATATAAACTATGCACAACAGATAATGGCAACTAAAGACCCAAGGTCCAAGCTAGTATACAGCATAGATGCAGGGGGACTGCCAAATGGACTGGAAATTGATTCAGCTACAGGGGTTATCTCTGGAACGCCAATAAAGAGTGGAAGTTTTAAATTCACTGTAGCGGTAAGAGATCAGCACCAAGGCTATGACTCGGTAGATTTAACGATTACAATCAATTCTTTAAATATAATAAATCATTCGATAGAAGACGTAGATGATATACCTGTGACATATAACACAGCGATAGAGAGCATAGAATTACCTAAAACATTGAGTGCAACGGCCTTGCCTAATCATAGTGTGACATTGCCTGTGAGGTGGAATCTGTCTACATATGATAGAACAGTGGCAGGACCTTATAATGTAACAGGTGAATTGGTAGGAGATTTGCGAGATCCGGTTACTACAGATTTAGATATAATTGTAAATAAGGGAGAGGTATCATCAATTGATAATGTGGCTCCATTTTCTGTGGCTTTTGGCACTGCGAAAGATGATGTGCTGGACTTATTACCTGAGAAGATTGGCGTTACTTTAGATGGTGAGACCCCTTACACCCTTCCGGTTAGCTGGGAGAGTGCGGATTATGACACGACACATGGAACTTACACTTTTGTGGGAATTGTAACAGTGGATGGAAATACAGTAAACCCAAATAGCATAGAAACTGAAGCTGTTGTTACGGTAGAAGAGGCATCAATAAGTAAGGAGATAGTAGAGTTGCATGCGCCGGAAGTTATAAGTGTGCCATATGGAACGAGACTAGAAGAAATCCCAGTACCTACTTATGTTTTAGGGGATGTAGAGATTACTGTGGAAACTCTTGTTGTTAAAAAGAGTTTTGCATTTCCAACAATTTGGGATACAGCGGCTTATAACGCCACCAACAGCAGTGCTGAACAAGTTTTTGATTTAGATACTATAAATTATGGAGAGTTCACTTCAACAGCTGTGGTTACTGACGATATTAAACTGAGAATCAAGGTTGAAGATAGGGTAGCAGTATATGCAGACCCTATAGCTGATAGGGAAGTTAAATATGGTGAAGATTCACTGATCCTTCCAACAAATACTACAGTATATTACGAAGATGGCGGATCTGAGGATAAAGATATAACTTGGGATATGTCGGAATTTAATTCTAAAATATCGGGATTGCAGGTGATAAATGGTGTTGTAGAAGGTATGGATATTTCTGCAAACGTAAATGTACAAAAAGCGGTATTTACTGCTACGGATTACGATGTAAGCGATGTAAAGCTTACACTAGGTGTGGCAAAATCTGAAGTTTCTTTACCAGAAGATACACAGGTGACGTTTGATGGAGACACAAGTGATACGCTAAATGATACATTACCTATTACGTGGTATAGCGAAGATTACAATCCATTTGTACCTGGCGATTATACATTTGTTGGAGTTATAGAGGAGGGAGATCATTATATAAACGGTTTGAGCGCTCCAGGAGTGCTTATAGCACCTGTAACAGTAGAGAGTCGTTTGCCAGATGAATACACTATAACATTTGATGGTAACGGAGCAGATACGGCGCCAAACCCTGCTACAGCCACTACAAAATATCATATGCTAAATGCAAGTGGTCTGCCTGTAGTTTCTAGAGCTGGATATGAATTTGCAGGTTGGTATGATGCAGTGGCAGGCGGAAATAAAGTTGATGAGAAAACCTTCTTTGATAGAGATACTAAAGTTTATGCTCAGTGGATAAAAATCGTTGAGGTACATTTCTTCCCACATGGAGGCACTGTAACCCCAAATGTAATGAGTACAAAGATGGGAACTTTACCGACGCTACCTACACCTGTTTTGGATACCTATACATCTACAGGGTGGTATAACAGGTCTGGTCAGGTTACAACAGACACAGTGTTTAACAAAAATTCTGCGGTACTGGCAATGTGGGAAGCCACGGTGTATACTGTAAGATTTGATCCAGACGGAGGCACAGTTTCACAAGAAAGTCAGAAGACAGATAACCATCAACTAGCTAATCTTCCGACATCTACCAAAGATGGCTATGTCTTCCTTGGATGGTATATGGGGGATACATTGGTAGACACACAGACAAAATTCCTTGAAGACACAACTGTGACTGCAAAGTGGAGGCACACACCAAGTGTTTCGGAAGATCCGGTAGATCCTGAGCTAACTCCGCCGATAGATCCGACAAACCCGATAGACCCAATAGATCCGACAGACACAACAGACCCAACGTCGCCACCTACAGGTGATACATCTGATAGGGCTCTCTGGATAGCGTTACTTGCAATGTCATCAGTGGGCATAATTTGCTTAATATCTAAAAAAAGAAGGATAAATAAACGGTGGTAGGAAATAGATAGATCCCAATAAAGGGAGACGATTACAAGTAGATTAAAAAAGCTGTAGAGGTACTAAGAAATTACATTAAAAGGGTCATATCTATTGATATGGCTCTTTTGATTTCTAGAAAACTTAAAGTATACAAGAGTTAATAGAACAACTGTAGGTTATATTAAGAACATTAAATATAATTCAGGAATCATCAGATAAGGTAGATTCCGCTGGTAATAATATATGAATTGGCGATTGTCTAATACTTTTTGATATGATACAATTTTGAAAGAATATTACATGGTTTGATGAGCTGTTGGGATGGAATTCTAAATAAAAGAAAGTGGTTTCAGTTTATTTGTTTTGTTAAATATAGAAAGTATGAAAATCAGTGCATCTAAGATATAAAGTAGCACTGGTTTTTCTGAAAATAAAATAAGTAGAGAGGGAAATGCTATGAAAAAGGACAACAAAACAGCTATAACAGCATTTATATGGCTAATAATTTTGATAGGTATTGTGGTGTCAATGACTTATGCGTTACAAGAAATAGATACAGTAGCTAAAAAAGAAAAGGAACAATTAGTATTTGGTGCAACATATATGACTATGGATTCGCCATATTATGAAGCTTTGAATTTTTCGATGGAAGAAGTAATTGAAGCAAATGGGGATGTATTATTAGTAAGAGATCCAATTAGGAATCAAGAAAAACAAAATGAACAAATACTAGATTTTATAGACAAAGGAGTAGATGCAATATTTGTAACACCTGTTGATTGGGTAGAAATAAGTACTGTCCTAAGAATTTGTAAGGAAAAGGAGGTACCAGTATTTGTAGTAGATTCTCCTGTTTATGAAGATGAATTAGTTGTATCTACAATTGTCTCTGATAACTATAATAGTGGAGTACTAATTGCAAAAGATATGATGCAAAAAAAAGATAGTGCCAATATAGCAATTGTGAGTGAAAGAAATATCAACGCATTAGAATCTAGAGTTCAAGGGTTTTTAGACACAATAGAGGGGAAAGAGAATTATGAAGTAGTATCTAATCGTACACAAGCGTGGGACTTGCAATCATCGATGGACGTGATGCAGAGTGTGATAGAGAGTGGGCAATCGTTTGATGTGGTAATAGGAGCGAATGATACAATTGTATTAGGTGGATTAGCAGCATTACAAAAAAACAAAATTGAAGATGAGATTCTGCTATATGGAGTAGATGGTTCGCCTGATTGTAAAGCAATGATTAATGAAGGGTATTTGGAAGGTTCAGTTGCACAATTTCCATATGTATTAGGAAGAGCTGCAGTTAATACCGCGTATGAATATCTGGATGGAGAAATAGTAAAGAAAGAGTATGTAATTGAAACAGAGTTAATAACGAAAAGGAACCTAGAAAAGTTTGATATAACAGGATGGCAGTAAAATATGAATGATAAGAAAATGAGAACAATGAAGTACTTAATGCTTCTAGTGAATTTTACTATTGTATATTATTTAGCACTGATAATCTATACTGTGACAAATAAATTATGCATAAGTTATGAGAGTAGAAGTTTTTTGGATAGAGTGGATGCATTGCCTAAAAATCCGTTAGAGTTGATGATAACTATAGCAATATTACTGGTAGTGTTAGTGGTTGACTTTCTATTGCGAGAATATAGATTTTTTCAAAATAAAAAAATAATATATGCGCTCTTACTTTTAGATGTATGTGTAAGTATAGGGATTATTATACTTCTAGATTTCAATTACAATGGGATAGTGCTATTAGTTTTTGCAAATGTAATATACTATGTGGAAGACAAGAGCAAGTACATATATCTAGTGTTGGCAATTCTGTTTTTTGTAGGAACAGATTTTCAATTGATATCTATAAACTATGATTTGTTTTCACTTACAGATTATTTACAGTTTTATGACGAGAGCAATCAGCAGCAGCTAACAGCTTTTTTCAATTTGTTAGTATCTGCCAATATAATGTTGTTTATTATGTTTTGTATTTTTGTAATACAAGAGCAAAAAGGAATTATTGACGAGGTGAATTTTCTTTATAAGAAATTAAGTGATACTAATAAAGAATTAGAGACAGCTGTGGAGGAACTAAAAACTGTAGCAGATATAAAAGAGGAAATGGGGAAGACAAAAGAGCGGAACAGATTAGCGAGAGAGATTCACGATACATTGGGACACTCTTTGACGGGGATATCTGTAGGGATAGATGCATGCATTGCAATTATAGACTTAGAACCTAAAAAGACAAAGGAACAACTACAGATGTTAGCATCCGTGACTAGATCTGGAATACAAGATATTCGCAGATCAGTTAACGAATTAAGACCAGATGCGTTAGAGCAACAATTGTTGTTTAATGCAATTAAAAAAATGCTATCAGAGTTTAAAACTATTACAAATGCAGAGATAAATTTTCAACATAACATAACGGGCATGCGGTTTAGTGAAGATGAAGAGAATACAGTGTTTCGAATTATTCAAGAAAGCGTCACAAATTCTGTCCGGCATGGAAGGGCGAAAAAGGTTAATGTAAGTGCTTTTTTTGAGTCAGACAATATAGAAGTCAGAATCTTAGATGATGGAATGGGGTGCATGACTATAAAAAAAGGGTTTGGCACGACTCATATGAAAGAGAGAGTGCAAATGTTGGGAGGGACGATTTGCTTTAAATCAGAGTATGGTTTTGAAGTAATTGCATTGATACCAATTAGATGGAGGGAAGAAGATGATTAACGTCGTAATAGTAGATGACCAGGAATTAATACGAGAAAGTTTGAAAATTGTTTTAAATAGTAAAGAACATTTAGAGGTAATTGGTGCTCTGTCAAATGGAGTAGAGGTTTTAGAATTTGTTGAAAAAGAAAAGCCACACGTATTACTAATGGACATAAGGATGCCGCAGATGGATGGCGTACAGTGTACAAAGGTGATTAAGGAAAAATATCCAGAAATAAAAATTATAATATTAACAACTTTTGATGATGATGAGTACGTATTTAATGCACTTAAATACGGGGCGAGTGGATACTTACTAAAGGGGGTATCTATGGATGGACTCGTAGATGCGATAGATACAGTATATAAAGGACAAGCTATGATTAATCCAGATATTGCAACAAAAGTATTTACATTATTTTCAAAAATGGCTAAAACAGGAGGAAAGGTTCCTCTTTTAGAAAGTGGAATAGCTAAGCTGACAAGTACAGATTGGAAAATCATACGAGAAGTGGAAAAAGGCTCTTCCAATAAAGAGATAGCAACTAACCTAAATTTGTCAGTTGGTACTGTGCGAAATTACTTGAGCACTATATTGAGTAAATTGGAATTACGAGACAGAACTCAATTGGCTATATGGGCACTACAAACGAGTCTGGAATAAGAAGGAAAATTTATGAAGAAGAAATGGGCAATTGGATTTAGCGTGCTAACTATCCTTATAGCGTGCGTTTTCTTGTGGGAAGAAAATAGTAGAGAAATTCATCTGCAATTGGGAATTTTTGTAGGAAGTAATTGGACAGCAGGTTCTACTGATACATATCAAATAGTAGATCAAGTAATTGAAGAATTTGAAGAAGAGTATCCAGATGTTAAAGTGTTTTATGAGACGGGAATCATTAGAAGTGATTATTCTGAGTGGTATGCACAAGAACTGCTAGAGGGAGAGGACTTAGATGTTGTAATGATTTTATCTGAGGATTTTGAAAGGTTAGTGAGTCTTGGAACTGTCAAGGAGTTGACAGAGTTGATTGAAGAAGATGAAGAATTTGATGAAAGTTATTACTACCAATCAGCATTAGAAACTGGAGAAATGAATGGTGCTCAATTTGCACTTCCCTATGAGGTTGTTCCAGATGTGATGGTTGTAAATAAAACTTTATTAGAAAAAGAAGGTTTTGAGATTCCAGAAAGTGATTGGACGTGGGAAAATCTTCTTGAAATTGCGGAAGGCGTGACAAAGGATAGTGATGGGGATGGTAATTTAGATCAATTTGCAGTGTATCAATATGAATGGGAAGATGCAGTGTATTCAAATGGAGCGAAGGTATTTAATGCACACGGAAGTGAATCCTATATGGCTAGTAGTGAAATTCAAGAATCAATAGAGTTTACAAAGAAACTAAATCTACTAAATAATGGTTATAATGTGACACAAAGCGATTTTGATAGTGGGAAAGTGGCATTTATGCCGATGTCATTTGCTGAGTATAGGACTTATAAAACATATCCTTATAAAGTGAATAGCTTTTTAGAATTTGAGTGGGATTGTATTCCGATGCCAGCAGGACCAAGCGGAGGCAATTGCTCTCAGGTAGACGCTTTGTTGCTAGGGATTAGTGAGAATACAAATCATGAAAAGCTAGCTTGGGAATTGTTAAAATTATTTGCTTATGACAATAGAACACAAATGGATGTGCTGCGCTATTCGCAAGGGGCTTCAGGGATAAAGGCAGTTACAAATTCAAATGAAGCAGAGTATATATTACAAAAAGATATGAGTGATGAAGAAGTGAAGATTGATATGCAAATTTTAGATACAGTGATTGAGAATGGAATTGTGGTGCCTAAGTTTTCTAAATATGAGGAGGCAATGGTTCTTATGGACAATCAAGTTCGAAATATTATAAATGATGATATGAGCATTGAAAACACTTTAAAAATACTTGAACGAGAAATGGATGAATTTTTAAATGAATATACAGCTGAAGAATAATAGCGGAGATGACAAATGTAATTATTAATTGGTTACAATATTCAGTTGTTAAATGAGAAAAAACTAGTAAAATATAACATATAAAATAAAAGGAGGATGTAAGATGAAGAAAAAAGTGCTAGGTTTAATGTTATGTATGATGTTGGTTGGTAGTCAAATTGTTGGGTGCAGCAATGGGGACTCAAATGAGTCAACAGAAGCTGAATCGACAGACGAAGGGGCAGAAGAAGATTCAGAGGGTGGCTATAAATTTGGTTATACTTGTATGGACGGTACAAATCCTTTTTTTGTAATTTTAGAAGAGACAATTAGAGAAGGTGTTGAGGCAAATGGAGATGAGTTGATTTCTGTAGATCCAGCAAATGATGTTTCGCTACAAATTCAACAGATTGAAGATTTGATAGCGCAAGATATCGATGCAATGTTCTTAAATCCCGCAGAAGCAGAAGGTATTTTACCAGCATTAGACGCATTAAAAGAAGCAGGAATTCCTATTATTAACTTTGATACAGAAGTAGCAGATTTAAGCTATGTGGAAAGCTATGCAGGGTCGGATAACTATAATGCAGGAAAAGTATGTGGGGAAGATTTAGTAGAGAAGGCTCCAAATGGTGGAGACATTATCGTGTTAGATTCTCCAACAATGAATTCAGTAGTAGATAGAACGAATGGGTTCCTTGATGCGATAGAAGGAAAAGGCTTTAACATTGTTGCACAACAAGATGCAAAAGGAAATCTAGAGCAAGCGATGGGAATAGCAGAAGACTTATTACAAGCACATCCAGACGTAGTTGCGATTTTTGGCGGAAATGATCCAACAGCACTTGGTGCTCTTGCAGCAGCAAATGCAGCAGGAATAGAAGATTGTATGATTTATGGAGTAGATGGATCGCCAGACATTAAGATGGAATTAGCATCAGGTGCCTCTTTGATTGAAGGAACAGGTGCACAATCTCCTATTAATATAGCAAAAACATCTGTTGAAGTTATGTATAAGCTATTAGACGGAGAAACTGTAGATGAAAGATATCCAGTAGAGACTTTCTTAATCACAGAAGATAATGTAGATGAGTATGGAACTGACGGATGGCAATAAATACAAAAATTAATATTTAGAGAAGAGGTACTTTGTTTTCGTTAGAGAATAAGGTACCTTTTATAAAAGAAAAGAAGGTGATCATTTGAGTAAAGAATCATTTTTGTTAGAGATGAAAAACATACACAAACAATTTCCTGGTGTTTATGCATTAAAAGAAATACAGCTACAACTAAAAGCAGGAGAGGTTCATGCCCTTTTGGGAGAAAACGGAGCTGGTAAATCTACGTTAATCAAAGTCTTGGGTGGCATCTATAGTGCAGACGATGGAGAAATCACAATTGAAGGACAAAAAGTAGAAATTCAAAATGTAATAGATGCTCAGAAAAATGGTGTTGCAATTATTCATCAAGAATTAGTATTAGTATCGCATATGACAGTTGCAGAAAATATTTTTTTGGGGAGAGAACCGAAAAAAGGTGGGTTTGTTAATATACGTTTAATGAATGAAATGACACAAGAGTTATTAGATAGTTATGATATGAATTTTTATGCAGATACGTTAATAAAGGACTTATCAATAGCTCAGCAACAGATGGTGGAAATTGTGAAAGCGATATCCTTTAATTCTAAGATTTTGGTTATGGATGAACCAACTTCTTCGATATCAGATAAGGAAGTTTCATTTTTATTTGAAACAATGAGAAATCTAACTAAAAAAGGCGTAGGAATTATATATATATCACATAAGATGAGTGAATTGGAAGAAATTTGTGATAGGGTAACAATACTGCGAGATGGAACATATATCAGTACAGAAATTGTAAAAGAGACGACAAAAGACCATTTAATTTCACTAATGGTAGGAAGAGAATTGAATAATTACTATACTAGAGATTACCTAGAGAAACAAGAAGAAATCTTAAGATGTGAAAATATTGCAGATGGAAGAAGAGTAGACGGTGCGAGTTTTAATGTTCACAAGGGTGAAATATTAGGGTTTGCAGGACTGGTAGGTGCAGGAAGAAGTGAATTGATGAAATGCATCTTTGGTCTTACAAAAGGTTACAGTGGAGAGATTTATTTAGAAAACAGACAAGTAAGCATCACATCTCCGACACAAGCGATGAAATTGGGGATTGCGTTAGTGCCAGAAGATAGAAAGCAAGAAGGTATATATAAGATTCAGAGTGTTCAATACAATAGTACAATTGAAGTGCTAGATACATTTATTAAAGGTATTTTTGTTAACAACAAAAAAGAAGAAGAAATCACACAAAAATATATTGATTTAATGGCAACAAAGACACCGACTCAAGAACAAAAAATCGGAAATTTATCTGGGGGAAATCAACAAAAGGTAATTATAGGAAGATGGTTAGCAACAAATCCTAAAATTTTGATTCTAGATGAGCCTACACGTGGAGTAGATGTAGGAGCTAAAGCAGAGATTTATTCAATAATGAACCAATTAGCAAAAGAAGGAATGTCAATTATTATGATATCTTCAGAACTTCCAGAGATTATTAATATGAGTGATAGGGTATATGTAATGGCAGAAGGACGCATAAAGGGTTGTCTAAGTCATGAAGAATTAACACAAGAAAGTATAATGCATTTAGCTGCTAAATAGGCTAAAAAAGGAGGGCAAAATGAATAGTACTTCAAGAGAATTGAGAGCGATAAAGTTATTTCTAAAAGAAAATTTGGGAATAATTGTAGCATTTATAGTATTATGTTTGTTTTTAGTTATTAATCCGTCAACAAGGGACTCATTTGCGACGATGCAAAATGTATTCAATGTATTGAGACAAATTTCGACGAATCTTTATTTGGCCTGTGGTATGACGATGGTAATTATATTAGGAGGGATTGACCTTTCAGTAGGATCGATAATTGCGTTGTCAGGTTGCGTGGCAGCAGGAGGAGTAGTACGCTACAATTTGCCGATACCAGTAGCATTGCTTTTAGGTCTTTTAGTTGCTCTAATGGTTGGGATGTTTAATGGTGCGGTAATTGCAAAAACAACAATTCCACCATTTATTGTTACACTAGCTACGATGAATATTGCAAAAGGGTTAGCATATGTATACACAGGTGGTTCACCAGTACGTGTAGTAACAGAAGAGTGGCAATTTATAGGAGCAGGATATATAGGTCCAGTACCTACCCCTGTTGTAATACTAATTATTGTCTTAATAGTAACATCGATTATTATGAACAAAACAAAGCTAGGACGACACCTTTATGCAGTGGGGGGGAATTCACAGGCAGCAGAATTTTCAGGAATATCAGTAGCTAAAGTAAAGTTTTTAGTACATACATTTTCAGGATTAATGGCAGGTTTAGCAGGTATAGTATTGGCGTCTAGGATGTATTCCGGGCAACCAACAGCAGGAGATGGCGCGGAGATGGATGCAATCGCAGCGGTTGTAGTAGGTGGAACATCTATGTCAGGTGGTAGTGGAAAAATTGGTGGAACTATCATTGGAGGATTGATTATTGGAGTGCTTAACAACGGTTTGAACTTATTAAATGTCAACTCGTTTTGGCAATATGTAGTAAAAGGAGTCGTAATACTGTTGGCTGTATTTATTGATTATATTAGAAATAAAGATAAATAGGAGGTGGAAAGATGCTAGTAAACTTGACAGAAATCTTTAAGATAGCAAATGAAAAAGAGTGTGCAGTAGGGGCATTTAATGTGAGTAATCTAGAATCTGCAATGGCAATTATTCAAGCGGCAGAGGAAGAGAAAAAACCTGTTATCATTAATTACGCAGGTGTACATGGGTGTTTTCTTGATATAGAAATAGCAGCGGTTATAATGGTGGATTTTGCAAAAAGAGCAGGTGTACCAGTTTGTGTACATCTCGATCACGGTTCATCCATAGAGGAATGTATGAAAGCAATTCAATTAGGGTTCACATCTGTTATGATTGATGCTTCAGCAAAATCATTTGAAGAAAATGTAAAAGAAACAGCAGAGGTTGTAAGAATAGCACACAGTTTAGGTGTGACAGTAGAGGCAGAATTAGGAAATATACTTTCTAGCAATATAGGAGTCGGAGAAACTACAAGTCACAGCATGGAAGAAATAGATGTGAATAAAATCTATACAGATCCTAAAAAGGCAAAAGAGTTTGTGGAAAAGACAGGAGTGGACGCCTTAGCTATCGCATTTGGTACAGCGCATGGAATCTATGAAGAAAAGCCAGTACTTGATTTGGACAGAGTAGCGCTAATTAAAGAATCAATTGATATACCTCTAGTTATGCATGGCGGATCCGGGTTAAGTAAAGAAGAATTTCAAACAGCGGTTAAGAATGGAATTCGAAAAATCAACTATTACACATATATGACATTAAAAGCCGGAAAAGAAGTTTCACAAGCGTTAGAACAAAAAAAAGGCGAGCCAATCTTTTTTCATGATATACCTATGATAGCAATTAAGGCGATGAAGGAAGATGTACAGAACACGATTCGCATGTTTAGCTTAGAGTGCTAGTGAAAGAAGGTAGCAGAATGGAAAATAGAGGAATTGTAGTAGCAGGAGGAGTGATTGTAGACATTTATTATGGTGCAAAAACATATCCAAAAGAAGGTCGGTTGTCAAATATTGATTTTGTAGAGCAAGGGGTAGGGGGAAGTGGAAACCTAATATTAGATTTAGCAAAGATGGACAACACATTACCCGTAACCGTAAATACTATAATAGGTGATGGAAGTAATGGTAGATTTGTCAATAAAATATTTGCAGAGCACGATAATATAGATACAAGTGCAATATCTCATAAGGGAAAAACTCCAATGACTATTGTAGTTGATTCGGAAGATAGTAAAGAGCGAACATTTCTATATCTTGCAGGATCTAGTGATGAGTTTGATGAAACCTATATTCCGTGGGAGGAGTTAAAAGGAAAAATTTTCCACCTTGAATATCTGCTATTGATGAAAAAGGTGGATAGTAGGGATGAGGTTTTTGGAACCCATGGAGCAAAAATCTTACATCAAGCAAAACAACGTGGTTGGATAACTTCAGTAGATGCAGTATCACGAGAAGGCGATGAAGAACGGGAAATAGTTGCGTGTGCGCTCAAATATACCGATATTTGTTCGATTAATGAACTAGAAGCAGAGAATGTTACAGGGATAAAATTGCTAGAAGCAGGGGAAGTAGATGAGAAAAAAGTAGTGGCTGCTTTGCGAGAGATGAAGCGACTTGGGGTAGCGAAGTGGGCAGTAATACATTCACCGAAGTATAGCTATGGATTAGATTGTGTAACACAGGAAATAGTTAAAGTTAAAAGTTTACAACTTCCATCAGGTTATATAAAGGGAACCACGGGGGCAGGAGATGCTTTTTGTGGAGGAATTTTATATAGTGCTCATGAAGGGAAATCATTAGAAGAAGCTATGGAGTTTGCAACAGCATCAGCGGCATGTTCACTTTCGGCAACTGGAGGAAGTGAAGGTATGAGAAATTATAAAGACATTTGGGCGATATATCACAAGTATAGGTAGGTTTGAAAATGAAAAGATCAGAGATTAACAAAAACATAAAGGAAATGGAAGCGCTAGCAAAAGAAAATGGCTTTCATCTACCACCCTTTTGCAACTGGACTCCTAAGGAGTGGGCAGAAAAAGACAGGTCTTACGATGAAATTCGAGACAACATGTTAGGTTGGGATATTACAGACTTCGGATGTGGAGATTTTGAAAAAATAGGATTTTCTTTGATTACTTTACGAAATGGAAATCTAAAAAAAGAGGATAATAAAAAAGTATATGCAGAAAAATTAATCACATTAAAAGAACATCAGAAAGCACCAATGCATTATCACGCAGTAAAAACAGAGGATATTATTAACCGAGGGGGTGGAACATTACTAATTTCAGTTTATAACCATGACGGGAACAGTGGACTATCAGAAGAAGAGGTTTGCGTGAATAAAGATGGAAGACGTTTTATGGTGAAGGCAGGAACTACAATTGAAATTAAACCAGGTGAGAGTATTACTTTAACACCTCATCAATATCATAATTTTGCGGTAAAACAAGGGACGGGTCACGTTCTTATCGGAGAGGTATCCTCGTGCAATGATGATGACGCAGATAATTTCTTTTATGAAAAGATGGGGAGGTTTCCAGAAGTAGAAGAAGACGAAGAACCTTACAGATACTTATGCAACGAGTATCCAAAGGTTCCAGAAAATTAATTTTCCTAAGTATTTATAAGTTCTTTTAAGGTTTGCATACATACATCAGCAGACGCCATTTCATCAGCAAGACGTTTAAGCTCAGATTGAATCACGTCTACGTTGTTAATTTGCTTCTTATATTTCATTTTGTGATCTAAACTTGCCCATGAGTCTTGGGATATGGTTCGAATTTGAATTTCAATCGGAACTGGTATGTCATCAATTTCTATTTCCACGATAATGTGATAACTGCGATAGCCATTTTCTTTTGGATGCTTAATATAATCTTTGCTTACAATATGTTTAAATCCTAAATGATATTCAATTATGTTTGAGATAGTATAAACATCGGATAAAAACCTGCAAATAATACGCACACCGATTAGATCTTTAAGATTTGCGATAGCATTTTCTAAAGAGTCATCAAATCCGAGTTTTTTAAGCTTTTCCTTTGTACTTTCTTTTGACTTGATTCGTGCCTTTATATGCTCAATAACATCACTACATTCCAGTGATATTATTGAGCATATCTTCTGTTTTGCGTTAGCAAGGTGGTAGTAGTAATCACCATAAAAATTAGTTTCTATTGTTTCTGACTGCAAAAAATCACCTCACTTTAAAAAACTATAGTTATGATAATATTTTTTCCTGTTTTACTTTCAGCGAAGATTTTAGCACCGTGTAAATCACAAATACTTTTCGCAATAGAAAGACCGATACCAAATCCTTTTGTTTCGCTATTACGTGATTTATCACCACGATAAAATCGTTCAAACCAATCATTGTGTTTTCCGATGGCTATGTCCTCGCAAGTATTCTCTAAACTAAATTTTTTTTTATTACCATCCGTATTCAACGATGCTTTAAGATCTGTTTGTGGTAAGGAGTATTTAATAGCATTTTCTATTAGGGCGGTAATGACTTTTCTTATAAGAGCCTCATCACCGTTATAGGAAATGTTTTGTTTTATATCTAAAACCAGGCACTGTTCAGTATTCTTAAGTGCGGAAGAAAACTCGTTTATCGTATCAGTTATTGCATCTGAAAGAGAAAATTCAGTTTTAATAATCTCTATTTTCTCATCAAGCTTTGTAAGAGATACGAGATTTTCTACAAGTGTATCTAGTCTTGTAATCTGCTTTTTAATGCTGTCAGTCCATTCACCTTCGCCACTATCAATTTCAATTACATCACAATCAGCCTTTATTATAGCAAGTGGTGTTTTAAATTCGTGGCTGACATTTGTTATAAAGCCTTTTTGCCTTTCGTAACTGTCAACTATAGGTGCCACTGCTTTTTTAGACAATAAAAGAGATAGGAAAAGTATCACAATCACTGCACCGATTACAATTAAAACAGAATAAAATAAGTATTGCTCAAATCCGATAATATCAGATTCAATATCAAGAAAGAAATAGGAGTAGCCGCTAGTATTATGATTTCTTATATATCTATAATTATCGATTAATCCTGTATCGGCGTCACTCTCATTTACAATATTTGTATATTCGATAGCTTCATCTGTAGAAACAGAACTGATATTTCTTGTATCGATATGATCAATTTGATTGCTTTCATCTAAGCTAACAGTAAAAAATCTTGTGGTAAATGCAATCTCTTTTGGAAAGGGTTCGCGCCCATTAAACGATTCACCCGATTTTAAATCACCTTGTATAAGTAAATTTAAAATCTCATCAGAACTATTCATAATGGATACATAGTTTGCTGTATTTATTAATACAGCTATAAGCAACATTACAACGATACTTATACTAGTTGTAAGCAGCACGAATTTTCTTTGCAGTTTTTTTAGCATATCATACCTCCAACGAATATCCAGTATTTCGTGTTGCTTTAATTTTAACGCCTGATTCTAGAAGAGTCAGTTTTTTCCTAAGATATGAAATATAGACCCAAACAACATTCAATTCGGAATTACTGTCATAACCCCATATTTTTTCAAGAAAACGCTCAGTAGGGATAATATGTCCCTTATTTATCATAAGCATTTCCATCATTTGAAACTCTTTGCTCGCAAGTTTAAATGAGTTTTCCTGCGTATAAAGCTCAAAGGTTTTTCTATTCAAATTCACATCGCCAACTGTCAAAATTGATGAACTACTGTCGCTGACGCTCCTAGTCATTGCACGAAGTCTTGCAAGTAATTCTTTCGTATCAAATGGCTTTGTAAGATAATCATTTGCACCTAAATCAAGACCATTTACCTTATCATCAACTTGGGACTTGGCAGTCAGCATAATAATCGGAATAAGATTTCCTTTTTCGCGTACTTTTCGAAGGACAGTAAGTCCATCCACCTTTGGCATCATTATATCTAAAATCACGGCATCGTAATTTTCAGCATCTAAAAATATAAGTGCTTCCTCGCCGTCATAAACCGTATCAACGGAATAATTGTAATGCTTTAATATTTTAGAAAGAGCATTAGCAAGTTCTTTTTCATCTTCACATAATAGTATTCGCATATTTTCACCTCTAAGGAGATATTATACCATAAAACTTAAACTTACTTTAAAACATATATATACATCAGTCATCAGATTCTACATCATGCTCAGAAATCATGCCGTCGGTAGCTTTAATTGTATATTCATACTCTATTCTTCCGATTGTCCATTCCACCTCATATTCAGCAACACCATCGTCATAATCTAATTTGCAAAGCATATGTGTAACATCAGTTTCATTCACTCCGGCGTGTGTAAGAGCTATTGATTTTGCCTCGGATTCACTGATGTACTCGGTAGCTGTAGATTCATCCGAGGTTTGTGCAGACTTTGTATCATAGCTTTCCATATCATAGTCATAGCCGAGAATATCGCCATTCACTGCACTTATTTCATAGTCATATTCGGTAGTGCCATTCAAAAACGCTACTTCATATTCAGCAACACCATCGTCATAATCTAATTTGCAGAGCATATGTGTAACATCAGTTTCATTCACACCAGCGTGTGTAAGGGCTATTGCTTTTGCTTCGGATTCACCGATATAATTTTCAGTGGAACTTGCTGAGGGCTGCGAGGATAAGTTAGTTGCAGTAGTTTCATTTTGTCCAGTAGTCGCTTGTCCAGAATTGGTCAAGGTCATGTGTCTTGCAAGGGTTACAATACCACCTGCAAAAGCTGCTGTTAGAAGAATGGCACAAGAGATAATGCCTATTTTTTTTAATGTAATTTTTGATTTCATAATAATACCTCCAAATATTTTGATTTATAGATTTCTTTGATGCCTTAATTCTATAACTCTAAAATTAAAGCAACATTAAAGGTGTGAAATTTATTTTGGAAATTTCACTGTGAATAAACTACCTTTCTCCAATTCACTTTCAATCTCAATTTTTGCGTGATGCAGTTTTGCAATTTGTGCAACTATGGAAAGGCCTAAGCCCATACTGCCATGTTGACTTGTTGTACGTGAACTGTCCACTTGATAAAATCTATGCCATATCTTTTCTTGATCTTCTTTTGCAATTCCAATCCCATCATCTTTTACAGTCAAGACAATTTCGGTAGCGGTTTCAAAAAGTTTAACATGGGCACTGCCATTTTCTTTGCTATAACGGATAGCATTACTTATTAAATTGGAAAGAAGCCTACTAATCATCGCAGAATCAACTGTACCGATTACATTTGCGGTAGTATCATATGTTAGATTAAAATGAGGAGATGCAATAAGCTTATGTTCTTCGCAAATGTCAGTTATAAGCTGACTTAAATTGCAGGGGTGAAGTTCAGCTTTTTCAGTGCCACGGTCAAGGCGGATAAGATTTAATAAATCAGATATAAGGCTAGACATCTTTAGAGCCTGTCTTTGAACTGTTTCTAGAGCCTCTTCTTTATCCGGGAGTGTGATATTTTCTCCAATAGCATATTCGCATTGAGCTAAAATAACAGCGGTCGGCGTTCTCAATTCATGAGATACATCGGAAGTAAATTGCTTTTCTGATTCAAAAGAGCTTTCTAATTGTTCGAACATTTTATCAAATGTATTGGAAAGTTTACTGATTTCAGGGCTTCCATTTTTTAAATTTATACGTAGACTAAGATTTTCGCTTTCGCTTATTTCTTCAGCGGTTTGAATAATTTTATCCAGAGGGCGAAATGTACGCTTCGCAATAAAATAGCAACCGACTGAACCGAGTAGTACAAAAATTGGTAAAGCGAATAATGCCATTTGTAGAATGTTATTTGTGGTATTTGCAACCTCATCGATAGCTATAACACCGCGCATCCAAACAAGAGAACGAGAGTCCTCAACTGAGGTTAATATATCATAGATATAGTAACTAGTTCCGTCAGTGGTGAATTCGGAGACTTCCTTATCCATAAATGGCTGTTCAGATATACCCTCTTCTGGAAAATTTCCAGCTATGTATTCACCTTCCTGCGAATACAAAAGCGTGTACACTCCCTTTGTGAAGAAATCTATATCCTCAGTATCCAGTTTGCCGTCATCAAATTCAAGTTCTTCAGCGTTATCATTTATGACATCTGTCAGTTGTGTGATACTGTTTGAAGAAACAATATCATCACTCACAGAGAACATCAGCCCAATTAATGCCCCTGCCATTAGTAGCAGAAGTAATGCAGTAAAAAGGGTAAGCTTTATTTTTGCAGATATCTTTCTCATAATACCTCCCTAAGCACATAGCCGCTACCTCTAACTGTATGTATGAGCTTTACTTCATAATCGCTATCGATTTTTTTTCTGAGATATCTAATATAAACGTCCACAACATTGGTTCCACCTTCGTAATCATAGTTCCAAACGTGATTTTCGATTCTTTCTCTTGAAAGTACAATATCGACATTGTACATCATGTATTTCAAAATGGTATACTCTTTGGCTGATAGATTTATCACAGTATCTCCACGTTTTACAATATGTGTACTTATGTCAAGTGATAAGTCGGCAACAGATAGTATGTTCGAGGGTGTTCCAGATTTTAACCTTGTCATAACACGAATACGAGCCATCAGTTCATCAAAAGAAAAAGGTTTTACAAGATAATCATTTGCACCCAAATCAAGCCCTTTCACTCGATCCGACACGGCATCCCGCGCAGTTAAAAAAATTACAGGTGTTTCTATGCATTTTGAGCGCATTGCTTTAAGAACTGAAAAGCCGTCTCTTTTTGGCATCATAATATCAAGTATTATTACATCATAATCAGCATTTCTTATATATTCAAGCGCAGATTCGCCATCAAAAAGACTATCAACAGCATATCCCTCTGATGCTAACTTTTTTGTAATAATTTTATTCATATCTCTTTCATCTTCAGCAAGTAAAATTCGCATAAGCGACCTCCTTTATAAGTTTTATTTGAATTATAGCATGTAAACATTAAAATATGATTAAGGGATTAATACAAATTGATGTGGTATTTTATTAAGTTAATAACGAAAGCAGATTCAACAGAATAATAAGAAAAAGCCATCTAATTGTGAAATCAATTAGATGGCTTATAGATTAAACTCTTATTTTATAAGGTGCGTATATATTGCTTCCAACATGTGAAGATGAGCAAGAGCATTTTGGAGCGCAATAATCAACACAAGTATCCTGTTGGCATTTGCAAGGGCTTTGAGGTTGTGGGATGTGGTTTTTTTTACATTTGTCACAAGTACATACAGGACCTTGAGAGCAATCAAAGTGATCAGGAGGAGTTACTCTGTGTTTGTACTCACCACAAGGGGCATAGCCTGGATTGGAACAAGCATTGCAGTTACCACTGCTACCATCGATAATTCGTTCGGTTCCAGTTGCTGATTTATTGACAAGAACTTTGTATTTTGCACATGGATCGTCTACGCATAAATCAAATTGATAAAATCCGTTACAATCACTTACTGTATGAGCAATACCTTGATACAAGCATTTGTTATTACAATCCATTACGATTTTAACAAGCTTTAGCAAAGCATTTGGAACAGCCATTCCATGGCAATTAACAATTTGCCCCCATAGCCTTACCGAGTTAAATTCAGATACCGTGATATCTGCTTTGATTTCAGAATCGCACCCTTGTGGGGCTATATCAATAGAGTTTCCATTAATCATACTTAAATCACAATTATTATTCATATTATATTTAAACCTTTCTGCATAAGTTGAGAGGAATATGCTGTCTTTATACTATATGTAAGGGACTTAAAATTGTTCGTAGTGTCTAGGATACAATGTGTAGAGTATCCATATAATGTATTAACTCGTAGTTTTATTAAGAGGGGAAGAAGATGGTTGTTAGTGTGTATGGATTAAGTAGGACGAGAACATTGCAGAACAAGAAAAGCGCTAGGGTGTGTATTGTTAAACCTAATAGCCTTTATCCGATTGGAGTTGTTCGCTCAATAACAATAGGAAAAATAAAGATTGGTGAGAGCTTATGTGGAGTGAAACTGGAAATAGAATATTCAGCATACAATAAAGCATGTCATTGTTTTTCAACATATATACAGTTTGAAGATCAAAAAGGCGGTGAAATAGTAAATGTAGACGTGATAGACTTATGGGTGGAATTTGTGACTAAGGAACAAGTCTGTATTCGAGTAATATATGGAGTAACAATAAAAGAAAGGCGGAATAGTATAAGTAAAGAGAGGAAGGAATGCTAGACGATGTTATAGGAGGAAATTAAATGAGTTCTATTGTTAAAGACTTAATAGAATATATAGGTATTAGCAACCAAATACCACAGAACTATTCTGTGAATGCATTTAAAGAAATTATGCTACAAGAGCATATCTCTTTAAATGATTGTTTTCCAGATATTGAGCAAATTACAAGAGTTACAGCTTGTGTAGAGATAAAAAACTTTTATATAATTGAGACACCAGTATCGAAGAGAGATCAAAAGGGGAATCTTTTAAATCCAAGTGGTCAGACGCTGACTGGAAAGAAGTTAGTGATAGAAGGTGTTGTACACCAAACAATTCACTACGTTGCCGATAATTGTGAACAAAGCATTATGGTTTTCGATAATTCTTATTGCTTTGGTACGTTTGTGGTTTTACCACAATCTGCAGCAATGAATACGTGCTATACAGTCGTACCATATATAGAAGATATACTAGTAGAGTCTATAGGTCCAAGAGACATAACAAAATGTGTATCATTGTTTTTGGAGGTGAAGTAGAATGGCTAGTGTAGTAAGAAATATGGTTAATATTTTAGGAATATCAGATTATATTCCAGCATCTTCAGAAATCTATAAAGAGTTTTCGGTTAGTGAAACGGTGTCCTTAGCGTGTAAAAAACCAGATATAGAAAGGCTGATCTCGTCAGCATTTGATGCAAAAATAATTTCAGTAAGGGTAATTAATACACCAGCAGGAGCAATTCCTCCTAAGGGAGTACTTCCACAAGTAGTTACTTCATCAGAAGGCGAAAAATTAACTGGGAAAAAGCTAGTGGTCGAAATCAAGTTTAGACAAAAGATTCAATACGTGGCGGATGAGCCATTGCAAAGCGTGCATGGAGTGCATAATGAGTTTATTGTAAGCGAATTTATTGTGATTCCACAGACATTTAGCATAGGGGGAGAGTGCGTCACACCAGAATACTTGCTTGCTAATAATATGTTCTTAATTACACCTTTTATAGAAGACGCAAATGTAAGTCTGATGGATAATCGCACAATTTGTACAAATGTGTTGGTGTTACTACAAGTTAACACAAAGCAGTGCTTATTTGATAAAGGAACTGTGACTGCGCCTATAGGAAATGTAACGCTATTTAATGATAGCTGTGGAAGTATAGCGAAAACGATTCAAGAGGAAACAGTGGATCTTGCAGAAGAAAAAAAATTAATAGAAGAAGGAGGAATCTAAGATGACTTGTAATAACACTATTATCAATGGAGTAAATCCTGTTTTTCCTCTTTTAACAAGTGCGTGGAAAGAATTCTCTGTGATGGAAAATCTAACAATACCAGTTCAAAAACTCGATATAAAAAGAATAACATCACTTAATATAGATGCTGAAATTACTGATTTTGAAGTAGTTAGAACACCTGTTACTAATAAGAACTTTGAAGGAATCATAAGCACAGGATATAAGCTTATTGTGAAAGGAAAACTGATTCAATTCATTGAATATATTGCAGAGAAATGCGACCAATCATCTCACTCAGCACATTTTGAGGTTCCATTTTGCACCTATATAGTGCTACCAGATTACTATGTACCTGGAAATTCAATTTCAGTCAATGCAATAGTAGAGGACGTGTTTATTGAACAAACGTCTAAACGGAGTTTCTTTAAAAATGTTACAATGTTTGTGTACGCAGATGTATGCTGTGGGGCGGCAGGTGATGGATTGGCAGTTCCTATTGTGAAGGCGTCAGATTCGAGTGTAGTCATAGATAGTAAGGGAATAAATGTATTCGATGTATATGTGTGCAAAAATAATTTGCCACAAATCATCAATATACTATCAGATCCATTTGCACAAATTGAACTTGTTACTAGTTTGCCTACAGGCTACTCTTATAGTGCAGGAATATTGACAATTGCAGCTGGAGCAGAAGGTGAAACATTAGAATTTGAGATAATACAGACACCTTGCAATGTGCCATTTACAGTAAATGTAATTATAAATACACCACCTAAGGTAAGTATGATTTCACAGACACCATCCAATTTAAAGGTTACACAATTAACGGATGATGATATCTTAATTAATTTCGACCCAAACACTAAAATAGACGGAGTAGCTTCGTTTATTGTAGAACCGTATGATGTGCTTGCAGTGGTGGGGGCATTACCTGCTGGCTATAGCTATTCGAATAATACGCTTACAATCAAAAATAGCGCACAAGATGCAGGGATAAATTTCATTTCAAAATCATCTAACTGTAACATTAGCGTTGCATTAAAAATAGATGTGAATACAATAATCAAAGAGAAAGAAGAAGTTACTAAAGGATAGTAAGCCATAGGGCTATGCGCGTGCATAGTCCTATAATAAATATAGAATTGGAGAATGGGATGATTGGAACATTATTAATGAATGAGATTCCACTCTTAGATAAACGTATTAATTCATATAATGCTGTAACATCTGATGGTAAATACATATTTATAGTTTCAGCAACAGATAAAATGCTCTCGGTATATGATTTTGGATTTAATTTTATAAAGTATATTCCTCTTATAAATAGCTACGTTGATATTTGTTATGATTATGTTGACAAGTGTTTTTGGGCAGTTGCGAATACAAATAAAGTATATAAATTAGACTATGATTCCTTTTGCGAAATAGACTGCGTCAATATGAACTTATCAATCAACTATAAAATAGTAAATATAGAATTTGATGGTAGGTGCAATGGTTTTGTGATAGTGGTTAGTGATGTGGCAATGGTTAGGTGTAATAAACAAGGAAAAATCACAGAGGAATACTACTTGGATAAAAAAGAAAGTGTAAAAGGATTGGCAATGATAGGTGAGGAAATCTTGGCAGTATCGTTTTACCCAGATGTTCACCTGTCATTGATTAAAGTCTTTGATTCGGATTACTCGGCAGAGCATGTGTCTTGCCTGCAAAAGAATTACAGTTGCAAAAGCATGTTTACTTATCACTGTAAGAGTGAGAATTATTTTTTTGTTTTAGGAAAAAAACATAATCAATACGGATATGTAATTAGGTATAAATTGATTTATAAAAAATAATAAGAACTCGTGTTATAGTCTCTATCTGTCGTTCTCACCAATAAACTTAAAACCTCTTTTTTTAAGGTCCTTAGAAATTTTATCGGATAATTCATTTCTTGTAGTTACTCCATCAAAAGGATTGTACACAACATTATTATTAGTAAAGCTCCAAAGGTATTTTGAAAAACTACCGACTTCCTCGACTACTTTTAAATAGGATTTTGCATTTTGTATTGTAGCAAGAATTTTTGCTTTATTCCGTACAATACCTTCATCAGCCATAAGTTCAGCTATTTTATTTTCATCATAATTTGCAATCTTTTAGTCTATTATATTTTATAAGCTCGCATAAGTCAGCGGTTTCTCTATTCCGATATCTATTACCCATTTGTCACCACCTTCTATTCCGCGAATAAGTATTTCGCCAGTATTTCGGTTTAGGAAAAATGCAAATGAATTCAGTCCTGCATTTTGATATTGAACAGCGCTTGATTCAGGACGTGGTATTTTTGATTCATCTAGCGTTCCATCGGCCTTTACAAAACCCATGGTTTGTGCAACTTCATTTTGTAGCTCCGGTATTCTAGTGCCCCAATGCTCTATCGTATCAGGTTGGGTCACTACAGCCATATGCATATTCATTTCATTCGAATTAGAGGTAGTATATCCCCACTTGAACACATACCATTCTCCTGTAAGTGCAGTATCTCCAGCATAACCATCTAATAGGGCAACTGTTGCAGCCTGCATGTAGCTAGTAGCTAGTTTTTTATCATTTGAAACTCTAGCTTTATCTATATATTTCGTATACATCGGCGCAAATACTGTTGCTAATATTGCGATAATTGCGATTACAATAATCAATTCTACGAGAGTAAAACCTTTGTTATTCTTTCTCATAATTAAATATCCTTTCTATTTTGCGTCCTAATGAGTATAACATAAAAAAGTTCACAGAGGCGCAATTGTTGAAAAATTAAAACAATAGTGCAGAGGAGACCTAAAAGCGGTTTCCTCTGCAGTATTTTTCTACAAACTGTTCAATTGGCATGGGTTTATCATAGAAATAACCTTGTACGGCATCACAATTCAGGGACTTGAGAAGTTTAATCTGATCTGCTGTTTCAATCCCCTCTGCAACAACGTACATATTAAGGTTGTGTGCCATTTTAATAATGCTATCAATTAACATATCATGGTGATGAACGTTGTTATCACTTACAAAGAAACTCCTATCCATTTTAAGGGTATCAACTTGTAGATTTTTCAACATTCCAAGTGAAGAATGCCCAGCGCCGAAATCATCGATAGAAATTTTAAATCCTTCTTTATGTAGGTCCGCAAACAATTGTTCAATACTCTGTTCGCTTTCTATTGCGGCGGATTCGGTCAGTTCTATTTCAATATATTTATGAGGAACATTATATTTGTCTACAATTGCGACAATGTCACTTACAAAACGCTGATTCTGTAGGTTAAGCCTTGAGCAATTCACAGAAATTGGAAGAAATTCTATATCTTCATCCAGCCATTGCTTAATGGTTTTACATACCTGTTCAAGAACAAATCTATCAAGATCAACAATAAATCCATTTCGTTCAAAAAGAGGGATGAAGTCTCTAGGAATTCTTATGTTACCATCAGAATCAATCCAACGAACAAGTGCCTCTGACCCAATTAGTTTGTTATCAAGTATGCTGAATTTAGGTTGCAAATAAGCTTTGAATTCTTTGTTTATTAGTGCTAATTGCATCTTATTAGTGATTTCAGCCTCTGCTTGCATGGTCTTTTTAAATGTTTCATCATAATCACAGTAAGAGATTCCCTTGATTGACTTTGCTTTATTATATGCAAGATTTGCTTTTGCAAGGATGTCATCAACATCAGTTTCGCCAAGTTCAATATGATACCTACCAAGTTTAAAGGTACCACTATAGTTGATTAATTCAGGAATTTGTTCGTCGTAGTGTGTTGTTACAGCTGTTGAAAAAAAGCTCAAATCATCAAGCATGGACCTGCTAGCAAACATGGCAAATTTATCACTACCTATTCGTGCGGTAATTAAACTCGGTTCGTTAAAGCTATCAGCTAATGTTTTTACGGTCTTTAGAACTCGGTCTCCCATATCGTATCCAAATATTTCATTAATGGCTTTGAAATTTTCAATATCAGCTATTAAAATTGTATAATAATTTTTTTGATTACCTTGTAATACTGTTTTCATATCTAGTTTTAGTTTTTCAATATTAGGAAGTTTAGTTAGTGAATCATAATAGGCAACCTTAGTAATTCGCTTAGTAGAGCGAGAGTGCATAAAAGCAATGTAAAATACAAGTAAAATAACAGTCCAATAAATAATACTCCCAACTAAATCAAAGTTTTGTATAGCATTTATAGTTTCGCTGCTCAATGAATCAATGTGAACGTTCATAGCTAGTGCAACATTTGTAGATTCGATTGGGTAATAGACCATTATCTTCGGTGTGCCAAAGTAATCATAGTGAAAGCCACCATTTTGCTGATTTTGTATATTGTGTTGAGCTTCAGTTACATTATCCACTCCCATTTCTATAACATCTTCTTCAGGAATTGCAACAGTATTTATATGATTATCACTTGTTGAAAAAAACATGTTTAGTTCAGAATCAACAAAAAAGAAATCGGTTTGATCATTCTTGTTCTGAATAAACACTGAGATAAAATCGCTTATAGAAATCTCGCAAAACAAAACTGCAATCGATTCACCATCTTTTACTACAGGAACGGCTAAATCAAAAACAATATTCTTAGTTTGGGAAGAAATGTGAGGCGTTTTAAAAATCTTCTCATTTTCTAGCGCAGAGAGAAATGCAGTGTTTTCAGAAAAATCATGGTGCTTATTATCGATGGATACACCATTTCCATCAAGATCGATGTAATGTAAATTATCAAACTCGGCGGATTGTGATTGGTGTTTCATATAATCTACGATATCTTCGCTATCAACATTATTTTTTACAATAAACTCCGCAAAAAGAGAAAGATCATCGGTAGTCTCATTTAGCAGGTTTGTTAACTGAAGTTGGTGTTGCTTACCTATTTGATCTAACTCATCAAAGGTGGATTCAATAATAGCATCACTAGAAGTAGCACGAGCCCAATTTATTATAAGTCCTATAAACACGATGACAATAAACACGACTACTGTTAGTACATGCTTTTTGATAAAGAATAGTATTTTCATATAGTTATCTCCGGTCATTTTAACGACATATGATAAATTGTATCGAAAAATGTCGAAAAAGTCAATGATTACAGAGCTTTATCATTGAATATACTCTAAACATCGTTTTATGAAGTATGGTTAATTGAATTGTATCGAAAAATGAGGAAGAGTGAAAAAATTGAAAAGGAATTTTTAGGAAGAATTCCGACAATAGTGTGGTAAAATAAAAGAAGGAGGGCGTATGTCCTTTAGTACACATAGAAAGGAGAGGACATAAAAAATGAGTGGATTTGCAGTTTATGAAACAAGAATAGGACATTTCATAATGAAATATGAAAATGACTATCTCATATACTTTAAGCGATTACATGATGAGACCATCACGGATTTTGGCACTAAAACAGAACTTACAGATAAAGCATATAGTGAGCTTTTAGAATATTTTGATGGAAAAAGGAAACAGTTTGATATTCCGTATAAATTAAGTGGGACAGATTTTCAAAAGAAGGTGTGGTCTGCACTTTGTGCTATTCCATATGGAGAAACAAGAAGCTATAAGGATATAGCTAAAGCGGTAGGAAACGAAAAAGCGAGTCGGGCAATAGGGATGGCCAACAACAAAAACCCTATAACCGTTATTGTACCTTGTCACAGGGTTATAGGTTCATCTGGCAAACTTGTGGGATATGCTGGAGGACTTACTATGAAAGAATTTTTACTTGATATGGAGGAGGAGAACAAATGAGCAAATATATTGTACTTTTTGAGGTAATCCCTACAAATGAGGGAAAAGAAAGATACTTAGAACTAGCAGCAATGCTAAAACCTATGCTGTCAGGATTTGACGGCTTTATTTCAGCCGAGAGATTTCAAAGCTTAGTAGATGAGCGGAAAATTCTATCCATGAATGAATGGGAAAGTGAAGAAGCCATGACTAAATGGAGAACTATGACAGAGCATAGAATGAGTCAACTCGAGGGGAAAACAAAATTATTTGAAAGCTATAAAATTTCGGTGACAAAAGTTATCAGAGAATACACAGATAAAGAAAGGGAAAAAGCACCCTTAGATTCTAATGGGTATTTTGGAAACTAAATGATTATCAGTGCGACACGAAGATGTGATATACCCTCATATTATGGGGAGTGGTTTGTAAATAGACTACGTGAGGGTTATGTGCTTATACAAAACCCATATAATTCTAACCGTTATTCCAAAGCTTTTTTAACTCGTGAGGCTGTTGATATAATTGTTTTTTGGACAAAAAATCCAAAACCTTTTCTCCAATATCTTCCGAAAATAGATGAAATGGGATATCTATATTATTTTCAGTTTACTTTAACTCCTTATGGAAGAGAGACGGAAAAAGGGTTACCAGACAAAGAGGATCTTATTGACACATTTATAGCGTTGAGTAAGTGTATAGGTAAAGAGAGAGTTGTATGGCGATATGATCCGATTATCATCTCCGATATATATACCATAGATTATCACGCGGAGCGTTTTACTTATATGGCAGAAAAATTATCAAATTATACAGATAGGTGTGTAATCAGCTTTGTTGACAGTTATAAGAATGTTGCTTCAAGAACAGGAAAAAATCTTGCGTATAATATGACAAAGGAAAATGTTCTTACCCTTGCTGAGATTTTTTCGAAAATTGCAAGAGAGCATAATATTGAGATTTTTACCTGTGCAGAAGAAATAGATTTAAGTAGATTTGGCATTCTTCACGGTTCTTGTATAGATAAAGCGTTGATAGAGCAGATACTCGGTCAAAATATCAATGTAAGAAAAGACAAAAATCAACGAAAAGAATGTGCTTGTGTAGAAAGCATAGATATTGGAACATATGACTGTTGTGCAAACGGTTGTGTCTATTGCTATGCACTTACAAGCGAGAAAGCGGCATTAAGTAACATTGCAAGACATAATCCAAATTCACCTGTTTTGATAGGTGATGTAAAGCATAATGCTATCATTACTGAAAGAGCGAGCGGTAGTGTGATAGAGTATCAAATGTCGCTGTTTTAATAAAATCTATTTAGTTAAAGAGATGCAGATGTAATTATTCGCAAGTTATTTTTGCGTACTTATGTAGACTGTTGTATTTATTTCCCCATTGCGTGAGTTCGTTTAAGAGCGGAAGTAGTTCATTACCGATATCTGTTAGAGAATATTCTACTCGTAGGACTTTTTCTTTGAATTCTTCTCTGGAGACAATACCTTTACTTTCCAGTGCTTTTAGCTCTCGAGATAATACCCGTTGGCTGATATCGGGGATAATTCTGCTTAGTTCGCCATATCGCAGTTTCTGGCTATTTCCAATGTGGTATATAATGAGCGGCTTCCATTTTCCGCCTATTATATCGAGAGTAAGTTCCATATTACAATTGAATACTCGTAAATTTTCCATTTGATTTCACTCCTTTAAGACTATATTACAAAGGTTATTATAGCAAAAAATAAGGAGGTATGGTAACCTTAATATAGAAATGGAGAGAAAAATATATGGAATTTTTAATTATAGTAGTAGGAGTTATGGCAGCAGCGTTTGTGAAAGGAATGTGTGGATTTGCGAATACCTTAGTATTTAATGCTATTGCAGGATTTGGTGCTAGCAATTCCACACTTACCCCTATAGATTTATTGATAAATTTGCCAATGAATGGGATTATGATTAGTAGGTTTAGGAGAAAAGTAAAGTGGAAGGTAGCTTGTCCATTAGCTTTTCTCCTTATTTTAGGAGCAGTGCCAGGTGCATTTTTTTTAAAGAATGCAGATGAGGGGCTGTTAAAAGTTATCTTTGGAGTTATAGTAGTGGTGTTTGGAATTGACATGCTACGAAGTAAAACGGGCGAAAAAAAGAAGCCTCATATGGTAGAAGGCCTTCTTTTAGGATTATTGTCAGGAATTATGTGCGGTTTATTTGGAGTAGGAGCATTGATGGCAGTCTATGTAAGTAGAACAACAGAGGATACAGAAACTTTTAAGGGGACTGTTGCAGTTGTATTCTTGATAGATGGGCTTTTTCGATTGATTCTTTATATTTCAATTGGCATATTTACGCTTGAAATACTGAAACTGATCGGAATACTATTTCCTATCGCAATGTTATTTTTGTACCTAGGGATTCGCTGTGCTCAAAAAGTTAATGAGTCTATTGTTAAGAGATGGATTGTTATATGCTTAATTTTATCAGGAGTATCACTTATTTTAACAAATCTAAATTTCTCAACAATATTTTCAACCCTTTAAAGCCAAATGCTCTTTTTTTATAGATGGACTGGACACTATCTGCTTCTATTGTATTGATGATATCCCGAGAAAATTCATTATTTACATCAGGTAAATCTTTATTATAAGGACAGACCAACTGACAAATATCGCAGCCCCAGATGGAAGCGGATTTTGTAATTATTTCGATCTCTTCTGGGGATAAATCCCCCTTTTTTTGGTTTAAATAACCTGCGCATAATTCGGTGTTCACGCTATTGTAATTAATCGCTTTCCCAGGACAACTGTTGATACAAAGATTGCAGCCGATACACTTTTGCAATTCTCTTGTTTCACTTTTGATTTCTAAAGTTGTGATTATTTCTCCTATAAATATAAAAGAGCCATATTTGGGAGTTAGGAGCAATGAGTTTTTTCCAAGAACACCAAGCCCGGCTTTAAGAGCCATGTCCACCTCTTTTATAGGTGAAGCATCTACAAAGGGTTCAAAATCTTCATCGGGATAGAGCGAGTGTAATTCTTCACAGATTAATTTTAATTTTGTCCTTACGACGGTATGGTAGTCAGGAACAGCACAGTAGGCACTGATGTTCCCGCCAAAGGCAGCTATAGAAAAATAAGGGAAAATACAAGCGATAGCAGTTTGGGCATTAGAAGGAATCCGCTCCTTGGAACGAACATCTAGCAGTTGCAAATCCTTAAAAGGAACAAATGCATAATCTGAGATTTTGTTGTTTTGTAAAACTCTTTCTATATTGTCCATGAAAACTCCTTCTATCATTACTTTGTTTTCTAGTATAATTGATTTTAATAATTTTTAACAGTAAATTAATTGCAAATATTATTGACATACATCTCAACTAGGAATTAAACTTAAGAAAAAAAGAGGCCTTTATAGATGTTAAAAGTGAAGAATAAACTTTCAGAAATTGAGAATGCAAAGCTACAGCTGCTCGCATATGGATGGGAAAAACCAGATAATAATAGAAAAATTAGGACATTTGAGCGAGAATATTATAGGATTCATTTTATTTTAAGAGGAGAAGGTTATTACTTTTGGAGCGGAAATGAATATCATTTACATGCAGGAAGTGGGTTTATTGTTTTTCCTGGGGAGATACCAAAGTACCAAGTAGAGAAAGATAACCCATGGGAGTACTTTTGGCTGGCAGTATCAGGAGATGAGATGAAAAGGCTTATAAAAAAGACAAAGCTTTCAAGGAGTCAGCCAATCTATCACTGTGGAGAAGATAAGGAGGCTGCAGTTGATGCATTGTGTGGGATTCATAACCTAATACTTGATAGGGGGCTGAGTATTGAACAGTGTATGGCGGCGTTTTTCGATTGTGTAAAACCATTTGAAGCAGAGGTGAAAAAGAACTCGAATTATTTTGATACGAGTATCCGATTTATTCATGAAAATTACAGACAGCAGATAACGATTGATGATGTTGCGCGAAACTGTACGATAGACAGGACCTATCTTTATAAGTTGTTTAAAAAGAATTTAGGCATATCTCCACAGGAATACCTGTTGAAGTACAGGGTGAAAAAAGCCTGTGAATTGTTGCGGTTGAGTGAAGACTCAATGATAGACATAGCATATACAGTAGGTTTTCAAGATTACTCAGCATTCTCTAAACAGTTTAAGAAATATTGTCTGATGTCGCCAAAGGAGTACAGAAGAGAAAAAGATAAGGAAGTGCTATTCTAATATAGAAGCAAAAAGAGGAAATTATCCATGTATGGATAGTTTTTTCTTTTTTTTTACATAAAATTAACAAAGGTGCACAAAAAATAGAAAAATACAAATGTAAAATCTATGAAAAATCTATAAAAAAAGTCAACATTTAGCAATGTTTTGGCATCAAAATACCGAGAAGAATTGAAAATTGCTTGTTAGAATGTGCATGAAAACAAGAGGAACAGGGAGGAAATATGAAAAAGAAAAATACGGCTTTTTGGTACATGCTTTTGATTCCAACACTATTGGGAGTTGCAATCTTTATGGCATATCCAATATTTGAAGTCTTTAGACTGAGCTTTTTTAAGTCAAATGGAACAGTTGAGACTTTTAATGGATTGAAAAATTACGAATACATACTTACAAATGAGGTGTTTCATATAGCGATTTTCAATACATTTTTTATTACATTTTTTCAGTTACTAATAACAATACCGTTAGGTTTTTTGGTGGCAGTAGGAATCAATTCAGTGGTGAAAGGAAAAAATTTGCTCAAGAGTTTATTCTTTATTCCATATATCACACCTGCTGTTGCAGCAGGAACATTATTTTTGTTCGTATTACATCCAGATGGAATTTTAAACGAACTATTGGGAGTGATAGGGATTGCACCTATAACTTGGCTTGAAAGTGGTGTGACAGCAAGATTTGGAGCAGTTATCTTAAACATTTGGAGAACTACAGGTTTTAATGTGATTATCTTCCTAGCGTATCTTCAGACTATATCACCAGAATACTACGAGGCAGCATCTATAGATGGAGCAAATAAGTTTCAAATGAATTTACATATTACACTCCCGTTGATGAAGGAAGCATTCACATTCTTGTTAATTATGGGGTGGATAGGTGGAATGCAAAGGTTTACAGATGTGTATACACTCGGAGGAATGACTGGGTCGCCAGAGAGAAGCCTACATACGATAGTAGGGTTTATCTATGAAAGAGGATTTGGAAATTATGAATTTGGAATTGCTTCGGCAGCAGCAAGTATACTGTTTATAATTATCATGGTGTTTACATTAATTAATATGAAAATAACGAAAATGGGAGCAAAGTCATGAAGAAGAAAACAATAAATATATTAGTATTTACGATACTTGCTGTTGTAGGAATTATCTTTCTTGCACCATTTGTATGGATGATAGTAGTGTCGTTTGAACGGTATGCAAATATCAATCCACCATTTCCACCAAGTTTTATCATTCAAGAATTTTCACTTTTCAACTTGGAACTTATAACAGAAAATGGAGGGCTATGGACGGCATATACGAATTCGCTTATCATTGCAATTGCATCCGTGGCACTGAACCTTTTCTCTGTGTTACTAGCAGGATATGCACTTTCAAAAGGACGCTTTAAAGGAAAAGAAATCATTCTATTAATTATATTGGGGACAATGATGATTCCGTTTGAGACGAGAATGATACCGATGTTTCGGATGTTTTCAGGTCTTGGATTGTCAAATACATTTATTCCCCTAATTTTGCCTAACATGATAGATGGATTTGGGTTGCTTCTAGCAAAAAACTTTTTTGATAAATTACCAGATAGTTTAATGGAAGCTACTTATATGGATGGGGGCGGACCATTTACGGTATTGACTAAAGTGTACCTACCTTTGGCATCACCGATTATAGCAACAATAACAATATTAAAATTTATGGATAGTTGGAACAATTTCTTGTGGCCACTTGTTGTGTTAACAGGAGAAGAGACTAGGACAGTGCCAATATTTATATCATCTTTTTCTACAGAAGGTGGAACCAGAATGGCAGGAAGTACAATGGCAGTGGCATTTTTAGGTGTAGTACCAGTATTAATCGTGTTTTTGTTTTTACAAAAATATATCATTCAATCAATAGCATTGAGTGGAGTAAAAGGTGAGTAAAAAATTTCAATATGAAAAATGAAAGGAAAAAAGAAATGAAAAGAAAATTAGTGAGTGTATTATTAGTAATGGCAATGATGGGAGCAGCAGTAACAGGATGTGGAAATGTAGAGAAAAATGGAGGAACTAGTGCAGAAGCTAGCACAGAGAGTACAGGGGACAAGACAGTACTTAAAGTACAATTGATAGGTGGATTTGAACAAGAAGATTTTACAGATCCAGTGTCAGGAGAAAAACTAACAGGCATGCATGTTGTAGAAACAGAATTCGAAAAACAAAACCCAGATATTGATGTGGAATTTATCTACATGGGGTGGGATGATTATCAAAAGAAGACTCAGGCAATGATGATAGGAGGAGAAGCTGATGTATACCAAGCACCAGGAATCAGTGCGCTTGCAGAGCAAGACTTATTAGAACCTCTTCAACCTTATATTGATGAAGATGGTTTTGATATGTCTGTATACACAGAAGGGCAAGTAGAAGGATGGAAAGTTGCAGGGCCAGAAGACGAAGAAGCTCAAATCTACGGACTGCCATTTATAGGAGATACCAGATTTATTATGTACGACAAAGAAATTTTTGATCAATGGGGAGTTGAGTATTTAACAGCAGAGCCAACGATGGAAGAAATCTTAGAAAAAAGCGAGCAGATGACAGGCACAAACCCTGAGACAGGAGAAGAGAATTATGGAATATTCTACACTGGAAAAGATGCAGCAGATACAGTAATGAACATCAATGAATATTACGGCGGAACTTGGGGTGAAGGAATTCGTTCTTCAGAAATGTCAGTTAACTTCAATAGCGACACAATGGTACAAGCGATAGAAGATTTAAAGACTTTGAATGAGTACGCACCAGAAGGAGTGATGGCAGGTCAAGGTGGAGAGTTATTTGGAACAGATGGAAATAATATTGCGATTAACTTAAGATGTGCTCCACTTAATTTAAAGTCAATACAAACATTAGGAATTGAAGATAATTATGGAGTTAGCCGCTTGTTTATTAATGAAGAAGAAGGTATGGGCGGAATGTTTGCTGGTAGTCCATTTGTTATTGCAAAGACAAGTGAAGTAAAAGACGCAGCTTGGGAATTTATGAAGTTCACATCAGGAGAGTTTTTCACAGAGTATTTCTGGAATAACCAAAGAGCAGAAGGAATGCCAGTAACAAAGAGCGCTCTTGAGCTAGAAGGGGTAAAAGGTGAAGAGAGTGTGGAAGCAATGTTCAAAACAATGGAGACTTTATGGGCACCTCGTTACTACTATAGAAGTGGACAAGGAAGAAGCATCTTGACAACAGCAGTTGAAACAGCTGTGTTAGGAGGAGAAGATACAAAGAGTACGCTAGATTCAGCACAAAAAGAGATAGAAGAATGGATTGAAGTACAATAGACAGTAGAAACCAGAAAATAAATAGTACATAAAAAGGGGATGCTAATTGGCATCCCTATGTATTTAAAGGAGAAAGGACTAGTTATGACATATATAACAGCACACGCAGGATTGGAGAATACAAAACCCGGGACATGGGAAGATGTGGAGAAGGCGATAGAACTAAATGCTGATATATTAGAAGTGGATGTTAGAATGTATGAAGGTAAAGTTTATCTTTCACATGATCCACTTAATATAGAATCGTTAGAAGAGTATCTCCTTTTAGAAGAGGTGTTAGAACGAATAAAAAGCACAAACATTATGATAAATTGTGATATTAAAGAAAAAGAAACAACGAAGGAAGTAGCAGAAATAGCAGAGCGATTGCACCTGGAAAAACGACTGTTTTTTACAGGGGCTAGTGACATAAATTTTTTGAATAAGTTTAATAAATTTCACTATTTTGTAGGTACAGAGTATGCAGGAATTACTGGAAATGAAAAACAATTAAGTAAAAAAGAGATTGAAGAGTTAATTATTAACTTTAGGAAGAATGCAAATCCTTGTTGCAGGGGATTTAATTTAGATTATAATACAGTGTCATTAGACCTGATAGAAGCGCTTGCAAAAGCTAAAATTCCTCTATCGTGTTGGACTGTGGATAAAAGAGCTGATATCGATTTCTTGTTGCGAAATCAAATTCCTTATATAACAACAAATCGCGTAAAGTATGCAATGGAACAGAGAAGGCAGTTAGATGAAGCAAGTTAAAGAAAACATAAAAAAGCAGCTAATAGGGTTATCGATTCCGATATATATTGAGCTGATTCTGCAATTGTTTGTAGGTAATGTAGATCAGGTGATGGTTGGATGGTTTAATCAAGATGGTGTTGGAGCAATAGGAAATGTAAATCAAATAGTTTCATTAGTCTTAGTGACGTTTTCTATTTCATCTTCTGCTTCTGTAATATTAATTTCAAAATATTTAGGAGAAGGGGATAAGAAACAAGTAAAGGAGACTTATTTTACATCAGTACTAATTGGTTTGGTCTTAGGCGTAAGTGTTAGTTTACTACTGTTTATATTCGGAGACGAAATATTGAGGATGATGAATCTCAAAGGAAGTATGTACACACAAGCGGTCAGCTATATGCGGGTGATAAGTATAGGTCTAGTTTTTCAATCATTATACCAGACGATATTATCATTTTTGAGAAGTCAAAAGATGATGAAAGAGACGATGGTAGTTTCGATTATTGTTAATATTATTAATGTAATTGGGAATTATTGTTTTATATTTGGAGCTTTTTCGCTACCTTCAATGGGGGTGCTAGGAGCAGGAGTAGCAAGTACGTTGTCAAGGATAATTGGTCTGCTAATCATAGCTACTATATTCATCAAAAAAGTGTTTCCAACCTATCAAGTTGTAGAAGGGCGGTACTTTTCGAAAATACAGTTAAAAAAGGTACTGAGCCTAGGTGTTCCTACGGCAGGAGAATCTATCTCATACGGTTTTTCACAAGTTTGTATACAATTTATTTGTAATGGATTTGCAACGTATATGATAAATGCGAGGGTTTATTTAAATATGTTAGCTAGTTTTTCATTTATTTGTGCAGAGTCGGTTTCGGGAGCAGCTCAGGTAATAATTTCGCATCAAATGGGAGGAAAATCGTATCGAGAAGTAAAGGAAAGCGTGAAAATATCGATGTTTCTATCTACTGTGTTTGCAGTAGGAATTGCAACACTTATATTTTTATTTACAGAGCAAATATTCACAATATTTACAGATGATAAAGATGTGATAGAAGTAGCTAAGATTGTAACAGGTATTGAGATTGTTCGTTCACTAGGAAGAGCGATAAATGTCAATTTGTGTAGGATATTACCTGTGTGTAATGATATTTTATATCCAGTAGGCGTATCGACAGTATTTGCTTGGATTATTGGCGTGGGAGGTTGCTATCTTCTGGGAAATACACTTGGATTACAGATTGTTGGTCTATGGGTTGCAATGGCGCTAGATGAAGTGATAAGAGCAATTATATTTACATGTAGATTTTATAATGAAAAGTGGCAAAAAAAGGTATTTACCTAGGAATTGGTATAGGAGATAAGTGAGATGAAGGAATGTCTATTTCAAGAGAAGATAATAATTACTAAGGAACAGAGAACAACAGATATTGAGTTTGAATTTGAAGTAAAAGAAGATCTAGAGAAATTGGTGATAAGTATTGAATATGGGCCAAAGATAATGAAGGATAAAGAGCTGATACAGAAAGAAGTAAAAACTTGCTATCAGAAGTATCGAAAAGAAGAACCGTTTGAGATGCATGAGTGCTTAATGAATTTCGTGTCGTTTTCATTAGAGCGAGCTGGAGCAAATATAGGAACAGCACATCGTCATGCACAAAAAAAATCTTATATTATATCAAAGGGAGGATCGTCGCCAGGATTCTTAAAATATAAACCTAAACAAGGAAGATATATAATTTGCCTACACGTAAATGAAATAATGACAGAAGAAATTATATACGATTTATTAGTGGAAGGTATACAAGCTAAGACAGAAGAAATAGTGTATGTACCATTAGAGATGCACACCCATACTTATCACTCAGATGGTGATTTTTCACCGAGAGAACTATATGAAGCGGTGAGAAGCTATGGGTATGCAGGATTTGCTATCACAGACCATAACACAATGACATCTTACGAGTGTATGCCGCAAAATATAGAAGACGAAATCTTTGTCATGCCAGGGATGGAATGCACTACTTTTTGGGGACACGTACTAACGCTAGATGCAAATGTTAATTGGAGACACGCAAAGCGAGATACGATAGATGAATTTTTAGAAGAAGTGAAAAATGCAAATGGAATATGTGGAATTGCCCATCCATTTGAGCTGGGAGCACCGATTAGCTGTGGTTCTAACTGGGAATTTGATGTTAGTCGATGGGATTTGATTTCCTACATAGAATTATGGTCTCAGAACAATCCTTACAGTAATAGGAAGAATTATTTGTCGAGAGAGTGGTACCAACAATTGTTAGAAGAAGGAAAAAAGCTTGCAATAACTGCTGGTCGAGATTGGCATCGTGCAGATCAAGAGCGACCGTCTGTTCTTACGGCGACTTATGTGGGAATAGAAGGGAGAAAGATAACGAAAGAAAGTGTAAAAGAAGCAATAAAACAGGGGAGAACATATGTGACTTCTCTCTTGGAACTAGATATAAGCATAAGTGCTGGAGGAGAAAAATATGGAATTGGAGATACAGTAGAGAAACAGCCGATACAAGTTCATATTATAAGCAAAGTAGCAAGTGAAGAAAAGATATGGGCATCAAATGATTGTATACCGAAGCGGGTTCGAATCATCAATAACGGGCAAATAGTAACGGATGTTGTATATAGTTCAGATGTTTTAATTAGTGATTTATATCTAGAGAGGGGATATATGATAATAGAAATTGTGGATGAACACCCAATAGCGGTGACGAGTGCAGTGTACATAGCGTAGTAGTAGGTAGAAATAAAAATCAGAAGCTTTTCCAGCTTCTGATTTTTGTATTCAAGCATCTATACAGGAACAAAATCGGCTGCGCCATGCTTACAAAGTGGACAAACGTAGTCACTTGGTAGTGTATCGCCTTCATAAATATAATTACAAATGGTACAGCGGTAACCCTTCTTTGCTGAAGTGGTAGGTTTTGGCTTTACATTTGCTTGATAGTAATTGTAAGTGATAGGCTCATCGTCGCTTAAGACGGCACCATCCGCAACTTCAACGATGAATAGGGTATGTGTACCTAAATCCAAAGTATCTAGTACTTGACAGACTAGATAGCCTAGGGTGCAAGTATCGATATACGGGATACCATCTACTGTTTTATAGTCAATATTAGAGAACTTATCTACATCACGACCTGATTGAAAGCCAAAATGTTTGAAGGTATCCATAGTTGCTTTTGTAGAGAGCGGTGATACGACAAGTTTTCCTGCCTTCTTAACAAGTTCATCGGTATAGTTTCGCTTGCTGATTGAGATTGCAAGACGGTTTGGGGTCTCTGCAACCTGAGCAACAGTATTGATAATACAACCGTTCATTTTTTCTCCTAATGTAACAGAGGCTAAATATAAACCGTAAGTTATTTTAAACATTGCTTTTTGATCCATATAGATTCCATCCTTTCTGAAATTATAATTAAAGTTAAGTCTATTTTAACAGATTACACTAAAAAATATAAGTGAATCAAAAAAATAAGTTATAAATTTAAAAGAAAGGACATAAATCTGTAAAAGGTATAATGTATAAAATTGCGTACAATACAGCGACAAACTTGACAAAGCACTTCAATGTGCTAACATGGTACAGTAATGTGCTATATGAAGTTGGCAGGAAATTGATTTATAATCATCCGAAGGAGTAACACTCTCAGGTGTCTTTTGTAAAAAAGATAGCGACTGTCAATGGATGGCGTTCCGGAGAAGCTCTACCTTGAGTAGAGGGCCGAAGGTGCAACAGTGAGTATCACTGAATCTCTCAGGCAAAAGGACGGAATTTATACCATTTTTTATAGCGCAATCATACTATACTTTTTTGGAGGACAGATTAATGACGGAAATGATTGCAGAAGTTAACAGTAAGGTTAACAGTTTGGTGTGGGGAGTCCCTGCATTGGTATTATTGATTGGTACAGGAGTGGTGATGACGATTCTTACGAAAGGATTTCAGTTTACACACTTTGGTCATGCTATGAAAGAGACGGTAGGAAGCCTTTTTAAGAAAAAAGACATTCTAAAGAGTAAAGATAAAGATTCAATTTCCCAATTCCAAGCGCTTTGTACAGCATTGTCAGCAACAATTGGAACGGGTAATATAGCGGGTATAGCTTTTGCCATTACAATGGGTGGACCAGGTGCAATTTTTTGGATGTGGGTTGCAGCAGTATTTGGAATGATGACAAATTATTCAGAGAACGTATTAGGAATTTTTTATAGAAGAAAAAATGAAAAAAACGAGTGGTGCGGTGGTGCAATGTACTACTTAGAACACGGGTTAGGTAGTAAAAAAGGATTTAAAGGGATTGCAAAAGTGCTAGCAGTATTATTTTCACTATTTGCAATGTGTGCTTCTTTTGGAATTGGTAACCTCGGGCAAGTTGCCTCGATAAGAGAAAGCGTGTTGAGTATTTATACACTATCAGGAAATGCAACGACGGATGCACTAATTTTAGGTGTGGCATTGGCATTGGCAGTATCTTTGGTTATCTTAGGTGGATTAAAGCGTATTGCAAGTGCAAATGAAAAAATTGTGCCATTTATGGCAGGGTTTTATATTCTTGGAGCATTAATTATTGTTATAATGAATGCAGATATGATAATTCCAGCTTTTGAAGCGATTTTCAAGAATGCATTTAGTTTCCATGCAGCTGCAGGAGGAATGGGTGGTGCCGTGATTATGCAGGCTATTACATGGGGATTTAAGCGAGGCGTATTCTCAAATGAAGCCGGACTTGGTTCGTCGGTAATGGTTCACTCAGCATCAAATGTAAAAGAGCCAGTAGTACAAGGTCTTTGGGGAATCTTTGAAGTGTTTTTTGATACGATGTTAGTCTGCACACTTACAGCACTTGTAATATTAACGACAGGTATTGTTGATCTAGAAACAGGTGCATCTCTTAGTGGAGCATCTCAGCTAGGTCTTGCAACAGAAGCATTTGCAAAGAGTTTTGGAACAGCAGGGGGGATTTTCATTGCAATAGCTGTAACATTGTTTGCATTCTCTACAGTATTAGGGTGGAGTTATTACGGGACAAAAGCGTGTGAATACATATTTGGAACAAAATCAGTTACAGTATATAAGCTGATTTTCGTAGTAATTGTAGTGGCAGGATGTACATTAGATGCATCACTAGCAATTGATTTATCAGATACGTTCAATGGGTTAATGGCAATACCGAACCTGATTGGTGTACTATCGCTTTCAGGAATTGTATTAAAGATTACAAAGAATTATAGCGATAGGATATTTAAGAAAAAGAAAGGTATTACTCCAATGTTATCAGCTGTTCCAGAGATTCAAAGAATGCAGCAAAGAGCATTGGAAGATCAATAGGATTAAATAGACAAATTAATACTCCTTGGTATTCATCAGTTATGTATGACGATGAGTACCAAGGAGTTGTTTTATGTGCGATTAATATAACACACAAGGTACTAAGCGCATGAATCAGTTGCGCAACAAGAGGATACTATATTATAATCAATAATACGGAGGGAAAGAGATGTTTAATTTTAAGAATTTTGAAGGAAAACAAAAAAAAGTGGTGCTCCTAATATTTGGGTTGATTATAGCAATCTATGTGGTGATTACAAGTGTGTTTGGGGCTATTTTGTATAATAATAAGATAGAGGCAGGAGAAAAGCATGCAGAACGAGTGGATCCCACAATTACTTCGGCTACTTACCCAGAGGGGGAATACACAGAAGTGGAGATTGGGATGTATGTGGAATCTATAAGAAATGTTTCAATCGCAGATTCTAGCTTTGAGGCCGTATTCTACTTATGGTTTACGTGGGAAGGAGATTCGGACTTCAGTCCTGGAGAGAGCTTTCAAATCGTCGGTGGGCAGATTGAAGAAAAAGAGGTGGTAAGCGAGCACTATGAAGATGAGGGCACAAATTATCAACGGTATAAAGTAACTGCAGTTGTGGATAAGTATTATGATTTAACTCGTTTTTCATTAGAAAATCATATGATGAACATCTATATTGAAGATACAACTCGAGATGGTGCGAAACTGCGATATGTAAGTGATACAGAAGAAACGAATATTAGTTCAAGGGTTCAGATACCAGGGTTCGAGGTTTATGATGGGATATACAGTACGGTAAAGCCGCACTCGTATAAATCTACATATTCATCACCGAATGCAGAGGGTGCTGAGGAGAGAGTATTTTCACAATATGTGATAGGAATTCCGATTGTACGTGAAGACTTTGGGTTTTTCCTTCGGATTGTTGTACCGTATTTCTTATCAGTATTATTAGGGTTGTTTTCACTTTTTTCGCATAAAACAGATGCGGATTCATTGGGGCTTTCAGGGGCGTCTTTCTTTGGTGTTGTGGCAAATGCATATGTGGTATCAGCACTAGTGCCACCAAATGGAGGCGGATTTGGAATGACAGATATGATTAATGCAGTATCGTTAATGACAGTCATCTTGATTGTAGCAATGTCTCTTTATTCGCTGAATAAGCGTAATCATGAAGAAGAAGGGGAAAAATCTGGATATTTAAGGAGTATAGATTTAGCAGCATTTTTTGCAATAGCAATAGGGTACATATTGTTTAGTACCATTATACCAATCTGTGCAATATAATGGTTGGTTAGAAAGTAAGGAGATTAGATGGTAAATAATAAAAATAAATTTCGTTGTTTTGCTTTATCGGAAGAGATTATAGAGTCACTAGATATTCTAGAGATGGTGAATCCAACAGAGATTCAAAAACAGGTAATACCGCATATTTTAGAAGGGAAAAGTGTGATAGCAAAATCTCAAACAGGTAGTGGGAAAACAGCGGCATTTGGAATTCCACTATGTGAAGGTATAAATTGGGATGAAAGGTTGCCACAGGTGCTCGTATTAGAGCCTACTAGAGAATTAACAGTTCAAGTAAAGCAAGAGTTATTTTTTATTGGGCGTGCAAAGCGAATAAAGGTAGCAGATATATTTGGTGGATTCCCTATTGATAAACAGATTCAGACACTAAAGCAAAGGACTCATATAGTGGTAGGAACACCTGGAAGAACATTAGATCACTTGAGAAGAGAGAGTCTAAAGTTAGAGAAGGTGAAACATCTAGTTATCGATGAGGCAGATTTAATGTTAGATATGGGCTTTTATCAAGAAGTAAAAGAAATTATTGAGAGATTGCCAAAAGAAGTAGGTATTTATCTTTTTTCGGCGACTATGAATGAGAAGGTAAAAGAACTCACGAATGAGATGGACTGTGAAGCTGTTCAGATAGAGTTGGAATCGGATTTACATATAGGTGATAGCATTCAGCAAAAGCTCTATAAAGTAGAGCAAGAACAAAAGTATGAGGTTTTTGTACGTTTATTAATGAAAGAAAATCCAGATAAGGCCATGATATTTTGCGGAACGCGAGAAATGGTGGAAGTGTTAGGAAGAAAATTACAAAGAGAAGGAATTAGATGTGGGATTTTGCATGGAGAAATCGAGCAAAGAGCAAGGATTCGAGCAATAGAAGGATTTAAAAAGAGTCAATTTCGCTTTTTGATTACCACAGATATATCAGCGCGAGGGGTAGATGTGGATTCCCTTAGCCATGTAATAAATTATGATTTCCCGACTGGGAGAGAGACGTATGTTCATAGAATTGGAAGAACGGGGCGTAATGGAGCAAAGGGAAGTGCAGTTAGTTTGATAACCGTCGAAGATGAGAAAATGCTTGGAATGGTAGAAGAGCATATGCAATTGAAACTTCCAATCTTGTCAGAACCAACAATAGAGGATTGTGAAAAGAATATATTTTACAAAAAGCAAAAAACGGTTACGAAGAGGAAAAAAACAAAAGAAGAAAAGTTTGGAAATTCAGTTACAAAGTTAACTATAGGAGGTGGGAAAAAATCCAAGATGAGGGCTGTCGATATTGTGGGAGCTATTAGTAATATACCAACAATCAATAGTGACGACATCGGAATTATAGATGTGAGAGACAGTTTTACAAATATCGAAATTTTAAATGGAAAAGGGGATATTGTCTATGATGCTTTAAAAACCCATACAATCAAAGGAAAACTGAGGAAGGTTAAACGATTTGGAGGATATAAAGGAGTAAAATAGAAGTGTCTCACTACATTATGAGAGGGTGTAGTGAGACACTTTTATTTTACAGTAGAAAACTTATTTATCGATATAATTTTGTTCAAACTCTTTTACTGGCATAGGTCTTGCAAAGTAAAAGCCTTGTACAGACTTACAGTTGATTTCTTTTAGAAAATCAACTTGATATTTTTCTTCAATACCTTCTGCAATAGTATTGATATCTAATTTATGTGCCAAAGACACAATACTTTCTACAACAAGGTCGCCGCGGTGATTTTCAATATCATCATCAGTATCAATGAAAAAGCTACGGTCAAGCTTTACGGTATCTACGTGGAAATTTTTTAACATACCAAGAGAAGAATAGCCAGAGCCGAAATCGTCAATGGATACGAGAAAACCTGCTTTGTGCAGTTGAACAATAATCTTTTTTAAATCACCTTCATTTTGAAGAATAGTACTCTCTGTCAGCTCTATTTCGATACAGCTCGGATTCACACGATAGGATGAGACAATATCTGTAATTTCTTGCACAAAGTTTAGATTGGCCAAGTGCAGACGAGAAAAGTTCACAGAGATAGGAAATTGCTCAAATCCACGTTTTTTCCAGTTGCATAAAGTTTCACAAACATTTTGAAGCATGTATTTATCTAGTTCTACGATAAATCCATTCTGCTCAAATAGAGGGATAAACTCGCCAGGTGAGATGAAATTTCCGGATTCATCTTTCCAGCGAACAAGCGCCTCAGCACCTGCAATGATATTGTTGCTTAAATCAAACTTTGGCTGAAGAAAGAGTTTGAATTCTTTTGTTGCTAGTGCTTGGTGCATCTTATTTGCAATTGCGGTATCTTGTAGTACTTTTTCAGTAAAGGCTTTGTCATAGTTCCAAATGTTGCGAAGTGAATCTGTTTTTGCAAAAGAATGTGCAATATTTGTTTTTTCTATGATCGCATTTATGTCCGATTCACCAGGTTCTAAAAAATAGCGCCCGTATCGGAATGTGAATTGATGGTTTTGCATGTTTGGTAAAAGCTCCTTAAAAGCAGCTTCAAAGTGTTTAGATGATTCATCTAGGTGAGCAAATAGTTTACTTTCGGAAAATAGCATAAATGCATCAGAAGACACCCTTGCCTGGATGAAAGAGGGATCGGTTACTGTTTTTCCGGTATCAGCTATTGCTTTTATTACTGAATTTCCATCTTCAAATCCAAACATTTCATTAATCGCTTTAAAATTAACAAGATCCATCTTCACCATGGTATAGGACAGGTTAGGATTCTTTTTTATCTCCGCTTCAACTAATTTTTTGAATTTTAATAAGTTTGGTATGCCAGTTAATTCATCGTAGTATGCAGTTTGTTCTAATTCCTTTGAAGCATTATTTTTAGAAATAATCACATATATAATTACTACGAGAGAGAAAAGAATTATAACACCGCTAATAATAATCATGCGAGAAGAAATATTTTGAGCACTGTCAATGACACTATCCTCAGAAATTTCAAAAAATAAAATCCAATTATTGGCGGAAATAGGGCGATATTCTCCTAGCTTTCTTTCGTTGTTAAGCGTGTAAGAAATACTTCCAGAGTTTCCAGATTGAAAATCAGCTACTATACTTTCAAAAGTCACACCATCTTCAAATTCAGCATTTTTAAATGCATCAAAACTCAGAACAAATTCATTTGTAGTAAACAAGATATTGCTGTCTTGATCTACAATTAAATTTAAACCTCTTTTATCGGTAAATGACATTAAAAGAGTATCAATATAATCGGTGCTGTATTCAACAGCAAGCACGCCATCAACGACACCATCTACGTAAATCGGGACAGCTACTGTGATAACTTCGCCTTCCACAAATTCAGAAGAGTGTGGAGTAGAGGCATAAGGATCTCCATTCAAAGCGGTTTTGAAGAACTCAGTATGGGATACATCCACTAGTTCTTTTGTAGTTAAGAAAGCTAAGCCATCTGTATCAATTAATAATACAGATTGAAAACCAAGAGTTTCTTGCTTGTGTTGTGCATATTCTAAAATTTCGGATTCGTCAATACCTATGATAGACAATGATTCAGCTATATTTTCCAAATTTGCTATCATACTATCCAATTGCTTATTAACAGAGAGTTGTTGTTGATCGGCCATATCTACTAAAGTAGTTTTTACAGAATTTTCTAATTCAAAATTAACAGTAGTGTAAAACGCTAGTGTGCTTGCAGCAATCAGTATAAAAAATAATAGACCAATCAATATAGAGACGATATAATTTTTGTTTTTAATATTCATTTTAATTTCCTCTTTACATTGTTGCTAGACAATAATGACTAACTATAATATAGCATAATATATCAATGAAAGCTATATTGAAATAAAAGCTGAGATGTAGTTTTACACTAGAAAAAGTGCTATACTTATAGCTAGTAGATTTAGGCACGGAGGAAGGTAAAGATGAGAGAGAGAAGACCTCAAAATTTTAATTGGAAATATACAATCGGATGGGAAAATGAGGAGTATGAAGTGGTCGATATTCCACATACCAATACAATGCTACCGCTGCATTATTTTGATGAGAAGATTATGCAATTCCAAAGTAAATATAAAAAAGAGATGTTGATAGAAAAGAGAGAGAACCAGATTGTAAAGTTACGATTTTATGGAGTACAAAATTCTTGTATCGTTAAATTGGACGGCACAGTAGTAGGCGAACATAAAGGAGGCTATGATGCATTTGATATTGAACTGACAAGTTATATTAAAGAGACAGGGAGATATTCTGTAGAAGTCTTAACAGATTCTAGCGAAGATCCTAAGATTCCACCTTTTGGAGGTGTGGTAGACTACTTGTGCTATGGAGGAATCTATAGAGAAGTGGAGTTATGGTATCTCCCAGTGAAGCATTTGGAACATCCATTTGTGTACCCTACGTACGAAGATGGTTCTTGGCATGTAAATGTAGAGATTTTGGGCAAGAATCTGAAAGGTTATAGCGTAGCAGTAGAAATAGAAGGACAAAAATTTGAAAATAAAATAGAAACAGAAAAACTTCTATGTAAACATAGAGTAGAAGGTGTAACAACTTGGGATATAGAAAGCCCAAGACTTTACGATGTGATACTGCAATTAAAAGATGGAGATGTACTAGATTGTACAACTGTAAGAATAGGATTTCGAACAACAGAATTTCGAAAAGATGGATTTTACCTTAATAATAAAAAAGTGAAGATAAGAGGATTGAATCGCCATCAATCTTATGCCTACGTAGGATACGCTATGCCAGCTTCTATGCAAGTACAAGATGCTGACATTTTAAAGTATGATCTTGGTTGTAACTTGGTTCGAACAGCTCATTACCCACAGAGCCAACATTTTATAGAGCGATGCGATGAAATTGGTCTATTGGTGTTCACGGAGATACCGGGATGGCAACATATATCAGTGGATGAACAGTGGAGGAATTTGGTTTTAGATAATTGTGAAAATATGATTCTGCAATATCGAAATCATCCAAGTATTATCATTTGGGGCGTACGTATCAACGAGAGCCAGGATGACAAAGACTTATATACAAAGACTAACGCAATAGCAAAGCAGTTGGATTCTACAAGGGCTACGGGCGGAGTTCGATTTATTGATAAATCTGAATTGTTGGAAGATGTATATACTTTTAATGATTTTTCTCATACTGGCGATAATAGAGGTTTGCGTAAAAAGAGAGCGGTCACCTCGAATATGAAGAAATCATATCTGATTACAGAGTACAATGGCCATATGTATCCGACGAAGTCCTTTGACGATGAGCATCATAGAACTTCCCATGCACTTCGCCATGCAAATGTATTAGATGCAATGATGAGCGATGGTGAGATTGCAGGATGTATCGGCTGGTGTATGAACGATTACAATACTCATAAGGATTTTGGCAGTGGGGATAGAATATGTTATCACGGAGTGATGAATATATTCAGAATGCCTAAGCTTGCTTCATATGTATATGCAAGTCAACAAAATGAAAAGACGGTATTTAAATTGAATACGAACATGCAGATTGGAGAGCATGCAAAAGGGCAGATTGAAAAGATTGTTGCGTTCACAAATTGTGATGAAATAGAGCTATATAAGAATGGGGAGTTAGTAAAGCGATTTGATCGGACTATGGCAGTACATAAGGGTCTAGAAAATCCGCCGATTGTGATAGATGATTTAATTGGTGCTTTGATTTTAAAAAATGAAAATTACCCATTGGGATTAGCAAAAGGAGTAAAAGACTTATTGCTAGATGTAAATCGATATGGGATGGGTAATCTGCCATTAAAAACAAAGGCATTAGCTGGTTATTTGATGGTTAAGTATAAGTTGACAATGAATGAGTGCATACGACTTTATAACCAATATATCGGTAATTGGGGAATGGAATCGTTGGAATACAAACTGATAGCATATAAAAGAAATAATAAAGTTGCAGAAACAACGCTGGGTACGTATAAGGAGAAGAAATATTGTATACGATACTCTAGTACAACTTTAATAGAAAGTGACACATACGATGTTTTACAGGTATTTATTGAGGCAAAAGATCAAAATGGCCATACTTTAGATTATTATACGGAGCAGGTATGCGTAAGTGTAGAGGAAGGGATAGACGTATATGGACCAAAGAATTTCTGTATGACAGCAGGGCAAGCTAGTTTTTATATTAAGAGTTGCCAAAAGTCAGGAATCTTTGGTGTGACAGTTCAGATAGGCGAGGATAAATTCTTGCAGAAAGTAGAGGTCAAAATAGTATGAAACTAAGCACAAAGATATGTTATGGATATGGGGCCGTAGCTTCCAACTTTGTATACGCATTTGTAGCAGGGTTTTTGATGTATTATTACAATGAAGTATTAGGAATTAGCTCTATATTCATAGGAACTCTTTTTATGGTTGCACGTATTTTCGATGCTTTTAACGATCCTATTATGGGAATTATTGTCAGTAAGACAAAAAGTAGATTCGGGCGTTTTCGCCCATGGATATTATCTGGAATTGTTATGAACTCATTGGTGATTGTAATTATGTTTAATCTTCCGATTTTTGAGAACCATACAACTCTTTTGGTAATGTCTTCAGTAATGTATATTCTTTGGGGGATGACATATACAGTAATGGATATTCCTTTTTGGAGCTTGATTCCTGTTTTAACAAATGATATGAAAGAGAGAGAAACGATATCAGTGATTGCAAGAAGTTGCGCAGGTCTTGGGTATGCGGTTATCTCGACGGCTACGCTGTTATTGGTAAAAGTGTTAGGCTCTGGAAATGAACATGTAGGATTTGGGTATTTATCTATAATTGTAGCTTTATGTTTTACATTGAGTGGTGTAATACTTTTTTTAAAAGTAGAAGAGAAATCTAGTGAAAATATCAAAACGCATACAGTTAAAGAGATGTTTCAGATGCTGATAAAAAATGACCAAGCACTTATTATAGTAGTCGCAATTGTTGTATTTAATGCATCCTTGTTTCTTACACAGAATTTAGCGATATACTTCTTTAAGTATGATATTAAAAATGCAGATCTCTTTGGTGTGTTTAGTGCGATAGGTGGTGCGTTTCAGATTTTAGCGATGATGAGTCTTCCAACGCTTAGAAAGCGATTTAGCAGAAGACAGATATTTACAGGGGCATTAGTGCTTACAATTATTGGTTACATAGGACTTTTTATGCTACCTGCGCTAGGGATTAAGAGTATTGTACCGCTTTGTGTTATGGCTAGTATTATCTTTGCCGGGTTTGGACTAGCAACAGTGCTGACCACTATCTTTTTGTCAGATTGCGTGGATTATGGGGAGTGGACAAGAAAAAATTTCCAAATGGGTTGGCTGGATTAGCGAAGAAAATTAACAATATAGGAATAGATTTTGGCTTGTGGATAGAACCTGAGATGATAAATCAAGATTCAGATTTGTATCGTGCGCATCCTGAGTATGCGGTAAAGGTAGATGAACATTTTCAGCTAGGCAGAAACCAATTGCTTCTGGATTTGTCAAATCCTGAAGTGGTAGAATATTTAAAAAAGACCTTTTTCAATGTGTTAAATAGTGCTAATATTTCGTATGTGAAATGGGATATGAATAGAATTTTTAGTGATATGAATGGAAAAACGTTAACTCATCAAGGAAAGTTTTTCCATGAGTACCAAAAAGGTTTGGTAAGATTGTATCAGTATTTAACCCAGTCATTTCCACAGATATTATTTGAAAACTGTGCCAGTGGAGGGAATCGATTTGATTTAGGAATGCTTTGTTTTAGCCCACAAATTTGGGTGAGCGATAATACAGATGCCTGGGAGAGAAGTAAAATTATGAAAAATCTACTTTTGGGATATCCGCAATCCACAATGGGAGCACATGTAAGTGATACTATTAATCACCAGACGCTTAGAAAGGTGCCTCTTGCGACACGATTTCATATGAATTGTTTTGGGGTGTTAGGATATGAGTTGAATTTACCGTTGCTATCTAAGGAAGAATTAGTTGAGATTGCGATGCAGATAGAATTTTATAAAAAGTATAGGAATATGTTTCTGTACGGCGAGGTAGAAGTTATAGAACGAAAAACATGTAAACAGTACAATGTGTGGAATGAGGAGTTAGGGCAAGGGGCTATTATGGTGATCCAAGGTCTTTGTGAGGCACAAATGCCATCTATGAAAGTGAAATTCCCATTTTGTCCAAAGGGGAAGACGTTAAGGGTAGAAAAACGCCCACACAAAATCAGTATTAAAGATTTTGGTGGACTGATTGGGATGATTTCACCCATCAGCATGAAACAAGATGGGATCATTCATAATATTGTAGATAAAGTCTATAAGATGGAGACTGAAAGCCAGTCTTTTGTAATCACACCTCAACAGCTACACCTAGCAGGTGTCCAGTTAGCTCCAGCTTTTTCAGGCGCAGGATATAACGATAAAACTAGGCTATTTCGAGATTTTGACTCTAGGCTGTATATCGTGGAGCGGATAGGGTAAAGATAATTGTAGGGATTACAGCCCTAGACTCCAGATATTATTAATCTGCGACTCTAGGGTGTCATAAGCCCAAGCTTGTTCAGAGATTGCACGACTGTTAGGGTCAAGAATCTTGAATCCGTCATCGTCATATCCAGAAATCACCATATAATGGCCAGAGGTTGTAAAGTCTCCAGGTCCTACGACAATAACAAGTAGATTGCCAGAATCTAATTCTTCTTTCATCTCATTTTCTGATAAAGGGACTTCTTTTGAAGACAGTCCAATGGTAGAGGCACCTCTGCTAAACAATTCCCAAGAACTTCCATCATCTGCTACGCTATAGCCGTTTTCAATGGAAAACTCGGCTAAGAATTTAGGAGATAATTCAGGGTCATCAAGGAAGTGGAGTGCAACCATAGATAAGCAAGTTGGACCGCAGCCTGTATATCCAACAAGACCATTGCCGTATGGCAAGTACCCCCATCTCTTATCCCATTGCATAAGGTATGGAACCTCTTCGGAATCAACCTCCTCAGTTAAGTCAATTGGAAAATCTTCATCTTTATCTTCTGGATAGTAGTACACATATTCAATTGTTTCAGGGTTTGTGGTAGCTAGTTCTTTTAACTCAGTCGGATATTCATCACTGTCTTCGATTTCCTTTAATCTAGTTACATTTAGAACGGCATCTGCATTGTTATAAATATCAACGACGGAACTAGAAGCGACTCCAGTTACATTGCCAGAAGCAACGCTTTGGGCAGCGTCTGAACCGAAAATAAGGTTAAATAGCCAAACTAAAAGCGATATAATTAATATTAGTATTACCAAAAGAATTGAAAAGCGAATAATCATTTTTTTTCGCCTTCTTTTTAAACGATTTAATCTTCGTTGATTACGGTGTTGTCGTACAGTAGTCATAGATTCGACTCCTCCTCAAAAAAATTCATTTGGAAAGATTATATCACAAAATCCACATAATGTGGAAAAAATATATAAACCCTTGACGTAATAAGGGATTCATTGATATAATTTAGAACAGACAGTAAAAGACGTTGACGAAGACAGTAGAAGATATTTGAAAGATACAGCGAGTTGGGGATGGTGAAAGCCCGATACGACTAGAATATTTTTGAAGATCACTTTCGAGTTGCATCTACTGAAAAAAGTAGTAAGTGATGCCGATAATCCCGCGTTAAGGGAGAACATATGATAGTATGTGTAATAGGTGGTATAACGAAGTATGTCCTCGTCCTTTTACAAGGGTGAGGTTTTTTTGTGTTTTCTATGTACTTTTTTAGAATTAAGAAATGATTAAGAAGCAATAGCTTTATAATATTAGGAGGAAGAGATGTATAATAAGGTTTCAACAGATTTAAAGTTTGTAGAGAGAGAAAAAAATGTAGAGAAGTTTTGGCAAGAAAATGATATCTTTAACAAGAGTTTGGAGTCGAGAAAAGAAGGGGAGACGTATACCTTTTATGATGGACCGCCTACAGCGAATGGGAAACCACATATTGGACACGTTTTAACTCGTGTTATTAAAGATATGATTCCGCGTTATCGCACAATGAAAGGGTACATGGTTCCAAGAAAAGCAGGATGGGATACACATGGACTTCCAGTTGAGTTAGAAGTTGAAAAGTTATTAGGAATCAACGGAAAAGATCAGATTGAAGAATATGGGCTAGAGCCATTTATCGATCACTGCAAGCAAAGTGTGTGGAAATACAAAGATATGTGGGAAGACTTTTCTTCAACGGTTGGATTTTGGGCAGATATGGAAAACCCATATGTAACTTACCACGATGACTATATCGAATCAGAGTGGTGGGCGCTTAAGCAGATATGGAATAAAGATTTACTGTATAAAGGGTATAAGATTGTACCGTATTGTCCTCGTTGTGGAACGCCGCTATCTAGTCATGAAGTAGCTCAAGGGTATAAGGACGTAAAAGAGAGATCGGCGATCGTTCGTTTTAAAGTAGTGGGAGAAGATGCCTATATTCTTGCGTGGACGACTACTCCTTGGACACTTCCTTCAAATGTGGCACTTTGTGTTAATCCGGAAGAAGTATACGTAAAGGTAAAGAAGGATGAATATACTTATTATATGGCTGAGGCTTTACTAGAGAAAGTGCTAGGTGAAGGATATGAAGTATTAGAAGTTTATAAAGGAAAAGAATTAGAGCACAAGGCGTATGAGCCACTATTCACATACGATGTTGACGTATTGAATGGAAAAAAAGCACATTTTATCACTTGTGATTCGTATGTTACGTTGACAGATGGTACAGGAATCGTTCATATTGCACCAGCATTTGGTGAAGATGATGCAAATGTAGGAAGAGCGAATGACTTACCATTCGTTCAATTAGTTGATGAAAAAGGTGAGATGACAGAAGTGACTCCATGGGCAGGGCAATTTTGTAAAGCAGCAGATAAAGCGATACTTGTTGACTTAGAAAAGGCAGGTCTTTTATTTGACGCACCAAATTATGAGCACAGTTATCCACACTGTTGGAGATGCGATACACCACTTATTTACTATGCGCGTGAATCTTGGTTTATCAAGATGACAGCAGTAAAAGAAGATTTAATCCGCAATAACAATACTATAAACTGGATTCCAGAAAACATTGGAAAAGGTCGTTTTGGAGATTGGTTAGAAAATGTACAAGATTGGGGAATCAGCCGAAACAGATATTGGGGAACACCTCTAAATATCTGGGAGTGTGAGTGTGGACACATGCATTCAATCGGAAGTAAAGAGGAATTGAAAAGTCTTTCAGATAATTGTGGAGAAGAAGTAGAATTACACAGACCATTTATTGATGAAGTGACAATCAAGTGTGAGAAATGTGGTGGACAGATGAACCGTGTACCAGAAGTAATCGATTGCTGGTTTGATAGTGGGGCGATGCCATTTGCACAACATCACTATCCATTTGAGAATAAAGAAGTATTTGAGCAACAGTTCCCAGCTAACTTTATCTCAGAAGGAGTGGATCAGACGAGAGGATGGTTTTATTCATTACTAGCGATTTCTACTTTGATTTTTAATGAAGCGCCTTACAAGAATGTTTTGGTGCTTGGACACGTTCAAGATGAGAATGGTCAGAAGATGAGCAAGTCAAAAGGAAACGCAGTAGACCCATTTGAAGCGTTAGAAGAGTACGGAGCAGATGCAATTCGTTGGTATTTCTATGTAAATAGTGCACCTTGGTTACCAAACCGTTTTCATGGAAAAGCCGTAATCGAAGGACAGCGAAAGTTTATGGGAACTCTTTGGAATACCTACGCATTTTTCGTTCTTTATGCGAATATAGATGAGTTTGAGGCTACAAAATATTCTTTAGACTATGAGAAATTGCCAGTAATGGACAAATGGTTATTGTCTAAATTAAATACACTGATAAAACTTGTTGATAATAACTTAGAAAATTATAAGATTCCAGAAAGTGCAAGATTGTTGCAAGACTTTGTAGACGATATGAGCAACTGGTATGTGAGAAGAAGCCGTGAGCGTTTCTGGGCAAAAGGAATGGAGCAAGATAAGATAAACGCGTACATGACACTTTACACAGCATTAGTGACAGTGAGCAAGTTGGCGGCGCCTTTAATTCCATTTATGACAGAGGATATCTATCAGAATCTAGTGTGCAGCATCAACAAAACAGCTCCAGAGAGTATCCATCTATGTGATTATCCGGTGGCAGATGAAGCTATGATTGATATAGAGCTAGAGAACAACATGGATGAAGTATTGAAGTTAGTTGTTATGGGTAGAGCTTGTAGAAATACAGCAAATATCAAGAATCGCCAGCCAATTGGCCAGATGTTTGTAAAAGCAGAATTTGATCTTCCAGAATTCTATCAAGAAATTGTAACAGAAGAGCTAAATGTAAAAGGAATTAAATTTACAGAAGACGTACGTGATTTTACAACTTATTCATTCAAACCACAGATGAGAACAGTAGGGCCAAAGTATGGAAAGTTACTAGGACAGATTAAAGAAGCATTGCTTTCTTTAGAAGGAAACAACGCGATGGATGAGTTAAATGAATCTGGCGTGTTAAAACTTTCTGTTAACGGAGAAGATGTAGCATTATCAAAAGAGGATTTATTAATCGACACAGCACAGATGGAAGGGTACGTATCAGAGAATGATAATGGAATTACAGTAGTATTAGATACGAATTTGACAGAAGAATTACTAGAAGAAGGATTTGTAAGAGAGATTATAAGTAAGATTCAAACGATGAGAAAAGAAGCCGATTTCGAAGTTATGGATAAGATTAAAGTTACTTATGAAGGAACAGATGTAGCAAATAAAATATTTGATAAATTTGGCTCACAAATTGGTGACGAAGTTCTTGCAAATGAAGTTACAAAAAGCAACCCAGAGGGATATGTTAAGGAATGGAAAATTAATGGGGAACATGTGACATTAGGTGTAATGAAATAAAGTCAAAGGAGCGTAAATTATGGGAGCAGTGAAGTTTGATAAAAAAGAGTTTAAAAAAGCAGTAGAAGATAAGGTGATGTCTCTTTATAGAAAGTCTATTGAAGAAGCTACGAAGCAACAATTATTTCAGGCAGTCTCACATACGGTGAAGGAAGAGATTATTGATAAGTGGTTTGAGACTCAAAAAAAGTACGAAGAGCGAAATCCAAAGACAGTATACTATCTGTCGATGGAGTTCTTGATGGGAAGAGCGCTTGGAAATAGTTTGATTAACTTATGTGAGTACGGAGAAGTTAAAGAAGCCCTTGACGAGATGGGGATCGACCTGAATATTATTGAAGATGAAGAACCAGATGCAGCACTTGGAAACGGAGGACTTGGAAGACTAGCAGCTTGCTTCCTTGACTCTCTTGCGACTTTAGGATACCCAGCATACGGTGGTGGAATTCGCTATAGATATGGAATGTTCAAGCAGAAGATAGAGAATGGATACCAAGTGGAAGTGCCAGATCAGTGGCTAAAAGAGGGGAATCCTTTTGAACTTCGCAGAGAAGAGTATGCAAAAGAGATACGATTTGGCGGAAATATAGTAGCTAAAAAAGATAAGAACGGAAGAATGCAGTATGTGCAAGAAAACTATTCTTCTGTAATGGCAATTCCTTATGATATGCCGATTGTGGGGTATGGAAATGGAGTAGTGAACACACTGAGAATCTGGGATGCAATGCCGATTGTCAACTTCCAGCTAGATTCTTTTGATAGAGGAGACTACTATAAAGCTGTTGAACAAGAGAACTTGGCTAGAAATATTGTAGAAGTGCTTTATCCAAACGATAACCACATTGCGGGAAAAGAACTTAGATTAAAGCAACAGTACTTCTTTGTATCAGCGACACTTCAGGAAGCGCTTTCAAAATACAAGAAGCAAAATGTAGATATTAAAAAGCTATATAAGAAAGTGACATTTCAGTTAAATGACACGCACCCAACTGTTGCAGTGGCAGAGCTTATGCGCCTGTTAATGGATGTAGAAGGTCTTGAATGGGAAGAAGCATGGAATGTAACAACAAAGACTTGTGCCTACACAAATCATACAATCATGTCAGAAGCATTAGAAAAATGGCCGATTGATTTATTCTCAAGACTATTACCACGCGTATATCAGATTATTGAAGAGATTAACCGCCGTTTTGTAGAAGCTATTAAGAGTAAGTATCCAAATAATGATGAGAAGATTCGTAAGATGGCGATTCTTTACGATGGGCAGGTAAAGATGGCTCATTTAGCAATCTGCGCAGGTTATTCGGTAAATGGAGTTGCAAGACTTCACACAGATATTTTGATGAAGCAAGAATTACGTGACTTCTACGAGATGATGCCAGAGAAATTTAATAATAAAACGAATGGCATTACTCAGAGAAGATTTTTGTTACATGGAAATCCCCTGTTGGCAGAATGGGTAACAGGTCATATCGGAGATGCGTGGATTACAGACTTAACCGTGATGGAAAAGTTAAAGCCATTGGCAAATGACGCGAAAGCGTGTGAAGAGTTTATGGCGATTAAGCGCAAAAATAAAGTGAGATTAGCCAACTATATCATGGAGCATAATGGAGTAGAAATTGATCCAGACTCTATCTTTGACGTTCAAGTAAAGAGATTGCACGAATACAAGAGACAGTTATTAAATATCCTCCATGTAATGTACCTATACAATAAAATAAAAGAGCATCCAGAGATTAGCTTCTATCCAAGAACATTTATCTTCGGGGCGAAAGCGGCAGCGGGATATAGAAGAGCAAAGCAGACGATTAAATTGATCAGTTCAGTTGCAGATATGGTAAATAATGATTACAGCATTCATAATAAGATTAAAGTAGTCTTTATCGAAGATTATAGAGTATCGAATGCAGAATTAATTTTTGCAGCAGCTGATGTGAGTGAGCAAATCTCAACAGCTTCAAAAGAAGCTTCAGGAACAGGGAATATGAAATTTATGCTCAATGGAGCACCTACTCTTGGAACAATGGACGGAGCGAATGTAGAGATTGTAGAAGAAGTGGGTCTAGAGAATGCATTTATCTTTGGTCTAAGCTCGGATGAGGTTATCAAGTTCGAGAATTATGGTGGGTATAACCCAGCTGAGATTTATCACACAGACTATGAATTGAGAAAAGTAATCGACCAATTGGTAGATGGAACATACTCTGATGGAGATACAGAGATGTTTAGAGAGCTATATAACTCATTATTAAATACTTATAGTACTGATAAAGCAGATACCTATTTTATATTAAAAGACTTCCGTTCATACGCAGAAGCACAACAAAGAGTTGAAGAAGCGTACAAAGATGGTGATAGATGGGCTAAGATGGCATTGATTAATACAGCGTCATGCGGAAAGTTTACATCAGATAGAACGATTCAACAATACGTAGATGAGATTTGGAAATTAGAAAAATAATAAAGTGGTGCAAACTGGATAGGACAGGAGGAATCTTGTCCTATTTGTTTACCCTCTCAAGGCATATATGTGAGGAATAAAGCATATATTGAAAGGGGAGGATAATATGAGGGAGCAGTTAAAAATTTTAGCATCCATGGTGATGATTATTTTTTTAGCACCGTATATTGTAACGCTTTTTTTTAGTGGGGAAGGAATTGCGGTGGGTACAAAGCCAGAGGAATCAACAGTGCGAAATGTAAAGATTTCAACCAAGAACAGTACGTCATATGTGTCGAGTGAGACTTATTTTATAGGTGTATTAGCGAATGAAATTCCTGTAGAATTTTCAAAAGAAGCAATAAAGGCACAAGCTGTAGTGCTTCGAACTCGCTTGGCGAAAGAAGTGGAAGGAAAAGAAGAAATTCTATTTACAGAAGAATATTTGACGATGGACGAAATCCAAGAAAAATGGAGCGGAATTGAAGCAGCCCAGATGTATGAGATACTACATGAAGCGATGACGGAGACAGAAGGGGAAGTACTTATGGTGGAGGATTTGTTAATCTACACGCCGTATCATTATCTAAATAATGGAAAATCTAGAGATGGGATTGAAGTATTTGGGAATGAGTCTTACCATTATTTAATCAGTGCAAACTGTCCAAGTGATGTGAAGTCGGAGTATCAGTTTTCTGAAAAAAGTTATGAGTACAGTGATATAAGCGAAGTGTTAGGAATTACAGAAACACTATCATTTGGAGATTTTCAGATTAATCAGATGGATTCACAAGGTTATGTATTACAGATAACTGTAAAAGATCAAGTTTTTACCGGAGAAGAGTTTTCGGAGAAACTAGGACTTAATTCGAGTTGCTTTTCATTGCAAGAAGATGAAGAATTATTGGAAGTTACGGTAGTAGGGGTAGGACATGGGATTGGAATGAGCCAAAACACTGCGAATAACATGGCTTTGGAAGGTAAAGAGTATAAAGAAATTTTAGAGTATTTTTACTTAAACAGTGTAATAGTAGAAGAATATAATTTTTTAGAATAAATGTTTACATTTCTGGCAAAAATATGTTCAGAGGTGATGAATATATGAGTAAAGAGACTAAACCGCAAATAACAGGAAAAAAGAATGCGGTAATTGGGCTGGCTGTAAGTTTTGTTGTAGCAATGGCCTTGATTGTAGGTTATGCTTACACGAGTTATCAAAGCGATGTCAGAAGTGAACTAGCAAAACAAGAGACAAAAGAGAACGAGAGCCAAGAGCTCTATCTAGAAGAAGCAAACACAGATGATATTTTAAATGAAGAACCAAAAGACTTTGTGGAAGAGATAGTGGTAGAGGAAGAGGTAGAAGCAGTACAAGAAGCAGAGCCTCTAGAGCAAGAAGTGAGCGTGTCAGAAGGTGTGTTTTTTGAAGAAACGGATACGTTGAAGTGGCCAGTTTTAGGTGGTGTAATCATGAACTATAACATGGATAATACCATCTATTTCGAGACATTGGATCAATACAAAGTAAATCCTGCGATGGTTATCGATGGAACAGTGGGAGAGGTTGTATACGCATCTGCCAGAGGAATTGTAAAAAGTGTAGAAGACTCAGCGGAGCTAGGACAAGTTGTAATCGTTGATATAGGAAATGGATACGAGACAAGGTATGGGCAACTAAAGGACATTAGTGTAGAGCCAGGGAATTTACTTGAAGCAGGAGATCCTATAGGTTCACTTGCAGAACCGAGCAGATACTACACAGTAGAAGGGCCAAACCTATATTTTCAGTTATTAAAAGATGGACAGCCTGCAAATCCATTGGATTACTTGGAATAATTCAATTGAAAAGACGAGATACAAGGAGTACAAAAGATAATGAATTATACTTATATAGTAAAATGCAAGGACGAGACCTATTATACAGGATGGACAAATAATCTAGATAGACGAATTCGGATGCACAATGAAGGAAAAGGTGCGAAATATACGAAGACTAGGTTGCCTGTGAAATTGGTATATCATGAGTCGTTTCAGACAAAAGAAGAGGCTATGAGTCGGGAGTATCAGATTAAACAACTGACTAGGAAGCAAAAAGAAGAAATGATTACAAATAAAATACACCTTCAAGAGAACAAATAGTTGAGCGTCTCTTGAAGGTGTTCTTTAACAGTTATAATACAAAAGAATAGATCAGTACAAAATGGCAGAAACTACCACCCATTACAAAGAGGTGGAATACTTCGTGATTTCCAAAGTGCTTATGCATATTTTTGAAAATTGGAAGCTTAATCGCATAAAGGACACCGCCCATGGTATAGAGAATGCCGCCGATGAGCAACCAGAGGAATGCAGTGGTAGACATATTTTCAATCAGCTGAGTAATTGCAAAAATGCAGGTCCATCCCATTCCAATGTATAGCACAGAAGAGAACCATTTTGGACAATGAACCCAGAATGCTTTGATTAAAATACCTAAGATGGCAATACCCCATACAATCGATAATAGCGTAATACCCAATTTATTGTGAAGTACTAAAAGGCAAATCGGTGTGTAGCTTCCTGCGATGAGAACGGAAATCATCATGTGATCAAATTTTTTCAATCTTCGAATTCCATCTGCTTTAAGGCGAAATGAATGATACATAGTACTTGCTGTGTATAGTAGAATCAAACTAAGTGCATAAATCGAAACAGATATGATATAAATAGGATCTAAAGTATGCACTGCTTTTATAATAAGAGGAATCGCCGCGATAGTAGATACAACTGCACCGATAAAGTGAGTAATGGCACTGCCAGGCTCTCTTAAAAAATTAATTCCCAATTTTTTTTGTCTATTAGTTTCCATATTAAAACCTCCATGAATTAATTGACCTCCAACACGTAGTATTCAATACTACGTGTTACCATATTAATATATACCTTGTTTTGGAAAAAATCAAGGTTCTTTAGAAGGAATTTATTATTTTTTAAAGTACATAAGTTTTCCTTGACTAAAGAGAGAATATCTGATATAGTTATAAAGTTGTATGTTAGACCCCTTTTGCTTAACTTGCTTAAGGGGTCTTTATTTGTGCGATAGGAAATTACGTTCCCGTTGCACTACTTAATAAGAAAGAGGTAAAAATGGAAACTGTAAAATTTGAAGAGTTAGACCTATCCAAAGAAATTAAAAGAGCTATAGACTTTATGGGGTTTGAAGAGGCATCACCAATTCAGACAAAAGCGATACCAGTTATAAAAGAAGGGCATGATGTAATCGGTCAAGCACAAACTGGTACGGGAAAGACTGCAGCTTTTGGAATCCCAGTATTAGAAAAAGTTAATCCAAAGAGTAAAAAACTTCAAGCAATTATCTTGTGTCCAACAAGAGAGTTGGCAATACAAGTAGCTGGAGAGATTCGAAATTTAGGAAAATATATGCATGGAATTAAAGTGCTTCCAGTATATGGAGGACAAGAGATTGTAAAGCAGATTCGCTCATTGAAAGATGGTGTACAAATAGTAATTGGAACACCAGGACGTGTTATGGATCATATGAGAAGAAAGACAATTCGCATGGATCATGTGAATACGATTGTACTTGATGAAGCAGATGAGATGCTTAACATGGGATTTCGTGAAGACATCGAGACTATATTAGAAGGTATGCCAGAAGAGCGCCAGACAGTATTATTTTCTGCAACAATGCCAAAGGCAATTATGGATATTACAAAAAAATATCAAAAAGATGCCAAAGTGATTAAAGTTACGAAAAAAGACTTAACGGTTCCAAATATCGAGCAATTTTACTATGAAGTAAAGCAAAGAAATAAAGAAGAAGTATTATCAAGACTTTTAGATGTTTATACACCTAAGCTATCGGTAATCTTCTGTAATACAAAAAAGCAGGTAGATTTACTTGTGAATGGATTGTTAGGAAGAGGGTATTACGCAGCAGGACTTCATGGTGATATGAAGCAAACGCAAAGAGATCGTGTAATGCAAGGCTTTAGAAATGGAAAGACAGATATCTTAATTGCAACAGATGTTGCGGCAAGAGGGATAGATGTAGATGAAGTAGAGTGCGTATTTAACTATGATATTCCACAAGATGAGGAGTATTATGTACACAGAATAGGTAGAACTGGAAGAGCTGGTCGCGTAGGTAAGGCCTTTTCATTTGTGACTGGTAAAGAAGTATACAAGCTAAAAGAGATTCAGCGATACTGTAAAACAAAAATTTATGCAAAGAACATACCATCGATAAATGATGTAGAAAATACAAAAGTGGATAACCAGTTATCGCAAATTGATAAGGTTCTTGAAAAAGAGGAGTTGACAAAGTATATTCAACTAATAGAAGAACATATTAATGATACAGATTACACAGCAATGGATATAGCAGCAGCCTTTTTAAAAGCATCACTTGGAGCGAAAGAGGAAGAAGAGGAGTTTGGAGATACAGGGGCACAAGATCCTAGTATGGTGAGATTATTTATTAACATAGGAAGAAAAAATAATGCGAAGCCAGGAAATATCGTAGGAGCTATTGCAGGAGAGAGTGGTATTGCAGGAAGTGAAATTGGAACAGTAGATATGTTTGATAAGTATACTTTTGTTGAAGTGCCAAGAGAAAGTGCAAGAACAGTAATCAATGCGATGCAAAATGCGAAAATCAAAGGAAAACAAGTTGCAATAGAGCCAGCAAATCAGAAATAAAACTAGAAATTTCAATTATGCCATGCTATAATAAGAAAAAATACCTAAAAAAATAGATAAGGATGATGGGACAATGCAAATAAATGAATCAGCTGAAAACTATTTAGAGACGATTTTAAGATTAAGCAAAGAATTGCCGGTCGTACGTTCTGTAGATATTGCTAATGAATTAGGATATAAGAAATCAAGTGTTAGTATAGCGATGAAAAACTTACGTGAAAAAGAACATATAACAGTTACAGATGCAGGATTTATCTATCTGACAGAGACTGGAAAAGCAATTGCAGATGAGATGTTTGATCGTCATGAAGTACTTTCAAGTATGCTCGTTAAGTTGGGAGTTGCGGAAGAAGTTGCCTCAGAAGATGCATGTAAAATAGAACATGTAATGAGTCAAGAGAGTTTTAATGCAATTAAAAATTACATTAATAGTAAATAAAAAAAGTTCACCGAGAGGTGAACTTTTTTATTTGTCTTATCTTATCCAAAATATCTGTTTAATAATCCTTCAAATGCTTTTCCGTGTCTAGCTTCGTCTTTAGCCATCTCGTGAACTGTGTCATGGATTGCGTCTAAGTTAGCTGCTTTAGCACGTTTAGCAAGATCAAATTTACCAGCAGTAGCTCCGTTTTCAGCATCTACACGCATCTCTAGGTTCTTCTTAGTACTATCTGTTACAACTTCTCCTAATAACTCTGCGAATTTTGCAGCATGCTCAGCTTCTTCAAAAGCAGCTTTCTCCCAGTATAATCCGATTTCAGGATATCCTTCTCTATGTGCCACTCTTGACATTGCAAGGTACATTCCAACTTCTGAACATTCTCCTTCAAAGTTTGCTCTTAAGTCAGCGATAATATCTTCACTAACACCTTGAGCAACGCCTACAACGTGCTCTGCAGCCCATGTCTTCTCTCCTGTTTGCTCTTGGAACTTATCAGCCCCTGCCTTACATACTGGACATACCTCTGGTGCTGTCCCTTCATGAGTATAACCACATACTGTACATACAAATTTTGCCATAATAATAATCTCCTTCAATAATTTAAAATAATAATAGTAATTGTTACTGATATCAATTTACCATACTTTTTTTGCATTGTCAATACTAAATCATTAATAATATTTAGTATTGACGAGTGAAGTACTATCTATACCGTTTCTTGATTCACACAGCTTTTACATTTCCCGAAAAAGACAGTGGAATGACTTTCTATAGTTCCATCAAATGCATCACCAGATAAACTCTGGATAGTGGTAATGGGTGTTATCTTTAAATCAGTAATTGCTCCACAACAATCACATATAAAATGATTATGTGGCATTAAATGAGCATCAAATCGATCTCCACCAGAAGGGGTTGTAATCTTAATGATATGACCCATATCGGTAAGTAGATTTAAGTTACGGTAAACCGTTCCTAAGCTGATTTGAGGAAACGATTCTCTCACATGGCTATATACCATATCAGCTGTAGGGTGCTCATAAGACTGATTCAGATATTCGTGAATAGACTCACGTTGTCTACTATATTTTAGTGCTGCCATAGTGCCTCCTAACAATAACAATAATAATTACTATAATTAATTTAACACAATTGGTAAATTAAATCAAGTATAAAAAAAGATAAAATTTGATAAAAAAACCTGATGATAATATAAATATTTGTTTAAGTATGTAGTAAAAGGAAATAATAGGAAGAACGAAAAGCATAAAAAAAGCATAAAAAGCATTGACCTTTAAAAAAGATGTGCTAGAATAATTGTTGTAACAAACTTAACAAAAACGTAACAAATAAATATGGATACAATACAAGAAAAATAATTGAAAGCATTTCTTGTACAACTACAAAAGATAAGAAAACATAATAGGAGGTTCATTATGAATTCGAAAGGTTTTGTAGTAAAGTTAGTTGTATCAGCAACAGCGGGAATTATGACATTTAGCGTTGGAGGAATTCAATCGCAAGCTGTAGATGGAGAGTTGTATCATTTATCCAGCCTAATAACAGAGAAAGAAGTGACAATACAAGGGGAGTATTTGGACATAGTATTTGGTGAAGCTGATGAGTTTGCATATATACTCAGTGAGCCAGATATGGAGAGTGATTGGGTAGGAAAGTTATATAAGGATGACGCAGCGAGGATTCTTAGCATATCTGATGAGTGGGTACAGATTACATCAGGGGATGTGACGGGGTTTGTGCAAGGGGAACACTTATTATATGGAGAAGAGGCAGATAAACGAGAGTTAGAACTAAAGCAATTAGTTGTAAAAGTCAATGCATCAGCTTTGAACATAAGAAGAGGTGCTAGCACAGATTTTGAAATAATAGATACAGTTGTAAAAGATACAGAATTGATTTTGGTAGGTGAAGTTATAAATGGATGGTATCCGGTATTATATGAGGGCGAGAATGGATATGTATCAGGAGATTACGTTACAGAAGAAGTTCGATTCTCATATGCAGAGTCAAAAGAGGAAGAAGCGCAGAGATTAGCAGACCACGAGCAAGCGACACTCAATATGCAGTTCGTGATAGATAGTGGAGTAGCAGAAGAAGATATTCCGGAGGAAATTGCAGCAGTGGCAGCTGGACAGTCAATCGGATCAGCCAGAGGCGCTGAGGTAGTTGCATATGCGAATCAATTTATTGGGAACCCATACGTATGGGGCGGAACGGATCCAGTCAATGGAGCAGACTGTTCAGGATTTGTACAAGCGGTATTTAGAAATTTCGGTGTAGAATTACCGAGAACATCATATCAACAGATGACAGTAGGGACAGAAATACCATATGAAGAAGCACAACCAGGAGATATTATTTGTTATGGTGGACATGTAGGAATCTACGTGGGAAATGATGAGATGGTAAATGCATTAAATTCAAATAAAGGAATTGTTATCTCTACAACCCAGTACCAACCTATACTATCGGTTAGAAGAGTTATATAATAGACGGAATATTAGAGCACAGTAGTTATAGAAGAGAGAAGATTCGAAAGATGAACCTTCTCTCTTTTTCAGTATAAAAATATCTATTCAAGAATGAAATGGAAGGAATGGATTTGAATTGTGTAATAATTTAGTCTCACAAGCGAGAAATATTTTTGATTACACTAGCAGAATGCACAAATTTGTAGAAAATTGTAAAATGGCTTGACAAGGTACAAAAATAATTATCCACATTATTTTCAATAAAAATTAGCGAAAAATCGAGTTTTACCTATAATTATCCACATTATCCACATTAAAACATCGAGTTTTAGTGGATTACTTTGAAAATAAAAAGAACAGATGTTTTGTGAAGTAGTTATAAAAAAAATTTTTTGTCGAAAAAGTAAAGATAAATATTGATTTTTTTGTAGTCAAAAAAAAGAGAAAATTGAGTGAACAATTGAAACAATTCAAAGGTTGAAGCGGAAAGAAAGGTGACAAAAACAGAAGGAAGGGACTTGATAATCTGTATAGAAAAGATTATAATAAATGCAGATTTATCTACAAATT
>CAYJHQ010000011.1:0-73841 GCA_964369775.1 uncultured Lachnospiraceae bacterium
CCAATGTCATCATTATCACACACTCAACATGGAATGTTCCTGGAAATTGATCTACTGCCACTGCTTTTTCTACTTTATACCCACATGCTTGTAGCATTTCTAAGTCTCTTGCTAGGCTGGTTGGCTTACAGCTTACGTATATCATTCGTTCTACACCAAAATCAATGATTTTTCTCAATGCTTTTGGATGAATTCCATCTCTTGGTGGATCTACTACGATTATGTCTGGTATTTCATTTAAGTCATCGATTACTTTTAGTACATCTCCCGCATGAAATAAGCAATTCTCTAAATTGTTTAGCTGTGCATTTTCTCGTGCCGCTACAACTGCTTCTTCTACGATTTCTACTCCTACTACCTTTTTTGCTACCGGTGCTAATATCTGCGCTATTGTTCCTGTGCCGCTATATAAATCAAAAATTACTTTTTCTTTTGTTTCCCCTACGTATTCTCTTGTTGTTTCGTACAATACTTCTGCCGCATATGAATTAGTTTGAAAGAATGAGAATGGAGAGATTTTAAATTTCAAACCTAATAATTCTTCGTAAAAGTAATCTTGTCCAAATAAAATTGTTGTTCCTTCATCTTTTACTACATCTGCCAAGCTATCATTAATTGTGTGTAATATCCCTACTATTTTCCCATCTAGCTCTAGATTGATTAATTCATTTTTCCACTCTTCCAACTCGATTTCCATCTGGCTTGTAGTTACTATATCTATTAGGATTTCCCCTGTTTTATGTCCTTCTCTTACTAGTAAATGTCTAAGAACTCCCTCATGTTTCATTTTGTGATAAAATGATATTTCTCGACTTTTAAAAAATTTCAAGGTTGTGTGTAGTATTTTTCTGTAGCTTTCATCTACAATTTCACACTCTGTCACATTAACAATATCATGAAAACTTCCTCTCTTATGCATTCCTAATGCAAGTGGACCATCCTTAAACTCGTCCCCAAATGAAAACTCCATTTTATTTCGATATCCTTTTGTAACAGGACTCTTTTTTATTCCTTCAAATGAATATGTTGTTGCTATCGCTTCGTCTAATAATTCTTTTACTTGGTTCATCTTAAGTTCAAGTTGCTTTTCGTAAGGAAGGTTAAGATAAGTACAGCCTCCACACTCTCCAAAATGTGGACAGGATACATCTATTTCATCTGGCGATTTTTTCACTACCTCTAATAATCTTCCCTCTGCTTTCCCTTTGCGAATCTTGTTGACTTGGAGTGAGACCACTTGACCTGGGACTACATTTTTTACGATTACATCTTTGTCTTCTCCTTCAATTTCAACTCTTCCTTTGTTTGGAAAGTCCACTTTTACCACTGTTCCTTCATATATACTTTTTTTCTTCATATTTAAACCTTTCTTACATACTAAAGAGGTTGTGATTAATCACAACCTCAAGATAGTTAACTTTTATTCTTCACAATATCCATATTTAAGAATCTTGATTAGATTTCATCATTCTCATCAAAGAAATTTTCTTCGAAATCTTCCTCGAAATCTTCTTCAAAATCTTCTAAATAATCTGGAGTAAAATAGTGATAAACAGCATAAGCAATTCCTGCGACTGCTACTACTGCTCCAATTATTGCAAGTACCCATATTAATGTATTTTTCTTTGATTCGTCATCTTTCTTTTTTAAAATATCTGCAACTTTTGTTGTTGCGAATAAATCTTCTAATTTCTCTCTGCTCATTTTAACCACCCTTTCTTGTATACGCTTTGTTAGTATTCCCTTTTTATAAAGAGATTATATCAAATCTTTTCCAATTTTGCAAACAATGCAAACATTTTCTTTGTTCCTACTGAATTAAATTCAACAGTAACTTCATAATCTCTCCCGCCTTCTACAATGGAAATAACTGTTCCTTGACCAAATTTTTGATGTAATACTTCATCACCTACATCGTATCCTGGTCCATTTCCACTGGCTACTTTATATTGTTTCTTTTCTTTTGGCGTGTTATACGAAGAACTAAAAGCTTTTTGTTTAAATGTCGCTTTTGCTTGTCGGTACTCATCTGATTTTGGTGTTTCCATTTCATTTGATTTGCTAAATGCTCCTGTATTTAATAGATAAACAGGAATTTCTTGAACGAAACGAGATACTCTATTATATTGCATTTCCCCATGAACCATTCGTCTTCTTGCTGAACTTAGTGTGAGCACTTGTTTTGCTCTCGTTATTCCTACATAGCAAAGTCTTCGTTCTTCTTCTAATTCATCTTTATCTCCAGATGAGATTGTCATATAACTTGGAAACATACCATCTTCCATTCCAGATAGGTATACATGCGGAAATTCTAATCCTTTTGCGCTATGCAGTGTCATTAGCACAACATAATTACTGCTTTCATCTACGTTGTCCACCTCTGCAACGAGTGCAACTTCTTCTAAAAATCCGCTTAGTGTCGCCGGTTCTTCTCCACTTGATTCTTCATACGCTATAACTTTGTTTATCAATTCATTAATATTTTCCATTCTTGCTTCAGATTCTTCTTTTCCTTCTTCTTGAAGCATCTCAACGTATCCTGTCATTTCAAGAATTTCATTTACTAAATCTGCTATGCTGCTTGTCTCTTTCTTTGATTTCAAGTGTTCCATAAGGGCTACAAAGGATTCTAACTTCCCTACGCTTCGCCCTATCCCTGGTATCATATCTACTGTACGAAGTGCCTCGTAAAAATCCACACCTCGCATTGTGGCTGACTCTTGTACTCTTGTAACTGATGCTAATCCAATCCCTCTCTTTGGCACATTGATAATTCGTTTTACTGCAAGATCATCATGACCGTTATCAATAGTCTTCAGATACGCTAAGATATCTTTGATTTCTTTTCTTGCATAAAAGTTTACACCCCCTATTATCTTATAAGGAATATTTGCAGTTACCAGTTTTTCCTCAAATAGACGCGACTGCGCATTTGTCCTATAGAGTATTGCTATATCATTATAATTGATTTGATCTTCTTTTTCCTTCTTTTGTATATCCCTTATCACAAAATCAGCTTCGTCGTACCCTGTCTCTAATTGCTTGAATTCAATTTTTTCTCCATCACCATTTTCTGTCCATAATCTCTTATCTTTTCTCCCAGTATTATTAGCAATGACTGCATTGGCAGCATTTAAGATATTAGATGTCGATCTATAGTTTTGCTCTAATTTAATCACTTTTGCATCATCAAATTCTTTTTCAAAATTCAAAATATTGTAGATATTCGCCCCTCTAAACTTATATATTGATTGATCGTCGTCTCCAACTACACATAAGTTTCGACTTTTTTGTGCTAATAAACTAATCAGCTTATACTGAACTGTGTTCGTATCCTGGTATTCATCTACCATTATGTATTGAAATCTATCTTGATAGTATTCTAAAATATCTGAGTTACTCTGGAATAATCTCACTGTCTTTAAAAGCAAATCATCAAAATCAAGTGCATTGTTCTCTCTCAATTGCTTTTCATACTCTTTATATACCTGTGCAATTTTCTTCTTTTGAAAGTCAGCCATTGCCTTTAGCTCAAACTCTTCTGGGGAAATTAATTCATTTTTCGCACTTGATATCATCCCTAATAATGTGCGTTCTTTATAGACTTTCGTATCTATCTGTAATAATTTGCATACATCTTTGATAATCGACTTTTGATCGTCTGTATCATAAATAGTAAAACTCGTATCGTAGCCTAACTGGTCAATATGTCGCCTTAAGATTCGTACACACATGGAGTGAAATGTACTAACCCATATGCTCTCTGACCCAAACCCTACTAAATCATCTACCCTCTCTCGCATCTCACCTGCTGCTTTATTTGTAAATGTAATGGCTAGAATGTTCCACGGATTCACCCTTTGCTCTTCTATCAAATATGCAATCCTATGTGTCAATACCCTTGTCTTTCCAGAACCTGCTCCTGCTAGTATCAAAAGTGGTCCTTGCGTTTGGTACACTGCTTCTTTTTGCTCTTTATTTAAACTATCGTAAATTGTCATTCTTATCTCTATGCATTCACTGCATAAACTCCTTCCCAATTCCTTCTCAGATGAGAGTGTCTTAGTGTTATTCGTGATAGTTATTATATAGTATTTTCACCCAATTGTCACTAGACAATTGAAACAAATGTTCGAATAAGAAATCTTCTGATTCACTTTACAATCCTTTCTAAAAAATATATAATAGGCTCGAGGTGAAAAAAATGACAATAGATAAAAACGATTTGCTTGAAAGCATAATGAAAAATATTCATAATATAGATTATGTCCATTCCAAGGAAATTCCTAATATTCCGCTTTATATGGATCAGGTAACCACATTTATGGACACTCAACTATCGTCTGGAAAGAGATATGAAGATGATAAAATTTTAACTAAGACTATGATTAATAATTATGCTAAAAACAACCTATTACCTCCGCCTGATAAAAAGCGTTATAATCAGAATCACATCATCACACTTTCTTTTATATACTATCTAAAAAATATTTTATCGATTAAAGACATACAGACATTGATGGATCCATTGACTGAGAAATATTTCAATTCTTCATCTATGGATTTGACAGATGTGTATGAACAACTGATTGAAATGGAAAAAAACAAACTTTCTGATATGGAAAAAGATATTGAAAATTCTTATAAAACTTCTAAAGAGATGTTCTTAGATGCATCTGATAAAGACCAAGAATTTTTGCAATTATTCTCTTTTATCTGTTCTCTTTGCTTTGATATCTATCTCAAGAAACAGATTGTTGAATCGCTTATCGATTCTATAAGCACTGACCCAAAGCAGAAAAACAGCAAAAAAAAATAGTGCTATTTGGCATTTCAGTTCGCCAAATAGCACTATTTCTATCATTCTATTTTTCTTTATTTATTCTTGAAAACACCATATCATAACCATCATTTCCATAGTTCAATGATCTGTTCACCCTACTTATTGTAGCTGTTGAAGCCCCTGTTTTTTCTGCTATTTCAAGATATGTTCTGTTCTCTCTCAACATCTTTGCTACTTCAAAACGCTGTGATAGAGATAACAGTTCGTTAACTGTACATATATCTTCAAAAAAAGTATAACACTCTTCTTTTGACTCTAAGCTCATGATTGCATCCAATAAATAATCCACTGCTTCTGTTCTTATTGTTTTGCCCATTTTATTATCTCCTTTATGAACCGTAATTAACACGTCTCGATTTTACCACACTAAACTCTTAAAGTCTATAGATTCCGAAAAATTCTTACGCTTTATTATATTTTAAATATGCTAATAACGAATCAAAAGAGCGGTTCACAACTAACTCCTCTGGGAAATTGCATTCCTCTAACAACTCTTCGACATACTTAAAATTTCCAACATCTATATCTATGTGCGCATCACTCCCAAGGCTAATCGAGACTTTGTGCTTCTTACATATTTCTAAATATTTTAATTGATTTTCCCTTGCCCCTTCTCGAAAAGAGTGTGGAGATAAGGATGAATTGTTCACTTCAATAATTTTCCCAAATTCTTTTGCCGCCAAAACCAAAGTCTCATAATCTAGGGGAAGTCTTGCATCATCTGGGTGTCCTATAATGTTAACATATGGCTTTTTCATAGCATTTACATACGCATTGGTATTACTTACAATTCCTTTTGATTGTCCATAACACTCTTTTGGTACATGGATACTTGCAATCACAATGTCTAAGTTATCACATAACTCATCAGCCAAATCGACTTCTCCTTCTTCGTTTAAAATATTTAACTCTACTCCATATAATAGTTTGACACCTTCCATCTCTCTTGGCAATACCTTAAAGTTCATAAAGTAATATGCTCCAGTTGTTCCCGGCATCTTAGGTGCATGCTCTGTAAGGGAAATAACTTCCATTCCTTTTTTCCCTGCCTCTCTTGCCATCTCTCTTATAGAACTATAGGCATGTCCACTTACGATTGTGTGTGCATGTGTGTCTATTTTATATTTCATAAACTACCTCTTTCAAGTGATTTTGTCTTTAGATTATAGCATTTTCTAGTTATCCATTCCAGTCCAACTTTCATACGTCACTTCTATTTACAATCCCTTCCCTCTCATTTATAATATAAAGAGAATAAATTCCTAGTTTAAGGAGTAGTCTATGTGTAAAAAAAATATTTGTCCTAAGATAAAAAGTAATGGTACGATTTCATATGGTGGAAATCAATCTTGGTTTCCACGAAATTCTGCCTACAAAGGCGGTTGCGGCCCAGTTAGCGGTGCTAATGTATTGGCTTCTCTTGCGTATCAATATCCCCATATAAATAGAGCTCTTTCTCTCCCTTTTAAAAATGATAATACTCTTATTCAATCTGATTACTTTGTCATAATGGAAGAGTTATACCGAAAAATGCTCGTAGTGGAAATCCCAGTGCTTAATAAAATCTACGATAACTTATCTAGACGAGATAAGATCTTTTCAAAGCTTCCAATTAACCTCGGTATCGGCACTTGTCGATTTACAGCTGGCCTTTTGCGATATGGACTTGAAAAAAAAATTTTTTTGAAGCACTTCTCTCTTTCCACTATGTTTTGTAGCTATGAAAAGGGATTAAATTTTATACGCTTTGCTTTAGAAAAGAACTTGCCTATCTCGCTGCTTACAACAAATAGTAGCTATTCATTCACATTATATGATACTGAAACCCTTGATAATGGCTCTTCCCGAAAGATGCATAAACATTTTGTAACTATCACGGGTATCGTTGAGCCGACAGATTGTACATCGCCTGAACTGATTATCTCCACTTGGGGGAAGCCTGGTCGGATTTCTTATGATATCTTATATCATTCTTGGCAGAGTCCTTTATCATTTGGATCTGCAATGATATTTTTCACACCTACAAAACAAAAAAGTACTACTTATCTTTCTCTTTTGAAATCCTTCACAATATTGCTAAGTATATAACTACATATTCTTTTCGTTATAAGTGCCATATTTTTTATGGCACTTATTTCATCTTGACATATACTATAACATAATCTATCTGGAGGTATGTTATGAAAAGAAGTCGTTTAGGTCTCATCCTTTCATTTATCTGCATCTTAGCTTTACTTTGCAGTTGTTCCTCTACTCCTGAAAAGAAAACTGATGACGCCACAAAAGATACATCTACTAAAGTTGTGTTAAATGAAGTAGCACACTCCATTTTTTATGCTCCAATGTATGTAGCAATTGAAAAGGATTACTTTGAAGACGAAGGTATTGAATTAGAACTAGTGACAGGGTTTGGTGCTGATAAAACTATGACTGCATTATTATCCCAAGAAGCTGATATCGGATTTATGGGACCTGAATCTACAATTTATACTTATCAAGAGGGCTCTACAGATGACGTGATTAATTTTGCACAATTAACTCAGAGAGCCGGAAACTTTTTGGTGAGTAGAGAGAAAATTGATAATTTTAGTTGGGATATGTTAAAAGAAAAAACCGTTATCGGTGGGCGAACAGGCGGAATGCCTCAAATGGTGTTTGAGTATATTCTAAAAGAAAAGGGAATAGACCCTTCTAGTGATTTAACGATTGAACAAAACATTGACTTTGCGTCAACTTCTGCTGCATTTACGGGCGGAATTGGCGACTTTACTGTCGAATTCGAACCCTCTGCGACCAAGCTAGAACAAGAAGGCGCCGGTTATGTTGTATCTTCGCTTGGTATAGAAAGCGGTTATGTTCCATATACCGCTTTTTGTGCACAGAATAGCTATATCGAAGAAAACCCGGAAATCATTCAAGGATTTACGGATGCTATTCAAAAGGGGTTGGATTTTTGCATAGATAGCACTCCAGAGGAGATTGCAAGCGTTATTCAACCGCAATTTTCAGATACAGATTTAGAAACTCTAACACTTATTGTTGAGCGTTATTATGAGCAAGATACTTGGAAGACTGACTTAGTCTTCTCTGAAGAATCTTTTGATTTACTTCAAGATATACTAGAATCTGCAGGCGAGTTAAATGAACGTGTTGATTATCAGGATTTAGTCACTACTGATTTTGCTATTGAAGCAACTACAAAGTAGCATGTAGATTTTCTAAAAGTTGATGCAATTTATTACACTCTATCTGCCCTGGTGCAGATGCTTTGGCTCCGCTTCCAAAGGTGATAGCAGAGCCAAATGCCTCACCAGCTATTCTGCTAATCACGCCTAGTTCCCCCATTGCCATAGTGACAATAGATTGGTTCTCGTAGACTTCTTTTACAGCCACTGTTGCTCCTAGCAACTCAATTACATCCGTTTTTTTCAAAGGCATTACTGCAAGCTTTGGTATGTCTGCTCCTATTTTAATCATCGTGATTAGTTTACTTTCCATTTCATCTTTGGATGGAGTCTTCTCAAAATCATGGCTTGATACCACTGACACCACTTGGTTGTCTTTTGATTCTGCTACTAAATTTCTTACGATTTCCTCTCCCCTAGAAAGTTCAATATCTACCATATCTATCATCGCTGTTTTCATCGCAAAGATCAGCAATTCTTGATACTCCGTGCTTCTAATCTCTTTGTTTCCACCTTCTTTTTTACTTCGAAATGTAAAAAGGAGTGGAGTATTCTTTTGCTTTTCTTGAAACATTCTTAATACGCTTAATACTTTATCCGTATCTTGGATTTCGTCAAAACAATCTGCTCTCCACTCTATGATATCCATATTTAGTTTATCTAATTGGTCAATTTCTCTACTGATTTCAATACTTGTTTTACCTTGCACCGGTACGCATACCTTTGGAATACCTTCGCCTATCTTAACATTTTTTATAATCATACGCTTTATGCTTCCTTATCATACGTTTTTGTCAAGCAAAACGATAAGCCGGGTTATGTCGCGTGTAGTCATCTATCTAGGCCTAATGTCGCCATTAGGCTCCAGCAACCTACCTAAAGCGTGGCGGGCAACCACATTGCTTTCATTCGGTTTTGCTTTGGATGGGGTTTACATATGCCCTCGTTGTTACCAAAGAGGCGGTAGTCTCTTACACTACCCTTCCACCCTTACCGGAAAATTCCGGCGGTATATTTCTGTTGCACTATCCTTGGAGTCACCTCCACCAGACGTTATCTGGCATCCTGCCCTGCAAAGCCCGGACTTTCCTCACCTACGATCTTTCGATACTTGTAGCTGCGACTACATGTCTTACTTGACTTTCGTATTTTATCACGCACCTAAAAAAAAGTAAAGATAGAGCTTAAAAATATATAGTTTTTAATATTTTTGCAATTGCTAGTGTTGCCCCTTTTCCATTCACCTTAAGTTGGGTAATCTCACCACACTCACTGCCTAAAAAAGCTGCTCTCTCAGAAATATTAGCTACTGATTTTTCTTCTGGCTCTGAATGATTTATCATATTTACACTCAATAATTGTTCTGAACTAAATGATACGAGCGGAATTCTATACTTTGTTGATAAACTAACTAGTGCTGGCTCTTGTGCTTTCGTATCGAGTGTCGCAATCTTTTTAATTTGTCCTAAATCTATCTCTGCTGCTTCTAATTGCATCAGGAACAATTCCTCAACATTTCTAGAATCTGCATTTTCTTTTACACCCATTCCTATTACGTATTGGCTACGTATTGCAATTCTTTGTGTATACCATGACAAATCTTTTAAACTTTTACAAAATCTTAACTCTTCAGGAATTTTTCCTTCTATTGGGTATTCACTGTAAAACCCTATATGTTGTCCATCTAGAACTGCTGCTGAAATAATTCTCGCCTGTTCAATACTTCCTGTTTCCATCTGGTTTCTTCTTGCAAATTTCTCTAGTGAAAACTTTGACTGCACCTCTGCTGGTGTTGTAATGATACTTGTAGCATTGATATATTTTGCAATCTCAATAGCCAATTCATTTCCTCTTCCTAAATGATTTCCAAGCACTGGAATCACGTATTTACCCTCTTCATCAATTACGATGCAACAAGGATCTTTTAGTTTATCTTTAACATTTTCCATAAACATCCTTACAGCAATATCTACACCACCTATAAATATGAATGCTTCTACTTTCCTCCAATATTCACTCACCCACAACTTTGCATCCTTTAAAGCTGATATTGTTTCTGCCTCACAAGGACTCCTGTTTGCTGAAAATGAAAGATATTCAAATTCATTCTTTTCTAAAATTTCGGTAACCTCATCCTTTAGTACTGTTCCTTGTTTTGTAAAGCTTACAACTGCTATTTTTATCATTGTTTTCTTGTAATTCCCTTCTATTTCTCTTATCTTTTTATATTATTGTTTCTCAATCTCATGAATAAAAATTCCTGATCTTAATTTCGGTTCAAACCACGTAGATTTCGGCGGCATCAACCTCTTTGCATCTGCGACAGAAAAAAGCTCTGTTATGGTTGTTGGATGCAACATGAAACCTACACCATTACTTTCGTCTACCTGCTTTTCAATTTCTTCTATTCCTCGAATTCCTCCTACAAATGAAATACGTTCATCCGTTTTGGGATCTAAGATTCCTAGGATATCTCCTAAAATATATCTTTGCAAGACTGCCACATCCAACCCCTCTACAGGATCACTTGAGAAAATCTCTTCTTTTGCTACCAATCGATACCACTGCTTATCTATGTACATTCCAAATGTTCTTTTCTCTGATGGCTTACTGTACTCTTTATTCTTTATCTCTTGGACTTCAAAGTATGCTTTAATTTTTTCAATCAACTCATCTTTTTCTAAATGATTCCAATCTTTTACAACTCTATTGTAATCTAGAATTTTCAACTCTTCTTCTTGAAAAAGCACTGCTAAAAAATGATTAAACTCCTCTTCCCCTGTAAAACTTGGATTCGCTTCTCTTCTTTTTTGCGCCACCTTAACAGCTGAAGCAGCTCTGTGGTGACCGTCGGCGATATACACTTTTTCAATGTCTGCAAATCGTGAGGTAATCTCTTCAATCACATCACTTTCATGAATTCTCCATACCTTATGAACGATTCCATCTTCTGAGATAAAATCATAAATCGGATTATTCCTCTTTTGTGTTTCAACCATTAATTGAAGTTTATCTTCTTTTTTATACGCTAGAAAAATTGGCCCTGTCTGTGCACTGCATACATCTATATGGCGTATTCTATCTTGCTCTTTGTCCACTCTAGTATTCTCATGAGTACAGACAATCCCGTTAATATAGTCATCTACAGATGCTAATCCTACAATGCCCGATTGGCTTCTCCCATTCATTATCAGCTCATAGATATATAAACAAGCTTCTTTCTCTTGTATAAGTACACCTTCACATCTTAGCTTTTCTAGCAAATCCGCAGATGCTTTATATGCTTTCTCGTCATATGGAGAAACCATTTCGTTTAATTGAACTTCTCCTCGATCAATCTTTAAAAAAGATAGGGGTTTATCTTCTACTTCAACTCTTGCTTCTTGACTTGTAAATACATCGTATGGTAATGCTGCAACTTCACTCACCACCTGTTGAATTGGTCGAATCGCTTTAAATGCTTTTAAACTTGCCATAATATCCCCTTTTCATTTGTTTATACTATAGTCTTTCTATTATATCACGATTCATTTCTTTTTTGAAGAATTAAATAATAATACATACAAGTCCACCATTACTATCATTTACAATCTTTTGCATGGTATCTTGCAACTTAACTTGACTTTCATCTGTAATCATAGTCACTTTGTTTTTCATTCCATCTTCCACTAACTCTTCTACCGACTTACCAAAAATATTTGTATTCCAAATCCCATCTTCCTTTTGTGTATTTTCTTTTATATATTTCACAAGATCTTGTGCTTGTGCTTCACTTCCTACTATTGGTGCTATCTCTGTCTCTATATTGGCTCTAATAAAATGAATCGATGGAGCTATTGAATGAATTTTCACCCCATACTTATTTCCCTGTTTTATGATTTCTGGTTCTTTTACTGTTATTTCATTTTTATTTGGCATTACAACTCCGTATCCCTTCATCCTTACCATGTTAAGAGCACCTTCTACTTGTTGATATTCATTTTTTAATGTTGCCAGTTGCTTAAGTTCGCCAATTAAATCATATTCACTATCAAGCTTTGTTCCTGTCAATTCGCTTAACATATGATAATAGCATTCTTCCTTCATCGAAATACTTATCTGTATACACCCGCTATCCATATACACTTTCTCTAATTTTATCTCATCTATATATGGACTATCTGTCTGAAAAGTTTCATTTAACATAGTTTTTACATCTGATGCGTTATGAATTATCGCTCTTACATACTCTAAAATATCTTTTTTTACAGCATGTTCTCGATTTAACATTTCAACCCATTTTGGAACGAGGAACTGTACCTCAGTAATTGGAAATTCATAAAGAATACTTTGCATTATTTTATTGATATCCGCTTCTTTTAGTTGCGCACAATTAACTGCCATTGTTTCTACTCCACATTCAGCTTTTATATTTGCAGCTATTTTTTGTGCCTCTTCTCCATATGGTTTTTGAGAATTTACTAATACGATAAATGGCTTTCCTATTGCCTGTAGTTCTTGAATTGTCTTTTTTTCTGCTTCTAGATAATTAGAGCGTTCTATATCACCGATACTCCCATCTGTTGTTACCACAATTCCTATTGTAGCATGATCGTGAATCACTTTTTTCGTCCCTATTGTAGCTGCTTGTGTAAATGGTATTTCCCCTTCCATCCAAGGAGTTTTCACCATTCGCTCTACACCACCTTCTATATGACCCGATGCACCCTCAATTACAAATCCCACTACATCTATTAATCTCATCTTTACGCTTACTTCATCTGTTAAAGATATCTGTGCTGCTTCTTTTGGTATAAATTTTGGCTCTGTAGTCATAATTGTCTTTCCTGCTGCTGACTGTGGCAATTCATCCTTTGTTCGTTCTAATTCATGTGGATTTTCCATCTTTGGAAGTACCAAAACGTCCATAAATCTTTTTATAAATGTTGACTTCCCTGTTCTCACTGGGCCTACAACTCCTATGTATATTTCTCCACTTGTCCTCTCTGCAATGTCTTTATACACATCAAAATCTTGCATACTATTCCCTCCATACATTCACGGTGTTATACCTAAATATATGATAAAATTCTTGAATTATTACTCATGATACAAGCGTTTAATTTTAACTTGTCTATTAGTGGAAATCATTGACAATATGCGTTCTAAGCTATACAATGGTACGAGAAACTAATAGAAAGTAGATAATACAATGAGTACAAATGATTCTGTGTTTAACAGATTTTTTAATAAAAATGAAAAAGTAGAGATGGATAAATATTGCAATGCCTTAACAGTTACAGCATTTGAGAAAAAGGCCGAAGCTGTTATTGCTAGTGCTAGTCACGATGAGTATATGATAATAACTTTTGAAGTTGATCAATTTGCCGCAATTATAGATATTTGTGGAAAAAGCATGATAGCACCGCTTTTAACTCATGTTACTGATACCATCGTACCGATTGTGGAGCAATTTGAAGGTATTATCTGTCATATAACTAACAGTCGTTTTATCATTCTAGCGAAAAACATGCCATTTCCTGAGCTAGAGGAAATCTTTTATAATGTCAAAAAAAAGACGATAGATCAAATTGTTAAGAATGATTATGTTGCTCATCTCTCATTAAATATAAGTGCAGGGGTCTATTATATTCAGACCGCTAAATCACATCTTTATCAATATATTGAATATGCCGAGACTGCCAAATCCTTAAAGAAGAATGAATATGGATCTACCTTGGTAGAATTCACACCTGAGATGCTTAGAAAACAAAAAGAAGTTACTGTAGTTAGCACAAAGATGCAAAATGCATTAAAACGTAGAGAATTTATTCCATACATACAACCTAAAGTCAGTTTAAAAACTGGAGAACCTACTGGCGGAGAGATTTTGGCTCGTTGGATTAATCAAGAAGGTATGATTTCACCCGCTACATTTATTCCAGTCATGGAGTCTAATGGTTTTATTGCTTCTTTGGATTTATATATGTTTGAGGAGACTTGTAAGGCATGGAGAATGTTAATTAAAACTAGAGCCACCGCAATCAAAACCTTGAGTGTCAATCTATCTCGACTCACTTTATTGCAACCAAATCTAACAGAAAATTTACAAGCAATTTTAACTCACTATGACTTACAACCTAATGTAATTGAATTAGAAATAACCGAGTCTGCCTTTACTGGGAACAAAAAGTTTATTACAGATAGAATCAAAGCCTTAAGCAATATGGGATTTTTAATTGCTATTGATGATTTTGGAACAAATTATTCTACTTTGATATCTTTGCTTGAAATTGATGCACACACGGTAAAATTTGATAGAGAATTTATCAATTCACTTATTACTCAAAAAGGTAAGGCTTTTGTCTCTTCTATGATCATCACCTTCCAAAACGCCAATTTCCACATCGTTTTTGAAGGAATTGAAACACAAGAACAGCATGATATACTCTCTGATTTTGGATGTGACACTGCCCAAGGCTTTTTATATGCTAAACCACTACCATTAGAAGATTTTCTTGTCTATGCAAATAAATAATTCAACAAAGCCCCTTCACACTTCTGCAGGAATAAAATCTTCCAGAAATATGAAGGGGCTTATTATTATTTTGAATTTTCTTCCTCTATCTACTACTACAGAAATGTCAAAAGCTCAGTAACTGGTTTTCTTTTCGGAGTATTTGGGTCTTCCTCTGGATACCCCATACAAATCAATGTACCTATTTTTTGATTTTGTGATATATCTAGAAGTTTTATAATCTTATCTTCATCAAAATACCCTGTAATAACAGTTCCAATTCCTTTTTCATAAGCTGATAAACATAGTGTTTGAGATGCGATTCCCGCATCAAACATCTCGAACCTATCTTCTTTTGGCGTTGAGTAAGATCCATCTCTCTCATACCCTGAGCGCTTAGTCACATAAGTTACGATCATCACCCCTGCACATCCTTTTAATGTCTGTGCATTAAAATCAAATCCTAAAATCATCTCATCCGCTATTTTATTTATCAGTTCTTTGTTCTCTAAATAGATGTATCTCGGTATCTGCGTATGCTTCCATGATGGTGAGTAAGAAGATTCTTCTATAATTTGCTCAATAACGTGATGCTCAATTTTTTCCTCTTTAAATTTTCTAATACTTCGTCTCTCTTTAATCGCCTGTATTACGTCCATAATAATCCTCCATTTTTCTTTTACTTATTTATTCTTTATCCCCATAAAATGAATAGGTATTTTTCCCTGCATCTTTCGCTTTATATAACGCTTTATCTGCCATGCTATTCAGTTTTCCATAATCTGTAGAATGTTCTGGTACCATAACAATTCCAACACTGATTCCTACATCTTTCAAATCAACATTCTTTATAGTTATTGCATTTACATTAGAAATAATACGCTCTACTACAACCTGTACATTTTCTTTGGATAAAACATCACTTAGCATAATTACAAATTCATCTCCACCTAAGCGTCCAAGTATATCACCCATTCTCAGACTGCATTTTAATGCGCTGACCAATTCCATGAGATATTGGTCTCCAGCTTGATGTCCATAAATATCATTAATCTTTTTAAAATTATCCACATCTACCAACATCAAAGCATTCACAATTTTTTCGTCGTCTCGCTCACATCTCAGAATTGCCTCAGTAATTTTTTCTTGCACTGTTGCACGACTGTATGTTTTAGTTAACGAATCTGTCTCCATTGTAGCTTCTAAACTATTTGTTAAATAATGACTTGACTCTAATGCTCTTTTTAGGCTTTTTTCATTCTTCGCATTTATAATTAAAGTAAATGTTAAATAAATTGCAAAAATCAATATTACTGTAACTGAAAAAGCATAGGTTGAAACATCAATTTTTTGAGTCATCTGCGTTGTTACATCGGCTAGTAATATACTTACTACACACCAATCTGTATCAGGTACTCTAACCATTACAGCTGTCCTGTCTTCTCCATTCACATCATATTTTAGTAGTGCAGTCTCACCATTTTCCATGTCTTCTCGTAAAGACTCTGCTGTATGACCATTTGTCATATTAAGTGAACCTATAAAACTGTACATATCTCCGTCTTGAAATAAATTATCACTACTTCCACTGAGTATAATTGGAGTTCCGTCCACTTGGCATAAGTGATAAAAAGCTTCTCCTCCAAAGTTCTTCAAATCCAATACTGACGCAAATTCGTCTACGTAGAATATTCCGTAAATTTCTGCATCTACACCCTCTTGGATACCATATGGGGTCCCTATCGCAAATAATTTTCTCCCTGTATTTATCTCTGTTACAGGAGGTAATACCTCCACTTCACCCTCTTTTACATCTCCTAACTCTAATTTATTGTCTGTAACTAATCGATTTCCATTAGAGTCCACTGGTGTTTCACCATTTATTGAAACATACATATCATCGAATAAATTGATATTTGTAATTTCTCCTAATACTGTTGCCGCCGCTTTTGTATCTGAAAAATGAGATGTCACTGCAATCTCTGAACTTATTAGCATGTCAGAAGCGTCCTCCACTTTCGAAGATACTTTATCCGCCATACCAGTAGCCATTTCAATCAAAAACTCATCGCTAATCTCTTCTACTGTTTTTAAATTATTAGATGAAAATAGTAGTACTGCTGCAATAATTAAAACTACCGTTACCATCCCTCCTATAAATAAGGATCTCCGTTTTACTTTTTGTGTAACCGTTCCACTAAACCGATCCACATCCTCTTTATTTGTATCTAACGCCGTACTTTGTCTGTTGTTGTTTTCTTCTGCTACAACATAAAGCTCTTCAATTGGCATCGGCCTAGAAAAGAGATACCCTTGTGAATATCGGATTCCACTTTTTACAAGAGTTTTTTGCATGGCAGCCGTCTCCACACATTCCGCGATTAGCTCTACTTGCATTTTTTTACTCAGATAAAAAATACTATCTAAAATCTGATTGTAACTAACATCTGTGCCTAAAAGTTCTGTCAGAGACCCATTGATTTTTATGTAGTCAATCTCTAGGTTTCCTATCTCTATGAAATTGGAATATCCCGAACCAAAATCATCTATTGCAATCTTTGCTCCGTATTGTCTCAGCCTTCTTATAAATTGTCTTAGGTGTTCTTGCCCTGCGAACTTTTCAGTTTCTACAAGTTCAAAAATAAAATGGCTAGAATCCTTCATTTTGCTTAAGCGTTCACAAATCATCTCTGCAAACTTTTCTGAATGGATGTCAAGAGATGATAGATTCATTGTAATAATCTCACTTCGATTCTCAAACAAGTCCAATACTTTTCCAACCATCTGATAGCTCAACTCAAGGTAAAGTTCATGCTTTTTCGCAATCTCCATAAATACACTTGGTGGTAATAAATCTCCATCTTTCGTCTGTATCCGCATCAACGCTTCATATGCAAAAAACATACTTTTTTGGCTATCGTAGATTCCCTGAAAGTAAGGTATAACTCTATTATTTTTTAACGCCTCTTTTATCTGTGCAACTACCTCAAACTCTTTTTGAAGATCATAATCTTCGTCATTACTATCACAATTAAATAGCTCTGAAGTATTATTCTTTGAATGTTCCTTTACATAGTTTAAAAGTTCTTTTGGATTTTTCCCTTGCAGTGTCACTGCAAAATTTACATTGAACAAAGTTCCTTTATTCTCTGAAAAATGAACAAATATTTTATCTACTGCTTCATTAAAAAACTTTATTGCTACAGAGTTGTCTGTCGTAAAGAAGAAAGTTTTTTTGTCAAATCTATAAAACTTTAATTTCAACAATTCTATATGGTCATTCGCATACTCTTTCATCTGACTCATCAGTTTCACAACAAAATCATCTTCACTATCACCATTTTCTAATGCTATGTCCCTTATAGATATTAAACAAATTTTTTGATTTTCACCTTGTCCTCTCTCTTTCAAAAACCTCCCCATCGTATCATCTGTTAATTGCATACGTCCCATAGCAAGTTCTTCATTTTTCAATGCATTTTCAAATAAAGTAAACTCACTATCTTTATGTGCTACGTTTATTAGATTTTGTAGTACCTGACTCATCTCCTCGTTAGTATCATCTAGCTCTTCTATTCTATCGTAAGCACTTAAATCAGGGGTGATGTAATTTACTTTTTCTGCCATTGTAAACACTGCACAAGTTCCATTGTAGTAATAGGTATTATTATTTTTAGTTCCAATCTCTCCCCACATAAATGCACCGCATACACCTTGGTCTGCAAATGGAATCATTTCCCACTTTGATAAATTATTAAGAAACATTTTTCTAAAGAGACAACTGTAACAAAACATTGCTTCTACTGGTGTGTTTTGCAAATCATAACAGAGGTTTTGCCATTCTTCCACACTCTTTATGGGACTTACATATCCAATTCTAAACTTTGTTCCTGGCTCTACCTTTGAATAATATTGCTTCAATTTATTTTCTTTTGCATCATATTGAACAAACCTACTAGATCCATCATCTCCTTCAAGCACGAATGGAAATCTTAACAAAACATCTGAAGACACCATAGAATTATAATCAACATTTTCATACAGTTCTGTAATTCCAAGTTGCTCATTAACCCATTGCACCGATGGTTTCCCGTCTATAGTATCTATATAATTATCTGTCATTTCAGTGATTGTATAGGTTTCACTAATCGGTTCATGACCAACAATTGCATTTGTATATGCAAGGACAAAATCATTGCTTATATAAGTCACTGATATCGTATTTTCATAGGCACCATTTTCATCAAAAACTATAGTGTGTACATTTCCTTGCGCGTCTTGATTAGCAGCTATTCCACCAACAAATGGAATCTCTGGCAAAGATTTTGATATCCTTCTCACGACAGCTTCTGAATACTGTGTAATCGCGCCTATATGAATAATCGCAAGAGCAGGAGATAATTCTTCTGCAATTTCCTCTATATGCTTTGCAATTTCTACATCTGTCATTCCTTCAATTGAGAAAAAATCACTTACTACAGATGCTCTTTCAAACCCTGTAAACATGATTAGAGTCTCTTCATCATATATCTGAGCATCAAAAACAACACCACTTACTATACATCCTGTAACAGTTGCATCTGGTAGTAAATTTTTCACTTCTTTTGCTAATTCTTTACACACTCGCTTATCTGAGGTAGATGCATGAATTCTAACAAGCCATGTATAATCACTTTCCAGTTGACTTTCTCGAACAAATTGTTCAAGATTCTCTCTGTCCTTATACAGCAGTTTTAATACTCTCATCTTGTATTTTCTCCTTCGTGTTACAAAAAAAATTACAAATTACCATAACTTTTTTAGCTATGTTAATTATAAACTAGAACATGCCGAAATACTAGTACATTATGTTGCAGATAACAAAAGAAATGAGTCAAAACTTAATACCTTTCTGACTCATTTCTTTCTATAGCTTTTATTTTATATTCATCTGGTATGCATCTCCTGCTTCCCATGTGCCGAAACCTGCTTCTTTTATAATCTTTTCAGCTTCATCTGGCGTTTTGGTTTTTAAAATTGCCGATGCTTCACTTCCATTTGCAAAAGCGTACATATACTCAATGTTAATCCCACCTGCAACTAAGGCTTTCATCGCTTTGTATAAAGAACCTGTCTCATGAGGAACTTTTAACGCAACGACATTTACCAATTTTGCTGTAATGCTATTGGCTTTTAAGATTTCTCTTCCCATGTCTGGATTCGATACAATCATGCGTAGCATTCCATACTCTGTTGTATCTGCAAGACTCATAGCCACAATGTCAACATTCTTTTCTGATAATAATTGTAAAATTTCATCCACACGTCCTGCTTTGTTTTCTAAAAACACTGATAATTGCTTTACACTCATAATTTCTCGCCCCTTTCTAATCCATGGAAAATCTATGTCGTCCTGTTATCAATTACTCTCTTTGCTTTTCCTTCACTTCTCTCAATTGTCTTTGGCTCTACTAATTTAACTTTTACTCCAATTCCTAAGGCATGCTTTAGAATATCCGAAATTTTTAATTTGAGTTGTTCTAATTCTTTGATTTCATCTGAGAAAAATTCTTCGTCCACTTCTACCATAACAGTTAGCTGATCCATATTGTTAACTCTGTCTATAATTAATTGATAATGAGGGGAAACCCCTTCACCTACGGATAATAAAGCAGATTCTACTTGCGTTGGGAATACATTTACACCACGAATCACCTTCATATCATCCGTTCTTCCTTTGAACTTTGATATTCTTGGAAGGGTTCTTCCACACTCGCAAGTATCATAATCGATACTTGTCAAATCTTTAGTACGATAGCGAATCAACGGCATAGCCTCTTTATCTAAGGTTGTAAAAATCAATTCTCCTGTCTCACCATTTTTACAAGCGTTTCCAGTAATTTGATCTAGTACCTCTGGATAGAAATGATCATGAAATACATGAAGACCTTTGTGATAAGCACAATCGATTGCAACCCCTGGTCCTAAGATTTCACATAAGCCGTAAATATCAAAACATTCAATTTTTAATGTCTCTTCAATCTGTTTTCTCATCTCGTCCGTCCAAGGTTCCGCACCATGTATTCCAACTTTTAGCTTTAACTTATCTACCAACCCTGCTTCTTTGATAGACTCTGCTAAATACACTGCATAAGATGGCGTACAAGTAAGAGCTGTTGCTCCAAAATCCTCCATACACATCATCTGCCTTTGCGTATTTCCAGAGGACATCGGCACCGCCAATGCACCTAATGCACGTGCACCTAAATCTACTCCAATTCCACCTGTAAAGAGTCCGTATCCATAAGCCACATGAATGATGTCTTCTTCTGAAAGACCTGTCATCTCTAGGCATCTGGCCATACATTCTCCCCAGAGCTGTACATCTGCCTCCGTATAAGATGCCAACGTCAACTTTCCTGTAGTTCCAGATGTCCCTTGTACTCTCGCCACTTTTTCCTTTGGCACTGCAAGAAGTCCAAATGGATAGTTATCTCTTAAATCCTCTTTTGTTGTAAATGGAAGTTTTTCTATATCTTCAATTGTTTTAATATCTTCTGGCTCCACACCAGCATCAATCATTTTTTTTCTATAAAATGGAACATTTTCATAAACTCTTTTTACTAAATCTCTCAGTTTTTCACTTTGTAAAGCTGCCATCTCGTCTGCACTCATGCACTCGATTTTGGGATCTCTAATACGGATTGTCTTATCCATCATTCCATCCTCACTTATTTAGTTTTTATAGTTTAGCCCTTCTTCAAAGGCCTTGACATTTACATCAACTGTTTTTGGTGGAACTGTGTTTTTAATTACATTTATCCACTCTTCTTTTGAAAAATCCATGAACTGTGATGCTAAACCTAATACAATCAAGTTAAATACTCTTGGATTTCCAATTTCTTTTGCTTTGTCCATAGCTTTAATCGAATATACCTTATGTTCTTTTGATAGATTTTCAATAATATCTTTTGGATACTCGGCTGCACCAATTACTACTGGCATCGGATCAATACGAAGGTCATTGATAATTAGTACTCCATCTTTCTTCAAGAAATGTGCATAGCGAAGTGCTTCTAATCTTTCAAATGCTATGATAACATCTGCTTGTCCCTCTTCTACGATAGGTTCCGCCACGTTATCTCCGTAACGCACATAAGTAACTACACTTCCTCCTCTTTGCGCCATTCCATGCACTTCAGATAGCTTCACTTCATATCCTCCTGCAATTGCAAGACCCCCAAGGATTCTACTCGTTAGAAGTGTTCCTTGTCCTCCAACTCCAACAATCATAATATTTTTTGTAGTCATTACTTGTCACCTACCTTTTCTATAGCATCAAATTTACATAACTTCTGACAAAGCCCACATCCTGTACACATCGTATCATCAATGGTTATTGTTTTGTCATCATTCTTTGTAATTGATGGACATCCTGGCTTTAGACAAGCTCCACATTTTTTACATTTCTCTTTAGAAGCCACGCAATGTGGTTTTTTTGCCTTTGATAAAAGTACACAAGGTGTCACTGTAATAATTACAGACACTTCTTCTCTTGCTACCTCTTCTTTTACCGCTTCTTCTACTTCATCGATTTCAAGCGCATTTACTACTCTAACATTTTTCACTCCAATTGCTTTACAAAGTTCTGGGATATCAATCGCATTAGCGTGATCTCCTTGCAATGTCTTCCCTGTTGCCGCATGCTCTTGGTGTCCTGTCATACCAGTTGTAGAGTTGTCCATAATAATAACCGTTCCCGTACTGTTGTTGTACACCATATTGATTAATGAATTCACTCCTGTATGCATAAAAGTTGAATCTCCGATACAGGCTACCCAATTCCTGATGTAATCTGCACCCTTTGACTTTTCCATACCATGCAAACTACTGATGCTTGCTCCCATACAGATTGTAGTCTCTACCACACCTAGTGGTGGCGCTGACCCGAGTGTATAACAGCCGATATCTCCTGCCGCATGGATCCCTAATTTTTTCAATACATAGTACACACTTCTATGTGGACATCCTGAACATAAAATCGGTGGACGTGGTGGTACTTGAGCTGGTGTTTTTATCTCAATCGTTTCTCCAAGGATTGCACTCTTAATCATATTAGCACTGTATTCTCCTAATACAGTAAAAATTTCTTTTCCAACACAAGAAATTCCCCAAGATTTCACTTGCATCTCGATGACTGGATCTAATTCTTCAATTATGTAAAGTTTGTCTACTTTTGAAGCGAAGTCTTCGATTAATTTCTTTGGCAATGGATTCACCATTCCAAGCTTTAGTACAGAGGCGTTTGGAAGTGCTTCTTTTACGTACAAGTAAGGAATTCCACTTGTAATTACACCAATTTTTTTATCATTTACCTCGACTGTGTTGATAGCCATCGAATTGGCCGCTTCTGCCAGTTCTTGGTTTCTTTGCTCAATAACAGCATGTCTTGCTTTTGCGTTTGCTGGTGTCATAACATTCTTTGGAATGTTCTTTTCATAAGCCTTATCTGCTACTTCTACTCTTTCACATAACTCAACTTCTCCTTGAGAGTGAGCTAATCTCGTAGTCGTTCTTAAGATAAATGGGCGATCATATTTCTCTGAATACTCAAATGCAAGCTTTACAAATTCTTTTGCTTCTTGGCTTGTAGATGGCTCTAGAACTGGTACTTGGGCTGCTCTTGCAACCATTCTTGTATCTTGTTCATTCTGCGAACTATAAAGACCTGGATCATCTGCTACTGCAAATAATAACCCTCCATTTACTCCCATGTAAGCTGCTGTGTAAAGAGGATCTGAAGCTACGTTTAGTCCAACGTGCTTCATAACTGCCATCGCTCTTGTTCCTGCTACACTTGCTCCAATTGCAACCTCTGCTGCTACCTTTTCATTTGGTGACCACTCGCAATAGAGGTCATCTTTGTATTGCACTATATACTCACTAATTTCTGTACTTGGGGTTCCTGGGTAAGCGGCTGATAGTTTAACACCAGCCTCATATGCACCTCGTGCAATCGCTTCATTCCCAAGCATAATTGCTTTTTTTGACATGTTTTCATTCCTCTCTAATAGCTAAGATAGCTTACTCTACAACTGCAATCAATTCAACTTCAACCAACACGTTTAGTGGTAGTGTTTTTACTGCAACACAACTTCTTGCTGGCTTACCTGTAAAATACTTTGCATATACTTCATTAAATTCAGCAAAATTCCCCATGTCACTTAGAAAACATGTTGTTTTTAATACTTTGTCAAAATCTGTTCCTGCTGCTTCAAGAACTGCTGCTAAATTTTTACACACTTGCTCAGTCTGCTCACTGATTGTTGTTACTTCTACTTTACTAGTCTCAGGATTAATAGGAACTTGTCCCGCTGAATAAAACATTCCATTGTGTACATACCCTTGTGAATATGGTCCTAACGCTTTTGGTGCTTTCTCTGTTGATACTACTTTCATCTCTATCTTCTCCTTTAAATTGTTTTACTTTAGCAATAACTACGATAAAAGACTATGCTATCTTATATTTTACCTAAAATTCTCTTAAATTGGAAGAACTATTTTCCAAATCATCTAGTTATATTTTTTACCCACTTCCCGCTTTTGAACCTAAAGTACGCCACGGTCATCTTTATAAACTCATCACTTAATAACAGCATATATACAATCGGCACACTAAGCTCCCATACAAATGCCGCTAATGCCGCAAGGGGTATAGATAATCCCCACATGATACAGGTGTCTACGATTAATGAAAATCTAATATCCCCACCTGAACGCAAAACTCCTACGATTAAAGTCATTGACATGGTCATACACACCACATTGAAGCTCATTATAGTAGTCATTGAACTCAAATACTCCTGTGCTTCCACACCGAGTGCCATATTCGCTTTTACAATTGGTGTTGCAATCGTAATCATGATCCCTCCTAGAATACCTAGGGTTAATGCCAGCATTAAAAATCGTTTTGCGTATGCTTTTGCATGTTCAAATTTATACTCACCAATTGTCTTTCCTAGATAGATAGAAGTTGCCCCACCAATTCCCATTACTACTACCATAGCAAATTGACGCATCACCTGGGTTACAGCATTTGCAGCCACCACTGAACTCCCCATGTTTCCAAGTATGACAGAGTGCATGGAAAATCCTAATCCCCACACTGATTCGTTGATAATAACTGGTGTAGCATATTTGATGTAATCACCAAATAGTAGTTTATCAAAATGAAAACAATCTTTTATACGAAGTGAAATCAACTTATTAATTTTCTTCGCATAAAAAAGTACAATGGCAAATTCAATAATTCTTGCTATTAGTGTCCCTATTGCGGCTCCTACAATCCCAAGCTTTGGAAATCCAAATAAACCAAAGATTAATACAGCATTTACTCCTATATTCACCCCTAAAGAAATACTATAAGTGACAGTTGCAATAATCACCCTTTGCATGCTACGCATCACATACAAATAGACTTGTGTCATTCCCATTAGTACATATGAAAACGAAATCACTCTTAAGTATTTCACCGCCTCTGCGATTACTGCATCATCTGAAGTAAATATACCCATAAGCTGTTCTGGAAACAATTGCGCAATTACGGTAAATGCTACCCCTACAATTACGCTACTCACCATTCCCATACCTAAGATTTTTTCTATAGTTCGGAAATCATTTTTTCCATAATATTGTGACGTCATTATTGTAATCCCTGACACAATTCCAAAGTAAATTAATGACATTACAAACTGAATCTGTCCTGCAAGTGAAGAAGCTGATAATACGTCTTCTCCTACACTTCCAAGCATCGCAACATCTGCCGCTGTAACTCCTACATTGATTAAATTTTGTAATGCCATAGGCACTACTAAAGCCAAAACCGATATATAGAATTCCTTCCAGTTTATATTCAAGTGCTCTTCATTTTTAAACTTTAACACGCTCCATCTTTCTCCTCTTTAGTATTTTTCGCCCATACACTATTCCTACCATAGCAACTGCAGTGAACGGAAATGCCATCCATACACCGATCAATCCAAAAAAATTAGGTAGTATTAGTGTGAACAACGGTGCAATAGCCAATGTCTCACAATATGTAGCAACAATAGCACTTTTTGAATCTCCCATCGCATTTTGAGTAGCTGTATAAAATTTAACAACAGCTATTAATATAAATGCTAGAGAACTCATTCGCATTCCTATTTCAAAATATTCCCTTGTAATTCCTGATACGCCAAAGAATTCTGCTAATTGTGCTGTGCAAACTAAACACAGTATTGTTGCTATCAATGCTATTGTAACACTCATCCTTCTCCCAATCTTTTTAATGTATTTCAGTTCTTCTTTCTTTCCTGCACCAGAATATAAACTGATGAGAGGCTGCACGCCCTCCCCCACTCCAAACAAAATATTTTGCATCGGAAATGTAACATAAGAAATTACAGCGTAGCAAGCTACCGCTTCTGCGCCCCCATATCTGAGGCACATAAAATTAGAAAAAATCAAAACCAACGATGGTGCCATCGATAAACCAAATGGGGCAAGACCTGTCTTACAGATTTTCCCAAAATCTTTTTTCTTCCAATTTATTTTTAAAGTTTTAGGCTCTTTATCCACTTTTACCAAGAATACAAGAGATAGTAATACCACTACACTTTGTGCCACAACAGTGCCTATCCCTGCCCCTTGTATTCCCATTCCCATTACAAAAATCAAAAAATAATTCACACATAGATTTACAAACAAACCTATAATTGATGCTGCCATCGCATGAATCGGCATATTCTTATTTCTAAGCAGAGGGACAAGTCCTGTTCCCAATACTTGCAAGCAAGCACCTGAAACCACAATACTGATATAACTTTTTGCCTCTTCGTACACTCCTCCTTCTGCCCCTAATATGATTAAGAGCTGACTATGTGTAAAAAGAAGTGTACAACTAGTCACTACTCCTACTATCAGAAGTAATACTACCGTTTCCATAAAAAGAGTTTGTCCCCTTTTTTTATCACCTCTTCCTATGCTTTGCCCGTATAAGATACTCCCTCCCGATCCAATTCCTATTCCTATTGCTGTTATCACAGCTTGAATTGGCCATGCTATGTTAATTGCCGCAAGACCTAAATCACCTGTTGCTCTACCTACAAACATGCCATCCATGATTCCATAAAAACTTGCTAGCATAAATGCCAACATTGTTGGAATACAATTTTTCAATATTATCTTTAGCATAATAAATCCTCCAGTTAATTCAAGACATACTAGCATATTTTCATGAAAAATTCTATGGATTTTCATGAAATAGATAAAAAAACTTTGCAAAAGATTCTATATCTTTTACAAAGTTTTTCCTTTATTACTTCTTTTAGTCTTCAAACGTCTCTTTTATCTTGTCCATAAACCCTTTTTTCTTATGCTTTACACTCGCTCCTTCACCATCTTGATTGAGTGAACCTCCCATAAGTTCATCGTACTTCACCAGTGCTTCTCTTGCCTCTGCACTCATTTTATCAGGTGTTTGTATAATAAGTGTTACGTAGTGATCTCCTCTCGTATTTGAATTTCTAAGAGATGGCACCCCTTTTCCACTTAATCTAATCTTTGTATCAGTCTTTGTACCTGGTTTCACACTGTACAACACTTCCCCATCGACTGTCTTTATCTTAACACTTGCACCTAATGCTGCTTGAGGGAATGTAATTGAAACTGTTGAAAAGATATTCATATCTTGTCTTGCAAAGATCGGGTGTCTCGATACATTTACCTCTACTAATAAATCACCACGAGGTCCTCCGTTAACTCCTGGCTCTCCTTTGTCTCTAATACGAATACTCTGTCCATTATCGATTCCCGCTGGAATGCTAACTTGAATCTTCTTCTTACTAGATACATAACCAGTCCCAGAACAATCTGCACATCTCTCCTTGATGATCTTACCTGTTCCTCTACAATCTGGACAAGTTTGAACATTTTGCACTGTACCAAAGAAAGATTGAGATGTATACACAACTTGACCTTTCCCTCCGCACTTAGAACAGGTCTCCGGAGTAGTTCCTGCTTTTGCTCCTGTTCCGTTACAAGTCTTACATGGATCTTTTATTATTACATCTAACTCTTTGTCACAACCAAATACAGCTTCCTCAAACGTTATGCGCACACTCTTTCTTATATTTGCACCTTTCATCGGGCTATTTCCTGATCTTCCTCTCGAGCGACTACCGCCAAATATATCTCCAAATATATCTCCGAATATATCTCCAAAATCAGCTCCATTAAAATCAAAACCGCCAAAACCGCCTGCTCCACCACCGCCATTTTCAAAGGCAGCATGTCCAAACTGGTCATACTGTTGTCTTTTTTCTGTATCACTAAGTACTGCGTACGCTTCCGAAGCTTCTTTAAATTTTTTCTCAGCTTCTGCATCACCTGGGTTTACGTCTGGGTGGTATTTTTTAGCTAACACTCTATAAGCCTTTTTCAATTCTGCTTCATTTGCAGTTTTCCCTACACCTAAGACTTCATAATAATCTCTTTTTGTTTCTGCCATTTTTCTTACCTTTCTTACATGCGGAAATTCTACAAGATATCTCTATCTTGTAGAATATTCTCACTTGTTTATACGCTTAGACTTCTTTATAATCTCCATCTACTACGTCTTCGTAACCTTCAGGTGTTGCACCTTGAGCTGCTCCCATATCTGGTCCTGCTTCTCCGCCTTGTGGATTTGCTTGCTCATACATTTTTGCAAATACTTTTTGAGCACTTTCCATCAATTTTTCTTGAGCTGCTTTAATTTCTGCAACTTGTGCCTCTGATAACTCTTCAGTAGTTGCCTTCTCAAGAATCTCTTTTACCGCTGCAAGATCTGCTTCTACTGTTGCTTTATCATTTGCATCTACTTTATCACCAACTTCAGTCAATGCTTTTTCTGTTTGGAATACCATTGCTTCTGCGTCATTTTTTGCGTCAATTGCTTCTTTACGCTTCTTATCTTGCGCTTCGAATTCAGCTGCCTCTTTTACTGCTTTGTCGATATCTGTATCTGACATGTTTGATCCAGCTGTAATTGTGATGTGTTGTTCTTTTCCTGTTCCAAGATCTTTTGCTGAAACATTTACAATACCATTTGCATCAATATCAAATGTTACTTCGATTTGAGGGATTCCTCTTGCTGCTGGTGGGATTCCATCTAATCTGAATTGTCCAAGAGATTTGTTATCTTTTGCAAATTGTCTCTCACCTTGAACTACGTTAATATCTACTGCTGTTTGATTGTCAGCTGCTGTAGAGAATACCTGGCTCTTCTTTGTAGGAATTGTAGTATTTCTCTCAATTAATCTAGTTGCAACTCCACCCATTGTCTCGATTGAAAGTGAAAGTGGTGTTACGTCAAGAAGAAGGATATCTCCTGCTCCAGCATCACCTGCAAGTTTTCCACCTTGAACAGATGCTCCAAGTGCTACACACTCGTCTGGGTTCAATGTTTTAGATGCTTCTTTTCCTGTTAATGATTTTACTTTATCTTGTACAGCTGGGATACGAGTCGACCCACCAACTAATAATACTTGCCCAAGCTCTGATGCTGTGATTCCTGCATCTGAAAGTGCTCTTCTTACTGGTTCTGCTGTTCTTTCTACTAAATCACTTGTCAATTCATCAAATTTTGCTCTTGTGATGTTGATATCAAAGTGCTTTGGACCTTCTGCTGTTGCAGTGATAAATGGAAGGTTTACATTTGTTGTTGTAGCTGAAGAAAGTTCTTTCTTTGCCTTCTCTGCTGCTTCTTTTAATCTTTGAAGTGCCATCTTATCAGCTGATAAGTCTACACCTTCTGCTTTTTTAAATTCAGCCAATAAATAATCTGTGATTTTTTGATCAAAGTCATCTCCACCAAGTCTATTATCTCCTGCTGTAGATAATACTTCAATAACTCCTTCACCAATTTCGATTACTGATACATCAAAAGTACCACCACCTAAATCGTATACCATGATTTTTTGCTCTTTTTCATTGTCAAGACCATACGCAAGTGCTGCTGCTGTTGGCTCATTGATGATACGCTTTACATCAAGTCCTGCAATCTTACCTGCATCTTTTGTTGCTTGTCTTTGTGCATCATTGAAGTATGCTGGTACTGTAATAACAGCCTCTGTCACTGATTCGCCTAAGTATGCTTCTGCATCTGCTTTTAGCTTTTGAAGTGTCATCGCAGAGATTTCTTGAGGAGAATACTTCTTCTCATCAACTGTTACCTTGTAATCAGATCCCATCTCTCTTTTGATTGATGCAATTGTTTTTTCAGCATTTGTTACTGCTTGACGTTTTGCTGGCTCTCCAACTAGACGCTCTCCTGTCTTTGTAAATGCTACTACAGATGGGGTAGTTCTAGCTCCCTCTGTATTTGTGATCACTACTGGTTGACCACCTTCCATTACAGCTACACAGCTGTTTGTTGTTCCTAAATCGATTCCAATAATTTTACCCATTGTTTTTTCCTCCTAAATTTATGTTCATTTACTAATTTGCTACTTTTACCATGCTAAATCTAACAACTTGCTCACGGTAAGTATACCCTTTTTGGAATTCTTCCACTATCACATTTTCTCCTACTTCTTCATCTTCTATATGCATGACTGCATTGTGAAGTTCTGGATCAAATGTTGCACCTACTGCCTCAATCGGCTTTACGTCAATTCCCTCTAGTGTCGTCATTAATTGCTTATATACTTTATCCATTCCATCAACAAAAGGATTTTCCTTATCTTCTTCTGGAACAGCTTGTAGGCCTCTTTCAAAATTATCGACTACTGGAAGTATTTTCTCTATAATATCCTTCGCACCAATTTCATACATCATCGATTTTTCTTTTTCGGTACGCTTACGGAAATTATCAAATTCTGCCATTTGTCTTGTGACTCTATCTGTCAATTCTTCGATTTTTTCATCTTTTGGGTCTTTCTTTTTTTCCTTCTTCTTTTTCTTAAAAAGACCTTTGCTCTCTTCTGAAGCTTCTTCGCTCTCTTGAGTTACTTCTTCGCTCTCTTGATCTGCTTCTTCAACTTCTGCTGTTGCATCTTTCGTTTCTTCAGCGACTTCTTCAACTTCACTTTCAGTCTCTGCTTCTACGTCTTCTGCTTCTTGAACGGAAGCTTTTGCTTCTTCAATTGCTTCTTCTACAATATTCTTTTCGTTTCCCACTGTGGAAGTACCACCTTTCTATTTCTTATCTTTATGGAAGATGTAATCCAACTCATCTTTTAATGTTTTGAGAGTCTTCATAACATTCTCATAATCCATTCGCTTTGGACCTACAATACCTATCGTTCCATGCATCCCCTCTGATAATTCATAAGTTGCTGTAACTACACTGCAGTCCTTCATACTTTGTACTGGTGATTCGTCACCGATATATACTTTAATTCCTTTTTCTTGTGAGATTAAAGTCTTTGATACAAATTCTGTTAACTGTTGCTTTTCTTCAAATGTATTGATAATCTCTCTCGCGCTTTGGTTTTCGCTAAGTTCTGGATACTTGAATACATTTGTTGCACCACTTGTATAGATTTCTAATTCCTCATCTACCCGAATCGTATTAGCTACTACATCTAGAACTTCACCGATTACTTTACTGTGAATTCCTGCTTGTTCTTTTAACTTTGCAATCATTCCTAAGTTGATTTCATCAATAGACATCCCTGTTAGATTAGTGTTAAGTAGCATATTTAACTTTAACAAAGTCTCATTGTCTAGTGGCTCGCTAATTGTAATAATCTGATTCTTAATTAAATTCCCATCCATTACGACAACAGCTATAATCTGTTCCTCATCTACTTGAGACAGTTGAATAAACTTCAACTTATTTGTATCGCATGTAGGCGAAGAAATCATTGTTGCATAATTGGTGCTATTTGCTAACACCTTTGCCGCTTGCTTTAGCAATTGATCCATCTTATCTGCCTTTTCAAGCATCTGTTCTTTTATTTCTGCGACTTCTTGCTCTTTTTCTTCCATCAATTGATCCACATAGAAGCGATATCCTTTATCTGATGGTATTCTTCCTGCAGATGTGTGAGGTTGAACAATATATCCCAGTTCTTCTAAGTCAGCCATCTCATTCCTTATGGTAGCTGAGCTCAAGTTAATGTCCTCACATTTTGAAATTGTTCTGGAACCTACTGGTTCCCCTGTATCGAGATAAGTCTTAATCACTATTTTGAGAATTCTCATTTTTCTTTCATTTAATTCCATAGGATTCTCCTTTCATCTCGCTATTAGCACTCAACTCTTTCGAGTGCTAACATTTACATTTATTAATGTATCATTACCTTACAATATTGTCAACCATCTTTATATTTTATTTATAAATACGATTGCTTTTTTTAGAAATAAAGTCTACTATAGACATTGTTAGTGTAAATGAATTAGGAGGTTTTTATTCAATGAAGATATTACTTGAATTATATGTTAGCTTTTTTAAGGTCGGTTTATTAACTTTTGGTGGTGGATATGCTATGTTACCCATGTTAAAAAAAGAAGTGGTTGATAAGCATAACTGGATTTCAGAAGATGAAATGATGGATATCTATGCTATTGGTCAATGCACACCTGGTATTATCGCTGTTAATACAGCTACTTATATCGGCTGTATCAAAAAAGGTGTTTTAGGTGGAATTGCTGCTACTTTAGGTGAAATCACTCCATCACTCATCATTATCTTGTCCATCGCTTCTATTATTCAAAATTTTATGGACTACTCCATTGTATTACATGCCTTCTCTGGAATCAGAATCGCAGTTTGTGCTCTTATTGCTCATACTGTGCTTTCTATGGCACAAAAATCTCTAAAAGATAAGAAGAGTTTTTTCCTTTGTTCTATTGCTATACTACTTCTCCTTTTTACCAATATTTCTATTATCGTTGTAATTATAGGATCTGGATTTATAGGTGTACTATTAAATAGAAAAGGAGGAGCTTCTAAATGATTTATGTTACTTTATTTTATGAATTTTTCCAAATTGGTCTTTTTGCAATTGGTGGTGGTATGGCTTCTATTCCTTTTTTGGTTGACTTAGCAGAAAGATATGACTGGTTTACTGTTGATGAATTGACCAATATGGTTGCGATTAGTCAGAGCACTCCTGGACCTATCGGAATTAACATGGCGACTTATGCTGGCTATGAGGCTGCTGGAGTACTAGGATCTTTAACTGCAACCTTAGGATTAGTTTTACCTTCATTTTTAGTTATCATGATAATTGCAAAGTTTATGCAAAATTTTAATAAGTCTCCACTTGTACAAGCTGCTTTTTCTGGCATTCGTCCTGTCGTAGTCGGACTAATCTTTTGTGCAATCCTAGAGCTTTGTAAATTGTCACTCCTAAATAGTAGCTCTACAGGATATTCTATAAACCACATCAACATCGGCGTATGCCTTCTTCTGTTTTTGCTAATGCTTCCAAAAAAATCAAAAAAAATTCACCCCATCTGCTGGATTGCAACTGGGGCGATATTAGGAATTATATTTAAATTATAGGGAATCTTCGGATTCTCTATTATTTTTGATTTTTTCGCAGTTCACGAACTTCTCTTCTGCTACGCCATCTACCTTGAATGCTATGAACACTACTAATTGTTATAAAGGCATTTTCATCAACAGTTTTAATAAAGTTTAACAACTCTATCATCTCATTATTCTCTACCACAATCTGTATTTCATAACTATTCTTTTTTGTATAGCCTCCTACAATTGGGTATAAGGTTACTCCTCTTGTCAATACATTCATAATATAATCTGCAATCTCTTCATATTGTTCTGAAAGAATACAAACCCTCTTTTTTTGATTAAAAGAATCTGTAAAATGATTAACGACTAGACCGTTTAAATAAGTCCCTATCATTCCTAAAATAACCACATTTAAGTCGTACACAAAAATAGCACTAAATGAAACTACCGCTCCAGACATCGACACTGCGGCTCCTATCGGCACTCCAAAAAACTTATTTATTATTTTCGCCACAACATCTAATCCACCTGATGATGCATTAACTCTGAACAATAATGTCTGTGATAAAGCTAATAACAATATAAACGTAACCAAATCAAGCCATGGATCATTCATTATCGGTTTAGGATTTGGTACAACAAATTCAAATACAAAAAAGTAAAACGGCACAACTAAAGATGCATATACTGTTTTCAAACCAAAATCTTTTCCAATCAAAAAGTATCCTAGTATTAACAAACCTATATTGAGAATCAATGTAACCGTGGCGATACTAACTGGAATCACTTGTGACACTAACATTGCAAGTCCTGTAACGCTACCTACTACAAGGTTTGCAGGTATCAAAAAAAAGTAAGCTGAAATTGCTGTAATCGTTAATGCAATTGTAATCAATACATATTCCTTTATCACTTTGCCGTATTTTGAACTATTCATCAATCTTTCACCTCTTTTATTAATAAATTTGCAAATATTTGATTGCTGATATCAATTCCTCTATCTGTCAGTTGTAAGATATCTCCCTTTTCACGCAACCAATCATCTCGTAACATTTCTTGAAGTTCTTTTCCATAGACTTCCTCTATAGAAATATCAAATCGCTGATTGAATTCTTTTTTAGAAATTCCATTCATTTTTCTAAGTCCTAAAAATAAAAATTCTTCGATTTGTTCTTCTTTTGTTACTTCTTCCCTCTCTACTTGTACACTGTTACCTTTATTGCATTTTTCTATATACTTCTTTAGATTATCTTCGTTCTTAATCCGGATTTCTCCTAATAAAGATGCTGCTCCAAGCCCGAGACCTAGATATTCCTTTCTTTCCCAATACCCTAGATTATGCCTACATTCATATCCTTTTTTCGCATAATTAGATATCTCATAGCGTATATAACCAGCCTTACTCAGTATCTCTTTCGTAAGCTCATACATTGCTCGTTCTTCGTCTTCTGAAGGAAGCTGATCTTCTAATTTTTCTTTCTCTTCATAAAATCTTGTTCCTTCTTCTATAATTAAACTATAAGCAGAAATATGAGTTGGTTCTAATCGTATCACGTCTTTAAGGGTTTGCGTCCATGTAGCAATTGTTTGCTTTGGAATCGCTGATATTAAATCTATATTAATATTGTTTATTCCTACTTTTTTTACTAATTCATATGTGGAAAGAAATTCTTCCATTGTATGAATTCTTCCAAGCTTTTTTAGTTCTTCGTTATTAGTAGCTTGCAATCCAATACTAACACGATTAATTCCAAGCGCATTATACTCTTTAAGCTTCTCTTTGGTCACACTACCTGGATTGACTTCAATTGAAAATTCAACGTCTTCTAATATGAAAAAATTATTTTTCACAGATTCTAACAATCGTTTCATCTGGCTATCACTCAATATGGACGGTGTACCTCCACCTATAAAGATTGTGGATACTTCACAGGTCTTTCCAAAATCTTTATGAGATTCAATTTCTTTTATTAATGCATCTAAGTATAGCTCTCTTTCATCTTCAGAACTAGAAAACGATAAAAAATCACAATAGGCGCATTTTTTCGCACAAAAGGGAATATGAATATACAACTGTATTTTTCTCATCAGTTTTCTCCTTCCTTCTTATAGATAAGTAGAGTGTGGTTTCCCACACTCTACTTATCATCTAATTTCAATACGCTCATAAATGCTTTTTGTGGAATTTCTACATTTCCAACTTGGCGCATACGCTTCTTACCTTCTTTTTGCTTTTCTAACAGTTTTCTCTTTCTTGAGATATCTCCACCATAACATTTTGCTAATACGTCTTTTCTCATAGCTTTTACAGTCTCTCTTGCAATAACTTTACTTCCTACTGCTGCCTGTATCGGTATCTCAAACAATTGTCTTGGAATTTCATCTTTTAGTTTTTCGCACATCTTTCTTCCACGTTCATACGCTGTGTCAGCATGTACAATAAATGATAGTGCGTCCACTTCTTCTCTATTGATTAAAATATCTAGTTTTACAAGTTTTGACTGTTGGTAGCCAAGCATTTCATAGTCAAATGATGCATAACCTCTTGATCTTGATTTTAAGGCATCAAAGAAATCATAGATAATTTCATTAAGCGGTAAATGGTAATGAATTACAGCCCTTGTACCTTCAATATATTCCATCCCTTGATATTCGCCTCGTCTCTCTTGGCAAAGATCCATAATCGCTCCAATAAATTCAGAAGTCACCATAATTTCTGCTTTCACCATTGGCTCTTCCATAAATTGAATTTCTGTAGGGTCTGGTAAATTAGATGGATTGGTTAATTCTATAATCTCTCCGCTTGATTTATGCACCTTATAAATAACTCCAGGAGCTGTTGTAACTAAATCTAAGTTGTATTCTCTCTCTAGGCGCTCTTGGATAATCTCTAAATGCAAGAGTCCAAGGAATCCACATCTGAATCCAAATCCCAATGCAATAGATGTCTCTGGTTCAAATTGGAGCGCTGCATCATTTAATTGTAATTTTTCCAATGCTTCTCTTAAATCTTGATACTTAGCACCATCTGCTGGATAAAGTCCACAATACACCATCGGATTTACTCTTTTATAACCAGGTAGCGGGCTATCACAAGGATTTGTTGCATCTGTAATAGTATCCCCCACTCTCGTATCTTTTACATTTTTAATACTAGCTGTAATGTATCCTACCATTCCTGCACTAAGTTCTTCACTTGGAATAAACTGACCTGCTCCAAAATATCCAACCTCTACTACTTCACAAGTTGCTCCTGTTGCCATCATCTTTATTGTGGAACCTTTTTTCACAGTTCCTTCTTTAATTCTGCAAAATACAATAACACCTTTATATGCATCATATAAAGAATCGAATATAAGTGCTTGAAGTGCCGCATCCTTATCTCCTGTTGGTGCTGGTACTTTTGCAACCACTTGCTCTAATACATCTTCGATATTCAATCCTGTCTTAGCTGATATCTGCGGTGCATCTTCCGCTTCGATTCCAATAACATCCTCAATTTCTTCAATCACACGCTGTGGATCTGCACTTGGCAAATCTATTTTATTAATTACTGGCACTACATCTAACTCATGGTCTAATGCTAAGTATACATTAGCAAGTGTTTGCGCCTCTACTCCTTGCGCTGCATCTACAACTAAAATCGCACCATCACATGCTGCTAAACTTCTCGATACTTCATAATTAAAATCTACGTGTCCTGGTGTATCAATTAAATTAAATATATATTCATTTCCATCATTTGCTTTATATACAATTCGAACAGCTTGAGCTTTAATTGTAATTCCACGCTCCCTCTCTAGATCCATATTGTCTAGTACTTGAGATTGCATCTCTCTGCTCGTTAATAATCCTGTCTTTTCTATTATTCTGTCAGCTAATGTGGATTTACCGTGATCAATATGCGCAATGATACAAAAATTCCTAATTTTACTTTGATCAAATCCTGACATCTATGACTTCCTCCATTTTCTTCAGTCTGCATACCATTCTATCACGACATACTATATTTTACAATAAAAAGTTCCACACTTAACGTATCCGTTAACTGACCTGTTTTTACCGATTCTTCAAGGTCTACTGCTTCTGTTAGAATCGCTTTCAAAGTACTTGTGCGAAATCCTTTTGCCTGGTCGATATACTTTTTAACAACAAAAGGATGAAGCCCTGCTTTAGAAGCAATTTCTTTATTAGAAAACCCCTTAGCTGATAACTCTTTCACGTGATAAAGCAAATGGAATTGGCGCGTTAACAAAAATAATATTCTCATAGGTGGCTCTTTCAAAGCGATTAGATCATAATAATACTCTAGTGCTTGCTTTTGTCTCTTTTCTGCTACTGCATTAGTCATATCAAAGATTTTATTTGTAATTTGATTCACACAAATCGCATCTACATCATCTCTTGTCACTATCTGCTCTTCAAGGCAATAACAAACTAGCTTTTCTATCTCCTTTGATAGCTTCTCCATATCGGAACCGACTTTTTCAACCAGATACTTTGCTGTGTTTCCATCTATTTGCTTTTTTTCATTTCTAAACTGTGACCCAATCCATTTTACTAATGTAGCCTCATCTTGAGTGACAAATTCTACAATCCTCCCTTTTTCTTTAACTGCTTTATACATTTTTCCTCTTTTATCAATCTCATCTTCAACAAAGATAAGGTATGTACTCTCTGGAAGTGTTTTCAATGCGTCGGCAAGTTCTGGCATGGCTTTTTTGAAAAATCCACTATTTTCTACTACAAGGAGCCTATGATTCGAAAAGAAGGGCATCGTCTCTGACAAATCAATAATTTCATTCGCATTGATACCCTTCCCTTCAAAATAGCTGTAGTTCATCCCATCATCATCTGGTAGTATTCCTTTTATCATTCGTTTCTTGTATAGCTTTTTCAAATAATACTCTTCTCCACAAAAGAGATACATTTGAGAATACTGTCCTTTTTTCAAATCTTCATTCAAACTTTTCATCTAATCTTACTTTAATCGCCTTTCTATTGCTTCGATTACTTTCTCAAGCACCTTAATCCTTGCATATTTTTTATCATTTCCTTCGACAATAATCCAAGGTGCATCTTCTAAGGATGTCTTTTCAATCAGTTCATTCACTGCAACTTGGTACTCATCCCATTTCTCTCTGTTTCTCCAGTCTTCATCCGTAATCTTCCACTGCTTTTCTGGATTATTCTGCCTTGCAATAAATCTTGCCTCTTGCTCATCTTTATCTATATGAACCCAAAACTTTAAAACAATCGCTCCCGAATTCACAAGACTTTTTTCCATATCGTTAATTTCTTTATATGCTCGTTTCCACTCCTTTGGTTTGCAAAATCCTTCGATTCTCTCAACCATGACTCTACCATACCAAGTACGGTCAAATATTGCTATATGTCCAGCCTTTGGCATGTTTTTCCAAAACCTCCATAAATAATGATGCTTCTTTTCAATATCATTTGGCGCACTTACAGGATGCACAACAAATCCTCTTGGGTCCATCTTTTCTGTCAGACGCTTAATCGCCCCTCCTTTTCCTGCAGCATCCCATCCTTCAAACCCAATCACAAGCGGTATTCTCTTACGATACAGGTCGCCATGGAGATATTCGATTTTCTTTTGCAATTCCTTTAAACGAATCTCATAAGCTTCCTCATCAATTTCTCTCTTTAGGTCTACTTCTCCTAGATAATCCCTAAATTTAGTCGGCTCTTCTTTTGCTGTATATTTTTGCACAGCTCTCTCCATATTCACTTCTTTAATCTTTGATTCTAGGTAAGCAATTATCGTTTTATAAATCTGAACTGTCGTATACCTTCTATCCATAGCTGCAATCAAATTCCAAGGCGCATATTCTGTATCCGACTCTTTTATTGCCTCTTCTGCCAACATACAATAAACATCGAATTTTTTATTTTTCTTTAATTCTTCCTTTGTCACTCGCCATGCAGTAGACTTATTTTCTAAAAGTTTTTTCATTCTATTTTTTTGTTCTGCCTTATCTATATATAAGAACAGTTTAATCACATTCATTCCAGATGATGTCAGTTGTTTTTCAAACGAGCGAATCTCTTCATAAAATATTGGCTTATCTTGAAGCGTAACCTTTGATTCAAATGCATCAGATATCACTTTTTGATACCAGCTCCCATCAAGAATCGAAATACTTCCATTTTGCGGAATCATATCCCAATATCTCCACAAAAATGGATAGTGTTTTTCATTTTTCGTCTCTTTTTTCACTGTGTATACTTTAAATCCCCTTGGATCCATAGACTCTAAAAGTTTTCCAATCTGCAAACCTTTTCCAGCTGCGTCCACACCTTCAAAAACTATTAAAACTGGGATTTCTAACTCTTTACATTGTCTTTGTAATTCACCTATGCGAAGCTTAAGTCCTGCCATTACCTCTTTGTAAGCTTCTTTTTCCATCACGTTTGTCAGTACAAGATTTTCTAGCATAGTTTCTCCTCCTTGTAATTTCTACTTTTTCGCTCTAACTTTTCTTTTATTATAAAGTTTTCTAAGTTATATTTCCACAAGTTTTAATAAATATGCTAAAAAACCCTCAAAAAACTTTTTGTTTTTCAAGGGTTTCCGTTATTAACTTCTTGTCAATCTTTCGTATTGAATACTTCCAAGGTTATTTGATACTGCTTGTCTAATAGTGCTAAAAGAACCAATAAATGCAAATAGTACCAACATTCCGAATTCTCCCATATATTCTGCTTGTAGTTGTGAATACTCAACAGCTTCTGGTACTACTCTAAAATTCTCAAAAATGTTACCACCCCACTCTGTCGTTAACACTACTGCATAACTTAGTTGTTGACCAAACCAAGTTGCAAGCAACATCACAATTACAGTGATAACCACTCCAATTTTTGATAGCTTTCCTGCAAATTTTTCATATCCTTTTAACGCGAATATAGCCATTACTAATCCTGATATAGATGCTACATATCCAATGCTTCCTAAAATCACAATTACTGCAACTCCTAGTAATGATCCTAAAGTAGCTCCAATTGCTCCTGCTATAATATTCTCAGATTTAGTCACATGCTCTGATTCTGCGCTTGCAACACCTGCAACAACATTCTCATTACAATTCATGCATACTTGTGTTGCTGTCCCTTTCACAATGATTCCGTCTAACATTTCTTCTTTCCCACAAGCTGGACATACACTCTTGTATCCATACTGCATAAAAACATTTGTGATTTTTTCCATAGCTTCTCTTAAACTATTTAACCTTTTATTCTCTGAACCATAGCCTTTTGTTAGGAAACAATAACTTCTTCCTTCCAATTCAACAGCTACAACACACTTTTCTACTTTTTTCATCTGATTAAATGTTTCTACCAAAGATCTTCCTTCATCATTTTCCGCTGAAAACTTTACTATAAACATATTGTTTTGCCCATTTTGAATTGTACAATCATATCCTCTAAACTTACCATACATCACTGCATGATTAGCATCATAAGAAAGACCTAGCATTTGACAAAAGTTTTTCTGCAAATTTTTTCTTCTAGTATTCATCCTTTTTATTCTCCTTATTCTAAAATCCTCGTTTACTCTATCACAATAAAGCAAAAAAGTAAACCTGCTTTATATGTTTCTATTTTTATTTTTACATAATATATACACAAATCAAATCTCATTTTTACATATATCAAGTACAATAGATATATCATAGCTGTGAAAGGAGATTTTATGAAGAAAACTTATGTAATTGACACAAATGTATTAATCCAAGCACCTTATGCTCTCAATTGTTTCGAGGACAATCACCTTGTTATTCCTCTTGTTGTTATCGAAGAATTAGATAACTTAAAAAAAGCAGAAGGTGAACGAGGTATAAACGCAAGGGAAGCCATTCGAATTTTTGAATCACTTCGAAATAAAGGCGACTTAATTGCAGGCATTTCACTGTCAAGCGGAGGAACCATACGCATTGAAAAAAATCACATCGATGTAGCATTGCCTCAAAATTTTTCCTCAGATAAATCAGATAATCGAATTTTAAAAGTATGCAAAGGTATTATGGAATGTGAAGATTCTCAAGGTCAAGTGATTTTGGTTACTAAAGATTTATTGCTACGTTTAAAAGCCCAAATATTAGATATCAAATCTGAAGACTTTTCTACTGAACAGATTTCTGAAGAAGATGCTAATTATTCTGGCAGAGATGAGGTATACATCCCTGAAGAATATATAAAATCCTTTAAAAATCAAGGTGTCTCATTTGAGCAAGTATATCAAATCACTGCAACTGGGACTAAAACAATCCCTCAATTAATAGAAAATCAGTTTTTGATTCTTCGTTCTGACCAAACTATCAAAAAAACTCTATTAGGTAGAGTATCTAAAAATAAAATTATCCCTTTGAAACATAAAAAAGAAACTCCATATGGTGTTTCCCCAAAAAATGTCGGACAGTACTTTATGCAAGAAGCATTGATGACAAACGCTGAAGAGGCACCTTTAGTTATTATTCAAGGAATGGCTGGTACCGCAAAAACCTTTTATTCGCTTGCTGTTGGATTAGAACGCATATACAATAATTCTAACAATGAGTATAGACGAATCCTCATCTGTAGACCTAATACCCCTTTCGATGATGATATCGGTTATCTACCAGGTAGTGAAAAAGAAAAAATCGCACCTCTTATGAGACCTGTTATCGACAATTTAGAACAAATCTTGGATTCTGACCCACAGAGTCGGTATGAAGACGAAAACTTGTTATCTGATAAAATCGAAGAACTATTTGAGCGAAACATCATCCAAGCTGAAGCCTTAACTTTTATTAGAGGTCGTTCCATTTCACAAACATATCTCATTATAGATGAAGCTCAAAACATGACCCCTAGCCAAGTAAAAGGTATTATCACAAGAGCTGGTGCTGGAACTAAGATTATTCTACTGGGCGATCCTAATCAGATTGATAAGCCTTTCCTAGATAATAAGACCAATGGGTTAAGTTATGCTGCAAAACACATGAAGGGAAGCCCTTCTTGTTGGCAGATTACTTTATCTGCTGAAGAATGTGAACGTTCTCTACTTGCAATGGAAGCGATAAGTCGATTGTGATTCGCACTTAAAACAGCCCCCTGCAAAAGCGCATGGGGCTATTAGTCTACACTCTATTATTCTATAAGAAGTACTTCACTCCTGACTCAAACATCTGCAGATCCTGTTCTCCATAGATATTGATTGCAACGCTTCTACCTTTTCTTTCAGAGTGTGCCATCTTTCCAAGTACACGACCATCTGGGCTTGTGATACCTTCGATTGCACAGTAAGAACCATTTACATTCCAAGTCTCATCCATTGTTACATTTCCATCTGGATCACAGTACTGTGTTGCTACTTGCCCATTTGCAAATAACTTCTCTACCCATTCTTTGCTTGCTACGAATCTACCTTCTCCATGAGAAGCTGGATTTGTATACACTCCACCTAACTCTGCACCTTGCAACCAAGGTGATTTATTTGTTACAACTTTTGTATATACCATCTTTGATATATGACGCCCTATTGTATTATAAGTTAATGTTGGTGCTTCACTTGTCTGACCTACAATCTTACCTTCTGGAACTAGTCCTAATTTAACCAATGCCTGGAATCCGTTACAGATACCTAATGCAAGCCCATCTCTCTCGTTTAGTAACTGTTCAACTGCTTCTTTAATCTTCGCGTTTTGGAATGCAGTTGCAAAAAACTTAGCAGAACCATCTGGTTCATCACCTGCACTAAATCCACCTGGGAACATGATAATTTGAGATTTATTAATCGCTTTTTCAAATTCTGCAATAGAATCTTTGATATCAGATGCATCTAAGTTTCTAAATACTTTTGTGATTACTTTTGCTCCTGCATCTTTAAAGGCTTTTTTGCTATCATATTCACAGTTTGTTCCTGGGAATACTGGAATAAATACTGTTGGCTTTGCCACTTTGTTTTTGCATACATAAATTTCTTTCGCTTCATACAGTGGACTTTCCACTGGTGTTGCTTCTGACTCTTTCGATACAGTTTTAAACACCTTCTCTAAAGTTTCGTTCCATGCATCCATCGCCTCTTCCACTGTAATTTCTACATTTCCATGAGAGAATATACCATCATTTGTCACTTCTCCAATTACAGTATAAGTAATTGCTAGACTTCCTACTTTATCAGCTGGTACTTCTGCAATGATATCTCCAAATCCAGGTTTAAATACATCTCTTGAATCCACATTGTGCTCTATCTTCACTCCAAACCCATTTCCAAATGCCATCTTGCTAACCGCAGCTGCAATTCCATGTCTATCTAGTGCATATGCCGATACAATTCTTCCATTCTCGATATCTGCCTTTGCTTTTCCATATTGATCCATCAATTGCTCATATACTGGCAAATCATACTCATTTCGCTCTGCTCTTAACCATACTAGTTTGTTTCCTGCTGCTTTTAGTTCAGGTGTAATTACTTCCTTCTCTGTAGCAACATCAACTGCAAATGACACAAGTGTTGGTGGCACGTCAATATCTTTAAATGAACCTGACATGCTATCTTTTCCACCAATCGATGGTAACCCAAATCCTAATTGTGCTTCGTATGCACCTAATAATGCCGCAAATGGCTCTCCCCATCTCTTTGAATCTTCTGTCATACGACGGAAGTACTCTTGGAATGTAAAGCGAATTTTTTTATAATCTCCGCCTGTTGCCACAATCTTTGCTACAGACTCTACCACTGCATAAGTTGCTCCATGATATGGACTCCAGCTTGATAAGTATGGATCATATCCGTAACTCATCATTGTTACCGTATCACAACTACCTTTTAGTACAGGTAACTTTGCTACCATCGCTTGTGTCTCAGTCATTTGATTCTTTCCACCATGTGGCATCAGCACTGACCCTGCCCCGATAGAACCGTCAAACATCTCGACTAGTCCTTTTTGAGAGCATACATTTAAATCTTTTAATGTATCAATCCACTTTTGTCTCTCATCACCGATTTCTTTTCTATCTAAAATATTTTCAGACTTTCTTGGAATCTCAACTTGAACTGAAGTCTCTTGATGTGCGCCATTAGTATCTAGGAATTTACGTGCAACATTTACTACGTCTTTTCCTCTCCACTTAATCACAAGTCTTGGTTCTTCTGTTACAACAGCAACTTCGATTGCTTCTAGATTTTCTTCTTTTGCATAGCCAAGGAATTCTTCCACATCTTTTTTATCTAATACCACTGCCATACGCTCTTGTGATTCAGAGATGGCAATCTCTGTTCCGTCAAGGCCTGCATATTTTTTTGGTACTTTATCTAAGTCTACGCAAAGTCCATCAGCTAACTCACCAATTGCAACTGACACTCCACCGGCTCCAAAGTCATTACACTTTTTGATTAATTTACTCACTTTTTCTCTTCTAAACAATCTTTGAATCTTGCGCTCTGTCGGTGGGTTTCCTTTTTGCACTTCTGCTCCGCAAGTCTCAATCGACTCTTCTGTATGAACTTTTGAAGATCCTGTAGCTCCACCGCAACCATCTCTTCCTGTTCTTCCACCTAATAATACAATAATATCGCCTGGATCTGATGTTTCTCTGATTACAGCTCTTCTAGGAGCTGCTCCAAGTACTGCACCGATTTCCATACGCTTTGCAACGTAATTTGGATGATACACCTCTTTTACAAGTCCAGTTGCAAGACCGATTTGGTTACCATATGAACTATATCCGTGTGCTGCTCCACGCACAATTTTCTTTTGTGGAAGTTTCCCTGCTAAAGTCTCTTTTACAGAAACAGTTGGATCTGCTGCACCTGTAACACGCATTGCTTGATATACATAAGTACGTCCTGAAAGCGGATCCCGAATCGCTCCACCTAAGCATGTTGCCGCTCCACCAAATGGCTCGATCTCTGTTGGGTGATTGTGTGTTTCATTTTTAAAGTTTACCAACCATTCTTCTTCAACACCATCGACAGTGACAGGTACAACAATGCTACAAGCGTTAATCTCATCACTTTCTTCTTGATCATCTAGTTTCCCTTCTTTCTTTAACTTACGCATAGCCATAAGCGCCAAATCCATAAGGCATACAAACTTGTCTTCTCTCCCTTTGAAGATTTCACTATGATCACTTAAATATTTCTTATAAGAAGCTTCCATTGGCACTTTATAATCGCCCTCTTCAAATACCACCTCTTTTAACTCTGTAGAAAATGTAGTGTGACGACAGTGATCTGACCAGTATGTATCTAACACACGAATCTCTGTCATAGAAGGATCTCTATTTTCTTCATTTTTAAAATAATTCTGAATATGTTTAAAGTCTTTAAACGTCATTGCAAGTCCTAATGAATCGTACAAGTCTTTTAATTTGTCATCTGCAAATCCCGCAAACCCATCTAAAATCAACACATCTGCTGGCTCTTCAAATTTAATATCAAGAGTCTCTGGAATCTCCATTCCAGTCTCTCTAGAGTCTACTGGATTTATGCAGTGATTTTTAATTGCCTCATATTCTTCATCTGTAATTACACCTTCAATTACATATGTTGTTGCAGAGCGAATAATTGGCTTTTCATCTGCATTTATAAACTGTGTACACTGCACTGCTGAATCTGCTCTTTGATCGAATTGTCCTGGCAAGTACTCTACAGAAAAAGCTCTGCTTCCTTCTATCATTTCAAACGTGGTTAAATAAATATCATCAACAGGCGGCTCTGCAAAGATTCCTGCACATGCTTTTTCAAATGTTTCATCTGTTAAATTCTCTACATCATAGCGAATCAACTGACGAACTCCCTCTATAGTATTAATTCCTAGGTAATTTTTTATTTCGTGTTTCAATTCTTTTGCTTGAACTGCAAAATCCGCTTTTTTCTCCACATATACGCGTTTTACACTACTCATATTTTTCCTCCATATTGTATGAATACATTTCTTATATGCAATTTTATCACAAGGCATCTTATAAGTATAATTAATAAAATTAAAGTTATTTATAAGTTGTATTAATCCATCTATTTTGATTTTTTTAATAAAATGATAGCGCCTATTGATAGGATTGCCATCCAACTAACAAATATAATCACAATCCTTGCTGTCATATCATAAAAGAAGCCTTCAGGTAACATATTAATCATGAGACTTGTATCAGGGTTAAAGAGCCACGTATCCCCCTCAAAGAAAATGGTATGAAACACTGTGAACCAGTAATTAAAATTTGTCGCAAATAGTATCCCAATAATACCTCCTATTATTAAAAATGCAACCATAGTTATCACAAATGCCTTTGGCAATATCCTCTTCCATTTGAACTTCCCTAGTATTAAAATAGCCATGAAAACAACTATCACTACAACACAAGTTAATCTCTGCTCTAAACCTCCAACAAACATATCTCTTACATCTTCCATGTGTGAAATCTCTCGCTCATTGAAAAATTCTTGTTCTTTCCCATCTACAATGGTGTCTATTATTAGTGTCTCTCTATCTCCACGGAGATAGTCCATCATTTCTTCCGTTACAGCCATTACATCTTCCATCTCCATCTGCAATGATTCTGTCACATTATACTTTTCATAAAGACCTTCATAGTAGTCGAAATCACTATATGCCCCTATTTCAAAACTTGAGATCAAGACCGTATACATGAGTGCTATTGATATTAGGATACACATCCCCCAAGTTGCTATTGACTTATAAACTTTATTTTCTGCCATTACCTTCATTGCTCCTTTTTCATTTTTATGTTATACTCCTTATACTATTAATAAGGAGGACTTATAATGGATATAAATTATGAGTTATATAAAGTATTCTATTACGTTGCAACTACATTAAGTTTTTCCGAAGCTTCTAAGCAATTGTTCATTTCCCAATCAGCAGTAAGCCAATCGATAAAAGCACTAGAAAAAAAATTAAACCAAACACTATTTATCCGAAGCACAAAAAAAGTGCAACTAACACCAGAAGGTGAGATTCTTCTTCGCCATGTAGAACCTGCGTTAAATCTAATTATGCGCGGTGAGGCACATATTTTAGAATCAGCTACTACTGGAGGACAGATTCGAATTGGAGCAAGCGATACTATCTGCCGCTACTTTCTGATGCCTTATCTTGAAAAGTTTCACAAAGATTATCCAAATGCCCATATAAAGATCACAAATCAAACTTCTGTGAAATGCGTAGAACTCTTAAATAATGGACAAGTCGATCTAATTATCACCAACTATCCCAACTCCGCACTTAGCAATTTATATAACATAAAGCCAATTTTCTCTTTCAGAGATGTATTTATTGCGAATCAATCTTTTTCTAGTTTAAGATCTCAAAGTGTTACTTTGAAAGAGCTACAAAAGCAGCCGATTTTAATGCTAGATAGAAAAAGTGCTACAAGCGAATTCTTACACAATCTCTTCCAGAAATATCAACTGGATTTGGTTCCTGAGATAGAACTTGGAAGCAATGACCTCTTAATTGATATGGCAAGAATCGGTCTTGGCATCGCTTTTATACCTGAATTTTGCTTGCCTTCAAAGGAAGATGATCTCTTTGTGCTAGACTTAAATATTAAGCTACCGTCAAGAGATCTTGTAATCGCATATAGCGACCAAATGCCAACTTCCAAAGCCGTAGAAAACTTCCTATCCTATTTTTAGAATCCTGTATTTAAAGATCAAATAATGAAAGCTGATTGCTGTCCGGCATATCGCCAAAAAGGCGGAATGTGTCCATAAGATCGACAACAGTCTTACTTACTTTTGTCCGTTGCCTAAAATCATCTTTTGAAAGATATTTTCCATCTTTTGCTGCTAGCTCTACAGCATCTGCCGCCTTATCTCCCATCCCTTCGATGGAGGATAATGGTGGCATTAATTTTCCATCGATAATCTGGATATAGCTTGCCTTTGCAGTATAAATATCAATAGGCATAAATGTAATTCCTCTTGCATACATCTCTTGTACTAATCTCATATCCTTTAATGTATCTTGTTCTTTATTGCTCAATTCATTTTCTCTTCTCTTATAATCTGCAAAATAATTTTCTAAATTTTCTTTCCCTTGACACATAATCTCATATGAAAAGGCATTCGCTCTGATACTAAAATAAGCCGCATAGTACGCTAACGGATAATTCACTTTACAATAGGCGATACGATAGGCCATCATTACATAAGCTGCTGCATGTGCTTTAGGGAACATATATTTAATCTTCTTACAAGAACCGATATACCATTCTGGAACGTCTGCTGCTCGCATCGCTTCCTCCCAATCTGGCTTTAATCCCTTCCCTTTTCTTACACTTTCCATTATCGTAAACGAAAGCTCACTATCCATTCCTTGGTTAATCAAAAATGTCATGATATCATCTCTTGTACAAATCGCTGAAGAGATAGTAGCAAGCCCTTCTTGGATTAAGGTCTGTGCATTTCCCAACCACACATCTGTTCCATGTGACAGTCCAGAAATTCGAATCAGATCTGATAATGTCTTGGGTTTTGCATCTACTACCATCTGAATAACAAAATCTGTTCCAAACTCTGGAATCCCAAGACACCCTACTGGTGTTCCATTGATATCTGATGGACTGATTCCAAGGGCACTTGTATCTTTAAATAATGACATTACTTTTTCATCATCTAAAGGAATTTTCGTAGCATCAAACTTCTCCCCTGTCAACTGATACACCAAGTCTTCTAACACTTTAATCATAGTAGGATCGTCATGTCCTAAAATATCTAACTTTAGAAGGTTATGATCGATTGAGTGGTAATCGAAATGAGTAGTGATAATATCACTTTTCATATCATTTGCAGGGTGTTGTATCGGTGTAAATGAATTAATATTCTCACCATGAGGAAGAACGATTATTCCGCCTGGGTGCTGTCCTGTGCTTCTACGTATCTTTGTACAACCTTGCACCAATCTATTAATCTCGCACCCCCGCTTTGCAATACCCTTGTCTCCAAAATATCCTTTTACATATCCATAAGCAGTCTTATCTGCCAAAGTTGCAATAGTTCCCGCTTTAAATGTCTGTCCCTCACCGAATAAAACTTCTGTATACTTATGTGCATTCGCCTGATAATCACCTGAAAAGTTCAAATCAATATCTGGCTCCTTATTCCCTTTAAATCCAAGGAATGTTTCAAATGGAATATCAAATCCATCTTTCACTAACTCTTCTCTACAATTTGGGCATTTCTTATCTGGCATATCATACCCACAACCACCCGCATAACCGCGAACCTCTTCTGACTCGAAATCACTATAAAAGCAATTCTCGCAACGATAATGAGGACTGAGTGGATTTACCTCTGTAATCCCTGCCATCGTAGCAACAAACGAAGAACCAACAGACCCTCTTGAACCAACTAAGTAACCATCTTCAATTGATTTCCACACAAGCTTTTGAGCGATAATATACATAACGGAATACCCATTAGAAATGATGGAATTCAACTCTCTCTCTAATCGCTCGATTACAATCTCAGGTAAATCTTGTCCATACATAGCATAAGCTTTTTCATAACATATAGTTCTCAAGTCTTGATCTGAATTTTCAATAACTGGCGGACATTTATCTGGACGGACTGGAGACAACTTCTCCACCATATTAGCTATTTTATTCGTGCTTTCCACTACTACTTCATATGCTTTATCTGATCCTAAATAAGAAAATTCTTCTAACATCTCATCTGTAGTTCTATAAAAAAGCGGAGGCTGATTGTCTGCATCATTAAACCCTTTTCCAGCCATGATAATGCGACGGTATACTTCGTCTTCTGGATCTAGGAAATGAACATCACAAGTAGCTACAACTGGTTTATTAAACCGTTCACCTAACTTTACAATCTTCTTATTAATCGTAATCAAATCTTCTTTATTTTTAATTTGAGAAAACCTGTCACTCTCAATCATAAACTGATTGTTGTCAAGAGGTTGTATTTCATAATAATCATAAAAATCTGCAAGCTTTGCGAGTTGCTCCGAGGACTTATTGTGTAAAATCGCTTGATACAGCTCTCCTGCCTCACAAGCACTTCCTATGATCAATCCTTCTTTATACTGATTGTATAAACTCTTTGGTATCCTCGGTCTTCTTGCGTAATATACCAAATGTGATTGAGAGACCAAGGTATATAAGTTAAATAACCCTGTTGTATTCTTCGCTAAGATAATAGCATGATACGTCGGTAATTTTCTTATCGCATCTGTATTTTTACTTCCAAACTGGTTCAGACCTTTTAAATCAAAGATTTTTCTATCTTTTAACATCTCGATAAACTTCAGGAAAATCTCAGCAGTTGCACCCGCGTCATCTACTGCCCTGTGATGATTTTCTAAGGTGATATCTAAAGCCTTTGCCACATTATTCAACTTATACTTTGAAATTGTAGGTAGTAAAACTCTTGCTAAGGCTACTGTATCTAGTGATGTAAATTCCATCTCAATATCCTGATATCTGCAGTTTTGTTCCAAAAATCCCACATCAAAAGATGCATTATGGGCCACTAAGATACTACCTTCAATAAACTCTAAAAATTCTGGTAAAACCTCTGTGATTGTTCTTTCATCAACAACCATATCATCTGAAATAGTAGTTAATTTTTGAATTTGAAATGGAATGGGTCTTTCTGGATTAACAAAAGTGGAATAGGTATCCACTATTTCACCATTTTGAATTTTCACAGCCCCAATCTCTATAATCTTATCTTTTATTGAACTAAATCCTGTCGTTTCTAAATCAAATACAACAAAAGTATCTTCTAAACCTTGACCCTTTTCATTGATTGCAATATCTGTTAAATCGTCAACTATATACGCTTCCATACCATAGATAATCTTAAATGGGTCATCTTTATCCAAGTGCAAAGCATGATTTGCAACTGGGAAAGACTGTACTACTCCATGGTCTGTAATCGCAACAGCCTTGTGCCCCCACTCATACGCTCTTTGCACAATTGCCTTTACTTCTGACACTCCATCCATATCACTCATCTTTGTATGACAGTGGAGTTCCACTCGTTTGTTAGCCGCTGTATCTACTCGCTTTGTAGTGAAATCTGGAATTTTCTTAATACCAATTACAGAACTAATCGCTAACTCTCTATCGTATATATCATTGCCTGCAATACCTTTAATCTTTAAAAATGCGCCTTTTTTTACCTCGCATAATACTTCTGGTAATTGATCATTTCTCACAAAAATCTTTGTTCGTATCGTATCTGTAAAATCTGTCACATCAAACATCAAGATAGTCTTTTCATTTCGAATTTCTCTCGTCTCTAGTTCGATTACTTTTCCACGAAATACGTACTCACCCTCGTAATTATTCAATTGCTCTAATGGTAATGGCTCTTCTTCAAAATCCCTTCCATAGATGACATCCGGCCCATTGACTTTTTTCACCTTTGGCACATAAATTGATTTTTTTGGTTCTTTTTCTACTGGCTTTTCTTTTAGCTTCTTCTCTTCACCTTGCTCATCGCCTTCAGTGTGAACCTTGCTAGTTAAAACTTGTCTCATGATTTTATCAATCTCATGCTGAACCTTTTTATGATCTTCCTCTTTACTCTTCTTTACATCTGATTCTTCTAGTAACACTTCTATCTCTATCGGTGCTAAACATCTCTGCTCAAATATTTGCTTTACAAAATTTGCAATTTCATCTTTTTTCCCTTGTGAAACAATCGAATCTTTTAGCGTTAAATATAACTTATCTCGCTCTTTAAATTCGTGTTTTGATCTGCGAAATACATTTGCTACTAACAGATTATCCTCTTCTAACTCTAGTGCAATACTTTCTTTATAGTCTCTCATTATATTTTCCGGCGTATATTGCTTAGAAAGTTCAAATAGTTCTCTGATTTCTATCTTTATTACAACCGTGTTAAATAATTGATTTTTTATCTGCTTCTCCATTTCAAATACATGGTTTTTAAAAATCAAATGTCCACTTTTTATATGTATTTTCAAACGGTCTTTTAAAGAGGTAGTCGCGACCTTCGTCACTTCTACCTCTTTAAATAAATCCTCTAATTTTCTTCCTACTTTTAGTGTTGGAAAAACTTCAAAAAATAACTTACTCATCTTTATTGCTCCAATTCGCTATTTCTTCTTTTAGTGCTTCTAAAAGCATCTCTTCTTTTACCTTTTTTACTACTTTACCCTTTTTTATCAATAGCCCCTCACCTATGCCACCACAAATTCCTATATCAGCGCCCTTTGCTTCTCCAGGACCGTTCACCACGCATCCCATCACTGCAACTTTTATATCTAGCTTAACATCTTCTAACATCTTCTCTACTCGATTGGCAAGATTGATTAAATCAATCTTTGTTCGCCCACAAGTTGGGCATGAAACTACTTCTACTCCACCGCTTCTAAGCCCTAAGGTCCTTAAAATCAACTTTGCAGACTTGATTTCTTCTACTGGATCCCCTGTTAAAGATACACGTATCGTATCTCCGATACCTTGTGCTAGGATTAGGCTTAGTCCTATTGATGACTTGATATTTCCTGACCAAACGGTCCCAGACTCTGTAATACCCACATGTATTGGATACTTACACTCCTTCACTAAGAGTTCATGCGCCTTTACACACATCATAACATCTGAGGATTTGATGCTTACTATCAAATCTTCAAATCCCATCTCTTCTACCATCTTCACCTTTTGCAGGGCGCTCTCTACTAATCCTTCTGCAGTTACACCCTTATATTTTTCCAATATTTCTTTTTCAAGAGAACCGCTATTCACTCCAATTCGAATCGGAACATTATATTCTTTTGCCTTTTCTACAACTGCTAACACACGAGCTTCATTACCTATATTTCCTGGATTTATCCTAATCTTATCTGCGCCATTTTCAATTGCTGCAATAGCAAGCTTGTAGTCGAAGTGAATATCAGCTACTAACGGGATATGTATGCGTTTTTTTATTTCTTTTAACGCAAATGCTGCTTCCATACTAGGTACTGTGCATCGTACAATCTGGCAGCCCACTTCTTCTAAAGCTAAAATTTGAGTCACTGTTGCTTCAATATCTTCCGTCGCTGTATTTGTCATAGACTGAATGATAACAGAATTACCACCTCCTATAATCACATCTCCTACTTTTATACTTTTTGTATCTGTTCGCAACATCTTTTTCTCCCTCTAGCTTCTTTTTTAATCTCTTTGATAAGAAATAGACTCTCCTGAATCTAATTTTGTTAAATGTAATATATCTTGTTCAATACTATAGCTCCATTTTGTCGTAAAAGTATTTACAAATTGACGGACATCTTGTTCTTCAAAATCACCATCCAGATCATCTAAAATCTCGTTAATTGTTTCTTCACTAGAATACAACGTTAATGCTTTTTCATCTGTTTCTATCTCATAAGTCATCTTTAGTTCCACGTCTGCAAGTTGACCACCAATGTTTTCATTCACTTCCATCGACATAGTACCATTTGACTTTATGTCCAATTCTAACTGCTCCTCCGTCTCTTGCTGCCATACTCCTACTAGCGGATTGCTTCTTGAAATCCCTAACGCAAAGTAAACAATCACACCTATAATTATCAGGGTGGTAGCTACAATCACAATCTTCCAACATCTGCTTCGCTTTGGTAGTTCTTTGTTAAATTCAGACATAATATTCCTCTACTTTCATTACTTCTATATTTACAATTATACGGATTTTCATAGACAGTGTCAACGAAACTCCTCTTAAATTATTTCCTATTTCTATGCATCCATTCATATTTTCCCAAATACGAAATGTGTATTTTTCGCACTTTGTCAACTTTTTGTTGATTTTTTGCACCTTTCTCCATATTTCATTTTAGAAATGGTAAAATATTCCCATACTAAGAGGAGATATACATATGAACTTTCAAGATAGATTAAAAAATGTGAGAGAAGCACGTGGACTCACACAAGGGGAATTAGCTGATATTCTAGGTGTAACAAGGCCTACTATTTCAGGTTACGAAACCAAAGGTACTCAGCCCGACTACGAAAAGTTAATAAAGCTTTCAAATGTCTTAAATGTGTCGATTGACTATCTAGTTTCTGGCAATAAAGAACTTGTTGATTGCAACATACAGGTTTCTGTCAAACGGGTAAATCGTGAGTTTAATCAGTTGTTTCGCGACTTATCTCCAAAAGAAAAAACTGAAACTATTGCCTATATGAAATACTTAAAACACCTTACAGCTCAAGGTACTAAAGAGGAATAAGAAACCGACTATCCTTCGTTTCTTATTCCTCTCTTGCTATTTTACATATTCTTTTAATCTAACCAATAACTCTTCCATCTCTTTCTTTGTACCAATTGTAATTCTCAAATAGTCTTTTAATCGCTCAGAATCAAAATATCGCACATAGATTCCTTCTTTTTTTAAGTCTTCAAATACTTTTTTTGCATCTAATTTTTGATGCTTCACAAATACAAAATTTCCTTTTGAATTTGGAAATTCAAATCCCAAATCCACAATCGATTTTTTAAACCACTCTCTCGTATCAACAATTTTTTTTACTGTCTGTTCGTAGTAATTCGTATCTTCTATCGCTTCTATCCCTAGGTCTAAGGATGCTTTATTAAGCGTATAAGAATTAAATGCATATTTCACATCGCTTAAACAGCGGATTAAAGCCTGGTTAGATATAGCATAACCGATTCTCATACCTGCCATTGACTTTGATTTAGAAAAAGTCTGAACCACAATCAAGTTCTCATATTTCTCTATCAGTTCAATCGCAGATTTCCCAGCAAAATCAATATATGCTTCATCTACAATCACGATGGACTCTTGATTATTCATCAAAATCTCTTCTACAAACTCTAATTCTTCATATACCCCTGTTGGAGCGTTTGGATTCGGAAAGATAATCCCTCCATTTTCATATTTGTAATCTTCTCTTACCATCTTAAAGGATTCATCTAACATGCAGTTTTTATAAGGAATTTGAAATAAATCTGCCCAAACCTTATAAAAAGCATATGTAATATCAGGAAATAAAATTGGTGTTTTTGAATTAAAAAATGTTAGAAAGCAAAGTGCTAACACATCATCTGAACCAACACCTGCAAATACTTGTTCTTTTTTTACTCCATGCACTTTCGCAATAGCTTCTATCAACTTCCCGCAGGTAGGATCTGGGTAAAATTTGAAATCATCTGGGTTCATAGACTTTAGTAACGCTTCTACCTTTGGAGATGGTGGATATGGATTTTCATTAGTGTTTAGTTTAATCACTTTTCCAGTTGGTTGTTCTCCTGGAACATAAGGTTCTACTTCTCTAATTTTCTCTCGTAATTTTGCATTCATAAGCGTCCCTACTTGTATTCTTTCATTAATTCTTTAAATTTCGGTAGTGAATTTACAATTGTTTCATAAGCAACGCAATATGCAATTCTTACATATCCCGGACAACCAAATGATGTTCCCGGTACAATAAGTATATTATACTTTTTTGCTTCGCTTACAAAAGCTTTTTCATCTTCTATTGGTGACTTTACAAATAGATAAAACGCCCCTTCTGGTTTTATGCATTCAAACCCAAGTTCACTCAATCCTTTATATAACGTTTCTCTATTTTTATTATAATAAGAAATATCTGTCTTTTCGCTGATACACTTTTCTACAATCTTTTGCTGTAGAGTTGGTGCATTTACAAATCCTAGAATTCTATTTGCAACACAAGCAGCATTAATCACTAACTCACTATCTTCCACTTCATCTGGAATAACTAGGTATCCAATCCTTTGCCCTGGTAACGATAAGGACTTACTGTAAGAATAACCAATGATTGTATTCGCATAATACTTTGTAAGATACGGAACTTCTACTCCATCAAATGCTAATTCTCTATAAGGCTCATCTGACACTAGATAAATTGCTGTGCCATACTCTTTTTGCTTTTCTTCTAATATCTTTGCAATTGCCTTAATAGTGGATTTTGAATAAACTACACCTGTAGGATTATTAGGTGTATTTACTATTACCGCCTTTGTTTTTTCTGTAATTTTCTCTTTGAACTCATCTAACTTTGGTTGGAAATCCACAGTATTTGGAGATACTTCTACAATTACTCCATCAAAATTGCTTACATAAGATCGATATTCTCCAAAATAAGGTGCAAATACTATCACCTCATCTCCTGGATTTAATAAAGTCTTTAATATAACATTTAAACCACCTGCAGCACCTACTGTCATGATAATATTCTTCGCATTAAACTGGGTTTCATGATTCTCATTAATAAAATTTGCAATAGTCTCTCTTACTTCTTGATAACCTGCATTATTGCTATAACCATGTAACACTACTGGATCTTCTGTATCAAAAATTTCTTTTACTGCTTCTTTTACGCTTACTGGCGCCGGAACATTTGGATTTCCCAAACTGAAATCGTATACATTTTCTGCTCCATGTATTTGTTTTAACCTAGCACCTTCTTCAAACATAGCTCTAATCGCCGAACTATTAGCTACCATATTTTCCATTTTTTTTGAAATCATATCACTGTCCACCCTTTCTTGTAACAAATCCTTTTTCTATTAAAAATACTGGTCGGTAAGATAGCTTTGCCTTTCTAAGCCCTTCTGATCCTGTATCTTCTTCTCTATTGATATACTTAAATTCCTGACATTCATTTGTAACAAACTGCTGATTAATCATTGGGTATGCACCTTGAATATCCGCAAATGCTTTTTCGATATGCACAACAAATGTCTCTCCACAAATAGCTTCCCCTAGAGTAAATGCTACTATTTCTCCATCAACCTTCAGTATCCCGCCAGTCAAGCCGAGTTCTTTAAACAAGCGTAATGCGTTCAATGTTACACACATCTCGTTATTTTTGTCATCATCTTCATCACAATGATTAATGTTTCTCCATTTTAATGCCATTTGGAAACAATCTTCTAAGTTACCATCCGTCAACGTTTCATAAGACCAATCTTCATACATAGCCTTAAATTTATTAATATGGTTTCTCTTTGCATGCAGTTTTTTCCCTGCTAATGTAGTCAGCTTCTCACATTCATATACATAGTCTGCTATATCTCTATCATATTCTATCTGGTATCTATCTGGATACCAAGCCTCTAATTGTTCAAACATTTCAGGTGTCACATTGTAAAACTTCAACTCTTCGCAACGCTCTTTACAATACTCTTCTAAGACAGTAATTGCTTTTTGTACATTTTCATCTGAGCCTACTGGAAATGCAAATGCCAATTCCTTGTTTTCAGCTTTGAACACAGCTGTATTTTCTACTAAAGCATACTCAACATTATAATATCTAGCCCATAAGAAAACATTTACAAATGTTCTTTCACAGCTTCTACTACAATATGTCTTAAATAAGTTATCTATTGTCTCTTTATCTTCTATCACTGGTCTTCTAAATCCTAATTCCACTGTACTCATCCTTCACTTTCTTCAAAACATTTTACGTTAATTATTTTAGTATAACATATTTTTGCAACACTCAAAACTCCTTTTTTCTGAATTTGATTTCCTCTACGTCTTTCCATTCAAGTGCTAAGCTCAGCTTTGTACTATAAATTTCCTGCTGCATGCAATAATTCAAGGATAGACACTTTTTCCTTTAATTTATCCTTCCCTTCTTTTGCTAAAACTAGTGTCCCGATTTCCCAGTCTGCTAATGTATCACGAATCGGAATTGCTACAATTCCTTTCCTTTCTAAATCGTAACATACATGCTCTGCACATATATTAATCGCTCTTCCTTTTGCAACCAAATCTATCATAATTTCTATCTCATTAGCTTCAAAAACAATATTAGGCTTCTGTTTATTCCTTTGAAATTCAAGCATAACATTAGTATGTAAGTTTAAATTGTCATCACATAGCACAATTGGAATACCATTTAGCTCATCGAAAGATAACGTCTCCCTATTAGCTATTGGATACTTTTTATTTGCAATCACAAAAAGTTTTTCTCTTTTAATTTTTGTAAATGTCAATCCTATTCCGTCTATAGGTCTTGTTGATATAGCAATATCTAATTTATTCTCTCGAATCATCTGTTCACAAATTTTATCATAAGTCTCTGTGATTTCCAATTTAACACCTTTGTTTTTTTCAAAAAATCCCATAAGTACATCTGCACCTAACGTTCGTAAAGCTCCTGGAACTACTCCTAGCCGTAGAACAGTTGTTTTTGTCCGAAACTGCTTTTCTAAGTCTTGACAAAATAGACGATGTCGCTCTAATTCTGTTGTAACTTTTTCGTAGAGGTATTCTCCCTCTTGAGTTAATGATATCGAATTTGTGCTTCTCGTGAATAATTCTACACCTAGTGAAAATTCTAATTTTTTCATAGCTTTACTCAATGCCTGTTGCGTTATGTATAGCTTCTGTGAAGCTTTTAAAATACTATTATATCTACACACCTCTACAAAGTATTTCATTTCCTTAATATCCATAGCACTACCTTCCTTTAATTCATGCAACTTTCTCCTAAACGAAGAAAAGATACTATGCTTATTATAGCATACTACCTTTTCATGATTAATATCAATATATATGTTTATAGCTGAATTGCTCTATAAAAAGCTGCGTGAATTGCATTGTGTATATCTTTCGCTTTCTCGCAATCACCTACTATATAAGTTTCTGGAATCAGTTCTTTCAACTCATCCACTGCTTCAAATGTAGGTCTTAGACCAAGTGCTAGTACAATACTATCTGCTACTATCTCACTTCTCCTCCATTGCTTATCAATAATTTCTACTCCTGATGGATTGAATTTTTCAATCTTCACTTGGTCTACAACCTTAACATTGTTTTCATTTAATAAATCCATGAGTGCCACGCGATTTGCCCAGAATACATCCTGACATAATTCGTCTCTACTTTGCATATCTACAATTGTTACATTTTTTCCTTGTTGCGCTAATGCAATAGCGCTTTCTGTTCCGCTTAATCCACCACCACATACAACGACATTTTGTCCAACTTCAACCTGCTGCGCATCTACGGCTGTAACAAAGTTAACATTCTCTTGCTCAACACCTTCAATTGGTGGTTTGAACTCTGTCGCACCAGTTGCTATAAATAATGCATCTGGAGATATCTCTTCTACAAGTTCTGCTGTTACCTCTGTATTTAATATAATTTCCACTCCACTTTCATGGGTAGTCTTAATCATCCAATCAGTATAGATTTTCAAGTCTGCTTTCATATCCAAGGTGCTCGCTTCATGAAGCATACCACCTAATCTATCTGACTTCTCATATAGAGTAACATCATGCCCTCTCATGATAGCTGTTTGTGCTGCTTGCATACCTGCTGGTCCACCACCTACTATCATAACTTTCTTGCTGACTCTTGCGAGTGGCATATTATGATACCTTGACTCTTGCCCTACTACTGGATTTAAGCTACAACGCACTTGTCGGCCTGGAAAGATTTCTTTTAGACAATTATAACATCTAATGCATGGTCTGATTTTATCCTCTTCTCCTCTATACCCTTTTGTAACCGTTTCTCCATCTACAATTAATGCACGAGCCATGCCTATTAAATCAGCATCTCCATCATTAAGGATTCTCTCTGCATCATCTAGCGTACTAATAGATCCTACCACAGTCACAGGAATATTTAATTCCTTCTTGATTTTACTAGCACTATTTACATTGATGCAATGCTCTATTGTATTTGGTTGTAAACAATATTTGATACATAATGGATTTGTAATGAGTCCCGTAGAAATATGTACTTTATCCAAATATTTTTCAGCCTGTTTTAAAAAAGCTATTGTTTCTTCAATTGGCATTCCCCCTGGAATTCTTTCTTCCGCACTTATTCTGCAGTCAATTGCCATCTTCCCCCCAACTCTTTTATGTACAGCTTCTAATATCTGCATAGGGAATCTCATACGATTTTCAAGCGTTCCTCCGTACCAATCAATTCTGGTGTTTGATGCTGGAGATAAGAATTGTGTAATTAAATTTCCATGAGCCGCATGAATCATAATCGCGTCAAAACCAGCTCTCAAAAGTCTATCTGCACAATCTGCAAATTGTTCAACAATTGTATCAATATCCTTTTGATCCATCATTTTTACGTAACGAGACTTTCCTTCCATCGGAGTGGTTGTTACTCCCATTGCTTCTCTTTCCAGTAATTCAGGAATTGCTGTATTGCCACCATGGTTCATCTCTACGCTTAACTTTGCCCCATATTTATGCGCTTCTTCTGCCAACCTGCTAAGACCTAGAATATCCGTCTCTCTTGTCATTGACAATGCTCCCATAAAACCATCACCACAAGTTCTGTCAACCACCGTATCACCAATGGTAATGAGTCCTGCACCTGTTCTTGCCTGCATTCCAATGTACTCCACTAATTCCGAAGTTACTCTTCCCTCTGCGTCTGCATGACAGGAAACCATAGGAGTGAACTCAATTCTGTTCTTTAATTTCATCGGTCCACACTGAATAGGTTCAAAAATTTTATTATATTTGCTAAATTTAGGCATCTTTTATCTCCTCGCTTTTAATTATTTTATATATTCATCATACGACTTCGTCAAAATAATATCAAACAAGTAAATTTCTACGTAAGTACAACTTGGAGTTGTACTAATTGTTTTAATTCGACTTCTACTTTTTTTAATTTAAATCACTTGACAGACGAATATAGTTAGGTTAATATAGTTAGTATAAAGTAATTAGTTAAATGTATCTATTTTAATAAAGGAGAGATTTTATGAATAACAAACTAACAAAAGCACTGAAGCGAATAACACACGATACTGCAATATACGAATTAAAGCGTCTTTATTCTTATAACAAAAAAAGTGTTCTATCATATCACGACACTCTTTACCTCAATATCATCGAGGCCCACCCGAATAAATATACCTCATCTCAAATTGCTGATTTACTGAAGATTACTCGCCCTTCTGTAACAGAGAAAATAAATCAATTGTGCAAAAAGGGATATATTTTAAGAACCCAAAGCAAAGCAGATAAGAGAATCTTTTATCTTTCAATTAACCCAAATGGACCTAAAGATTATGAAACTACTGCTGAATACGAGGATGAATTAGAGCATGATATTTTAACAAAATTCGGCGAGGAAAAAGTGGATTTATTCTGTGAAATGATAGAGTATTTATCCGATTTAATGTCCGATCAAATGAATGAGGAGAGTGGAAATGAATAGCCCCTTAGCAAATAATTTTAATATGCCTGCACTTTTAAAATACACTTTACCTAGTATGCTTATGATGCTTTTCATGTCAACTTATTCCATCATTGATGGCGTTTTCGTTTCAACATTTATTGGCGAGAGCGCATTAGCTGCCGTAAATCTAGTAATGCCATTGCTTGGGATTGTACTAGCTATTGGACTTATGTTTGCAACCGGTGGCAATGCCGTAATTGCTAATTTATTAGGTCAGGGGCGGAAAAGAGAGGCACAAGAGTTTTTAACTGTAATTTATATTATTGGAGGAATCCTAGGGTTTATACTTACTATGATTGTTATACTCTTCCCTGATGAACTGCTCACTTTGTTAAATGTAAGTGATAGCCTATATTCCTTAGCTAAAGATTATATGCTCAGTTTAGCAGGTTTTCTAATCCCTGTTTTCTTCATGGTATTTATTCAATCATTTATGGTAACTGCTGGTCATCCAGCATTTGGTCTTGTACTAAGCCTTGCTGGAGGTATCACAAATATTATACTTGACTATGTATTCATTTCGCCTAATTTATTAGATTTAGGTATTACAGGTGCTGGACTTGCAACTGGAATTGGCAATGCACTTCCTGGAGTAATCGGTTTTTTTTATTTCATCTTTAATAGAAAATGCTCGCTACATTTTGTGAAACCAAAATTAAAGTTAAAAACACTTGGTCAGAGTATATTTAATGGCTCATCCGAATTAGTAGGCTCACTTGCAACGTCTATTACAACGTTAATGTTTAATTTCATCTTGCTTAATATGGCTGGTGATGCTGGTGTCGCTGCTATAAGTGTTATCCTTTATATACAAATGTTCCAAAATGCTATCTACTCCGGATATACCCTAGGAGTTTCACCAATAATAGCCTTTAAATATGGTGAAAAGAATTATAGTGGTTTGCACAGGATAATCATACAAAGTTTCAAAATTATTTCTGTTGCATCAGTACTCGTGATTGCACTCACGTTACTTCTTTCAAATCAAGCGGTAGGAATCTTTATAGAAAGCGATAGTGCTACCTTTGAATTAGCAAGAAACGGTTTACTCCTCTTTGCACCAGCATACTTGTTTATGGGATTTAACATCTTTTTCTCTGCGATGTTCACCTCTTTATCAAACGGTAGAGTATCAGCTACAATTTCAGTATTACGAAGCTTAGTATTCATCATCATTGCACTACTTATCTTTCCTAAAATATTCGGATTAAACGGGGTATGGATTGCAGTACCTATTGCTGAATTCTTTGCAATACTTATATCTACTTACTTTTATAAACGCAACAAAAAAATCTATCATTATTAGGGGATAGTTATTATGAATTTAATTGAAAAAAAATTATCGAAAAAACTAGACAATTACAAAGAAATCTGTGAGTTTATGAAAAGAGTTTTCCCAAAAGAAGAGCTTATTCCGCTGTGGTTTATTCGATTACTCACATTAAAAAAAGACTATGATTTTACGGTCTACTATGATACTGATTTATTTGTGGGTATTCTATTCACCATAAATACAAAAGACACCTTATTTGTGTTTTATCTTGCTGTAAATGATCAAATCCACTCAAAAGGCTATGGCTCGAAACTCCTGCAGTTATTACTCAGCAAATATCCAGAAAAATCAGTAACACTTTTCATTGAAACTATGAACGATAAAAATGTAAAAAATTATGATCAAAGAATTAAGAGACTTGCATTTTATGAACGAAATGGATTTTTCAACACCAATTTAAGTGCTGGCTTCAAAACCCCTTTTGTTGATATTTTATCAACAGATAATACTTACAATATTACAAAGGCTAAAATGCTAATGAAGTCTATACCTATGAAAATATTTGAATAGTTCGGTAAAGACAAGGCTATCACTCTAGTATCGGGAGATGAAATAGGCTAATTTAACCTATTTCATCTCCCGCTTATACCTTTTTCACTATTTCTTTCTTTTTCGTATTTTATAAATCACAAATATAGGCGCGCCTATAATAATTATACCTATAAATAATAAGATTATTATTGCTATTACGCCTGCAATTATATCAATTACTACATTTTTCTCCTCAACTACTTCAAGCTCTACTTCAGCTGATACTCCATTAAATGCTTCTACGCTTATTATCGCTTTCCCTACCTTCATCGCTTCTACAATCCCTTGTTGATTCACTACAATACAGTCCTCATTACTACTACTCCACTCTAATGGATTGCTATACTCTTCCTCTGGAATAATCGTGTGCATCAATTCCAATGTTTCACCAATATTTAAGGTTTTTTCAATATTGCTCAAAGTTATTCTCTCTGGGAAACCGCCTATATTTTCAACCATAAAACTTGTCGTTATGCCATTATCAGTTACTGCCGTAATTTCTGCACTCCCGTTTGAATGACCTTCTATTTCGCCTACTTCCGACACGCTTACAACCTCTACATCACTGCTTGTCCAACTTATATTTTTATTACTTACATACTCAGGTAATACGTTGACCGTTATAAATTCACGTTCACCAGCTTGAAGCTCGACATCTGAAATCGCCTTTATTTCTGTCGGAAAGGATTCTTTTACTTCAACTTCAAAACTCACTGTATCCACATCTGAGCTTGAAACTGTAATAACAGCACTTCCTACTGCTATTCCTTTTAAAACATTTCCATTACTAATCACAATATTTTCATTCGAGCTTACTACATTATATGATAGGTCTGTCGAATTGTTAATTATGATAGGTATTTCCACTTCACTTCCACAGTCAATTGATTGAACTTCTTCTACATTCATTTCTTTTTTAGGTTCTATATATGCAGTAGTCGCGCTACTACTTGTTGTTTCCCCCCCATTATGATAATGGTAAGACCCCACTGGATAACCATGACCTTCTGTTCGCACATAATGTCCTCCATTATCATCTGTCCGGCCAGGATGGGCAAAAATAATTTTAGTACTCGGCAGCAGAATCAACGCGCACAGTAAGGCTACAATCTTAATCTGTTTTTTCATCAGCTATTCTCCTCTTTGGTATACTTTGCCAAATTATACCATATTCTAAAAGAATACCGACTCAACCAACTGCTTTTTCGTTCGCAATTTTCGACATTTTTCGACATCGATTGTATTATAATATTTCATTTGCAGTTATTTATGCATTGAGCAATACCAAAGCGCCTATAATAATACATACACTGGCTAATTGGTGCCTCCTTAATCGTTCCCCTAATAAAAGGAAGCTTACAAACATGACTACTAGTATACTCGTCACACTGTATGTCGGATATGCAATAAATGCTGGGACGCTTGCTAATGCTCTCAATAAAAATAAGGTTGATAAATAGTTTGGTATACCTACCGCCATGCCCATAACACAATCTTTCCAGCCAAATCTTTTTCTTTTATATATTGTAATTCCTATGCATAGCATACAAGCCACAGAAAATGTGAGTAGCAAAAACCATTGCTCTAACTCCATTGAACTTGTCTCTTCAAAGACTTTTGACATACTATCTGTGATTCCACCAAGCACCATCAATAATAGCAGACTTTTCATCGCTATTTTTGATGGTGCCGTGGTCTCTTGTCCACTACTTCTCCCCATAATTACAAAGGCAACAACAACTCCACCAATCCCTATCACTTGTAAAGTTGAAGGTGTTTCTCCAAAAAACAAAATAGAAAGCAATGTAGGAATTAACACGCCTAGCCTAACAAAGGTTGCTGTTAAAGTTGCTCCATTTTTTGCTGCATTTGATTGATTCGACAGCAAACATAGCAAAAAGAGTATTCCATTGATTATGCCAAGACCCATTACCCAAAACCCTTCTGAGTTTAGAGGTATGCTGTAATCTTTTGGTATAAAATATAAACCAAAAAAAATACAGGTGATATAGTTAAAACACAACATTGCATATTTATTTTCACAGTATTTATCTCCACCTTTGAAAATGAGTACAATGCAAGAACTGCATAAAATAGCTAATAAAAGATACAACATATCTTTACTCCTTTTACAAGTTAATAGATTCAGTTAACTTTTAAAATATTTTTCTTTTTTACTAAATATATAAAAAATATAATGCACACCATGTTTTGAATTACTGATGTTATTCCAATTGCCAAGCCCATTGTAAATAGTGATGTTGGCTCTATTTTACTTAACATGTAGAATAACGGTACTCTAAGAACAATTCCACCGATTAAACTTTGCACCATTACAAACACTGTTTTTCCACAGCCATTGAAATATCCTGTGAAACAAAAATACATAGATACCATTAACACATCTATTGAATAAGCTTTTAAATATTGATGCGCTAGCGTAATCACCTCACCAGAGTCACTGAATACTCCAACCAACACATCCCCTTTAAAAAATGTTCCACATGCCATCACTACACCAAATGCCAATGATATGAAGTAGCTAATCATTAACCCTTTCTTCATTCGCTCTGGCTGATTTGCTCCATAATTTTGTGCAGTAAATACAGATAATGACTGCATAAATGACAATGGAACTAACATAATAAGCCCTGTTAATCTCTCTGAAAGACTTACTGCTGCTGAATACTCTACTCCAAACTGATTTACAATAACTGCAATCAACAAGAACGATAAACTATTTACACTGGAATGAATGGCAATTGGAATACCGAGTTGTAATATTCTTTTGATATGTACCGCACTAGGTTTTAACAGAGTTTTATCTACTAATTCCCTTATTCTTTTCTTTTTCATTATGATGCATAGTATAACAATCACACTGCACATCTGTGCAACTACAGTTGCAATGGCTGCACCACTTGCTCCCATTTGAAATACTCCAACTAGTAATAAATCTCCTAAAATATTAATCACACACGCAATTCCAACAGCAAGCAGTGGTGTTCTTGAATCTCCAAATCCTCTAAAGATACTTCCTAAGAGGTTGTAAAGAAATATCATTGGCACTCCTAGCGCAGAATAAAAAATATACTCACTAGTTTGCGAAACCGCCTCCAAAGGTGTATTCAAGAGACTGACTAACTCTGGTAAAAACAATAGCATAAGAATTGCCGTTACAGCTGAAAAGACAATAAAAATATACACCGAATTACTAATTACCGATGTATATTCTTTTTGTTTTCCTTTTCCCATTAATTGACCAAGGGCAATAGTCGTTCCTGTTGCTAACCCAGAACATAACGAAGTTAATGTTACAATTAATTGACTCCCCGTTCCTACTCCTGATACATCTTCTACTGTCCCAAAGTTCCCTACTATTAATAAATCTACTGAACTATACATAACTTGTAGCGCTAGTGCTAATAAAATTGGTATCGTAAATTTCACTAGCGAGGGTAAAATTTTTCCTTCGATAAGGCTTGATTTCATTTGTAACATTAATATCTTGCTCCTTATATATTCAACTGTGCAAAAAATTGCACTGCTATTACGGTAATAACTCCGCTAAGCGCAATAGATAGACTACTCATTGCCCCTTCTATTTCTCCGATTTCCATTGCTCTTACTGTTCCTACAGCATGACTTGATGAGCCTATTGCAATACCTTTTGCTATTGGGTTTTTTATTCTAAATACCTTAAGTACGGATACTGCAATTAAATTTCCAAATATTCCTGTAAGGATAATTAGAGCTACTGTGATATCCCCTATACCGCCTAATTCTTCACTTAATGGCAGACCGATAGCAGTAGTTATCGATTTTGGCAACATGGTCAAGTACTCTTCTTGTGTAAGGGAAAGTGCTACAGCTATTCCAAGAGTAGAGATGCAACTAGCCAATACACCTGTCACAACACCACCTACTATTGCTGCTACGTTTTCCCTCAATATCTGAAACTGTCTATAAAGAGGAATTGCAAGACATATGGTAGCTGGTGTCAGAAAGTAACTTATATGGCTCGCTGTCTGATTATAAGCATCATAATCAATCTCAAACACAGTAAGGACTACAATCACAATACCTATCGCTATTAAAATAGGATTGCATATTTCTAATTTCGTCTTATCTTTTATAAAAGCTCCTACAAAATATGCTACTAATGTAAGTGCCGTTCCAAAAAAAATTGATGTGGTAATTATTTCCATTTCTTCTTATCCTTTTTTAATAAAAATTGTGTCACACTTCCACTTGTCCCCATCACAATAATTGTAATCACAGTAACAGCTACAACAATGGCTGGCAGCATAGTTATCAATAATTCATAATCTTTCATAATACCTACACCTGCTGGAACAAACATAACTCCCATGATTGCTATCAAGAAATTCCCCACATCTGATACTTGTTCTAATCGAAGAATCTTTATCTGTAACAATATAAACAGTATCATCATTCCATAAATTCCAGCTGGAATTGGAATCGGAATAATTCCTCTTATTATTTCAGCACTAAATGATATTCCCATTATAATTGCAAATTGTTTTAATAATTTCATTGTTTCCTTGTAATCCTTTTCTTAGTAGTGTCCTTTTATCGATAATTAAATATACCATAAAACGCGGCTTTTTGCTTTTCTTCATTGTATCCTTGTACCACAATTCTATGGTCTGTAAAAGATTTACTCAGTGTAAAAACTTCATTGAAGCCAAGTTCAGAAACAAAATACAATTCTATTCGTTTCAACCTTTCCAAACTCACTTCATTATCATCTAGAGAGTCATAGCAAAGTTCGCCATATCTATTGTTATTCATATGTCCCAATTTATCAATATAGCTTCTTCTTACTTTTCGTTTTTCAATTTCTGTATACTCTAATTTTTCTTTAAACGTTGGACTGCCTTCAACTAAAGTCTCTTCTGTAATCGGCATCAGTTCAAATGGTAGATTTTTGCTCTTATAAATGCTTCTCGCATTTAAATCCATCAATGTGGAAAAAGTGCTACACCGAAACAACACTTCCCCTTCCTCTGAAGAGACACTTACTTCACGACGATAAAAAATCCCCTTTTGCTTTGAATACCAAGTTTTTCCAATCACCTTTTTCATCCCGTATACTATTGGCTTTTCAATATCTACTGTCAACGACAAAATAACCCATGATATTCCTTGGTGAATTAATTTTTCAAATCCGACACCATATTTCTCTAAGTGCTTCCCTATTACAGTGTTTGCTATGCACTGATATCCCATTGGTGTCAAGTATCCGCTTGGTGCAAAATGTGTAAAATCTACTTCTATCTCATAACTTTGTTCCACTTCGTTCAAAAACATAGAAGCCCTCCTCTCATTTAACATCTCATTCTAACATATCTACTGTTAATACTTCAAGAAATAGCCACTAGTTGTTACTCTTTTTTCCGAAACATCAGTAAGATATAAATAAATATCAAAACTTCTGTAATCGGCATTGCAACCCACATGCTGTCTCCCTCAAACATAATTGGCAGAATCATGATAAGCGCTCCACTTATCACTACTCCTCTCATAACGGAAATCACAAATGCTATCTGTGGTTTCATTATGGATTGAAAATAATACGTTGCATAAATGTTAAATGGCAACAATAAGTAAGAGATACAATAAACTCTAATTATCGCAGGTGCTATTTGCAACACCTGCTCTGTTGGTGTCATAAATGCACGCACAATTTGATTTGGCAACAACATAGCAATCAAAGTCCACAATAGACTTATCACTATAACTGTAATAACATTTAGTCTCAACAGAGTTTTAATTCTACCACTTTCATTTGCACCAAAGTTAGCCGATAAAATTGGCTGTGATGCTTGTCCGATTCCATATGCACAGCATTGTACAAATATACTTGTATTTACAATAACTCCAAAGACAGCAAGAGCGTCACTTCCAATGTATTTCATGATTTGAATATTAAATAATAAGGTCAATATCCCAACTGCAAAATCCACAAAAAATGTAGCAAATCCTCCACTTGCTATCTGTCTGCTTTTCTTCCAAATCTTTTTAGGTCTCACTATTTTCAGCGTGTTTTTCTCACTCCTAAAGTGTAATAGCATAATTGAAAATGATAAAACCGCCCCTATGGACGTAGCTAAACCTGCCCCTTTTATTCCCATGTCTAATACAAAAACAAAGAAGAAGTCCCCAAATATGTTAAAAACGCCACCTGTAAGTACTGCTTTAGTTGCTAGCGTAGGGTTTCCATCATTTCTTAAAAATGCAGAAAGAAATTGCATTAGTAAATAGAAAGGTATTGTAAATTTCACTGGGTAAAGGTATTCTTTCGCCAGTGGAATGATTTCTTCATCTGCTCCAAGTAGCTTCAAAATCTCATTGTCAAACAAGATAATTCCTAACCACAATATCACCGCTATACTAATCGCTAATATTACTCCAACTGTAAAGTATCCATTCGCTTTTGTCTCATCACTTTTTTCCAAATTTCGTTGTACATTAAAAAGTATAGATGCTCCAATTCCTACCAACAGGCCAAAGCCAAAAATCACATTCCATATAGGCATAATAATTGCCATTGTAGCTGAACCGATAGGTCCGTGATATTGCCCAACTGCAATCATATCTACTAATCCATAAACAGACGGCAATATCGCTCCACCAAATGATGCAATTAAGTATTTCCAATATATTTCTTTTATATTTCCTTTTGTTAAATCCATTTTCCCTCCAAAAAAAAGCTGGATAAGCGCTATGCTATGCACAGCCATCTTATCCAGCGAATTATCTCTAATAATCACCCTCCGAGTGAACTCTATATTATCATTTTCACTTTACTTTGTCTAGTAGAAATTCTACTTATTTAAAATATTTCACTTCAAATCTAGTACCTTCTTTTTCGTCTGAAAACGCACGAATAAGCCCCCCTTCTTCCATGATTATCATCTTAGAGAGCGACAATCCTATTCCTACACTATTCTTGTTATCCTCATCGGTTCGATAAAATCTATCGAAAATCTTCTTCAGCTTGATAGGCTCAATAATCTTTCCATAATTTTGTACTTCTATCGTCGTATACAATTGATTTTGCTCTACTAAAATCTTTACCTTTGTTCCTTCATAAGCATGTTCAATTGCATTTTTCACAATGTTACTCAACGCTTCTGTCTGCCACTGTGGATCACAATGAAGCATCACCTCTTCAGAAACTGCTGTTACAATCTGAATGTCTTTCAACTCACTCAACAATGACAATTCTTCTACGACCCCTTCTACAAGGAAAGCTGCTTTTACCTCTTGCCGTTTGAATTCAATAACTCCCGCATCAAATCTTGCCAGCTTTAAAATTGCAATAATTAAATCATTAATATGCGCAATTTCGCGTCTCATCTCTCGCAGTTGCTTTTTGTCTACCACCAATGCTTTCTCTTGATTTTCTATCCGAATCAGCATCGATGTCAGTGGTGTTTTTAATTGATGTGAGATATCTGCTAATGAGTCTTTTAATTTGATTCTACCCTCTTGATTCCTAATTGCTTCCTCTTTGAGCTGTACCGTCAATTGATACAATTCGTTCTTTAATACATTCAGTTCATTGTCGTTATAATCCATCAAATTCATCTCATACGTTCGATGGTTCATATCATGGATATAGGCAATCAATTCCTCTACTTTTTTCCTTCGCACGCTCATGTAACCCCTATATAAACACAATAACACACTGAGGTAGAGTAAAAGACCGACCACATTTAACATCCACAAATCTTGTTCCACAAAGGAATCCCTCTCACTATCCAATCCATATCGTAAGAGGATATTCTTACCTCCTTCTTTATCCAAAATCTGTAGAATTTCCTCTTCCTCTATATCTGGATATGTCTCTACTACATAAGTTAAAATCCCATCAATTTTCTGGTTCACCTTTTGATTGTACACTTCACTTACATATAAATTAATCAAAATAAGCCCTAGAATAAAGATCAAATTAATCCCTAGAAATATTTTAGTGTATTTACTTTTCATTGATTTGATACCCCATTCCTCTTATGGTTCTAATCACATCTTCCCCTACCTTCTCTCGCAGTCGTTTGATATAGACAGTAATGGTATTGTCCGAAACATCATTTCCTGTCCACATCCATATCTTCTCTATCAGAAAATCACGTGTAATAATTTGATTTAAGTTACAGAATAATAGAGATAGAATTCTACTTTCCAAAGCAGTAAGTTCTATACGCTCGCCTTGTTTATATAAGGTACTTGTCTTGATATCATACGTTATATCATCTATGATAACCGTCTTATGAAAGTTCATAACCTTGTTAATCCGGGCAACTAACTCTTTATTGGAAAATGGCTTTGTAATATAATCATCCGCCCCAAGTTCCAGACCATACACAATATCATCCTCAAAAGACCTAGCAGTCAAAAAAATCGTCTTAATCTTCTGTGTGACCGCTTCATTTTTATAAAAATCGAATCCATTGCCGTCTCGAAGTGAAACATCTAATAATAGCAAGTCAACATTATGCTCATAGATATATTCCACAGCTTTTTCCACTCCCTCCACATAATGAAATTCATAAGGCAAATCTCGAAATAAGCTTGCCAGATTTATACAGATTTCTTTATTATCTTCTACTAATAAAATATGCATGATCTATCCTCTTATTGTTTTCTATTGTCTTCCGCCAATTCGCATTGCTTCCATTGGACTTTCCTTTTCTATGCTACGAATCATAAACCAAATATGTACTACTTGCAATGCCACAACTACTGCAACCACCATTAACACTTGCGCAAACGGAATATCTACTTCTACTTTAATTCCCGTCCCCAACAGCTGTAATACAAGATATGCAATGAATCCAGAACCAAGCAATGCGTATATAAGAGCCTTTATTATAACTGCTAACTGCTCCAATAATATCATCCGCTTCAGATCCTTTTTTCCTATTCCAACGCTGTGTAACATGGCAAATTCTTTTTTCCGCAGAGATATATTGGCACTGCTTACATTGATAATCATAGAAATACTCATACAACAAATCATAAATAGAAAGAAATATAACAAAAATGAAATTCCTTGTAAGGTAATCAATTGTTCTTCGTATATTCTACTCTCATCCACAAAATAAAAGCTTGGTTCTAACAACTCTGCCCATCTGATATACTCTTCTGGCTTTTCCGTTTCTATAAACGCAACTGGCTCTCCATATTCATACTGAGGAAAATATTTATTATTCACTACCACATGTGGGGAGATTCCTCTGATGTACTCTGCAGTATAAGGAAAAGCCTCTGTAACATACCCTAACTCCAATGAACATGGTTCATTAGAATCAAGTATTCTTCCTTCTATTACATCTCCTGGTTGATATGAAGTAAGATTCCTATATATAACTATTTCCCCCTCTTCCTCGTCTTGCGCCATGTTTACCAGTATACCTTTATCGTATATCCTATTATAATCTGCACCTATTTGTTCTGCGTAACGCTGAAAGGATTTATCTTCTAAAGCAATGGCGTAAATTAGATTCAAGCTTTTACTAGGATGGTTCTCTGTCTTATAAGACTTTCCAATCTCATACTCTACACCATAATAGTTATATCCAATTTCATATCCATCGACCAACTCGCTTTCTGTCAATGCGATATACTCTTCTTTCGTAGATATCTCTTCTTCCACACCATATATCATAACATCGTAGCTGATATTATCTATTTGTGCATATAATACATGCGTTATTACCTCTACAGTAAGTAGCGTTGTAAGTATCAAGAATACACTCCCACCTATGGAAAGACTTGTGGCTCGATATCGTTTTTTAAAGACTCTTCGGTTATTCTCAGCCAATGAACCTGATACACCTAGAGCATGTCTCCAATCTACTCTTTTCTTTTTGGTGATGGAAGCATCCACCTCTCCTCTCATCAACCCTACGGGTGTAGATTTTGACAGTTTCCATCTATTGTACCTCACACTCAGCCAACTTGGAACAAATGCCAATCCACCACCCCCGATTAAGCTAATCACCGAGAAGTGAAACTCCAAATCCATCCAATATGATATATAAGGCTGTAATACCCAGATACTGATTATCGTAAGAAGCGTTCCCAAAATCATTCCTGCAAGCACCCCAATACCAGTTAGGATATAGGTGTCAAAGGCTACTAAATACTGAAAGTCTTTCTCTTTCATTCCCATTGCTTTCAATAAACCAAAGGTATGATTTCGCTCTTCCATTGACAGCTGAGTAATATAACTTAGAGAAAATAAGGTAACAAAAGTAATCAGTACTACAATTCCAATAAATATCCCGCCTCCTATAAGCCATTCATTTTTCGAAAAATCCAAACCATCAATTTTTATGAGATTTGTGTTTTCCACATAATATTCATAATACTCCTCTTCTTTTCCAAGTATTTCTTCTGTTGTCTTCTTATAATCCCGCGGATTCTTGTACGTGACAAATACATCTGCTCTCGCGCTCTTTACCCCTGTTGTAACCCCTTCATAGTTCATATAAAAATGCGTTGGTTCCATAATCCCGACAATGGTAAACGTTTTCATAATTCCATCTACTGACCAAGTAACTTGATCTCCTACAGCAATCTCTAACTCACCAAGGTCACCCTCATCTAATAATAATTCACTATTATTTTGAGGAAATCGCCCTTCCATCACTGTAATCCCAATGGCTTTTGCATCCGCCTCTTCCATACTATAGATTCTTACTTGCGGTTCTA